>NZ_JBEPTH010000003.1:0-767091 GCF_040549385.1 Bradyrhizobium sp. LB11.1 | reverse complement strand
CATCCGATCAAGCGTCTCGACGAACTGCTGCCGTGGGTTTGGAAACCAGAGATTCATGTCAAGGCCTGACTGACGTGCAAGAACCGGACGCATACGAAAAATCTAACAACGGCCATTGGCGAAACCTGACGCTGAACCAGCGGCAGTGGGGCGTGGCGCACCAAATCCGAATGATGTCGTGATCTGAACTTGGCGCTTGGACGCCGTATCAACTCTTCGCCTATACGATTCCGCGCGCGGCCATCTTCTTCAAGATCAGGTCCGCCAATTGCTCGGGCTGATGACCGATCGTTTGCAAGTATATTTCGGGGGGTTACCGGTGGTTCATACGGGGCGTCGATGCCGGTAAAGTTCTTGATCTTACCAGCTTTCGCCTTGGTGTAGAGGCCCTTCGGATCGCGCCGTGCGCATTCGTCGATAGGTGTGTCGACGAACACCTCAATGAACTCTCCGTCGGACACCAGACGGCGCACCATATCCCGCTCGGAGCGGTACGGCGAAATGAACGAGCAGAGCACGATCAGGCCTGCATCCACCAGGAGTTTTGCGGCCTCTCCGGCGCGACGGATATTCTCGACGCGGTCCGCCTCCGTAAAGCCGAGGTCGCGGTTAAGCCCATGGCGCAAATTGTCGCCGTCCAGCATCATGGTGTGGTGACCGCCAGTGTGAAGCCGGCGTTCAACGATGTTGGCGATGGTCGATTTGCCGGCACCGGACAGGCCGGTCAGC
The DNA here is from genome assembly GCF_040549385.1 of Bradyrhizobium sp. LB11.1. Lineage (NCBI taxonomy): Bacteria > Pseudomonadati > Pseudomonadota > Alphaproteobacteria > Hyphomicrobiales > Nitrobacteraceae > Bradyrhizobium > Bradyrhizobium sp. LB11.1. Next base: position 766,362 of record NZ_JBEPTH010000003.1, on the reverse strand, counting down.
CATATGATTGCTGGCTTCTGGTGCTTTTGCGCAGCGCGCTCCGACTTTCCGATCAGGGTGGCCTGTCAATGGATGTTGGAGGCACGCCGCAACCCAAACGCGATCATTCCCACGCCGAGCGTGAGATTGGTCGCGCGGTCGATGACGATGAATGATCCGGTCCTGCGGTTCTGCTCGTACGGATCGAACGCAACGGGCGTGTCCGTCGACAGGTTGCAGAATGCAATATCGTTGAGGCCCAGGGTACGCGCGGCAAGATGCTCGCGCGTGTTGACGTCGATCTTGTACTTGATGGCCGTGACCGTAACGGACGTCGTTCGGGTGCCGATGCGTGCCAGATAGGAGCGGCCTGGCATGAGGTGCTGGTCACTCATCCAGATCATGTGTGCGGCAAACTGGTCCGATACTTCGGGCGGAGATTCCGGACTAGCCAGCAGATCGCCGCGGCCAATGTCCAGCTCGTCCGTGAGCGTGATCGTGATCGCGTCTCCGACGTGGACGGAGGTCTGAGCGCCCTCGGCGGTCAGAAGTTCCTTCACTCTTGAGATTTTGCCGGTATTGGCGGCGGCGATGGGATCGCCGGGGTTGATCGTCCAGAGGCCACCGTGCCAGCGTAGCCTCTGAAATCAAGATGGGGTCTGTTGACCCATTGCACCGGAAAGCGGAACGAACTGTCGATCGCATCACCGCTCACATCAACGGTTTCGAGATAGTCGAGCAGGCTTGGCCCACGATACCAGGGCGTGTTGTCCGATACCTTCGTAACGTTATCACCATGTCGGGCGGAGATTGGAATCGATGCTATCGACGAAAAACCGAGCTCTTCGGCAAAGGCTCTGTATTCATCGACAATTCGAACGAAGATGTCGCTTTGATAGGAGACCAGGTCAATCTTGTTCACCGCGAGGACAACATGGCGTACGCTGAGCAGCGAACAAATCAGGGAGTGTCGTCTGGTCTGTGCCAAAGCGCCTTTGCGTGCGTCGATTAGGAGAATGGCGAGGTCTGCTGTCGATGCGCCGGTCGCCATATTCCGAGTGTATTGCTCGTGGCCGGGCGTGTCCGCGACAATGAAGGAACGTCGCGGCGTGGTGAAGAAGCGATATGCAACGTCGATCGTGATGCCTTGCTCCCGTTCGGCCTCCAGTCCCTCCACGAGAAGCGCGAGGTCGATGTCATCTCCCATCGTGCCGTGGCGCTTCGAAGCCGCCGCCAGCGAGGATAGCTGGTCGTCAAGGATGAGCCTGGAGTCGTGCAGAAGGCGGCCGATCAGCGTAGCCTTTCCGTCGTCCACCGAGCCGCAGGTGAGGAAACGAAGCAGGTCCTTGGTCGTCGGCTCGCCGGGAGGCTCGCGACTTTCCATCAAAAGTAGCCTTCGCGCTTCTTGCGCTCCATTGATGAAGGTTCGTCGCTGTCTATCAGGCGGCCCTGCCGCTCCGAAAGTCGCGTCGATCTCATCTCCGCCATGATGTCTTCCAGCGTTGCGGCACTGGAGTCGATCGCTCCGGTCAGCGGATAGCAACCCAGCGTTCGAAATCGAATTCGCCGCGATTCTGGCTGCTCGCCCGCATTGAGGGGCAGTCTCTCGTCATCCACCATGATCCAGGAGCCGCCACGCGCAACGACCGGGCGGTGTTTGGCGAAATAGAGCGGTACCACCGGAATATTCTCCAGCTGGATGTAGTGCCAGTTCCACGTTGTGTCGACGTGCAGCAGGGGAAACGGGAGCCTGGCAGGGTGGAACGCCTTGAGTGCCAGATGCAGCATGACGCTGGAGTCCTTACCAATCGAATAGAGCATCACCGGCCGTTTGAACTCGGCGATGACTTCGCGCATGATCTCGATCGATTGAGATTCCAGGCTTTTGAGGTGCTTTGGAAGGACGCGCCCGGTTCGGCCGGCGTTGAACGGGACGAAATTCATTGCAAAGTGCCTCGCGCCAGCAATCCCGAATTCGACGATCCCTTCGTAGGAGAATTCCCCTGCAAAGGACAACATACGTCAAGCCAGGCGGGGGCTGATCTCGCGGCGCGACGTCGTCCGGCCAGCGGAGAGGAGGGCAGAGATGACCTTGTGATCCCGATGCGATAATGGGTGCGCCGGCGCTTGCTGCCTCGAATGTTTGGCGGGTAGTGATGGCCGGAGGACGCCAGATGGCACTGAATGCTGACGACATCTTTCTGAACCCCGCGCTCGAAGCCCGCGTGCGCGGCCAGGCCTGGGCGCTCCTGCTTCTCAACGCTGCCGATCCACGGATGGGATCGTTGTTCGCGACGCAGCAACGCTGGTTGATGGCCCATGCGGCGGTGGCGCAGTTCTTCCGTGATGTTGCCGTGGCCGGAGCCGGCACCGGAGTGCTGACCGCACGTGTGCTCGATCTTGTCGAGCATCACCAGATCGCAAGCCGGAATACCGCTGCCGCCTTCATCAAGGAGATGCTGAAATACGGCATTGTGCGCCATGTTGCGGGAAGCGAGGGCAAACGTCATCGCCCGGTCGAGCCGGCACCTGCGGCGCTTGAATCGCTGTATCAATGGCATCTCTTGCATCTGGCAACGCTGGATGGCCTCGACGGCGGAAGCCGCTCGGCGGCGTTGGCCGCCGGGCCGGAGGTGGTTCGCCGGATGCAGCCGATGATTGCCGACGGTCTGCTCGGCTCTCACATGGTTCGCGAGCCCGAGCCGACGTTCAAGCTGTTCACGTGGGTCAACGAGGGCGGCGTGCTGATGGATCGCTTGATCGTCGGTTGTGAGGAAGGGGACGCTTCCGTCGATCGTATTGCGACCGACGTGACGTCGGTTTCCGCACTGGCGCAGCGGCTGAAATTGTCGCGGACGCAACTCGGGCGCAAGCTCGCCGAAGCGGAGTCCATGGGAAGCCTCGGCTGGGTGGGAGCGCGCGGCAAGTCCCGGCTGTGGGTATCGAAAGGCTTCCGCCGCGAGTATCACAAGGCGCAGGCCGTAAAGCTCGCGATCATCGATGCAGCCTTCGAGGCTTGTTTTACGACTCATCGATGAGATCCATGACGTTGTCGAACGGGTGATGGGCAGCATTAGACGATCCGCTGTCATCTGACCATTTTTGGTGGTCGGCATTTCCGGGCCGGTCTCGATCTTTACCGCAAATGTTAAGTCCGATTCAGAGGACCCGCAGGGCTTCAAGTCGCTGCGCACTTTGATTTCATAGCTTGATTTCGTGCGCGGAACGAGAATGTCGCGATTTACGATGACTGACGTTTTTGGCGTTCGGGCGGTAATCACGATCGACGAAAATGGGCGCATGTGAACGTTCGTTCGCAGCCTTCGGCAGCCGGATACCGTACCAATGGGCCGCTGAAGAGTCGACGCTTCCGAGCTGCGCGGGTGCGAAAAGGCGTTGGATGCTTCGGCGGTAGTCCTGAGGAAATACGCGAAGAGGATTTATCGCATCCGTCGGTAGCGCAACGACAGCGCCGATCGGGTGCTTGTTCGGCGGTGACTTTCGACCGTGTTACGCGGTCTATTTATTTGATGGAATGGAAAATGCTGCACGTTGGCAGTGATCGACATTTTTCGCTGTCTATCTCGCAGGAGCTTTCGATCAAGGGCGGGCCGGAGACGTCCGTGGCCGCGGTGCAGGACACGCATCTGCTCAGCGCCGATTTCAAGCGTGCCGGAGATGACCTGCGGCTGATTGGGGTCGACGGAAAGATCCACGTCGTTCCCGGCTATTTCAAATCGGAAAATCTGCACGCGCTGCGGTCGTCGGATGGTGCGACGCTGAGCGGCGAAATCGTCGCTGTGCTGGCGGGACCTGCTGCTCTCGGAAGGTACGCAGCCAAGGATGCGCCGTCGCCGGCGATGCAGGTGATCGGACATGCTGTACGGGTCGAGGGGCAAGTAACGGTCCTGCGCAACGGCGTCGTTGTGGCGCTCAATAACGGCGATGTTCTGCTCAAGGGAGACGTGGTCCAGACCGACAGCGCTGGCGCGGCCGGACTGGTTTTCAACGACGGCAGTGCGTTCCAGATCGGGCATGGTTCGCGGCTCGTATTGAGCGAATTCAAGTTCGACCTGCAGGGAAGCGCCAATCTGGAAGTTTTCGATCTCATCCAGGGATCGCTCAGTTTCGCCTCGGGCAAAATTGCCAAGTCGGGCGACATGCGGATTGGGACGCCGATCGGCTCTGCCAAGATCACGGGCTCGGCGGGTGCCGGGGAGATCTCCCCGGACGATGGATCGGTCACGCTGTCCATCTTCCAGCAGAATGACGGGCTGCATCGGGCGACGGCCTACGATAAGAACGGCAACGCGATTGCGACGATCAGCAGCGAAGGCGGAAAGCTGGAGCTGAAGCCGACCGGTCCAACTCAAATTGCCGCCAGCGAGCAGGCGAAGACGGACGCCGACAGGGCCGGCGAGCTGGATGCGCTGAACCACCTCCTCCAAATCAAGAACCTTACGGACCACAATAGCAGCACCACGCCCGCCGGCGGTGGTCCGCACGGTTCGTCATCGCCGCCTGGCTCGTACAGTGCCGGGTCGAACGAGCCGTCGTTTGAGCCGAATGGAGCTTCTGGCGCCAACCCGCCCGCGAACACCGGTCTGGATGTCGCCCCTCATCCGCCCGGCGGAGGAAACGGCGGGGCTGGTCCTGGAGGTGCATCGATCCCGGGATCTCCGGTCAACGATGCGCCGGTGATCGGCGCAGCGCAGACGACCGGCGCGGTGCAGGAGGACACGGCACTCGATCCCCATGGGCTGCTGCACGCCAATGGCACGATCGCGTTCACTGACGTCGACCTGGCGGATGCGCATGTCGTCTCGGTCGGTTTCGTCAGTTCGACGCGCGCGGGTGGATTGGCGCTCGGGACCATGAGCGCGCATCTGACCACCGACACCGTGAACGGCCTCGGCGGGCAGGCGGCGTGGCAGTATCTCGTCGACAACGCGGACGTCCAGTTCCTGCGCGCCGGACAGACCATTGCGGAAACCTACGCCGTAGCCGTCAGCGACGGTCATGGCGGGCTGGCGAGCCGGAATGTCACCATCACGATCACCGGCGAAGAGGATGCCTCCGTGCTGCCGGTGCATCGGCGACCGCCCCGGAAGCCGGTGACGCCGCCGCACAGCACATCACGCTGACGGGCACCTTGCCGGTGACGGATGCCGATATCGGCGACACGCTGACGGCTTCGATCATCAATTCGCCGGTCGTGACCCTTGATGGCCACGCCTTCGTCTTGCCGGCAGGGGCGGCATCGCTGACCAGCAACGCATTGTCGTTCCATGCGGGGACGTCGAACGGCGGCACTGCCGGCATCGGCTGGACCTATGATGCGTCGGCGGCCAACCTGGATTTTCTGCGGGAAGGGCAGAGCCTGGTTCTGACCTACACGGTGGAGGTCAGCGACGGCCTTCTCACCAGCGGCCAACAGACCCTCACGATCACCATCGTCGGCGCCAATGACGTGCCCGTGGTGACCGGCGACACCGCGACGACCAGTGAGGATGCCGACGCGCATGCGCAGGTCATCTCGCTGACGGGCTCGATCTCGGTGGTCGATCTGGACGTCGGCGACACGCTGAAGGCTTCGACGGTCGGCGGGCCCGTCGTCAAACTGGATGGCCAGGCCTTCAGCCTGCCGGCCGGCGCGCTGGCACTCATCGACAATGCCGCTTTTGCGATCGACGCTAGCGGGCACCTGTCCACCGGCGCCGCCACGACGTTCGGCTGGATCTACCAGCCCGCCGCAGCTGATTTCGACTTCCTGAAGCAGGGCCAGACGCTCACGCTGACCTATGCGGTCGTCGTCAACGACGACACCGCGACCAGCACCACGCAATATGTGACGATCACGATCAACGGCACGAATGACGCGCCGCTGGCGGTTGCGCACAACTACACGACCGATGAGGACCATGCATTGGTGGTGTCTGGTACGGGCGTGCTCGCCGGGGCCACCGACCTCGACGGCGATGCGCTGCACGCCATCCTCGTCAACGGTCCGGCCCACGGCACCTTGACGCTGAATGCCGACGGCTCGTTCACCTATGCGCCGGTTGGCGACTACAACGGCTCCGATAGTTTCACCTACAAGGTCAATGACGGCTTCGCCGATTCCAACGTGGCGACCATCAATATCACCGTGCAGGCGGTCAATGATCCGGCCGTGGTGTCGGGCACAAGCAACGGCGCGGTGACGGAGGCGGGCGGCGTCAACAACGCGGTGGCGGGGACGCCGAGCGCGACCGGCACGCTGACGGACACCGACGTCGACAATCCCGCCAACACCTTCACGGCGGTCGGGACCGCCACGGCGAGCGACCACGGTTACGGCACGTTCACCATGACGGCGGGCGGCGTTTGGACCTACAATCTCGACAACAGCAATAGCGCGGTTCAGGCGCTCAATGCCGGCGGGACGCTGACCGACACGTTCACGGTGACGACCGTCGACGGCACCGCGCAACTGGTCACGATCACCGTCAACGGCGCCAACGATGCCGCGGTGCTGTCGACGGACACTGTCGGCCTGACCGAGACCGATTCAGTGCTGTCGACCGGCGGCACGCTGACGATCCATGACGTCGACAATCCCGAAACCTTCGTGGCGCAGGCGGGCACGGTCGGGCACTACGGCACCTTCACCGTTGCCCAGAACGGCGCATGGACCTATGTCGCGAGTTCGGCGCATGACGAATTCGTCGCCGGGCAGACCTACACTGACGTTTTCTCCGTGGTAAGTTCGGACGGCACGGCCTCGTCCGTTACGGTCAGTATCCTCGGCAGCAGCGACGCAGCTTCGATATCGGGCACCACCATCGGTTCGGTGACCGAGGCGGGCGGTTTCAACAACGCGGTGCCGGGGACGCCGAGCGTGAGCGGCACGCTGACGGACACCGACGTCGACAATCCCGCGAACACCTTCACGGCGGTGGCGACGCAGACAGTCAGCCTCGGCGGTTTCGGCACCTACACCGTCACGTCGGCCGGGGCCTGGACCTACACGCTCGACAACAGCAATGCCGCGGTTCAGGCGCTCAATCCCGGCGGCACGCTGACGGATACGTTCACGGTCACGACCGTCGACGGCACGCCGCAGGTCGTCACGATCACGATCAATGGCGCCGATGATGCCGCCGTGATATCGGCGGTGACGCGCAATCTGGCTGAAACCAATGTGCCGCTCTCGACCGGCGGCACGCTGACGATCCAGGACCCCGACAGTCCGCAATCCTTCGTCGCGCAGGCCGGGACGGCTGGGCAGTACGGCACCTTTACGCTCGCCGCGGATGGCACCTGGAGCTATGTCGCGAGCTCGGCACATGACGAGTTCGTGGGCGGGCAAACTTATACTGACGTTTTCTCCGTCGCGAGTTCGGACGGCACTACCTCGTCCGTCACCATCAACATCCTCGGCACCGACGATCCGGCCACGATGAGTGGGACGACCACCGGATCGGTCATCGAGGCGGGCGGCGTCGCCAACGCGGTGCCGGGGACGCCGACCGCGACCGGCTCGCTGACGCTGTTCGATCCCGACACGTCCTCCGTCACCTTCGTGGCCGTCGCCGCGCAGACCGCCAGCACCGGTGGCTACGGCACCTACACCGTGTCCTCGGCCGGCGTTTGGCGGTACACGCTCGACAACAACAATTCCACGGTGCAGGGGCTCGTCGCCGGCGCGACGATGACCGACACCTTCTCCGTGAGGGGAAGCGACGGCAGCGCGCAGGTCGTCACCATCACGATCACGGGCGCCAACGATGCGCCTGTGCTGTCCGGCGACAATGCGGCAGCACTGCTGCAAGGCCTTGCGACGGCCATCACCACGGCCGACCTCAGCGTCAGCGATGTCGACAACAGCGCGAGCCAGCTCACCTTCAACGTCAGCAGCACGCAACGCGGTTACGTGGCGCTGTCGAGTGCGCCCGGCGTTGCGATCACGAGCTTCACCCAGGCGCAGCTCGCCGCGGGCCAGGTGATCTTCGTCAGTGACGGCACGCTGAACCCGGCCGCGAGCTTCACCGTGTCCGCGACCGACGGCAGCCTGACCAGCGTACCGGTGCTGATCAATATCGCCGTCACCAATGATTTCGTGCTGCCGGGCAACATCAACCTCAGTACCGTCTCGGAAATCATCAACAGCCTGACCCAGTCTGGCGGCACTCTGTCGGGCACCGGCACGTTGATCGACGCCAACGGGGCGACCTTCACCGGCGGCACCGAAAGCGGCAGCGGCACGACCATCGTCAACGGGCTCGCGACCTTCTTCGATGCCAGTAACGAGACCTTCACCCTCGACGGCAGGACGCTCGAGCTGCGCGGATCCGGCCAGACCGGGACCTTCTCCGGCGATACGCTGCGACTGAACAACGGCGCGGCCTTCAAGATCGATGCCGGCGTCACCTTCACCGATGCGACGACCGGCGGAAGCGCCTTCAACATCGCATCGAGTGCCGGCAGCGGAACGCTCAACGTCGTCGGCAACTACGACAAGACCGGCAGCGGCACCACGATCGTCAGCACGGCGGTCGACAACAGCGGCGTCATCGACGCCAAGGCGGGTACGCTCGATCTCGCCGGCAACGTCACCAACACCGGCACGCTGCAGGCGGACGGCGGCGGCAAGCTGCTGGTTGCGGGCAATGTCACCGGCAGTGGGGCGGTCACCGTCGGCAATGGCGGCACGGTCGAATTCGGCGCTGGCGTCGCATCCGGCCAGACCATCACGTTCAACGGCGCGCTCGCCACGCTCAAGATCGATGCGCCGGCGAGCTTTGCCGGCACCATCGCGGGCTTCAGCGGCGCGACCGACGCGATCGACCTGGTCGGGATCAACTACAGTTCCGGGCAGTTCTCCCAATCGTTCAATTCGTCGACCGGCGTTCTGTACGTCACCGACGGCACGCATAGCGTCGATCTGCACTTCAGCGGACCGACCTACGGCTTCGCATTCTCGGCCGACGGCTCCGGCGGCACCGTGATCAAGCCGTCTAACGTCTACACCGTCCACAACGCCGCGGAGCTCAACGCGACGCTGCTCGCCATCAGCGTGGGTGGCGGAGCTGCTGCCGCCAACACCAACTATTCGATCGAGTTCGCGGGCAACATCTCCATTGCCGCGCTCGGCGCCAATCTGACCGCGATCAATCTGGCCAGCGGCAGCCATCTCTTCATCAATGGCGCGGGCTATTCGCTTGACGGCGGAAATGCTTATCGCGGTCTGTTCGTGTTCGGCGGCAACGTCTCGATCAACAATCTGAACATCGCGCACACGCTGGCCCAGGGTGGCGCCGGCGGCGTCGAAGGCGGCGGCGGTGGTGCGGGTCTTGGTGGCGGCCTGTTCGTGGCGGCGGGGGCGGCCGTCGCGATCGATGCCGTGACGTTCACGGGCAACGCGGCCAAGGGCGGCGCCGGAGGCGATTGGGGAGGAGGCTCGCGCGGAGGCCAGGGTGGCGGCGGTGGTGGCATGGGCACCAACGGCAGCAGTGCTCACTACAGCAGCATCCACGGCGTCGGCGGCGGCGACTCCTTCGTCTTTGTCCAGGGAGATTCGGGCGGCACACTCGGGATCAATGTCCCGGGGCACGCGGGCTACTCGCAGGCCGTTGCTGGCGGCACATCGCCGAGCGGCAGCAGCCTCACTCCGGGTGCGGATGGCGGCTTTGGTGGCGGCGGCGGTGGCGGTGCGGGGGGCTACCTGTCCGGCTCGCAGGCAACAAGCATCAGCGTCGGCGGCGACGGCGGTTTCGGCGGTGGCGGCGGAGCCGCGGGCGCTTTCGGCTCGGGAACGGGCGGCGGTACCGGCGGCTTCGGAGGCGGCGGCGGCCGCGGTGCGGGCGCTGGCGGGTTCGGCGGCGGTGTTGGCGGCAGTAGCGTCGGCGGCGGCGGTGGCGGCCTCGGCGCAGGCGGCGCAGTGTTCGTGCAGGAAGGCGGCTCGCTGACGATTGCCGGCAGCTCGGTCTCCGGCAACTCGGTCACGGCAGGTTTGGGTGGTCATGGCGGCGGAGGCGACGGACAGGCGCTCGGCTCCGGCATTTTCATCCAGGGCAACCAGACCATCACATTCGCGCCGACTGCGGGCGAGGACGCCATCATTTCCGATGCGATCGCCGACCAGGGCGGTAACGGCGGCAGCGGTCACGTCGAGATCGCAGGCAGCGGCACCGTGCACTTGGCCGGCGCCAACAGCTATGTCGGCGGCACCACCATCGACAGCGGCAGCACGCTCGAGGTCGAGGCTGGCGGCAGCGCCGGCACCGCCGCCATCATCGACAACGGTACGCTGCGGTTCGAGGCGCCGGGTACGATCGTGAATGCGGTCACGGACAACGGCGCGGTTACCCTCGACCATGATGGTACGTTCGAATTCCAGGCCGCCGTGACCGGAACGGGCACGTTCAATTTCGCCCAAGGTCACGTCATCACCGCCGTGTTCGACACCGGCGTCCCCGCCGTCACCCTCAAGGGCTTCGACGTCGGGGATACCATCGATCTCAGGTCGGTCGTCGCGACCTCCTTCACGATCGATGCGAACAACGTCATGACGCTGAAGAATGTCAGCGGCACGGCGGTCGCGACGCTGCATTTCGACCCGGCGCAGCAGTTCGATCTCAACCTTGCCCTTGTCACGGACGGCAATGGCGGCACCAACATCCGCCTGGCGCAGACCAGCTTCACGGTGAGCACCGCGGCCGAGCTCAACGCCGCTCTGACGGCAATGAGCTCGGGAGGCAACGCCTATGGCGCGAATCTCAACTACGTCATCCATTTCGCCGGCAATATTTCTCTGGCGTCGCTGAGCTCGGATCTTGCCGCCATCAATCTCGCCAGCGGCAGCAAACTGACGGTCGATGGTGCAGGCTTCACGCTCGACGGCGCCAATACCCATCGTGGCTTCTTCGAATATGCCGGCACCGTCACGTTCAAGGACATGACGATTGCGCACACGCTGGCGCAGGGTGGTGCCGGTAGCATCGGCGGTGGCGGCGGCGGCGCCGGACTTGGCGGCGGCCTGTTCGTCGCGGCGGGTGCCTCGGCGACGATCGCGAACGTGACCTTCCTGTACAACGCCGCCCGGGGCGGCAATGGCGGCGGCGTGAACCCGGCCGGCGGGATTTATCAAGGTGGTGCGGGCGGCGGCGGCATGGGCATCAATGGTGCCCCTGGCTCGACGACCGGGGTGCAACATTCCTATAGCATCGGAAGCCGCCCCGGCTACACCGGTTGGGGCTATGCAGGCGGCACCGGCGGCGGTCTCGGCCTGTCGAATCTTTCGGGCGGAGGCGGGGCCGGGGCGACGTCGTATCGCGGATCGTCCCCGGCCTCCGGCACCTTTGGCGGTGGTGGGGGCGGCGGTAACGCCTATCTCGCCTACAGGAAAGCCGGAACCACCGGCGCACAGGGTGGCTTTGGCGGCGGCGGCGGTGCTGGTGGCGGCTTCAACACGAACACCAACAGCTACGGCAGCGGCGAGAACGCCGCCGGCGGCAATGGCGGCTTTGGCGGTGGTGGCGGCGGCGGCGGCCTCCGCAGTCAGTTCGGCATCGGGGGATTTGGCGCGGGCAATGGCGGCGTCTCCTTCGCTTATCGTGCTGACGGCTCGTACCAGTCAAAACTCGGCAATGTCGGTGGCGGCGGGCTTGGTGCCGGCGGTGGCATCTTCGTCCAGGAGGGGGGCACGCTGATCCTCGAAAGCGGATCGCTGTCCGGCGGCTCCGTGGCCGGAGGGGCTGCGGGCGCCATCCAGGCGGCTCATCAGCTGTACGCCATGCCCGGCGCCGGGCAGGGGCTCGGCAGCGGCATCTTCCTCCAGGGCAACGAAACGCTGACGTTCGCGCCGGCCTCCGGTGCGACGATGACGGTCGCCGACGTGATCGCCGACCAGGGTGGCGATGGCGGCCGCGGTGCGGTCGACATCAAGGGAACGGGCATCGTCGAGCTCGACGCTGCCAACACCTATTCGGGCGGCACGACGATCGAGGCTGGCGCCACGCTGCAGCTCGGGGCCACCGGCTCGCTGGGGACGGGCGCCGTCACCAACAATGGCACGCTGCATCTCATCCACACGACAACGGTGGCGAACGCCGTCGTCGACAACAACGACGTCCTCCTTGATGGGTCCGAGACCTATACCTTTGCCTCGGCCATCTCGGGATCGGGAACGATCACGTTCGGCACCGGATGGACCACGCTGGCCTTCAACAGCGGCGCGCCTACGCCGGTCATTCACGGCTTCGGCGCCGGCGATGTGATCGACCTCAAGGCAGTGGCAGCGACCAGCGTCGGTTCGTATGTCAACGACATACTCACGTTGACCGGTGCAGGCGGCGCTGTCGTCGGAACACTGAACTTCGATCCGGCGCAGGCGGATCTGGTCTCGACCGGCTTCCGGGTCGTACCGGACGGGAACGGCGGCACCTATGTCGTGCTGAACGGCATCCAGACCGTTTTCGAAATCTCCACGTTCGCCGATTTCCAGGCCGCTCTGACGTCGATCAAGAATGGCGGCATCAATTCGGGCACCAACACCGCCTATACGATCAACATTCACGCCGACCTGTCGGTGACCGCCTTCATCACTGCGATCGACATGGCGTCCGGCGATAGCTTGACCATCCACGGCCTCGGACACACCATCGACGGCGCGGTGAACGGTGTTGCGACCTATTCAGGACTGTATCTTCGTTCGGGCAGTCTCGCGGTGTCGGACCTGACCATCCAGAACACCGTTCAGCGCGGCGGCACCGGCACCGGTGATCCTCATTCGAGGAACGGGGCCGGTGGTGGCGGTCTCGGCGCTGGTGGCGGCCTGTTCGTCGGCGCAGGCGCTTCGGCGACGCTCGACAATGTCAGCTTCACCGGCGACCGGGCCATCGGCGGCAACGGTGGCAGAGGCTACAACGCAGTACCGCCGGTGGATACTGATATCGGCCGCGGTGGCTTGTTTGAAGGGCGCTACAACTACAACAACGGCTATGGCGGCTTCGGTACGGGCGGGAGAGGCAGCAACGGCTTCATCGGTTCCGGCAACGGCGGCTTCGGTGCTGGCGGCGGCGGCGGAGCCAGCACTTTCAGCAACAACCCGAGTGGTTTTCACTCACCTGGCCAGAACGGTGCCATCGGGGGCTATGGTGCCGGCGCCGGCGGCAATGGGAATTGGCCCGGCAGCCTCGGCGCCGGTGGCGGTGGCGGTGCTGGTCTTGGCGGCGCCGTCTTCGTCATGGCCGGCGGTTCGCTGTCCGTCAGCAACGGCAGTCTTTCAGGCAACAACGCGATCGGCGGCGCCGGCGGCTACGGCGGCAACAGCGGAAGCGCCGGCCAGGGGCTTGGCGGCGCATTCTTCAACAACGGCAGCGAGATCTCGCTCACGTCCGGCGCGGGCAAGACGCTCAACATCGGCGACTCCATCGCCGGCACCGGCATTCTGGACCTCACAGGCGCCGGCGATTTCGTTTTCTCGGGCGCGATCTCCGGCAGCCAGACCATCAATATCTCCGGCTCAGGCGACGTGACCCTGGCCGGTCCGATCACGGGTAGCGAGATCATCAACATCACCGGATCAGGCGATGTGACCGTGACCGGCTCGATCACGGGCAGCGAGGTCATCAACGTCGCCGGATCCGGCAACGTGGTCCTGCAGGGCCCGATCGCGGGCAACGAGACCATCAACTACACGGGAACGGGCTCGCTGACGCTGCCGGTCGCCCAAGTCGCATCCGTCGGCGACCTCCTCACTGCGATCTCCGACATCAATATCGGCGGCAAGCTGTCGATCGCCCGCGTCCACACCCACGAGATCGATTTGACGGCGGACACTGCGCTGACCGCGGGACTGCCGAAGCTCAACCTCGCTGCCGGCGATACGGCCACCATCAACACCGCCGGCCATTTGCTTGACGGCGCCGTCAACGGCGCTGGCGGCGGGTTCAGTTTCACGGCGAGCGCGTCCGGCGGCGGCGCCGTGTTGCTCGGCAACGCGGTCCCCACATTCAACGTTGCAAGCGTGTCGGACCTGTCGGCCACGTTCAGCACGATCAACGTCGGCGGATTCTTCTCCTCCCCCAATACGAGCTACGTCATCAATCTCGGGGTGGATATCCCGACGCTGGGTAGCCTGTCGTCGACGCTCAACCTCGCTGCCGGCGATACGCTCACCATCAACACCGCCGGGCACACGCTGAACGGCGCCGTCAACGGCAACGGTCCGGCTTTCACCTTCGCGACCGGCGCGTCCATGGGCCCGCCAGCGTTCACCGGCCATCCCATCGCGACCTTCACCGTCGGCACGATTGCGGAATTCAATGCGGCGCTCGCGGCCATCAATCCCGGCGGCTTCTACTACGGCACGAGCATCGACTACGAGATCGACCTGACCGCCGATTTGAAGCTGAACGGCAACATGGCCGCCATCCAGCTTGCCGCCGGCGATACACTCACCATCAAGGGCGGCGGTCACGTCATCGACGGTTCGGTCAATGGCACGGCGACCTATTCCGGGTTCGATCTTGAATCCGGCAATCTGGTTCTCAGCCAGCTGACGATCGAAGGCACCCTTGCTCATGGTCACGACGGTGGGTCCGTTGCCCACGCCTATGCCGGCGCCGGCGGCGGCGGTCTGGGTGCGGGCGGTGGCCTCTTCATTGGTGCGGGTGCGTCCGCGACACTCGACGGCGTCGCGTTCACCGGCAACTCTGCGATAGGTGGCTCCGGTGGCAATGGCGGCACCGCCGGTGGCTACAATGGCTACGTCGGCGGAGGTGGTGGCGGCAGCAGTTCGAGCGGCCTCGGTGCGGGTGGCTCGGGCGGTTGGGGACGCCCGCCGGCGTTCTACGCGCATTCCCGAAGCAACGGTCTGGCCGGCGGATTCGGCGGCGGTGGTGGCGGCGGGTCCAGCATTTACTTCGTTCACACTCCTTCCTTTGGGGCCGGCGAACTTTATGCAGGCATCGGCGGCAGCGGTGGTTACGGCGCAGGCAGCGGCGGCGGCGGCGGGATAAGAGTTCCGTCCGGAGGCGGCGGTGGCGGCGCTGGTCTTGGTGGCGGCGTTTTCGTTGCGTCCGGCGGATCACTGACGATCCAGAGTGGTTCGATCGGCGGCAATACCGCGGTCGGCGGTCTCGGCGGTGCATCCCCGACCGCGGCCGGCGGAGACGGGCAGGGCATCGGTTCGGGCCTCTTCACGATCTCGCAGAGCATCACGTTTGCGCCGCAGCTGGGCGACACGCTGACCGTCTCGGATTCGATCGCGGGTGCGGGCGTCGGCGTCATCCATATCGCGGGAGCCGGCAACGTCATGCTGTCGGGCGCGATCACCGGCACGACGATCGACATCTCCAACACCGGCGCGGTGTCGCTGACGGCGGGCGATCTCGTCAACGATTCCTTCTCGCTGTCGGGCTCGGCGCACTACACGCTGGCGAACAAGATCACGGGCGGCGGCATCATCAGTGCGTCCGGTACATCGGTGTTGACGATCACCGGCATGAACCTGCTGACCGGCGGCATGGTGCTGAGTGGCAACAGCACCATCGATCTCACCTCGGTGAATTCGATCGGCAGCGGCATCATCACCTTCGTCTCCAATTCGGGTGCGACGCTGATCCTCGAAGCGGGCGTGGCGCTGTCCAACCAGATCAACGGCTTCAACCCGGGCGATACGATCAGGCTGGTCGGCTTTGCCGCAAATGCGACGGCGACGATGGGCGCGGGCAACGTCCTGACCGTCAGCGATGGCGTTCATTCAGTCGATCTGCATCTCAACCCCGGGGTCGATTTTTCTCAATTCCAGTTTGACGTCACGGCCTATAGCGGCGGCGTGATGCTGACCGATCGCGTGCCGTTCGGGATCACCGGTCTGGTCGGCCAGCCGGTTTACGGCAGCGGCGTCGAACTGCGCGGCACGGCCGCTCCGGCCTCTACGGTCACGATCATCGCCAATGGCGGCACGACCGTGCTCGGCAGCGGCATCGTCGACGCCAACGGCAACTTCGATCTCATCACCTCGCCGCTCGCCGACGGCTTCTACACGTTCCAGGCGGTGTCGCAGACCGGGTCGTCGTCGCAGTTCTCTGCCGGATTCGCGGTCACGGTGCTTCCGAGCGCACCGGTGATCACGACGCAGATCGGCCATCCGCTCAATGGCGACACCGTCGAGCTGAAGGGCACTGCTCTGCCCAACCAGATCATCAAGCTGTATCTCGACGGCAGCTCGACCGTGTTCGCGACCGGCGTCGCTGATGCCAACGGCAATTTCGACATCGTCACACCGGCGCTGACCGACGGCGTCCATACCATCCGGGCGACCGAGACCGATAGCCTCGGCCTGGTAAGTCCGCTGTCGGGCGGCTTCATCGTCAACGTCAATCCGACGGCGCCCACGATCACCGCGCTGGTCAACAGCCCCTTCAATGGCGGGCCGATCGAGGTGAAGGGCACGGGCGAGCCCAATCACACCATCCAGATCTTTGCCGATGGTGGTACGACGGTGATCGGCACCGGCACCACCAATGCCAGCGGCCAGTTCGACATCGTGACCTCGGCGGGCCTGAGCAATGGGACCCATGCGCTGACGGCGGTCACGGTGACGTCGAACCTGCCAAGCACGGCATCGAACAGTCTCTCCATCACTGTCGTTCCGTCGGCGCCGGTCATCACCACGCTGGTCGGCCAGCCCGACAATGACGGCACCATCGCGGTCAAGGGCACGGGCCAGCCGAACCAGAGCGTCACACTCTACGCCGATGGTGGCACGACGCCGGTCGGAACCGGTGTCATCGACGCCACCGGACATTTCGACATCACGACGACGGTGACGTTCGCCGACGGAGTGCACCGCCTGACTGCGACGGCGACCGATGCCGCGAACCTCATCAGTCCGGTGTCGTCGCAATTCACCGTGAACGTGATCCCGGACACGCCGGTCATCTCGGCGGTGCTTCCCGTTTCCGGCACCTCGCAGCGCATCGAGGTGCAGGGCACCGGCGAGGTCGGCGAGACTATCAAGCTGTTCGCCGACGGCAGCACGACCGTGCTCGCCACCGGCGTGGTCGATGCGACAGGTCATTTCGACATCTTCGCCAACATTCTCGGCGGCGCGCATATCATCCACGCCACGGAAACCAACGCCGCCAACCTCGTTAGCCTGATCTCCGCGGGCGTGTCGGTCAACGTCACGCCGAATGCTCCGGCCATCACCGCGCTGGTGGGCCAGCCCATCAACGACACCACCGTGACCGTGAAGGGAACCGCCCAGCACGTCGGCGGCACCATCACGCTTTACGCCGACGGCGGCACGACGGCGGTCGGAGCCGGCACGGTTGCCGCCAACGGCACGTTCTCGATCACGACCACCGTGACATTTGCAGACGCCATTCACAGTTTTACCGCGACGGAGACCGACGACGGTATCGCGAGCAGCCTGTCGCCTGCATTCACGGTCAACGTCAACCCGATCGCGCCGACGATTACGGCGCAGATCGGAACAACGGTGGAGGGCGGCGCGCTCGAGTTCGTCGGCACGGGCGAAGTCGGCAACATGTGACGATCACCGTCGGCGGCGTCACCATCGGTTCGGGAATCGTCGATGCCACCGGGCATTTCGACATCACGACCACCTCCGGCCTGAACCCCGGCGTCCAGGCCGTGTCGGTGACAGAGACCAATGCGGACCATCTCACCAGCACGGCATCGGGCTTCGTGGCAACGGTTGCGCCGGTCGCGCCGGTCATCACATCGGTGGTTTCGGTCGACGATCCCGGTGGACGCGTCGAGGCTTTTGGCACCGGCAAGGCCGGTGACATCATCACGCTGTACGCGGATGGCGGCACGACTGCGATCGGCTCGGGCACCGTGGACCAGACCGGCCACTTCGCGGTCTATTCGACCAACGGCCTTGCGCTCGGCGCCGGAGCTCACACGGTCACGGCGACACAAACGCTGGTGAACGGGGCGGGCTCGGCGACCAGCGCCGCGTCGGCGACCTCCAATGTGAACGTTGCGACGACCGCCACGAGCTTCACGATCACGACGGCTGCGGAACTCGTCGCTGACATCGCAGCGATCGATCTGACCGGCGCATATTCACACGTCAACACGCACTACACGTTCAACATCGTCGGCGACCTCGTCCTGAGCACACAGCTCGCGGCGTTCAATCTCGCCTCTGGCGATACGCTGACGATCCATGGCAATGGTCGTACCCTGGACGCCCACGGACTTCCCGGCCTGTTCGTCTATTCCGGCACGATCGACATCGACAATCTCAGCATCATCAATGCGGTTGCCAAAGGTGGCGACTCCACCAGCGGCGGCGGTGGCGGCGCGGGACTTGGCGGCGGTCTCTTCATCGCCTCGGGCGGCGCGGTCACCCTCGACAATGTCAGCTTTGCACATGATCGGGCGGTCGGCGGCAATGGGAGCTATTTCAGCGGCTATTCCGCCAGCGGCGGCGGCGGCATGGGTGGCGCCGGCAATATCAATGGCGGTGGCGGAATCGGCCTTGCTGCGTCGGGCGGGTCCTATTTCGGTTACGTCCCCGGTCGCGGCATCGTCTCCGGCGCGGTGGCCGGTGGCGGTGGGGGCGGTGCCGATGGCGGCGGCGGCGTCACTGGCACCAGCGCGGGGGGCGGCGGTCGCTACGGCTATGCCGGCGGCGCCGGTGGTGGCATCGGTGGCAGCGTCGGGACTGCCACGTCGGGCGGCGCGGGCGGTTTTGGCGGGGGGGGGCGGCGGCGGTGTCGTTAGCCCTATCGATCTCAGCGGCAGCACCGGAGGTGTCGGCGGTTTCGGCGGTGGTGGTGGCGCCTCGGTGCGGGACGTCGGTGGCACTGGCGGCTTTGGCGGTGGCGGAGGCGCCGGCTACTTTGGCACCGGCGATGCGGCCGGCGGTTTCGGCGCTGGACGCGGTGCGGCCAACTATCAGTCGGGTGGTGGCGGTCTCGGCGCCGGCGGCGCGATCTTCGTCCAGGAAGGCGGCTCGTTGACCTTCGGCGGCAGCGGCGGCGCCCAGGACAACAGCGTCGCGGGTGGTTCGGGCTCGAATGCCGCCCACAATTCCGGATCCGGCCTCGGCAGTGGCATCTTCCTGCAGGGCAACCAGACCATCATCTTCGCCCCCGACGCGGCGCACATCATCTCGATCAGCGACGTGATCGCCGACATGACCGGCTCGCACGATGCCAGCGGCCAGACCGGCGCGGGACATCTGGTGCTCGACGGCGAAGGAACGCTGGTGCTGGGAACGGCGAACACATTCACCGGCGGCATCACGATCGAGAACGGCACGCTCGACCTCACCGCGAGCGGCGCGGCTGGCTCCGGCGCGATCGACTTCTCGGCGGCGGACCATGCGGCGCTGGAATTCAGCGCTGCGAACGCCCCTGTCAACGCGATCGCGCATTTCGGCACGCGCGACAAGATCATCGTCGACGGCTTCCACGCCACGAGTGAAACCTTCATCAATGGCGTTCTGGTTCTGAGCGGTGCGAGCGGATCGGTCAGCCTTACGGTGAGCGGCGATGACGTCGCCTCGCTGTCGGACTTCCAGTTCGCCTACGATTCTGCGGCCAACACCACGACCATCACCGCCGGGCCGGATCGATCGGGCAATGACGTGATCCACTACGGTGTCGGCGCGCATAGCCTCACCGGCGGGACGGGGGACGACGTGTTCTTCTTCCGCGGCAGCGACCTTGCCGCAGGCGTAACCGACAAGATCACCGACTTGTCCTGGGCAACCGGCAGCAGCGAGCACGACCGCATCCATATCGAAGGCGTCGATCCCAATGCGGTGTCGGTCTCGACGGTCAATGGCGGCCACGACACCGACGTCGCGATTTCCGTCGCCGGCGGCACGGCGCACATTCTGGTGCAGGGCGTCGGTTCGGGGCCGCTGCAGATCGAATTCCAGAACACGACGCCGACGGATGATGCGCATTTGAATACGCTGCTGACGCCGTCGACGGTGAATGAGACCGTCGCCAGTTTCTATTTCGGCGCCAATCCGCCCTACGCCAAATCTCTGGTGAGTTATGGCGCTGATGGTGCGGTCATCGCTCAGGATGTCACCAACAATGACGGATCGCACCTGGTGACCGTGCAGGGGGACAACGCTGCGCTGACGGCGTCAGGGGCGAACGATACGTTCGTGTTCCAGTTCAATTCGCAGACTGCAGCCACGGCGACCATCGGCAATTTCGACGTGGCGCACGACGTCCTGGAGCTCAGCCACTCTGTATACGCGGACGCTGCGGCCGCACTGGCTGCGATCGCCGCCGATCCCCACAACGCCGGTAACCCGGCCGACACCACCATTGCGCTCGACGCCCTCCACTCGATCACGCTGACCGCAGTGAGCCCGAATCTGCTTCAGCAGCGGGATTTTCTGGTAGTCTAGTCGCGAATCCACGGTCAGGTTTGCAGGATCATGCAAGGCGATATCCATTTCATTTCCGGACTTCCGCGTGCGGGCTCCACGTTGCTGTCGGCTATCCTGCGGCAGAACCCGCGCTTTCGTGCCGGCATGACCGGACCGGTCGGCTCGCTGGTCGACGGCATGCTGCGCAGCATGAGCATGAGCAACGAGACCGCGATCTTCATCAGCGACGAGCAGCGCCGCGAACTCATCAAGGCGATCTTTTCGACCTACTACGCCGATCTGCCGAAAGGGCATGTGGTTTTCGACACCAACCGCAATTGGTGTGCACGCTTGCCGCTGGTCACCGAGCTGTTTCCGCGCGCCAAGGTGATCTGCTGCGTCCGCCACATCCCCTGGATCCTGGATTCAGTCGAGCGGCTCATTCGCAGGAACAAGTATCAGCCGTCGGGCATCTTCAACTTCGAACCCAGCGGCACGGTGTATTCGCGCGTCGACGGGTTGGCCGGCCCCAACGGCATGGTCGGCTTTGCCTGGAACGCGCTACGCGAAGCGTTTTGCAGCGAGCAGTCCGCGTGCCTGCTGGCGCTGACCTACGAGACGCTGACCACCCAGCCGGAGCGGGCGATCGCCGCGGTCTACGAGTTCATCGGCGAGAAACCGTTCGCGCATGATTTCCAGAACATCGAGTTCGACGCCGAGGAGTTCGACCGCAGGATCGGCACACCGGGTCTGCACAAGGTCGGCAAGCGCGTGGAATCCCCGGGGCGCAAGACCGTGCTGCCCGGCGACCTCTGGCGCAAATACGAGAACGATGCGTTCTGGGGCGATCCGGCCCGCAATCCGAACCAAGTGAGGGTGGTCTAGAGGAGGTGCGAATTCTTGGCTTCGCTTTCTCTCTCGAGCTTCTCCTGCTAACCGCCGATGGCTCGCTCTGGAAGAGCGAGGTGAATCCGCAACGACAGCAGCGCCTGCTTTTTCCGGCTTCGCCGAGCATCGACTCGCGCAGCCCATTGCAAGCGTTGTCCAATGTGAGCGGGTTGCTCACTCGCTGTTGATGTGTTGGACGATCCGTGCCGGGCGCGGGACGAAGCTTGTTCTGATTGCGACATTTGTGATCGGTGTTGCTCTCTCTTGATGGCCGCGATCCTTAAACCGATTGCCGGAGGCGCGATCTTGAGGATGATGTTGCGAACGGCTAGATGGTGCGGGTAACAGTTCAAGATGCAGATCGCTCGATTTAGGTAAATCATTGAAATCGCAAGATTATATCTTCTCCGTGGCACCGATGATGGACTGGACCGACCGGCACTGCCGGGTGTTCCACCGTCACCTGACGCGACGGGGGTTGCTCTATACGGAGATGCTGACCACGGGCGCCATCATTTATGGCGATCGGGAGCGGCTGCTCGGCTTCGACACGAGCGAGCATCCGGTCGCGCTACAGCTTGGCGGCTCGGATCCGCGCGACCTCGCCGAAGCCGCCCGGATCGGCGAGGGTTTTGGCTATGACGAGATCAATCTCAATGTCGGTTGCCCGTCCGATCGCGTGAAGGACGGACGCTTCGGCGCCTGTTTGATGGCAGAGCCGGAGCTCGTCGCGAGATGTGTCGCGGCGATGAAGCGTGCAGTCTCAATTCCCGTCACTGTGAAATGCCGCATTGGCATCGACGACCAGGATCCCGAAGTCGCGCTCGATACGTTGGCGCGCGCGGTGGTCGCTGCAGGCTGTGACGCGCTGATTGTGCACGCCCGAAAGGCCTGGCTGAACGGTCTGTCGCCGAAGGAGAATCGCGATATCCCACCGCTCGACTATGACCGCGTCTATCGGCTGAAGCGGGCGATGCCTGATGTGCCCGTCATCATCAATGGTGGCATCCTGAGTATTGAGGAGGCGAAAGCACATCTTGCGCATGTCGACGGTGTCATGCTCGGCCGCGCTGCCTATCAGGAACCATGGCGGCTGCTCTCGGTCGCCCCCGACCTGTTCGGCGAGGCGGCGTCGCATGCGACGATGCAGGACGCGTTCGAGGCGATGTTGCCCTATATCGAGGCGCAGCTCGCGCGTGGCACGCGGCTGCATGCCATCACGCGCCACTTCGTCGGTGCGTTCCACGCCGTGCCCGGCGCGCGCGCCTTCCGCCGCCATCTCGCCGAGCACGGTGTGAAGCCGGGCGCTGGCGTCGACGTCTTGCGTGATGCAATCGCCCGTGTTGGTGCACGCGCGCCGGCGGAGGCTGCCTAGGCGCGAGAAAGAGCCGGATCGTAGAGTCCGGCTCTCTCGCGATCACGCTCAGCGGAGCAGATCGAAATGGTAACTCACGCCGCTCTAGGCATAGCCGGCGTTGAGAGCGGCATAGAGACCGGTCCAGGAATAGACAGCCTGCGGCGCCGCGACCGGCTTTAATCGACCGCGGTGCGCGAGCGACGGTGGCTGCTCTGTAGTTCCGGGTAGCCGGTGAGCATCAGCGTGTCGGACCGCACGCCCCAGCTCTCCAGGCGATCGAGGAAGCTCATGCCGAGCAGGTTGGTCTTCATCTGCCCACGCTGCACGACGAGGGCCGGCACCGACTTCTCGATGAGATGACCGACGGCGAGACGGTCGATCGTCAACCGCGCTGCCTTGGTGTGGCCGCCGGCGGTTTCGAGGTCGACGTCATATTCGAGCATCTCGAGCGGCAGCCCGATCGCCTTCGCGGTCTCCCAAGTCAGCACCACGGAGGTGGCGCCGGTATCGATCACCATCGGCGTGGCCACGCCGTTGATCTTGGCACGCAGCGCGAACTCGCCGCCCTGGCCGCGCTGGATCTGCACGGCGGGGGCAGGCGTTGCCGTCTGCGCGCGAAAAATGTGCGAGACCTTGTGGCTGGCGCGCGCGATCTGGTCGGGATCGCCATAGGCGACGACGGCACCTGCTGTGCCGGCGAGCGTGATGAGAACGAGCAGGAAGCGGATCATCGCGCGCCTCCGATGGCGCGCAGGCCGGTCAGGCGCGCTTCTGCGATCCCGCGATCGGCTGCAATCCGGCGTCCGCCATGCGCGCCGGCAATAGCGTCATCACTGCGAGCCGTTCCGCACCCTCCATGGCGTGCCAGCGCGCGATCTCCGGCAAAGTCCGGCCGCAGCCGAAGCACAGCTTGGTCTTGGGATCGATCATGCAGACGGCGACGCACGGCGTTTCTTTGCTCATACCGATATAGTGAGGGATCGTCGGGCATGTATGCAAGCATCTCGTTAAGAGCCCGTGCCCGCGCTCATGATCGGCTTGTGGCGCGGCCTGCGCTTCTCGTCGGGCACCATGGAACCCTCTGGCTGGAGCGGCGGCGCATCCTCCGACAGCGGTGCCAGCGCGCTCATCACGCGTTCCGGCGGGAAGGTGACGATCACCTCGGTGCCGATTCGCAGCTTCGACTTCAGCGTGAACGTACCGCCATGCAGGTCGATCAGGTTCTTTGCGATCGGCAAGCCGAGGCCTGCACCCTGTTCGGCCGATTTGATCGAATTGGAGCCTTGGCCGAACGAGGCGAGCACGACCGGGATTTCGTCCTCGGGGATGCCGGAGCCGGTATCCTTCACCGAGAGATATTGTCCGCCCGAGGCGGTCCAGCCGACCTTCAGCCAGATCTCGCCGCCTTGCGGGGTGAACTTGATCGAGTTGGAGAGCAGGTTGAGCACGACCTGGCGAATCGCACGCTCGTCGGCCCAGAGCCGCGGCATGGCCTGCTCGAACACCTCGTGGACGGTGATGCCGCGGCTCGAGGCGCGCAGCTTCATCAGATGATGGCAGTCGGCGACGATGCCGACCAGCGACACCGCTTCCTCGTTCAATTCGTAGCGGCCTGCCTCGATTCGCGACAGATCGAGGATCTCGTTGATGAGGTTGAGCAGGTGAACGCCGGAATTATGTATATCCGCCGAGTACTCCTTGTAGACCGGCACCGCATGCGCGCCGAAAATCTCGCTCTTCATCACCTCGGAGAAGCCGAGGATGGCGTTGAGCGGCGTGCGCAGCTCATGGCTCATCTGCGCGAGAAAGCGCGACTTGGCGACGTTGGCGGATTCGGCGCGGTGGCGCGCTTCGTCCGAAATCGCCTTGGCCTGTTCGAGCTCGCCGATCAGCGCGTCCTTCTCGGCGCGCGCTTCGAGCGTGGCGAAGGTCGATGTGTGCAGGCGATGCGCCAACAGCACGAAATAGCCTTCGGCCGCGAGCGCGAGTGCGGCCAGGATGTAGTTGTCGAGCGAACCGCTCATCGCAAAGCTCAACGCCATTGCGACAGCAACCGGCGCGGTGGCTGCAAGCGCTGCGATCGGTAGATTGGCGGCCAGCATGCTCGACACTGCGATCACCAGCAGCATCAGGAACATCATCAGCGATTCCGTGACCATGTCGAGCACGGGATGGATCAGGATCGCCATCCAGCACAGGCCGTAGAGCAGGTCGAGCACGACAAAGCGTGTCCGCCAGGTGCGTATCGCAATGGGCGAAGTGGGCTCCGCCAGGAAGCGGTGGCAGCTGCGGATCATCGCGGCGTGGATACAGAGCATGCCGGCGGTCCAGGCTGCAGCCGGGATCGGTTGCATCCACAGCCCGAACAGCACGCCGGTGGCGACCACCAGCAGCATCACGACATAAGAGGCGGACAGGCGCGTCTGAGCATATTGACGCAATAGCTCGGCGTCGAAGGCCGGCCGGGTTCCGCTGGTCGACGTTAACTTATCGCGGGCCTCGCGCACCCGCTGCGACGCAGCCCGTCGGCTGCTCGCTGATGGAGCGCTGACCGGCTCGGCCGGAAGCTGCACTACCTCAGGCTTTTCAGCGGGGTTACTCATCAAGCAACAACGATTCCTGCCCACGTCGGACGCGGGCCTTCTGCATTGTCTATCTCTGGCAAGAAATCCTTAAGAGGTGACTTAAGGAGCTAAAGAATTACGTTAACCGGTCGTTAATTTTGATCCGGCAGCGGTCGCTCAATGCAGCCACGCATGCTGCGCGACATAGACCACGGCGCCGGCCAGATAGCCCGCAAGCGCAGGCACGGCGATGCGGCGAGCGTACCAGAGGAACTCGATCCGCTCGAGCCCCATGGCAGCAACGCCTGCGGCAGAGCCGATGATCAGGATCGAGCCGCCGGTGCCGGCGCAATAGGCGATGAACTCCCAGAGGAAGCTGTCCGGCGGGTAGTGGCCGAGGTCGTACATGCCCATGGTCGCTGCGACCAGCGGCACATTGTCGATAATCGCGCTGAGCAGCCCGAGCACGACGACGATGACGTCCTGGCGGCCGATGGTCGCCTCCAGCCATCGGGCCAGCATCGTCAGGAGGCCGGCATGTTCGAGGCAGGCGACCGCCAGCAGAATGCCGACGAAGAACACGATTGAGCCCATGTCGATCCGGGTCAGCGCATGCGCGAGCGAGAGGGGGCGACGCACGTGCTCGTCCTTGTCGCGATGAACGACCTCGCCGACCAGCCAGACGATGCCGAGGCCGAGCAGCACGCCCATGAAGGGCGGCAGATGGGTGACCGTCTTGAAGGCCGGCACCGCGATCAGCACGCCGAGCCCGAGATAGAGCATCAGATTGCGCTCGAACCGGTCGATCGCGAGCAAACCGTTGTCTCTCGGTGGTGCCGCGATGGTCTTGCCCCTGAGCGATAGGCTGATGAAGGCCAGCGGCACGAGCAAATTGACCAGCGAGGGCAGGAACACCGCGCGCATGATGTTCAACGGCGTGATCTGTCCACCGATCCACAGCATGGTGGTGGTGACGTCGCCGATCACGGTCCATGCGCCGCCGGCATTGGCGGCGATGACGATGAGGGAGGCGAACAGCAGGCGATCGTCGCGCCGGGCGATCAGCCGCTGGACCAGCGAGACCATGACGATGGTCGTGGTCAGATTGTCCAGGATCGCGCTGAGGAAGAACGCCACGAAGCCGACCAGCCACATGAGTGTGATTTGGCTCGTGGTGTTGATGCGCGAGGTGATGACCTCGAAGCCGTCATGGGCGTCGATCACCTCGACGATCGTCATCGCACCTATCAGGAAGAAGACGATCTGCGCGGTGGAGGCGACGGATTCGTCGAGCTGATGACTGACCAGCGCGTGGTCGCCGATCGTGACCGCGTAAATCGTCCAGAGCAGCCCTGCGCCGACCAGCGCGGTCGCGGTCTTGTTGATCCCGAGCGGATGCTCGAACGCGATCGCCGCATAGGTCAGGACGAAGATTGCGGCGATCGCGGTCAGCAAGGCAGTATCGGGTCAGCGATTAAGACGCGCGAGCAGGCTCGACGTATCCCAGCGCTTGCCGCCCATCTTCTCGACCTCGGCGTAGAACTGATCGACCAGCGCGGTGACAGGCAGATTGGCGCCGTTGCGGCGGGCTTCGGCCAGCGAGATCGAGAGGTCCTTGCGCATCCACTCGACCGCGAAGCCAAAATCATACTTGTCGTCGCTCATGGTCTTGTAGCGGTTCTCCATCTGCCACGACTGCGCGGCCCCCTTGGAGATCGTCTCGATCACTGCGGCGACGTCGAGGCCACTCTTCTTGGCGAAGTGGATACCCTCGGAGAGGCCCTGCACAAGGCCGGCTATGCAGATCTGGTTGACCATCTTGGTCAGCTGACCGGAGCCAGCGGGGCCGAGCAGCTTGCACATCCGTGCATAGGCGCCGTTGATGATCGGCTCGGCGCCGGCATAGGCATCCTGCGCGCCGCCGCACATCACCGTCAGCACGCCATTCTCGGCACCGGCCTGGCCGCCGGAGACCGGGGCGTCGATGAACTTGAAGCCGGCTTTGGTCGCGGCCGCATCGAGCTCGCGCGCGACCTCGGCGGAAGCCGTGGTGTGGTCGACGAAGGTCGCGCCCTTCTTCATGCCGGCAAACGCGCCATCGGCGCCGATCGTGACCGCGCGCAAATCGTTGTCGTTGCCGACGCAGCACATCACGAAATCCTGGCCTTCGGCCGCGGCCTTCGGGGTCGCTGCGGTCTTGCCGCCGAACTTGTCCGCCCACTCCTTCGCCTTGCCCGCGGTGCGGTTGTAGACGGTGACCTCATGGCCCCCTTTTTTCACGAGGTGTCCGGCCATGGGGAAGCCCATCACGCCGAGACCGAGGAAAGCGACTTTAGCCATGTGTGTGTCCGTAGCTTGAGTTTTACGGTTGCAGCCGGGCGAGGGGCGCCAGCCGGGGTCCTGAGGTTCCGCTATTGGGCGGACCGGGCGCACCATAAACCCTTGAGGGCGGAGGGCAACGGCTTCGTTTGGCGGCCTCCTGTGCTAGGATGGCGGACCTCAAGGACTTCAAAACAAGGGAGCGAAGCATGGGTGTGGGTTTGGGCAGCGTGAGCGTTGGCGTGCTCGATCATTTCAACATCCGGACCCGGGATCTGGCCGAGACGGTCCGCTTCTACGAGGACGTGCTGGGCCTGGAAAAAGGCGCCCGGCCGAACTTCGCGTTCCCAGGGGCCTGGATGTACAGCGAGGGCAAGCCGGTGGTGCACCTCGTCGATATTTCCCCGACCTCGGAGCCGCAAAAGCCGGATTCCGGCGTTGTCCATCATGTCGCCTTCGCCAGCCGCGGCTTTGACGGCATGAAGCAGCGGCTCGCCTCCAAGGGCATGAAATTCGACTCCCGCCAGGTGCCGGGCGGCGATCTCTGGCAGATCTTCGTTCACGATCCCAACGGGGTCATGATCGAGCTCAATTACGAGGCGGCCCGGGAGCAGGGGGCCGCGCCCGCCGAGATGGCTGACGATATCGGCAAGCAGTAGCCTTTTGGCCGTTTCCGCTCTAATGGGGCATCTTAAAGTCTTGAGCATGATCTGGTCGGAAAACCGCTTCACACGTTTCCGGATCATGCTCTCTCCAGGAGATGCGCTTTGAGCGTGACGCAGCAACAGGTTCTCGACAGCCTCGCCAGGATCAAGTCGCCCCGCGGGGTCGCGCTCACCAATGCCAATGTGCTGAGCGCGATCAGCGCGTCCGACGGCAAGGTGTTCTTCTCGATCAATGTCGATGCCTCCGAGGCGCGGGCCTGGGAATCCGTCCGGGCCGAAGCCGAAGCCGCTGTGCGCGCCATGCCTGGCGTTACCACCGTGATGGTTGCGCTGACTGCCGAGCGCAAGGCCGGCGCCGCACCTCCGCCGCCGCCAACCCCGAGCCGCGGCACGCCC
Organism: Bradyrhizobium sp. LB11.1; assembly: GCF_040549385.1. Lineage (NCBI taxonomy): Bacteria > Pseudomonadati > Pseudomonadota > Alphaproteobacteria > Hyphomicrobiales > Nitrobacteraceae > Bradyrhizobium > Bradyrhizobium sp. LB11.1. The sequence continues at coordinate 737,832 of NZ_JBEPTH010000003.1, read as the reverse complement.
GGCGTGCAGCCGGTCCATGCCCACAAGCCGCCGCCGCACGGCGGTGCCCAATCGCCGATGGCGCGGCAGTCCGAAATTCCGGGCGTGACCGCGGTGATCGCGGTCGCCTCCGGCAAGGGCGGCGTCGGCAAATCGACCACCGCGCTCAATCTGGCATTGGGCCTGCGCGACCTCGGTCTCAAGGTGGGACTGCTCGACGCCGACATCTACGGCCCCTCGGTGCCGCGGCTGACCGGCCTGCACGAGAAGCCGGAGCTGGACAGTGAGCGCAAGATGATTCCACTCAGGCGTTTCGGCCTTGCCATCATGTCGATCGGCTTCCTGGTCGCGGAAGAGACCGCGATGATCTGGCGTGGCCCGATGGTGATGTCGGCGGTGACGCAGATGCTGCGCGACGTCGCGTGGGGCACGCTCGATGTGCTCGTCGTCGACATGCCGCCGGGCACGGGTGACGCCCAACTGACGCTGGCGCAGAACGTGCCGTTGAAGGGCGCCGTGATCGTCTCGACCCCGCAGGACCTGTCCCTGATCGATGCACGGCGCGGGCTTGCCATGTTCAAGAAGGTCAACGTGCCCGTGCTCGGCATCGTCGAGAACATGAGCTACTTCCAATGCCCGCATTGCGGCACGAAATCGGACATCTTCGGCCATGGCGGGGCGCGCCACGAGGCCGAGGAGCTCGGAGTACCGTTCCTGGGCGAGATCCCGCTGCACATGGCGATTCGCGCCACATCGGACGCCGGCAATCCCGTCGTGGACAGCGAGCCGGACGGCCCGCATGCGGCGATCTATCGCGCCATCGCGGGACAGGTCCGGGACCAGCTCAAGGGCGTCATCGCAGCCGCTTGAGCCGATTGTCTGGGGACATGCGACTTTCGTCGCCCCCCGTCATGCCATTGTCGCGTTCCGCGGCAAGGGCTTCCGTGTTAAACGCCACGGCAGCGAAGCCCCTTCGGTTCGACGCGGCGGGACTCGTGTCGCCGGAACGAGCGGCAGCAAAGAGGAAGTTCGGGGAAACGCCCCAACAAGGAGAGACCTGAAGATGAAGCGTCGTGATTTCCTGAAAGTGTCGGCAGCAGGTGCGGCGGCGTCCGCCGCGGTGGCCTCGCCGGCGATTGCGCAATCCTCGCCCGAGATCAAGTGGCGCATGACGTCGAGCTTCCCGAAGTCGCTCGACACCATCTATGGCGGCGGCGAGCAGGTGGCGAAGTACGTCGCCGAGATGACCGACAACAAATTCCAGATCCAGGTGTTCGCCGCGGGCGAAATCGTCCCCGGCCTGCAGGCGCTCGATGCGACCTCGAACGGCACGGTCGAGATGTGCCACACCGTGTCGTACTATTATGTCGGCAAGGACCCGACCTGGGCGATCTACGCCTCGGTCCCGTTCGGTCTCAACGCGCGCCAGCAGAACTCCTGGTGGTACCAGGGCGGCGGCGAGCAGCTCGGCAACGAGTTCTTCAAGAAGGCGAACGTGATCGGCTTCCCCTGCGGCAACACCGGCACCCAGATGGGCGGCTGGTTCCGCAAGGAGATCAAGACCGTAGCGGACCTCTCGGGCCTGAAGATGCGCATCGGCGGCATTGCCGGCCAGGTGCTCCAGAAGGTCGGCGTGGTGCCGCAGCAGCTCGCCGGCGGCGACATCTATCCGGCGCTGGAAAAGGGCACCATCGACGCCGCCGAATGGGTCGGCCCCTACGATGACGAGAAGCTCGGCTTCGCCAAGGTCGCGAAGTACTACTACTATCCGGGCTTCTGGGAAGGCGGCCCGATGGTCCATGCCTTCACCAATCTGGAGAAGTGGAATTCGCTGCCGAAGAACTACCAGGCGATCCTCACCAATGCGACGGCCAATGCCAACAGCTGGATGGCCGCGCGCTACGACATGCAGAACCCGTCGGCGCTGAAGCGTCTGGTCGCCGGCGGCACCCAGCTGCGTCCCTTCACCAACGAAGTTCTCGAAGCCTGCCTCAAGGCGACCAACGAACTGTGGGGCGAGATCTCGGCCAAGAACGCCGATTTCAAGAAGTCGATCGACGCCATGCAGGCCTACCGCTCCGACGAATATCTGTGGTGGCAGGTCGCCGAATACACCTACGACAGCTTCATGATCCGCTCGCGCACCCGCGGCTGATCTGTCGCGCAAGCTGTCAGACTGAATGGCCCGGCCTCGTTCGCGAGGCCGGGCTTTTTTTGGTGAAGCGGGAGGGCGGACTCCAAATCCGCAAAAACAACCCCATGCACAGTAGAGGCGCCGTGATGGCACTTAGCGCCCTGGGTGCCGCCAACAGCTTGACGCGTCGTGCCAAATCAGCGGGACGAAGCATTTTATGGCGTAGCTGGGATCAGCGCGCCAATGCGCCCCGACAGCAAGCATCGGGAATGACATCGTCACGTGGCGCGCGACTGCTCCCCCACCGTCATTGCGAGCGCAGCGAAGCAATCCAGTCTGCCTCCGCGAAAAGACTCTGGATTGCTTCGCTGCGCTCGCAATGACGAGCGGATGGAGTTGGACTCGGCCGTGCAACGAACCGTTTGACACGTCGGGCAAAACAGTGGCACAAAGCGACCATCGATTAATCCGAAATTCGCACCTCGGCGCCGATCCCAGGAATTGACGATGAGCTTCGATCCCGATGACGTTCAGCGCGCGCTGCGCAAGGCATGGTCGTTGTCGACGGCCAGCCAATGGACCCCGGACAATCCAGCTGCAGGTCAATGCAACGTCACCTCGCTGCTCATTCGTGACCTCTTCGGCGGTGACCTGCTGAAGACGCCTCTGCCGGCCGGCGACCACTTCTACAATCGGATCGGAGGCCGGAGGTATGACTTCACGGCGAGCCAGTTCGAGCAACCGATCGCTTACGTGGACCTGCCTGCAAATCGAGTCGAGGCAGAACTCGGAGCCACACACGACGAACTGGCTGAACTTGGAACGGCTTTTCAGGAGCACCGTACCAAGTCGGGTTAATGACGACCCAAAGCGGAAGTCAGAACCGAACTGCACTGACGCGGCTAAAGAGGGAGTCTTAGCCGTGGACCGCGTCCAGGGCCGGAAGGCCTCTGATTGGCGGCCTCTTCGGCGTTTGGGTCGGGCCGAAGTTGCGCGCCGAAATCAAACCGAGTCCGCCCAAGGAAGATCCCGCATCCGTTCTGCAAGCGAGGGGGCGCGAGGGTCTGTGATCGCGCCGGCAATTGGTTGCCGAATTTTTCTTTAGAGTCCTCTTGAAACCAAAATCGGTTTTGCTAATTTTCCTGTCGCCATCGGACGATGGCGTCCGGGCGCCTCAAGGGCCCGGGCCTTAGAGACGGGCACCGGAAGTGTCCGGTGCCGCTCGTAGACATCTTGCTCTTAGGAGGATTTGGCTATGCGCACCTACGATTTCGCCCCCCTCTGGCGCTCGACCATTGGTTTCGACCGCCTTTTTGACCTCGCGGAAACCGCTCAGCGGGCCAGTGAGGACAATTACCCGCCCTACAACATCGAACGCCTGGCCGACGACCGCTATCAAATTTCGCTGGCGGTTGCAGGTTTTGCGCCCGAAGACATCGCGATCACGGCCGAGCAGAATGTGGTCACCGTCGAAGGCGGCAAATCGGACAAGACCGAGCGCGATTTCCTCTACCGCGGCATCTCGACCCGCAGCTTCAGGCGCCAGTTCAGCCTCGCCGAATATGTTCAGGTCAAAAGCGCCGCGTTCGACAATGGCTTGCTGACCATCGAACTCGTCCGCGAGATCCCGGAAGCGATGAAGCCGCGCCGGATTGCGGTTGGTGATGCCTCGACCGGCAACGTGCGGAAGCTGGAATCCAAAGCGGCCGCCTAGCCCAAGCGCCTCGGAGCCGCGCCGCAAGTCGTGCGGCTCCCATCCATTCGTCAATGAAAGGGAGAGGACCATGCGGCCGACGACCGCTGACGACAACGTTTTCGATTTTGACGCTCTTCTTCATCCCGGCACTGTTTTTGAGACACCGAAAGACGTCGTGGAGCACACGGCCCTGACGTTGGCCGAGAAGCGCGCAATCCTTGCATCATGGGCGTCCGACGCGTCCGCGATCAACTCTTGCCCTTCGATGCGCGCACCTGCCGGGCTCAAGAAGCCTGTGTCGATCGATGAGATACTGGACGCGTTGCGCGCTCTGGACGGCGGCCCGCGAACGCCGCCCGGCGGAAAGCCTTACCGCCTTCGCTCGACCGAACGTGCGGCCGCGGCGTGAAGTTCGGAGCCTCAGATGACAATGGACGAAAAACTGGCGCGGCTTCGCGCACATCGCAACAATGTTCACCGCTACCGCCGTCTGCTGAGCTCTCGTCTCTCAGATCTTGAACGCGAGTTCTTGAGGAGGCGACTCTCAGAGGAGCAAATTGCAATCGATGAGCTATCGGCGACGACTTTCCCATTTTCTTTAGACCTGGGAGGTCCAACCGCCGGTTCAGTACCCAGGGTGGCTTAGCTTCAATGCTGGAGCTTATGTTGATCGATCGCAATCGCCGTGGCTGGGAATGGCGAGTTTGCGACCAGTCTGGCATTATCCTGGGGAAGGGCCGTGAAAGAACGCGAATAGCCGCGAGATATCGCGGCTATCAGGCGATGTTTCTATTGCTCGCGAGCGGAGCCCGGTTGATCGATCCGGGGCCTTCAGCGCCATAGGCGTGCTGTATTTGTGTACGCTTTTGCACACTTTCTCCGGAACAATGATCCCCCGACCGCGTGTACCCCGCTGCTGTGATGGCGGCGCACGCGGAGTAAACAAATGACAAGCCAAGTGCTTATCCTGGTTGTTGAAGACGACCCGGATGTTCAAACCATCGTCCAGGAATGCCTCAGAGACGGAGGATTCGAAGCCCTCATAGCTTCATCTGGCGAACGTGCCATCGAGCTGCTTGATGTCGCCGAAGGCAAATACCGGACGCTTGTCACAGATATCAATCTGCGTGCTGGAAGGGTAGACGGGTGGCACGTCGCACGACACGCTAGAGAAATCGACCCTACCTTTCCCATCGTTTATATGAGCGGAAAGGACGCCGACGATTGGCCGTCACAGGGTGTCCCTAACAGCATAATGTTGGCGAAGCCGTTTGCGCCCGCGCAGCTTGTCACCGCTGTTTCCAATCTCCTGAACGCAGCGCCGCCGGCCTCCCCAACCGAGTGAAGGCCTCGTCGTTCGCAGATGTCAGCATGGCCGAACTGAAGCGGTGCTGGCTCGTGGGTTTCGATATCCGGACGTTTGCGTGCCGAGTGTGCAAGGACATCCACCAGGTTGCGGCCGATCTGGTTGATCCAATGAAATCCCCACGAACAACCGCTGGCTTCACGCCCGGCCTCGAGGAGGCAGGGCTATTTCCTTTTACCGCAGTGCGATCACCATGGCATTCGTCCGGCCCTTGCGTCATGCTGCCCCCAAGCCTCGGCAAGAAGGCTCACAATCACCATCCATCAGGGCAGGAAACCATGAAGAGACGAGACTTCATCAAGGTCACAGGGCTTGGTGCGGCAGGCGCCGCCACGCTAGCCGCTCCCGCGATTGCGCAGTCGATGCCGGAGATCAAATGGCGCATGCCGACGAGCTGGCCGAAATCGCTCGACACGCTCTATGGCGGCGCCGAGTTGATGAGCAAGATGGTGGCGGAAGCCACCGACAACAAGTTCCAGATCCAGGTCTTCGCCGCCGGCGAGATCGTGCCGGGCCTTCAGGTACTCGATGCCGTGCAGAACGCCACCTGCGAGATCGGCCACACCGCGTCCTATTACTATTTCGGCAAGGACCCGACCTTCACCTTCGGCTCGTCGGTGCCGTTCGGTCCGAACATGCGCATCAACCAGGCCTGGTACATGCTGGGCGGCGGGCGCGAAATCCTCAACGAGTTCTACAAGAGCTACAACGTCATCTCGCTGCTGGCTGGCAACACCGGCTGCCAGATGGGCGGGTGGTTCAGGAAAGAGATCAACACGCCCGAGGATCTCAGCGGCTTGAAATTCCGCATCGGCGGTTTTGCCGGTCGCGTGCTCCAGAAGCTCGGCACGGTGCCGCAGCAGCTTGCCGGCGGCGACATCTATCCGGCGCTGGAGAAGGGCACCATCGACGCCGCCGAGTGGGTCGGCCCCTATGACGACGAGAAGCTCGGCTTCTACAAGATCGCGCCGCACTACTACTATCCCGGCTGGTGGGAAGGCGGCCCGATGCTGCTCGCCTACGTCAACCTCGACAAATGGAATGCGCTGCCGAAATATTACCAGAGCGTACTCGCGCAGGCCGGGCATTACTCCAACAACTACATGATGGCCCGCTACGACCAGGCCAATCCGCTGGCGCTGAGGAAACTGCTCGCCAACGGCACCAAGCTGCACGCCTTCTCGCCGCCGATCATGGACGCCTGCTACAAGGCGGCGAAGGAGCTGCACGACGAGGTCTCGGCGACCAATCCCAACTTCAAGAAGGTCTACGAGTCCCTGACCAAGTTCTCCAGCGACAGCTATGCCTGGTTCCAGGTCGGAGAAGTCGGCTACGACATCTTCATGGCGCGTCACTCGCAGAGCTGAGCTGCAGTGTGCGTTACGAAAAGCCCCGGAGCAAAGGCTCCGGGGCCCTGACGTCTTCGCGACACGCTTGGGGGCTCCCCCAAGATCTGAAAAGCGATCCCGCGCAACCCTTGAGCACGCGCGGTTAGCTTACATAAACCTGACAGGGGCCAAAAGGCGGGTGAGGCTCGCCTTTTTGCTGGCCGAAACCACATAGATGGTGGAAGAGAACGAAGATGCGACGCGAGCCGCATGTTTTCACCGGATATGCAATGCGCCTTCTGATCGTCGAGGACAATGCCGAGCTTTCGCGGCTCGTGGCCAGCGGGCTGGCGGCGGCGGGCTATGAGAGCGACATCGTCGGCTCCGCCGAGGAGGCCCGCGACGCTGTGCACAATGTCAGCTATGCCGCGATGATCCTCGATCTCGGCCTGCCTGACGGCGACGGCCTGTCGGTGTTGCGCGAACTCCGACGGCAGATGGAACCGCTGCCGGTGCTGGTGCTGACCGCGCGCGGCGGCGTGCAGGACCGGGTCAACGGCCTGCGCAGCGGCGCCGACGATTATTTGGCAAAGCCGTTCGCGATGGAGGAGCTGGTGGCGCGGCTGGAGGCGATCCTGCGCCGTCCAGGCCAGTTGCTCGGGCGCTCGCTGCGGCTTGCCAATCTCGTCTACGACACCGAAAGCCGCCAGATCTTCGTCGATGACAAACCGCGGATCATGTCGTCGCGCGAGACTTCGGTGCTGGAGATCCTGCTGCGCCGGCAGGGGCGGGTGGTGCCGAAGAAGAATGTCGAAGACCACATCTTCGGATTGGAGGGCGAGGTCGCCTCGAACGCGGTCGAGGTGTACGTCTCCCGGCTGCGCAAACAACTTGCCGAGCATGGCGCCAAGGTCGTGATCCACACCATCCGTGGTGTCGGCTACATGTTGGCCGAGGAGAAATAGCGTGGCCCAAATCGGGTTTCGCGCCGGGTTGTTCACCAGGCCATCGTTCAAATCGCTGATCTCGCGCATCGTGTTCATGCACATCATCGCTGTCGCAGTGGTGGCGATCTTCCTTCCGCTGGTCCTGCTCTGGCTCTTGAATTCCGAGATCGACCAGCTGCATCGCGCGGCGATGCGGGCCCAGGCCGAGACGCTGGCCGAGCGTATCGCGGTCCAGCCCGGCGGCAAGGTGACGTTCAATCTGCCCGAGAGCCTTCGCGGCCTCTATTCGGAAGCCTATGGCCGCTACCAGTACGACATCCGCGATGCCGACGGCCGCCTGCTGTTCTCGTCGCACAAGAAGACTGGCAGCGTTGAATCGGAGACGATCTCCGGCGCCGACGTGACCCAGACGATCGGCGACACCACTTTTCGCATTCAGGTGGCGGAAGACCTGTCGCATCGCGACGTCATCACCGACGACATCGTGTCCAACTTTTTCCGCCGGGTCGGGTGGATCACCATCCCCATTCTTCTGATCCTGCTCGCCATCGATATCATCATCTTCCGCCGCGCGATCGCGCCGCTCTGGATGGCCTCGGAGGAGGCCAGCAATATCGGCCCGGCGCGCACCGACATCCGTCTGCCGACCGAGCAGATTCCGCGCGAGATCATGCCGCTCGTCACCGCCGTCAACCAGGCGCTCGATCGTCTCGAGGACGGTTTTCGTGTGCAACGCCAGTTCACGGCCGACGCCGCGCATCAATTGCGTACGCCGCTTGCGATCCTGCGCACGCGGATCGAGACGCTCGGCGATGACGCCGCAAGGCAGGTGCTGCATGACGACATCGAGGGCATGAGCCGGATCGTCGCCCAGCTGCTGGAGATCGCCGAGCTCGACACGCTGGTGCTCGATCCCGGCGAGACCGCGGATCTGCGCGCCGTCTGCGCCGAAGTCGTGGGCGCGATCGCGCCGTTCGCAATCGCGCAGCACAAGGACATTGCGCTCCGGGGCGCCGATGCGCCGGTGATGATCCACGGCAATTCCGAGATGTTGCAACGCGCGATCTTCAACCTCGCCGAAAACGCCATCAAGTTCACCGCGAAGGAGACCTCGGTCGATGTCGAGGTCGGCGACGATGGTTCGGTGCGCGTGCGCGATTGCGGTCCCGGCGTGGCGGAAGCCGAACGCGAGCTGATCTTCCAGCGCTTCTGGCGCAGGGATCGCCAGCGCAGCGACGGCGCCGGCCTCGGGCTATCGATCGTGCGCGGCGTCGCCGACGATCATGACGCGACGGTCGCGGTGGACAATCTTCCCGGCGGCGGCGCCGAATTCACCCTGCGTTTCAGGCTGGCGGAGGACGCCGGCGACGTTGAGTCGAGAGTCGCGCGGCACTGATGGTGCACCCTCTCCCCTTGCGGGAGAGGGTGGCTTCGCGAAGGCGAAGCCGGGTGAGGGGTTCTCTCCGCGAGTCGGACTGCAAGTTGAATGCGCGGAGAAGACCCCTCATCCGGCGCTTCGCGCCACCTTCTCCCACAAGGGGAGAAGGAAGAAAGGCGCGGCTATTTCAGCTTGCCGGTGGACAGATCCATGATCATGCGCGTGGTCAGGTAAAGGCGCGGCACGATGGTGTCGAGCTTCACATATTCGGCATCGTTGGAATGCGCGCCGAAGCCCGACAGGCCCATGCCTTCGACCACGGCGCCCCTGGTCTTGAGCGCGGCAAACGCGGCGTCGGTGCCGCCGCCGGTCGCCTTCTCGTCGACCTTGAGCGGCAGTCCAATCTCCCCGTAGATCGTCCGGCCGTAGGCCGCGACGCTGCGTGAGGCCTCGTTGGCTTCCAGCGGCGGACGGCGCACTTCGAATTTCAGCGCGACCTTGGAATCGGGCAGCAGGCGATTCCTGATCTTGTCCTGCAGCGCCTTCTGCAGCTCGTCGAAATCCGACACCTTGAGCGCGCGCGCATCGGCCTGCGCGGTGGCTTCAGCAGGGATCACGTTGCGGTTGGTGCCGGCCTTGGACACTGTCCAGTTCAGCTTCAGGCCCTGCTCGGGTTTTGACAGGTCCTTCATCTGCAGCACCTGGTGCGAGAGCTCGTAGAGCGCATTGATGCCGCCCTCGGGCCGCGCGCCCGCATGCGAGGATTTGCCTGTGACGGTGAGATAGGCCGAGCCGATGCCGCTGGTGGCAAGCCGCAGCGTGCCGTCGGTGCCGCCGCCCTCGAACGAGAACACGACGTCCTGATCGGCGGCGAATTTAGTGATGGTGCTGCGCCAGCCGGGCGAGGAGATTTCCTCGTCACCATTGGTGAGCACGGTGAGGGTGCCGTAGTCCTTGAAATTCAGCTTCTGCAGCATCGCCACGGTGTGGAGAATGAGCGCGACGCCCTGCTTGTCGTCGGCAATGCCGAGGCCGTAGGCCTTGTCGCCGTCGATGCGGAACGGCTGGTCCTTCAGCATGCCCTTCAGGTACACCGTGTCCATATGGGCGATCAGCATGATCTTCTTGCTGCCGGTGCCCTTGAAGACGGCGTGCACGGCCGGGCCGATCTTCTCCGGCGTGTCGTCGAGGCGATAGATGTCGGTGGGCTGCAGGATCTCCACCGTGCCGCCAATCTGTTTAAGCTGGTCGGCCACGCGGCCCGCGATCAGGTTCAGACCTTCGATGTCCTTGCTGCCGGATTCGATGCCGACGAGATCGCGCAGCGTGTCGAGCAGCGGCTGCTGCTCCTTCTGCGCCAGCGCCTGAACCTCGGCCACGACATTGGCATTGGGCTCGGCATGCGCGTTGGTCGCGGCACAGGCGAGCCAAAGCGAGGCGATCAACGAACCAGCGAGTGAGGAAGCAGGGTGCGATCGGAGCATGCACGGCGTTCCCAAGATTGGAGGAACGCCCGGTATGCCCGTGTTTGCCACGCGTGTCACGCGGGCCGACGCACGCGCGCATCATGTTCCGCTTGGACGGAACAGTGATGCGAAGGCGACGGCCGCTACTGCTTGGGCTGACCGAAATCAAGCGGCGGCAGCTCGATCTGCGGAACCTCTATCTTGATGCTGTTGGGATCGATGTTCGACTGCACGCCCTTGTAGTGCATCACCATCGACGGGAAACTGATGACCAGCAGCACCATGATGATCTGAATGACCACGAACGGGACCGCGCCCCAATATATCTGGCCCGTGGTGACCGGCTCCATGCGCTTCTTGGTGACGCGGTCGATATAGGATTCTTTCGGTGCGACCGAGCGCAGATAGAACAACGCGAAGCCGAACGGCGGATGCATGAACGAGGTCTGCATGTTGACGCCGAGAATGACGCCAAACCAGATCAGGTCGATGCCGAGATGCTCGGCCGCGGGTCCGAGCAGCGGGATCACGATGAAGGCGAGTTCGAAGAAATCGAGGAAGAACGCCAGCACGAACACGAAGGCGTTGACGAAGATCAGGAAGCCGATCTGGCCGCCGGGCAGCGAGGTCAGGAGATGCTCGACCCAGACATGGCCGTTGACGCCGTAGAAGGTCAGCGAGAACACGCGCGCGCCGACCAGGATGAAGACCACGAACGCGGACAGCTTCGCCGTGGATTCCACGGCCTGACGGATCAGGTCCCAATTCAGCCGCCGCTTCATGGCGCCGAGAATGAGGGCGCCGGCCGCGCCCATGGCGCCGCCTTCGGTCGGCGTTGCGATGCCGATGAAGATGGTGCCGAGCACGAGGAAGATGAGGAACAGCGGCGGCACCATCACGAAGGTGGTCTGCTGCGCCATCTTCGAGAGGAAACGGAAGCCGAGGAGCCGGGCGGTAATCCAGTTCAGCACGGCGACGAAGAAGGCGAACAGAATGCCGAAGAACATGCTGAGCACGACGAAATCGGCGCCGTGGGTCTCCGACCCCCGCATCATGAACCAGCCGAACGCGCAGCTCGCCAGGAACAACACGCCCAGCGATCGCAGGCCGCGATCGCCACTGTCCTCGCGAAAGCCGATCGCTTCCTTCGGCAGGCCCGGAGCGGCCTTCGGGAAGATCAGGGTGACGAGGAACGCGTAGCCCGCGTAGAGCCCGGAGAGCACCAGGCCCGGAATGAATGCGCCTTCGTACATGTCGCCGACTGACTTGCCGAGCTGGTCGGCCATCACGATCAGGACGAGCGAGGGCGGGATGATCTGCGCCAGCGTACCGGACGCCGCGATGATGCCGGTGGCCATGCGGCGGTCATAGCCGTAGCGCAGCATGATCGGCAGCGAGATCAGGCCCATCGAGATCACGGAGGCCGCGACCACACCCGTTGTCGCCGCGAGCAGCGCGCCGACGAACACGACCGCATAGGCGAGGCCGCCGCGGATGGTGCCGAACAGCTGGCCGATGGTGTCGAGCAGATCTTCAGCCATGCCGGACCGCTCGAGCACCAGGCCCATGAAGGTGAAGAACGGAATCGCGAGCAGCGTGTCGTTGTTCATCACGCCGTAGACGCGCTCGGGCAGGGCTTGCAGGAAGTCCGGGCGAAATTCGCCGAGCTGGATTCCGATCACTGCGAAGATAAGGCCGACGGCGCCGAGTGAAAATGCTGCGGGATAGCCGAGCAGCAGCACGACGACCAGCGCCGCAAACATGATCGGCGCCATATTGGCGATTAGAAACGCGGTCATAAATCCTCCCGAAAAACGCCGCTGGCGGTCACTTCTTTTCGATCGCTTCGACGAGATGCTCGACCTCGGCTTCGATCGCCTTTACCTGCGACTCGTGAGCATCGGGAATCAGCCCGCGCATCACCGCAATCCGCTTGATCAGTTCGGAAACGCCTTGAACCAGCAGGAAGGCGAAGGCGATCATGATCAGCGACTTGGCCGGCCATTGTGGCAGGCCGCCGGCATTGCCGGATTGTTCGTTGATGTGGAACGAGCGCAGAAAGAACGGTACGCCAGTAATGATCATCACGACCGTCAGCGGCAGCAGGAAAAACAAATGACCGATGACGTCGATGACGTTGCGCACCTTTTTCGGCATCATGCTGTTGAAAATGTCGATCCGGATGTGCTCGTTGTCGAGCAGAGTCCATGGCGCGCAGAGCAGGAAGACAATGCTGAAAAGCACCCACTGCAGCTCAAGCCAGGAATTGGACGAGGTATCAAACGTCTTGCGGACAATCGCATTGACGGCGGAGATGACCACGGCGACCAGGATCAGCCAAGCCAAACGCCTGGCCGTCCAACGTGTGAACGCGTCTATTCCCCGGCTCAGCTTTAGGAGCGTTTGCAACGATAGGTCCCCCCGATTTTGCCCTAACCGTCTTTGGTCTACGCCGACTAGGCGCGTCGGCTTCTCCCGCCGCGAAGGCTTAAGGCAGTCGCACAAAACCAGCGGCGGTGCCGCCAGTCAATCGGAAGTTTGTTGATAGTTAAGGGGAATAGGTCCGCAGGCCGCCCCTTATTCAACCGCCGGTGACGCTCATATGCCTGGAGACGCTGGGGCGGTCGTGGCGGCGGTCGATGATGAAATCGTGGCCCTTGGGCTTCAGCCCGATGGCGCGGTCGATCGCAGCCGCAAGCAGCGTGTCGTCATCAGATGCACGCAGAGGTTTGCGCAAATCGGAGGCATCCTCGTGTCCGAGGCAGGTGTGCAGCGTGCCCGTGCAGGTGACGCGCACGCGGTTGCAGGATTCGCAGAAATTATGGGTCATCGGCGTGATGAAGCCGAGCTTGCCGCCAGTCTCGGCGACGCTGACATAGCGCGCCGGTCCGCCGGTGCTCTCGGCCAGATCCGTCAGCGTGAATTGCTGGGCGAGGCGTGCGCGCACCAGCGACAACGGCAAGTACTGGTCGATGCGGCCTGAACCGATCTCGCCCATCGGCATCACTTCGATCAGGGTCAGCCCCATGCCCTTGCCATGGGCCCAGCGCAAGAGATCGGGGAGCTCGTCCTCGTTGAGGTTCTTCAGTGCCACCGCGTTGATCTTCACGGCGAGCCCTGCAGCGCGCGCTGCCTCGACGCCTTCCAGCACCTTGTCGATCTCGCCCCAGCGGGTGATCTCGCGAAACTTCTTGGGATCGAGCGTATCGAGCGAAACGTTGATGCGACGGACGCCGCAATCAGCCAGCTCCCGGGCATGCTTTGCGAGTTGCGTGCCGTTGGTGGTCAGCGTCAGCTCGTCCAGCGCACCGCTCGTCAGATGCCGCGACAGCGAGCGCACCAGCGACATCACGTTGCGCCGGACCAGCGGCTCGCCGCCGGTGAGCCGCAGTTTCTTCACGCCCTTGGCGATGAAGGCGGAACAGAGCCGGTCGAGTTCCTCGAGCGTCAGCAGGTCGGCCTTGGGCAGGAATGTCATGTCTTCCGACATGCAATAGAAGCAGCGCAGATCGCAGCGATCGGTGACGGAAACGCGCAAGTAGGAGATGGTCCGCCCGAACGGATCGGTCATCGCGCTCGACAGCGCGGCGCTCGGGCTCGCGATAGGTCCGTTCATACCAATGCCTTGTCACTTACGGCGACGGGCGCACCTTTGCTTCAGTGGTGCTCTGGACGCAATCTAAGCATCGCGCAGGCAGAGGACAATCGGGTGGTATACGTAGATTAACGCTTGCCCGCGTTCGGATCGGGGAACGCAGAACCGGCTGCGGGCGCTGCAGCATCGGCCGGCGCCGCGGCGGGCGCGGCGGCTGCCGGCTTCGGCCTCTTCGGCCGGTGCGGCTTCTTCTTCACGGGCTTGGGCGGCACCGCGAGCTGAAGCTCCGCAAACACCGGGTTCGGATCGGTGGTCACCGAGGCGGGCGTGGTGAAATCGCCGGGATTCTTGATCACGTTCACCGGCACGCTGGTCGGCTGGTACTTGGGCAGCGCAAAGGTGACCGTGAACGGAGCCTCCGGCGCGGGAACCGAGACGGAGCAGGGGGTCTTGCAGCCCTGACCGAGTGAGGTCGTGGCGTCCGCCCCCGGAGGATTGGAGTCGAGCCGGACCTGAACGGTCGGCGGCGCCGATTTGAACATGTCCCAAGAGACTGAGGAGCAGCCGCCAAGGCTTGTTGCTCCCAGGAGGCTCGCCCCCGCTAACGCAATCGCGATGACACGACGCATGACCATCCACACTTCTACTGCGACGAACCGCCACATAACCCCGCGCGGACCTTAGGAGCGTCGCCTGGGGCAAGCAACCGGCGGTCCGCGCATAGTAAATAGATGGTTAACGCTGGGTTCCATGAGAATAACCCAGCTATGTCAGTGCCTTGCATGGCGCCTAAGCTGACATCAGGCTGTGGGCGGCCGCCGGCAGGTCGCGCATGTGATGGATCAGCCGGTCCGGCTTCAGCTCGGCAATCGGCACGTCCGTATAGCCGAAGCTGACCCCGATTACGGGCACCCCGGCACGCCGGGCCACCCCGACATCAGTCCCGGCGTCGCCCACCATGATGCTGGCTTTGATGTCGCCGCCGGCCCGCGCCACGGTCTCGCGGAAAATGGTCGGATCGGGCTTCGGCACCCCAAAAGTGTCCGCGCCGCAGATCGCCGCGAACCGCCGGGTGAGGTCGAGCTGGTCCAAAAGCCGCTTCGACAGCCATTCCAGCTTGTTGGTGCAGACCGCAAGGCGATGGCCTTGCGCCGCGAGCAGATCGAGTGCGTCCAGCAACCCCTCGAAGGGGCGGGATTCGACCGCGATATGGTCGGCGTAATAGGCGATGAAATCCGCCGTCAACCGGTCCATCTCGGCAGGCGTGACCGTGCGGTCCTCGGCCTCCAGGCCCCGCTCGATCAGCTTGCGGGCGCCTGCGCCGATCATATTGCGGGCCGAGGCCATCGGCACCGGGGGCAGGCCTTCGCGATCGAGCACGTAATTCAGCGCGGTGATCAGGTCGGGCGCCGTATCCACGAGCGTGCCGTCGAGATCGAAAACGAGGGTGTAGGGAGAGGTCTTTTGGGAGGAGGTCATGGGTCAAGCGCTACCGGCCCGGCCGTACCGGCGCAAGGGGCGGGGCTATAAGATCGGCTTATAGGCCTGTTCCGGCGGGGAAAACGAGGCTACATAGGCGCGCCGCAAGCGACACCACCAGCGGCACTCCTGACTTTGAAAGGCGGGCGCAAACGTGAACATGGACCAGTTGAAGCGGCAGGCTGCGGCGCGCGCGCTCGAAGAGGTGCGTGACGGCATGCAGCTCGGCCTCGGCACCGGCTCCACCGCAAAACATTTCGTCGAGCTGCTGGGCGAACGCGTTGCCGCCGGCCTCAAGGTGATCGGCGTGCCGACCTCGGAGACGACCCGCGCCGATGCGGAGCGCTGCGGCGTGCCGCTGACCACGCTCGACGAGATCGATCATCTCGACATCACAATCGATGGCGCCGACGAGATCGATCCCGAGCTCAATCTGATCAAGGGCGGTGGCGGTGCGCTGCTGCGCGAGAAGATCGTGGCAGCTGCCTCGGATCGCATGATCGTGATTGCGGACGATACCAAATGGGTGCCGACGCTCGGCCAATTTCCGCTGCCGGTCGAGGTCATCCCGTTCGGGCTTGGGGCGACCCGCCGCGCCATCGAGAAGGCATTTGCGGAATGCGGCGTTTCCGGGCAAATGGCGGTCCGCAAGGCCAAAGATGGCCACGTTTTCGTCACCGATGGCGGCCACTGGATCGTCGATGCCCGGCTCGGACGTATTGCGGATCCGCCCAACCTTGCCAAGGCGTTGAGCGCGATCCCCGGCGTGGTTGAGCATGGGTTGTTTATCGGCTTGGCCAGCTCGGCTGTTTTGGCGGGTGGCGAGGGAATCCGCGTGATTGAACGGCGAAAGCCGAAAGGAGACTAGGAATGAAGAGCGTTTTGAAGATCGTGCCCGCTGCGTGCCTCGCCTTCGCGCTGGCACTGGGGGCAGCGCCTGCGACTGCGCAGAAGCAGGCAGCCCCGGCCGCGCCCTCTCCCGCGGCGATTGCGGCGGCGAGGGAGATTTTGACGCTGAAGAATGCCAACGCGATGTACGCCAACGCGGTGCCGGGCATGGTGGAGAAGGTCAAGGGCACCCTGATCGGGCAGAACCTCAACTACCAGAAGGACCTCAACGAACTCGCCCCGATCGTCACCAAGCAGCTTGCCGGCCGCGAGCAGGAGATCGGCGATGGCATGGTGGGGGTCTATGCCGGCGAGTTCACCGAGCAGGAGCTGAAAGATCTCGTCGCGTTCTACAAGTCGCCGCTCGGTCAGAAGCTGATCACCAACGAGCCCAAGGCCATCAGCCTCAGCATGCAGGTCATGAACGACTGGGCACGGAACTTCTCCGAGGTCGTCGCGGCTACCTTCCGCGCGGAGATGAAGAAGCGTGGCAAGGAAATGTGACAGTACCTACCTGACAGGATAGCTGATCAGAAAGCCCCAAAGCGCGTCGCGGTTTGGGTTGAAGAGGTCGGAGTGGACAATGGCTGAATTCGAGGTCGACCTCTTTGTCATCGGTGGCGGTTCGGGCGGCGTGCGTGCCGCCCGTATCGCGGCCGGCTACGGCGCCCGCGTGATGCTCGCGGAAGAGTACCGTATGGGCGGCACCTGCGTGATCCGCGGCTGCGTGCCGAAGAAGCTGTTCGTGATGGGCTCACACTTCCGACATGAGATCGAGGATGCCGCGGGCTTCGGCTGGAACGTTCCGCCTGCAACCTTCGACTGGCCGACGCTGATCGCCAACAAGGACAAGGAGATCGCGCGGCTGGAGGCGGCCTATACCGCCAACGTCGAGAAATCGGGCGCTCAGGTCGTCAAGAGCCGCGCGGTGATCGAGGACAAGCACACCGTCCGCCTGCTCGCAGACGACAAGACGATCACCGCGAAATATATCCTCATCGCAACCGGCGGTGCGCCCAACCACGGCGCTTCGATTCCCGGCATCGAGCATGTGATCTCCTCCAACGAGGCGTTTCACCTGAAGAAGCTGCCGAAGCGGATCGTGATCCAGGGCGGCGGCTACATCGCGCTGGAATTCGCCGGCATCTTCGCCGGCTTCGGCTCCGACGTCACCGTGGTCTATCGCGGCGACAATATTCTTCGCGGTTTCGACGAGGATGTCCGCGCCCATGTCCGTAGCGAGATGGAGAAGCAGGGCATTACCATTCTCACCGGCTGCACGGTGGCGAAGGTCGATCGCCACGGCGAGGAATTCACCACGCATCTGTCGAACGGATCGAGCATCGCCTCCGACCAGGTGATGTTCGCGATCGGCCGCCATCCGGCCGTCGCCAATCTCGGCCTGGAGAAAGCGGGCGTCGTCATCAATCCGAACAACGGCGGCATCGCGGTCGATCATTTTTCGAAGAGCTCGGTCGACAGCATCTATGCGATCGGCGACGTCACCCATCGCCACAATTTGACGCCGGTCGCGATCCGCGAGGGCCATGCTTTCGCCGATACCGTGTTCGGCAAGCGTACGGTGCAGGTCGATCATTCCACCATACCGACCGCGGTGTTCTCGCAGCCGGAGGTCGGCACCGTCGGACTGACGGAAACCGAAGCGCGCGCGCAATATGGCCATATCGACATCTACAAGACGACGTTCCGTCCGATCAAGGCGACGATGTCGGGCCGCGACACGCGCGTGCTGATGAAGCTCGTCGTCGACGGCTCGACCGACCGCGTGCTCGGCTGTCACATCGTCGGCGATTGCGCCGCCGAGGTCACGCAAGTTGTCGCCATCGCCGTGAAGATGAAGGCGACCAAGGCCGATTTCGACGCGACCATCGCGCTGCATCCGACCGCCGCCGAAGAGCTGGTGACGATGCGCACCCCGACCGCGCGCCACGTGCGCCAGGCGGCGGAGTAGGGAGGGGATTCGTCAGGCCCGTTTTTTATCGCCTGGACGGTTCCTCGTTTGGTGCCAACTGCGCCGCCTTGTGCATCGAAACGAACGTCCGTCCTATCGTGACGTCCTTCTGGGCGCGGATTTGCGAATTATCGTAGGCCCAGCACTCTCCGGAATCGTCGAGAAAGACGACCCACAGCAGGTTAAACTCCGCTCCGATAAGGATATGAGTGTATCTTTTGCACCGGGCAGGTATGTTCTTTGATCTTCGGGGGCATGCCAGGTCCTTTCGTACGGATCGGCGGCCGCCCCACTGGGGCCGCCCTGATTTTTGTTGGCCAATGCTGACGATGCCTAGCGCCCGGCGGGCTCGTCTTCGATGAAGCTTTGCTCGATAGCGGCGGGCATTTTCGCCACCGACATCAGCGAACGTGCGACCTGATTGAGTAACTGATCCGCGTTCTCTTCCTCAGCCAGATTCTTGGAAAGCAGCGCGACCACACCGCTGTGACGCAATTGCTGCGCAAGGTTGCGAGCAGTCGTGTAACCGGCAATCTCGTAATGCTCGACACGCTGAGCCGCGCCGATCAACCCAAGATCCGCGGCCGCATCGTCCTTCTTGGTGCCTTCCTTGATCACTTCGTCGCCCTCTTCGACAAGTCCCTGCATTCCCTTACAAGGCTTGGCGCGAGGCTTCTTGCCGAGCAGCTCGAAGCACTCGTCGAGACGTTCGATCTGCGCTTCGGTCTCGGCCAGATGAACGGTAAACAGCTCGCCGAGTTGGTCGTAGCGTGCGGCTTCGATCATTTCAGGCAATGCCTTCGTCAACTGCTTCTCGGCGTGCAAGAGGTCTCGCAGCTGATCCAGCAGCAGTTCGTCAAGACCAACGAGAGGTTCCGATGGCGAGCTCTCGGCAACGATCGAGGGCGCCGCGGCGGTATCGCCGCTCTGGAGCGCCGGCGATTCCATGAAAACCCAGTCTTCGCCTTCGTTCCAGGGACCTCTTGTGTCGATCTCTCCGTTGTCGCCGGACCCGGTCGAATCGTTGAAGAACTGGTCCACAAGGCCGGGCGTCGGAGCAATACGGCCGATGCTGAAGGCGGGCTTGCTCATGCTTTCCAGCGCACGCGAGAACGCCTTCATGTGGGTGGATTTCCCGGGTCATCAGGAACTGCAGGGCGTCCTTGGTGCCGGCGTCATCGCAGAAATTGATCAAACGTTCATAGACGATCTTGGCCCGCGCTTCCGCGGCGATGTTGCTGCGCAGGTCGACGTCGAGTTCGCCGGTGATCTTGAGGTAATCGGCCGTCCACGCACTGCCCTGCGAGTTGAAGAGATTGACACCGCCGCCCCCGGCGATCGCGATCAACGGATCGGCTTCCGCCGCTTCGCGATCGAATTTCATGGGCTTCAAGTGCAGGCGCGCGAGGGAGCCGACGACTTCGAGATGGCTCAGTTCCTCGGTGCCGATATCCATCAGAAGATCCTTGCGGTCCGGATCTTCGCAATTGAGACCTTGGATGGAATATTGCATGGCGGCCGCCAGCTCGCCGTTGGCCCCGCCGAATTGCTCCAGCAGCATGTTGCCGAACCGCGGATCGGGCTCGTCGACCCGGACTGTGAACATGAGCTTCTTGACGTGATGATACATGATAACCTCTGATTGGCAGGAGATACCGGGGCCAACTGGGCGCTGTGGTCGACGTTCCTAATTCGAAGTCGCCCCGCTCAGATCAATGCAGCGTTTGCGCTGCGGCCTCGTCGACCGCGGCCATAAGGTCGGCTGTATCGGATTGCTGAATCATGTGTCCTGCATTTGGGACTCGACGCATTTTGCTGTGCTTGATCTCGTCGTGCAGCCTTCCGGACTGCTCGTCGATGTCGATGAGGCGATCGTTCTCGCCGGCCAGGATGGTGACCGGCATGGCCAGTTCGCCGTACGTCTTTTCAGACAGCATTGCCGCAGGGATCATTAACGCTGCCTCGGCGGCGCCTGCGCGCAGTTGCGATGGACGCACGGCAAGGGATTTGGGGAAGCCATCAAATTTTTGCGGGACGGATTTCGGCCCGAAAAGCTGCCGCAGCATCGCCGGCCACATCAGCCGGCTAAGGATCGGTGAAATAGTGTGACTGAGGATATCGCCAAATCCGGGTATCGCCGGCCCGGCCATTGCCATCATCGCGTCGGTGCGGGCCGTCGGGAAATAATAGCCCGACGCCAGTATTAGAGCCTCGACCATTGAGGGATCTCTGCTTGCCAACGCGATCGCAACCGATGCGCCCCAGGAATGTCCGAGCACGATCGTTTTTTCGATGCCAAGCCGCGCCAGCGCATTCCGGAAGAGGTCGGCCTGGGCCGCAGGCGTCCAAACGACATTTCGGGGCCTCAGGCTATGGCCGAATCCCGGACGATCAAACACGATAACGCGATAGTCCTTGGCCGCGAGATCGATGAGACCACTCGATTCGAAATCCTGGATCATGCTGCCATTGCCGTGGAGCAGAACCAGAGGACGCCCCGATCCGCGCTCCACATAGTGCAGGCGGACACCGTCAATGTCGATGAACTGGCCCTGCGGAGGGTTATCACGCTGTGCCTTGTCGGCAAGGCGCCCGTTGACGACCGCGGCCGCAGCCATCAGGCCGGCCGTTGCAACCAGGGCGGAGGCGAGCGGATAGTCTGCCAGAGCACCGAGGGCCGTGGCCGTCAGCGAGGGTGAACGTTTTTTCAATATGCGCATGTGACGCTTTCGCTGAACGGAACCAGCTGTTGGAAAAAGGAAAGGGCGCCTTCCTGATTAACGTCCCGGTCTCATCAGGACCTTGATGACGCCGGCTTCCTTGTTGCGGAATTTCTTGTACATCTCGGGCGCGTCTTCCAGACTAGCCGGGTGGGTCACCACAAAGCTGGGGTCGATGTCGCCCTCGATGATCTTGGCGAGCAGTGGCTTGGTGTAAGCCTGAACGTGGGTCTGGCCGGTTTTGATGGTCAATCCCTTGTTCATGGCCGCGCCGAGCGGGATTTTGTCACCCATTCCGACGTACACGCCCGGAATCGATATTGTACCCGCCTTACGGCAGGCCATGATGGCCTGCCGCAGAACGTGAACGCGGTCCGTCGCCAGGAAGGTTGCTGCCTTGACCTTGTCGAGTACAGCGTCCGCCGAGCCGTGGCCCGATGCTTCGCAGCCCACCGCATCGATACAACTGTCGGGACCGCGCTTGTTGGTTCGTCTCATCAACTCCTCGTGGACATCCGCCTTCGAGAAATCGATGATTTCGGCGCCACCGGCTTCCGCCATTTCGAGGCGCTCGAGCACCTCGTCGATGGCTATGACACGTCCTGCTCCCAACATGAGGGCGGAGCGGATGGCGAATTGACCGACGGGACCGCATCCCCAGATCGCGACTGTGTCGCCCGGTTCGATCTGCGCATTGACGGCAGCCATGTAGCCGGTTGGAAAGATGTCGGACAGGAACAAGGCCTGCTCATCCGTGATGCTTTCGGGAATCTTGATCGGACCGATGTCCGCCATGGGCACGCGCAGGTATTCGGCTTGGCCTCCCGAATAGCCACCGAGCATGTGACTGAAGCCGAAAAGTCCCGCGGGCGACTGGCCCATCGCTTTGGCCGCGATCTCCGCATTCGGATTGGTCCGGTCACAGCAGGAGAACAGCCCCTGCCGGCAGAACCAGCAATCTCCGCAGCTGATCGTGAAAGGTACGACGACGCGGTCGCGGATCTGCAAATTCGTGACTTCCGAGCCGAGCTCGATCACCTCGCCCATGTTCTCGTGCCCAAGGATGTCGCCGCTCTCCATGGTCGGTTGGTAGCCGTCAAAGAGATGCAGATCCGATCCGCATGTGGCGCAGGCGGTGATCTTGATAATCGCATCGCGCGGATGTTGAATTTTTGGATCAGGGACCGTGTCCACCCGGACGTCGCCTTTGCCGTGCCAACAAAGTGCACGCATGGTCAAATCTCCATTTTGGGGACGGCATGCGCCTTCACGGGTCATGTCGTGCAGACGCAACAGGATGCGCGGCGCTAGGTTCCTAACACCGTAGTGAGTGTGGGACTCGCCGTTCTCACGGCGATCACGTGGATGATATTTGTCCAAGGTTGATCGCTAGGTGTGACGGGGCAGGGGCGTAGGAACTAAAGCTCCCGTAGGGGCTTGGCTTCACTCCTCAGACTCTGGAGACGTTATGAAACGCCCGTCGCTCTTCGTTTGTATTTCTTTATTCGCGGCTACCACGGCATTGGCGGCTACCCCGGCTTTAGCGCAAAATCCGCCCGCACAATCGGGACCGAACAACAACGCGGTCAACCGTGCCGGTAAGAATAACTCCGATGCTCCTGTTGCCGGTCGCAACAGTTTCACCGAAGGACAAGCCAAATCGAAGATCGAGGATGCCGGCTACGCCAACGTCACCGCGCTGAAGAAGGACGACAAAGGCGTTTGGCGCGGCCAGGCCAGCAAGGGTGGATCGACCACCGCGGTCAGCGTCGACTTCCAAGGCAACGTCAATTCGGCCAAGTAAGAAAGAACCAAAATGACCGTTACGATTTCTCGTCTTTACGACAACTACAATGATGCTCAGCGGGCGGTTCAGCGGCTCGAGGCTGCCGGCGTGCCGCACTCGGACATCAGCATCGTCGCCAACAATTCGGAAAGCTGGTTCAACGCCGACAGGAAGGTCGATCGTGACCAGAATGGCGTTGACGATCGCGCTGAGAGCGCTGGCAAGGGCGCCGGCATTGGTGCGGGCCTGGGCGGTACCGCGGGACTTCTCGCGGGCCTTGGTCTGCTGGCGATCCCCGGCCTTGGACCCGTCGTCGCTGCTGGCTGGCTGGCCGCGACTGCGGTTGGTGCGGCCGCTGGAGCCGCTACAGGCGGTGTTGTCGGAGCACTCACTGAGGCCGGCGTTTCGCGGGAGGATGCAGACTCCTATGCCGAGGGCGTGCGTCGCGGAGGCACGCTCGTGTCGGCGCGAGTGGCAGATGCGGAACGATCCCGGCTCGACACGATTCTGAACGAGTCCTCCGTTAACTTGCGGGACCGCAGTTCCGCTTGGCAAAAGGCCGGATGGAGGTCGTTCGATCCCGCCAGCAAGCCTTATGGCGCCGAAGAAGTTCGCAAGGAGCGGCAGCTCTACGGCTGATCATTGTGCTAAATGAGATCTCGACGGCCCGCTTCGGCGGGCCGTTCTTTTTTTCGTCGCTACGCGTAGAGATATCCGACCGGTTTGCCTTCGGTGCGCACCGGGCGAACATCCTGTTGCGTGATGATCTGGCTGGCCAGGCCGTCGATCTCGTCGCGCTGCGTCGGCGTCCAGCTGCGAAGATCGTTCATGCCCTTGAGCAGGCCAAGCCGGAGCACCTGAGTATTGTCGCCGACGCCGACGAGATTGATCGAATCCTTGCCCGCCGTCACCACGTCGCCGGCGGAGAGTTCAAAGGTCTCGCCGGCCTTTTTCTTGAATTCGGCGGTGCCACGAATGACGCGATAGATCACGACGTCTCCCTTGGCAAAGCAGTCGGGGTCCGCGGCGATCGACCTGCTCTTCGGCAGCAGCGACTGGCCGCGCGGGTCGGTCGCGATGATGTGGCCGGTGACGAGATGGCCGCTTGGAACCTCGATCCCGATATCGCGCACATAGACTGGCAGGGCGGATTTGACGGGGCTGTCGACGAGCGGCTTGAAAAGTGCGTCCAGCGCCAGCGGATCCTGAAGCCAGAAGCCTCCATCGGCGGGGCGATCGTGCAGCGGATGGCTCCAGGCCACGCGCGGCGTCTCGGCCTCGTTGATCTGCTCCGGACCGACGATGGTCGGGTTCGGAAAACTCGTGGGATCGGTGATGAAAGCTTCGAGGAACTTGCCGGAATAGCCCATCGGGATCGGATCCGGCACCACGGTCTGCGGTGTCTTCAGATTCTCGTCGGTCGACAGGCCCGACCAGGTGTAGAACAGCTGGCGATGCACGATCGCGCTTTGCAGCATCACAGCACCGGGGCCGACATTGTAGAAGCGGCCGTCATAGTCGAAGGTGAAGGCGCCCGAGGTGACCAGCACGAGCTGAAAGCCGCCCGGCGGCAGATGCAGATGGAAATCGGTGGGCCCGGTGTCGGGGCGATAGATCGGCAGATTGGTCGCGACTTCGTGGAGCAGGAAGGTTTCGTTGTTGGCGTGAAAGCCCTCGCTGGCGCGGTTGTAGAGCGCTTGCGGACGGTACGTCGCCTCGAACTTCGCATTCCGGTCGCGATCGATCGCCACGAAATCCCGGGTGTTGAGGCGGAGCGGCGCGCCGTTCGGATGGGTGAGACCGGTCGTCTTGAGATCGCCCGCAGCATGCACGTTCATGACGTTCTCCGCTCTGCGCCATTGCCAGCTTGCAACTTCATTGCGAATTTTGGGCCAGTCCGTCTGCGGATCAGCGGATGCGCCCGGCGCCGTGCCGCGGCAAGGTTGTTCAGGGAAAATCCGGTGCTTGCACCGGAGGTTAGATCGCCCGGTTGGTTTGTCCCTCCGACGCAGCGCTAGCGTCTCACGCGTCCGGGAGAGCGCCTGGACTTGCCTAATTTGTCAGCAAGCCTCGCCAGTGCGCGTGCAGTTGCGCCTCCCGCGGATCGGCGGCGCAATTGGTCGCCGCGGCGATTGACAATTTGTTCATGTTTTGTTCTTATGCTGTGACCGAGATACCGAGATGGAGGCAGCCATGGACAACCGCATCAACGACATCCGCAGAACGATCAGAGCGCTCCGCGTCAGCATGCGCGAGGCTGAAGCGATCATGCATGAGCAGATCAACCGCGATGAGGACTGCAGCTTCGTGGCGCAGGAGGTCATCAAGATGCGCTCGGTCATGAGCGGGCTGGTGAAGGAGCGAACCGCGCTCGGCGACAACGAGCCACTCCTCGTGAACAGCTTCTTCATCCCGCGGCGCCGGCCCACGCGAAAGCCGGTCGCTGCTCCTGCGCCGACCGTCGCTTCCGTGTTCCGTCCACGCCTGGTGGCCAGGGTTTGACGCAGAGGGTGGCTCAATCAAAGGAGTGAGGCGTGGCCCGATCCGGTTTGCCGGCCGGGCTGTCAGCCCACTTCGCCATCTCCATGGCTTGGGCGTCGACGCCCTCGCACCAGAAGCAGCTCGGCGTCGTCAGGCCCTTCTCGGACAGGATCGGGACCAGGCTGTGGCCGCAACCGGCGCACCAGGTGATGTCAGTCATTCGTTCCCCTACGGCGTAGCACGTTCAGAGAAGACGTTTTCGATGGCGAAGCTTGTGCGGGCGCTATGACGGCGCTGGAGCGCGCTGTCCGGTGTCGGTGTGCGTCTCTGCTATCGTCGATGCTGCGATCCATCGCGACGCGGCTGCGATGTCGTCTCCATTCTCGCGATAGGCGCGCAGCTGGAATTCAGCCGAGCTTCCGCGCGCCACGATCGTGCGGCAATGCTCGACCTCGGCGCCGCATTCCAGCACCGCGGCATCCTCGGCGATATCGTCGATGATTCGCGACAGCATCTCCGAGATCGTCACCGGTCCGTCTTTTGACGCAAAGATGCAATCGGTGCCGTAGCGCTGTGCGCGCCATTTGTTCTCGACCGCAAGCGCGCGTTCGACCGCGGTGACCTCCTTCGACAGGTGCGGCCGCAAATAGAGGTGCCGCGTCAGGCAGCGATACAGCGAGGCAACCGCAATGGCGTCGTCGACGAAGGTGCAGGTGTCGGGCGCACGAAGCTCCAGCGTCGGGTGCTTCATCGACGGCCGCATCGCCCACCAGATGTGACTCTCATCGGGGATCACGCCGGAGCGCTGCAACGCGCCGACATAGTCGTCGTAGTCGCGCCTGCTCTCGAACAGTTCGGGTAGCCCAGTGCGCGGCAGCTCGGAATAGGCGGCGAGCCGGTAGCCTTTCAGCCCCGTCTTGTGCGAATTCCAGAACGGGGAGGAGGCGGCCAGAGCGATGAACAGCGGCAGATGCGGCAGCATCGCCCGCATCACCGCCATCCGCTTCTCCGGATCGGGCAGTTGAACATGCACATGCATGCCGCACATCATGTTGCGGTGGCCGACGCTGCGCAGATCCTCGATCATTTCCTCGTAGCGCGGTTTTGGGCTCGGCTGCGACATGCGCCACATCGCGGTCGGATGCGTGCCGCAGGCCATGATGACGAAGCCGTATTGAGCCGCGACGTTGGCAACCTCGCGGCGCAGGAAACGCAACTCTTCGCGCGCGTCGTTGACATCGACGTGAACGTTGGTGGCGACCTCGAGCTGGGATTGCAGCATCTCGCGCATGGCCTGGCCGCCGGTCGACCAGTTCGCCGATTCGAACAGCTCGTTGGGCGTCTGGATCGCGACCTCGAGGGTGCGGCGATCGGCGAGGAAATATTCCTCCTCGATGCCGAAGGAATATTCGGCCGCCTTGCCGCGTCCGCCGGCGGCGCGAATCACGAGATGCTGCTTGTCGTCGGAGGGATCGAGGCGCAGCAGTTTTAGAACGTCAGAAGCAAATGTCATGGGCCACCCGGCAGTGGTACTACCTGCGGGCGATAATCCGTCTGACTGATGCCGGTTCCGCCTCGGCCCCGGCGGAAATCGCAAGCTCGAACGGAACAATTTTCACCTTTTCGGATGCGCGCGCGATCAAGGCCGAGACCAAAGCCATCGCCGTTCGATCCCGCCGTCGACTGCAGCGAGCGGATACTCTGCGCGATCAGCGAATGCTCGGGCTCGGTGACATACGGTTCGAACGAGGTGGTCTCGCCCCGGTATGCGATCCAGCGGCACATGAAGTTCCCATGCGGCAAAGTGTCGTGCTGTGCACTAACGATCCTCACCGCGTCAGGGTTCCTGCCATTCGATCGAAGCAGGCGCGCACGGAGCAGGGCTGTCTTATTCCCCTTGCTGTGTAGAACACGCCGAGGGTGCTCGCTGCATGTCGCAGCGACAGGTCAAGCGCTGGTCGGGCCGCCACGCAGGATGCGTGCGCCCATGAATGATCAGCTGCCCGGCAGGCACCTGCCGAAATCCCCGTTCTTCGCCGCGCGCGCGATCACGACGCTCCAGCATTTCCTGCATGTCGAGGCCATCAGCGGCGTCGTGCTGCTGGTGGCTGCGGCGGCCGCATTGCTCTGGGCCAACTCTTCCTTCGCCCATTCGTATCATGACGTCTGGAGTCTGCCGATTCCGCTTCGCTTCGGCGAGTTTGCGTTTGTCAGATCCCTCCATTTCTGGATCAGCGACGCTTTGATGACGATCTTCTTCCTGGTCGTCGGCATGGAAATCCGTCGCGAGATTCACGAGGGCGCTCTCAGCAGGTTCGATCAGGCCATTCTGCCTGTGCTGGCGGCTGTCGGTGGTGTGGCCGTTCCCGCACTGATCTACATGAGCTTCAACGCCGTTGCTGGACGCGAGCAGGGCTGGGCGATACCGACTGCGACCGACATCGCCTTCGCCGTCGGGGTGCTTGCACTGCTCGGAAAATCGATCCCGACCAACGTCCGGGCCTTCCTGCTGGCGCTGGCCATCATCGACGACATTATCGCCGTTCTCATCATCGCCACGTTCTACACCAGCGGGCTCAATCCCGGCGGCTTTGCCGTCGCATCGCTCGGCGTGATGATGGTGCTTGTCTTTCAACGGATCGGGCTTGGCTCGGCGTGGAGCTATGTCCTGCCCGGGGCCATCGCGTGGGGAGGATTCCTGATCGCCGGTGTCCACCCGACGCTTGCAGGCGTCGTGCTCGGTTTGATGACGCCGGTTCGATCGGCCTCTGCGGAGATATCGCCGCCCGTCATCCGCGTTCAAACGGCTCTGCATCCCTTCGTCGCCTACGGGATCATGCCGCTGTTCGCACTGGCGAATGCCGGCGTCAATTTCACCGGAACGCAGCTTACAGACGGTGCGCAGTTCGTGACGCTCGGCGTCGCGCTCGCGCTGTGCGCGGGCAAGCCGATCGGCGTGATTGGCGCGACATGGCTCGCCGTGCGTACGGGCTGGTGCCGATTGGCGCCAAGCGTGTCATGGTCCGGCGTCTGCCTCATTGGGCTCCTGGCCGGCATCGGCTTCACCATGTCGATTTTCATCGCCATGCTCGCGTTCACCGACGACAGATTGCTGAATGCCGCCAAATTCGGCGTTCTGCTCGGCTCGCTCATCTCCGTGACGCTCGGACTCGGCTGGGGCGCAGAATACGCCCAGCGGCAGCGCGCGAAGACCGAAGCCTGACCCGGTGCCAGGCGTCGGCGGAGCAGGGCGTCAAGTCGGCAGCGGGATCAGCCGCGCGACTTCGCGATCCCCAGCGTTCTCGCTCGCTCCGAGGCCTTGCGCGACGCCGATGCGATCGGCCTCGGGCCGGTTCTGGCTCATCTTGCGCTTGCCTTCGAACCGGACCACGGGGATGCGCACGCCGACGATCCCGCGCAACTGCGCGGCGATGAAATCGGCAGGCGCATCGCTGACGGTCCACGGCTTTGCGCGCGCGCCTTCGTGCCTGTTGGTCAGCCGCGTCACGATGTCGAGCAGGCGCTCCGGCTCCTGGAAAAATTCCACCGGGCCATAGGCATGCACGGCGATGTAATTCCAGGTCGGCACGACCTTTTCGGTTTCCTGCTTGGTCGCGTACCAGGACGGCGTCACATAGGCGTCGGGTCCGCTGAAGATGGCGAGTGCGTCGCCGAGCGGCGGCAGCTTCCATTGCGGATTGGCCTTCGCCACATGCCCGTACAGCACGCCATGCTCGCCTTCGCTCTCGTCGAGGAACAGCGGCAGGGGCGTGGCGACCGGACCTTCAGTGGTGGCCGTGACGAGGCTCGCGAGGCGGGCGGCGCGGATGGTCGCGCGGACGCTCTCGATGTCGTCGTCCTTGAAGGCGGGAGGAATGTACATGGCGTATCTCCGTTCTGGCTGAGAGATAGCCGCAATCTGGACTGTAAGAAACGGCCAGTTCTCTACGATTTGATCAGTCCAGTTCGGCGACCGCCTGCGCCAGGAGCTTGCAGCCTCGTT
Organism: Bradyrhizobium sp. LB11.1; assembly: GCF_040549385.1. Lineage (NCBI taxonomy): Bacteria > Pseudomonadati > Pseudomonadota > Alphaproteobacteria > Hyphomicrobiales > Nitrobacteraceae > Bradyrhizobium > Bradyrhizobium sp. LB11.1. The sequence continues at coordinate 708,614 of NZ_JBEPTH010000003.1, read as the reverse complement.
CGATTTGCGCGACCTCCAGCGCCGAATAGCCCATGACAAGGCCGACCGTCTTCCGCGTTCGGCGCGGGCCGACGAACAGAGCGGAGACGGGATAGATGCCGACGCCCTTGGCGCGGGCGGCCTCGATCAGTGCATTCTCATGCTTCTGCGGCAGACCATCGAACGAGGCTACGATATGCAGGCCGGCGGCAGCGCCCTCGATCCTGATACGATCGCCGAAGCGGCGGTGAAGAGCCTCGATCAGCGCCTGCTGGCGTTGGGCGTTGCGCCGGCGCACGCGTCTGACATGGCTGTCATAGGCGCCGCTCTCAAGCATCGCGGCGAGCGCCTCCTGTTCGATCAGCGGCGTATGACGGTCCATGATCTGCTTGGCGGCGGCGAACAGGGATCGCAGTGCCTGCGGCACGACGAGATAGCCGATCCGCAAGGTCGGCGAGAGCGTCTTGGAGACGGTGCCGAGATAGATCACGTTGTCGCTGCCCTCCAACGCATGCAGCGGCGGGATCGGCTTGGTGTCGTAGCGATATTCGCTGTCGTAATCGTCCTCGATCACGTACGCATCATTCTTCCGCGCCCACACCAGCAATTGGTGCCGGCGTCCAATCGGCATGACACCTCCGAGCGGATATTGATGCGACGGCGTCACATAGGCGAGGCGGGCCGCGATGCCGTCGAGGTGCTCGGTCTGAAGGCCCTCCGCATCGACCGTGACAGGCACCGCGACGGCGCCCGTCGCCGCGAAGGTATGCCGCGCCATCTGGTAGCCGGGATCCTCCATCACGAAGCGGTCGCCGGCATCGAGCAGCAGGCGCGCGCAGATGTCGAGCCCCTGCTGCGAGCCGTTGACGACGACGATCTGGTCGACCTCGCAGCGCACGCTGCGCGATCGCCACAGATAATTCTGTAGCGCCGTCCGTAGCCGTAGCGAGCCGCAAGGGTTGTCATAGGCGAGCCGCTCGGGCTTGCGCGCCATTGCAGCCGTCACGGCCTTCTTCCATGCCAGCACCGGAAAATCCGAGGGCGATAGCTCTCCATAGCGGAAGTTCGCGATGAGCCCGCGCGGCGGCTCGGTCCAGCGCGGCGGGTCCTGGCGCAGCCGCTCGCCGAAGGCCGAGAGCCGTGCCTTGCGCGTCGATGGCCGCGACGTCGCGCGCGTGCGTCCGCGCTCCACCACCGCGCGCGCAACCCGCGGTCGGGCGCCATGGCGCGTCTCGATAAAGCCTTCGGCGGCGAGTTGCTCATAGGCGATCGTGACGGTCGAACGCGCCACGCCCATCTCGTCGGCTAACGCCCGCGACGACGGCAACGGGCCGTCAGTGCCGTAGACCAGCGACATGATCTGATCGCGCAGCGCCTCGTAGATCTGGCGTGCGCCCGTGCGGCCGGCGCCGCGGCCGGGATTGGCTTTCATCTGGACCATCAGGACTCGCAGCCCGCACCCGCCGGAATGGCAGATGCCGGGATGTGTGTCTAATCCCGTTCGCCGAGCGTTTCGACGTAAGACTTGCCGTAGGGATAGAATTGGTCCTTGCGGCCCTGGTCCCACAGCGCCTTGAGACCGGGGGCTGTGATGTCCCAATCCGGTCGGCACTTCATGCTGACCGCCCTGAGATCCTGACGAAGCTCTTCGACGGTCGGGCGGCCGAAGAACCAGTAGCCATTGTAGATCTTGTAGACCACAAGGCGGGGCTCGAGCACGATCACATAGGGAATCATCGGATTGTGGACGAGGTCGGTGTATTCGGCGATGTCGAGATCCTTCTGAACGATACGCCGTGAGTCTGAAAGGAACGGCCAGTGCGCGCCGACGCCGCTGCGATATTCATGGGTCTGGGTGATGTTGTCGGTGGTGATCGTGACCATCCGGCAATAGCCCACCTCCATCTCGCGATGGAGTTGCAGCAGCCCTTCGGCCTGGCGACGGTCCTTCGGACAGAATCCACCGCGACCGAGAACGAGCACCATGGGATCGCCGCCCTGCAGCGCGGAGAGCTTACGATGCTTGCCGGTGTGATCGCTGAGCTCGTAATCCGGGAAGGTTGCTCCCGGGACCATATCTGTTCGCATAGGACTCTCCGATGTCTAGAGATCGATCACGATGTCGCCCTGAGGGCGCGAGCAGCAGATCAGGACATTTCCGTCCGCCGGCGCGTCGAGCGGATCGGGCTGATAGCTGACGTCGCCCGCAACGAGCCCGCTCTCGCAGTTGTGGCATACCCCCGTTCGGCATGACCAGCGCACGGGGACGTCGCAGGCTTCGGCCAGTTCGAGCAGGCTGGCGTAGGATGGTCCCCAGCGGACATTGAGGCCGCTGCGGGCAAAGGAGACCATGGGCCCCGGGCCCGGCGCTCCCGCCGGTGCGTGCGCTGATTTCTTCGGCGAAGCCGCGATGCCGGGCGTCAGCGATGGCCCGGCGCCGAACAGCTCGGTGTGGATGCGATCGCGCGCCACGCCCCATGCGCTGAGGCCGGCCGTGAGGTCGCTCATGAAGCTGGCCGGTCCGCAGAGATAGAAGTCGCCGTCTCGCGGCACATTGAGTTGCTGGAGCAGAGGCGAGCCCAGATGTCCGGCGCTGTCGAAGTCGACATCAGCGCGATCGCCGGGATCGGGCGTGCTGTAGCAGACATGGCTGTGATGGTGAGCCAGCCTGCCCAGGAGTTCGCGCACCTCGCCGGCGAAGGCATGCTCGCGGCCGTTGCGGCTGCCCTGCAGCCACCAGACATCTCGTTGTGATCCTTCTGCGGCGAGCGCGTGAAGCATGGCGAGCACCGGCGTCACGCCAATGCCGGCACTCAGCAGGACGACGGGCCGCGCGGCCTCGCGCAGCGTGAAGCTGCCACGCGGCGCACCGAGCTGTACGAGGTCGCCGGGTTTGAGCTCGTCGGCGATATAACTGCTGGCTGCGCCGTGTGCTTCGCGTTTGATGCTAAGGCGATAGAACGCTGCATCGGAGCGGCCCGACAGCGAATAGCTGCGCGTCATCGCTGGCGTGGCGGAAGGTCCGAGCCTGATGATGACGAACTGACCGGGCAGGGCGACGGCTCCGGGATGTCCATCCGATGGATCGAGGATCAGCGATGTCACGCTATGGGTTTCGGCGATCTTGCGCGCAACGCGAAACGGCCGGAATCCGTGCCAGGCCAGAGGGGGGCTCGCCGCGGGGCCGAGCCCGGCATTTCCCCCAGGTGCCTTCTGCTCGAGCATCGCCCCGAAGGAATGATGCCAGCCGCGGCTGAGCGCCGGAATCCGCATCGCGCGTTCGAGGCGCTCGCGCGGGTGAGGGGGCAGGTAGAGCAGCGCGTTGATCTCGCATACGCTCATGCGCTCGGGCCCGCTCGCGACCTGAATGATCTCATCGCCGGCCTCGACGTCGCCTTCCTCGATCACACGACAATAGAAACCGGGCCGGCCGTGCTTGACCAGCAGCGCGGCCATGTCGGGCTCCTCCATGCGAATGCCGAGTCGGTAGCAGGTGACGCGCGGCTGCGTCACTTCGAACAGGGCGGAGCCGATCCTGTATCGATCTCCGATGCAGACCTCGGTGTCGGCGAGGCCCTCGACTGTGAAGTTCTCGCCGAATTGACCGGAGACGAAGTTCGATCGACCGAGATGTTTTTGCCAGTAGCGATAGGATTCGTCCTGATAGACGTACACGGCACGCTGTTCGCCGCCGTGACCCGCGGTGTCGCCCTGGCCGTCGCCATCGATATTGAGCCGCCGCACCCGGCGCGGGCCCTCGACGGGCGCCTTCCAGATGCCGGTATGGACGGTCCTGCCTTGCCAGGTGACGTCGCGGGGCAGGCCGACATTAACTGACAGCAAACGTGCCATGCTTGTTTCCCGGTGTGATCAGCGCCGTTCGGCGACCCCGGCGGATTCCGGCTCGCTGCAGCGTCAATCTGCCTCCAGATCGTGGCTTTGGCGCGTTAGGCGTTGTTAGACTTTGCTAGAAGGCCTTGCCGGCGGCTGTCTGCGCTCCGATCTGAACAGGAGAAGCTGCAAAGCGGGAGATTGCGATGGATGACCAGGCCAGGCTCGTGGCGCTGCAGCGCCATTGGGACGCGTCCGATGCGAACGATTTCGAGGCCGAGCATGACATTTATCGCGAGGATGCCGTGCTCGACTATCCGCAGTCCGGTGAGCGCATTCGTGGCCGCCGGAGCATTCAGCAGAGTCGCTTCGTGCAGCCGAACAAAAAGCGCTTCACGGTCCGGCGGATCGTCGGCGGCGGTGATCTCTGGGTGAGCGAATTCGTCCTGACCTATGACGGGGTGCCGTCCTACGTCGTCAGCATCATGGAATTCCGCGACGGATTGGTGGCGCACGAAACGCAATATTTCGGGGGCCGGTTCGATCCGTCACCGACGCGTGCGCATCTGGTGGAAGTCGTGGGTTAGGAGCGACGCTCACGCCCGCGCTCCGTCATTGCGAGCGAAGCGAAGCAATCCAGACTGCCGCCGCCGAAAGACTCTGGATTGCTTCGCTACGCTCGCAATGACGGCATGGTCGGAACCCCGCTGCGGCGGCTGGTCGCACCGTTTTCGCCTTGATTCCGGCTCGCTGGGCTTTATCTCTGGGGAGAACAAGAATCCGGGCCCCTCTGGCGAGGACGCTGACAATGTCAGCAAAACCTCGCGATGTCGGATGACCTGTCCCGCGCGAATGCGATGGATCGGCCGATCGTCGGGCCTTCTTACGTTCCCTCCGACCCAATCGTCCCCATCGCGGTTCCGCGCGGCCATTTCGCAAGAATGAGGAGCGACGATGTTTGACGCCAACACTTCAACGCCGACCGAGATCGAGATCACCGAGCCGCACAGCTTCAACGAGCCGGCCGCGGTGGCGCTGGTGATCGCCGGCGCGCTCGTCGCCGTGGCCGACCGGCGCGTGTCGCCGGTCGAGCGCGACGAGGTGATCCGCTTCATCAGGGAGCGCAAATTGGCGCCGCATATCAGCGACGAGCGTTTGTTTTCGATGTTCGACGAGCTCACGGAGCGGCTTGAGGAGCCGGACTTCGCCAATGTGGTGATCGATACGCTGCGTCCAGTCTCGGACCTGCCGCTGTCATCCCATCTCATCGAGCTGTCAGAGCGCGTCGCAGCCGCTGACGAGGATGTGCATCCGCACGAAGTGCAGGCGATCAAGCTGCTGCGCCTGCTGACGCTGGTGCTGCCGCGCGCGAAGCCGGTCGGGCCGAGTGCCGCAAGCTCGGCCTCGAGGGAGTGGGCATGAGCGCAGCTTCGGACGAGCAAACGAAGAGATCCCGGGGCACCAGCGGCCAGCTGGCCGGTGGCGACCCGCGACTCGATGCGCTGGTTCATCGGCTGCCGCCGCGCCTCGCTCGCACTGTCGATTATCTCCTGCAACCGTCCAGCCGCTGGGTCCGGATTCCCTCGGGCGTGCTGCTCGTCGTCGGCGGTGTGCTGTCCTTCCTGCCGGTGCTCGGCATCTGGATGCTGCCGCTCGGCCTCGCGCTGCTCGCCGAGGACGTGCCGGCGCTGCGTGCGTCCCGCTCAAAAGTCTTCGACTGGATCGAGCGCCGCAAGCCGCACTGGCTGGATCTGTCCGCACCGAAAAAATGATCAATCATGATTGAGTTCATCACCGCCGACGCGTTGACCGCGCTGCTCCAGGTCGTCCTGATCGACCTCGTGCTCGCTGGCGACAACGCCGTCGTCATCGGCCTCGCCGCCGCGGGCCTTCCGGCCGATCAGCGCCGCCGCGCCATCGTCGTCGGCATCGTGGCCGCGACAGCGCTCCGCATCGTCTTTGCCGGCGTCGCGACCCAGCTCCTGCAAGTGATCGGCCTGCTGTTCGCCGGCGGCGTGCTGTTGCTTTGGGTGTGCTGGAAGATGTGGCGCGAGCTGCGCGAGCAGGCCGCGCATGCCAACGACCTTGCGTTCAGCCATGCCGGTGGCGCGAGCAGCGCAGCGGCGCCGCGCAAAACGTTCAAGCAGGCCGCCCTGCAGATCGTCGCCGCCGACGTCTCGATGTCGCTCGACAACGTGCTTGCGGTGGCGGGCGCTGCGCGCGAGCACCCCTACATCCTCGTCTTCGGCCTGGTTCTCTCGGTCGCGCTGATGGGCGTTGCCGCCGATCTGCTCGGCCGCGTGCTCCAGAAGCAGCGCTGGATCGCCTATGTCGGCCTCGCCATCATCGTCTACGTCGCCTTCGAGATGATCTATCGCGGCTCGCTCGAGCTCGCGCCGGTCATCGCAAGTCTCTAAGTCCCGCCTTCGTTGTCCTGGAGTGATAGATGCCGTCTGAACCCAAAGCACCTTCGGCCGCGCCCGCGCCGCGCCCGCAAATCGGCCCGTTCGCCCAGCTGATCTTCGGCTCGCGCTGGCTCCAGGTCCCGCTTTATGTCGGCCTCATCATCGCGCAGGCCGTCTATGTGCTGCTGTTTCTGAAAGAGCTCTGGCACCTGGTCGCGCATTCCTTCGACGCCAGCGAGCAGCAGATCATGCTGATCGTGCTCGGGCTGATCGACGTGGTCATGATCTCGAACCTGCTGGTGATGGTGATCGTCGGTGGTTACGAGACCTTCGTCTCGCGGCTGAACCTGAGCGGCCATCCCGACGAACCGGAGTGGCTCAGTCACGTCAACGCCAGCGTGCTCAAGATCAAGCTTGCGATGGCGATCATCGGCATTTCCTCCATCTCGCTGCTCAGGACGTTCATCGAGGCCGGCAACCTTGGCACCACGCGTAGCAATTTCACCGAGACCGGAGTGATGTGGCAGGTGCTGATCCACCTGACCTTCATCATCTCGGCGATCGGCATCGCCTGGGTCGACCGCCTCAGCGAGAGCGGGCATCGCAAGGAGAATGGTCACGCTTGAATGCGCGACCCAGCGTGATCAGAGACGCCGGCTCCGCGCCAGCGTCTCGGACGGCGTTTCGCCAAACGCCAGTCTGTAGCCGCGCGAAAAGTCGCCGAGGTGCCAGAAGCCGTTGCCGAGAGCCGCAGCCTTGACGCTCGCGCCGGCGCTGCCGGTCATGAGCTGGATGCGGGTGGCCCACAGCCGCTTGAGACGAAGATAATGATGCAGGCTGACGCCGTGCACCGCGTGCGTCGCGATCTGGAGCGTACGCGCGGATACGCCGAGCGTGGTGGCAAGGTCGTCGCTGTAGAGCGGCTTGCTGCCGAACAGCACGACGACCTCGTCGAGCCGCGCAATCAGCTTGCGGTGCTTGTCGAACGAACCGCGGCTGGGCGCGCGAGCCTCCGCCGGCACCACGGCTGCGTCGAGGCCGGCGAGCAGCGTTTCCTGGATCGGGCGGTTGAGGGCCTCGAATTGCCGGGGATCGTCGCACGCTGAGGCCAGCGAGAACTTCTCCAGAAAAACGGCACGCAGGCGCTCCATCGGATCGTCCTGTGTGCGGATGTAGGCGAGACCGGTGTTGAAGTCCGCCCAGCTGCGATGCCGCATGTCCGAGTTGAAGCGCAGCATCAGATAGGTGTTGGGACGTTGCTCGATCGACTCGATGGGGGCCTTGCCGCGTATCACGGCGATCGTCGAACTGTTGACCTCGCAGCCGTTGGTGATGGAGTCAAAGGAAAGCGGGACAATGAGGCCGATGCCATTGTCCGTTCCGATCTCGGCTTCGTAGCGCCGCGCAAAGGCTCGCTGAAGCACGAACAGCCCGTTCTGGAGCGGCAGAATAGCGCGTGACAGCGAGAATTCGCGCGGACGAAGCGGCGTGCTGGTCCCGAGGCCAAGCACCTCGTTGGCGCGAAACTCGCTGAAATCCGAGAAACGCTCGACGTTCAGGACTCGCGATGGCTTCAGCCGATGAATCGGCATTTCGGAATCCTAGGCCACGCGTCCAGCGCGCCGCGCTCGCAACCGAGCTTGACGCTCATGCCGCCGGCAAACTTGATCCAGTCGGCGAAGTGATCTTGTCCGACGGCGATCAGTACGGGAATGTCGGCATCGAGGGCGCGTTCGATCAAATAGGACAGGCCCTTGCCGTCACACTCGCGCTTGCCGAAGCGGTTGACGATGACGAGATCGGCGCCATGTGAGAGCGCATCCGCGATCCGTGTCCCCGCATTTTGTAGCCGTGCGAGATCGAGGCGGCAGCCCTGCGCGGCCGGATCGAAATCTTGCGCCAGCAGGAGCTTTTCGCCGCTGCGAAGCAGGATGGCCGAGAGACTGGAATCGGCGCATTGGCCGGCCTGCACCATGCCGACGACGCGATGGCCGCGGGCCATTAGATCGGCGGCGAAATCGCGCAGGACGGCGTCGGGATCCTGATGCTGTGCGTAGACGAGGGCGGCGAGATCGCATTGCGCATCGAACATGGTCCGCCTCCGCTTCTCCCATAAGAATGAACCAGGGCCGCGGCGGTTCCGCCGCGACCCCGGTTTTCGGATCAGGCCGCTGGCGGGCCGTTGATGATCTGCAGCTGGGTGAACTCGGCGAGGCCTTCCTCGGCGAATTCAGTGCCGATGCCCGACTGCTTGGCGCCGCCGAACGGGATGTTCGGGGCCATGTCGAGATGCTTGTTGATCCAGACAGTGCCGGACTCGAGCTGCGTTGCCACTTCGTGGGCGCGCTTGATGTCGGACGACCAGACCGAGGCGCCGAGGCCATAGGTCGTGGCATTGGCGCGGCGGATCACGTCATCCTTCGGAATATTGATCAGCGGCAGCACCGGGCCGAACTGCTCCTCGTCGACCAGCTTCGAGCCTTCCTTGATGTCGCGTACGATCGTCGGCTCGATGAAATAGCCGGGACGATCCATCGCGGCGCCGCCGGCGACCACCTTGCCGTTCTTGTGCGCGTCCTCCAGGAACGTCTTCACCTTCTCGTACTGCATCTTGTTCTGCAGCGGCCCGAGCTTGGTGCCCTGCTTGGAGCCGTCGTCGACCACGGTGCTCTTCGCGATCGCGACCAGCTCGTCGCAGAGCTCATCATAGACGGATTCGTGCACATAGAGCCGCTTGATGGCGAGGCAGACCTGGCCGGAGTTCTGAAAGGCACCTTCGAAGATGCCCGGCGCGACCTTCTTCGGGTCGACGTCGTCGAGCACGATACCGGCATCGTTGCCGCCGAGCTCGAGCGTGATGCGCTTGAGCGTCTGCGCCGCACTCGCCATCACCTTCTGCCCCGTCGCCGTCGAGCCGGTGAAGGAGATCTTGCGGATGTCGGGATGCTTGGTCATCTCGCCGCCGAGATCGTTGGCGTCGGTGATGAAGTTGAGCACGCCCTTCGGCACCACGTCCTTGATCAACTCGGCGAAGCGCAGGGAGGCTAGCGGCGTGGTCGGCGCGGGTTTTACAATCAGGGTATTGCCGGCGATCAGCGCGGAGGGCAGTTTGAAGGCGAGGATCAGGAGCGGGTAGTTCCAGGGGATGATGGCGCCGACGACGCCGAGCGGGCGGCGATAGGCCTCGACCTTGCGGTCGCCGGAATTCTCGATGACCTTCATCGGCAGATCGAGCGAGCCGAGATAGCGGAAGAACGCGGCCATGCCGAGCACTTCGCCGGTGGCATCCGCCAGCGGCTTGCCCTGTTCGCTCGTGAGCAGGCGCGCGAGCTCGCCCGAATTGGCTTCGATCACGTCGGCCATTTTCATCACGACCTTGCGGCGGTCTTCTATCGAGGTCGCTGCCCAGGCAGGGAAGGCGGCCTTCGCGGCGGCAACGGCCGTATCAAGCTGGGACTTCGAGGTGCGCGGGCACTGTGCCACCACCTCTTCGGTCGCGGGATTGAGAACCGGCATCGTCATGTCGCCGGGCACCATTTTGCCGTCGATGAGAAGATTGAAGTCACTCAATAGGCTTTGCGCTCCCTTGCAAAACGGGCCGCTCGGGCCTCGCTATATCGCACTATATATCACGGTCCGACCCGTCCGGCCATGGCGGCAGAATCGATCAATTCCAGAAAAGCGGGCTGGACGACGCTGGACTTATCGATATATCGTGCCAGATATAGCGAAGTGCGTTCCGGGACTGGCGGATGGAAATCAAGGTGAGGCAGCTCACGACCTGCGAGGTGGAGGCCGATGGCGGGCGCGATCTCGCTGGGCTTCGAGGACGTGACGGGGAATCCCGCCGCGGTCAGCGTCTCGCTCAATCAGGTCGGCGCCCTCATCATGACGCTGCCCGGCCTGCTCGAGGCGGCGTTGAAGGCCCGTTACGGCGACCAGAGCCTGCGCTATGCCTATCCGCTGGTGTCCTGGGTGCTGGAACAATCCACCGACACGACCCAGCGCATCATCACGCTGGAAACCGAGGACGGTTTCAAGGTCCGCTTCTCGATCCCGAAGGATGAACAGAGCCTGTTGGGCGAAGCGCTGACCCAGCCGATGCCCGAGATGACGGTGCGGCCGAACTAACCGCTATGAGGATTTGCGGGAACGGGCGATGTCGCTCTTGAGCGCTTCCAGATCCTTGTGCACCGCGCGTGCGGCGTCGCGCTCGATCTTGCGGTAGCGCGCAACGAGTTTTTCGCCGAACGGCGTCAGCATTGCGCCGCCGCCATTCTTGCCGCCGGCCTGCGGCTCGACCGCGGGATGTCCGCAGATTCGGTTGATCTCGTCCACGAGATCCCAGGCGCGCTTGTACGACATGTCCATGGCGCGGCCAGCCCCGGAGATCGAGCCTTGCGAGCGGATCTGCTCCAGAAGCTCGATCTTGCCAGGCCCGATCCGATCCTCACCGTCGAGGTCGATGCGAAGGCTCAGCTGGGGAAGGGATTTGGCGCTCGCGCGCGACATGTCGAAGTCTCTTGGCCCACTCGTTCGCGAGATTGCCACTCTTGCCCGCGGCGGACAAGGTGAGGGCGCCAGATTTCCCGGAAGATAGACGTTCGTCGAAGTCTGCAGAGCACGGGCTTCAGCCCGTGCCCTTGATAGCTGCACCTTACTCCGCGGGGCTTCCGACCACCGCGCCCTGACTGACGTTCTCGCGGGCGAGGATCACCAAGAGGCCGACGATGATGAGCTCGACCACCGCGAAGGCAATGAAGGCGCCCGTGAACGACCCGGCGGAGGCGTTGATGATAGCGCCCATGATCCAGGGCGCAAGGAAGGCCGAGAAGACGCCGAATACTTCGGCGTAGCCGATCGCGGCCGGGGCGAGCGTGTCGGAGTATTTTTCGCTCAGCAGGGCGAAGATAGCGCCGCCGCCGAGCAGCGCAACGCCGCTGAGTGCGGCGAACAGCACCAGCATGCCGAACGGCATGGGCGTGACCACGCTCCACAGGAACATCACCGCGGTGAGGAATGCCAGGAACGCGGTGAGCTTGATCATGAAGAGCTTGCCGAGCCGGTCGGACATGTAGCCGCCGATCACCAGGAACAGCACTTGCGACAGGCCCATGACGGTGCCGATCACGGCGCCGGACGGCGGCGGCATGTGCTGCACGGTGATGAAGGCGGGCACCACCCAGGTCGCCGTGCCGGCGATCGCGAAGGTGCAGGCGACTATGCCGAAGCCACCGACGGCGATCCATTTCGAGCGGAAGATCTCGCCGAGCGGCAGGTGCTGCTGTGCCGTTTCGTTGCCCCAGCTGAAATTGGCGATGCCGAGCTCGCGCGGGCCGTTGCGCACGACGAGCGCGTCGATGGCGGCGACGATCAGGGTGCCGACGGCCAATACCGCAAAGAAGGTCCGCCAGCCGGTCGCAATCGTCAGGGGAATGCCGAGCGCGAAGTCCATGGTGATGGCAAGGCTGTAGGCCGCAAGAATGATGCCCACGACCGAGCCGCGCCGGTTCTGCGGAAACCAGCCGAAGATCAGCTTCATGTTGCCGATGAAGATGCCGGCGTCGAAGAAGCCGATCACGAGCCGCAGGATCACGAGCTGCGTGTAGCTCTGCACGAAGACCTGGAGCACCATGCCGAGCCCGGTGCCCGCGAGCCCGATCAGCAGCATGTTGCGCGCCGTCATCGAGCGGCTGACCGGTGACCACACCACCATGCCGATGCCGTAGGTCAACGCAAAGATGCCTTGCGCAAGGCCGGCCTCGGCCGGGTTGAGCTTGAGGCTCTCGGACACGAACGGCAGTACGGCTGCGAAGGCGTACCAGTCTGCGGCGAGAAAGATCTCACAGAGGATGGCAAGCGCCAGCATGCCCTTCTGCCAGCGAGCAATCCGCTGCCGGTCACTCTCGGAAATGGTCGTCCAGTTGGTTATCGGCGTGGTCATCATCGCTCCTCCGGTTGACGTGTCGACGGATCACAGGCGCGGTGTCAGGCCGGCGGCGGCAGGAAATTGACCTCGTGCTCGGCGGCGCGGCGTACGACTTCCTGGGGATCGGGGAGATTGTGTATGCGCTCGAACAGCTCTTTCAGCGAACGCGTCGGCGCCACCCAGAACAGGCTGGTCGCGGTCTCGCCCGACTTGTTGAAGATGCCGTGCGGTATGCCCTTGGGCATGCGCACGAGGTCGCCGGTCTTGGCGACGAAATCCTTGCCGTCGAGCCAGAGGTCGTAGCGGCCGCTCAGCACATAGACGAATTCGTCCTGGGTCGGATGCACGTGCGGCGGCACGAAGGTGCCGTCCGGAAACACGGCATGCCAGGCCATCGACGCCTCGGAGTGCTGCTTGAGCGTGTAGGTCTGGCCCAGGATGTTCCAGACGATGTCGCCAAAGCCTTCTTTGGCAGGAGTAACGCCCGGTGGCATTTCGATCATGGTCGTGTCCTCTGTTGTGTGCGGAGTCAGTCGGCAAGGAAGTCGGTGACGTGTTGCGCGGCGGCGGGCGTTTCCTCGAACATGAGATGTCCGGTCGCGGGCACCAGCGTCACGCGCGCATCGGGCAGGGCGGCCTTCCAGGCCGCTGCCTGTGCGGTCGGGCGGAGGCGGTCGGCGGCACCCCACAGCACCAGCGTCGGCATGGCGATCCGGTGCAGCCAATGCGCGAGCTTGGGATTGCCCTGCGGCTCGTTGCGGATCAGCTTGGCGAAGCCCGTGACCTCGCGCCCCAGGCGGGCGTCGAAGGCGGGGTCCGGCGCTTTTGGAAAGTAACGGAGCGCCGCTGCCGGGTCGTGCGCGAGATAGGCGGGCAGCTCCTGCGGCGCGATCTCGAACAGGCCCGGCGCCGGTGCGCTCGCGACCACGAGGCCCGCGGGCGCGACCAGCACCAGCTTGCGCACGCGCTGCGGCTGGCGGATCGCGAACTCGGCGGCAAGCCATCCACCGAGCGAAAATCCGGCGAGGTCGAACTGCTGGAGCCCAAGCCTGTCGAACAGATCCATATAGTGGAGAACGTGGTCCTCGATCGTGTCGATGGCATCGGCATCGCCGGAATCACCGAAACCGGCGTGATAGGGAATGATGACGGTGTGCCGCTTCGCCCATTCGCGTGCCATCTCGAAGCCGGTGAAGGTGCCGGTGCCGTGCAGGAACACCAGCACCGGACCGCTTCCGATGGTGTGCACGACGGTGCGTACGCCGTTGATGTCGTGCTCCGTGCGGTTGAAGCCGGTGAGATCGGGCGAGGGTTTGACGGTATCAAGCATGATCGAAGTCTCCGGTTGAGGTCATGCGGCGTCGGCCTGCCGGCCGCTGACGAGCGCGGCGAACTGTTCGACGGCGTTGGCGAGCCGTGCGGTTATCATCGGGCCGAGCGGCTCACCCGGCGCAAGCTCGCCGCTGCTGGCGTAGATCGCCGTCGAAACGGTGCAGGCCTCGAAAAAGCCGAACAGCGGACGGAGCTGATGTTCGACCACCAGCGAGTGGCGTAGTCCGCCCCCCACCGCGGTGAGCAGCACCGGACGATTGCGCAGCACGCCCGGCTCGATCAGGTCGAACAGGTGCTTGAACAATCCGGGATAGGAGCCCTGAAACACCGGGCAGCCGATCACGAGACCATCAGCCTGCTCGACGGCTTCGACGACGGTCCGCGCGCTGTCGTCCAGCGCGACGCGGGTGAAGGCGGCGATGCCGCAGCCGGCATCGACGAGGTCGAGCACGTCGGTCTTAAGCCCATGTTCACTCAGCAAGCCGGCGGCGACAGCCTCCACCAGCACGCGCGATTTTGCCGGGCGCCAGCTACTGCCGCAGAAGCCAACGATACGGGTTGTCCTCACGCTGATGCCCTCTTGCTCAGCCCGTCACCCCGAAGACGGTCCATTGCGCGCCTGGGCCAGGGAGGCCGAGCAAGGCGCGGCCGCACTCTTCGACGATCTGGTCGGCCATCAGGATGTGCTGTGTGCCGGAGTGGATGTCGCGATAGAACCGCTGCATCGGCGTGTTGTGCAACGAAGCACCGCGGGCCGCGCGGTGCGCGAAGGTCGCGACATCGGACAGCACGTCGTGGACGTGGCGGAGCGACAGCTTGATCATGGTCATCTGCTCCAGCGAGGGGCTTTCACCGCCGGCGCAGGTTGCCGAGACGTCCTTCCAGGTTTCATGCACCAGCGCCCGGGCCGCACGAAAGCGCGCCTCGGCTTGCGCAAATTGGAACTTGAAGCTCGCGCTCTCGCACGATTTGCCGAAGGGATCTTGCCGCGGGACGATCACCTTGACGAGTTCGTCGAGCATGCGGCGGCCGACACCGACGGCCCAGGCGGAATGCGCCCAGGCGCTGTAGCCTGCCAGTCCCAGCGCACCCTGCACACCACCTCGGCGCGGCGCGCCAATGTCAAAATCGTAGGTCATGTGCGTGGGTACAAACAGCTCGTCGCCCTCGCTCAAAGTGTAATCGAAGCTTCCGGTCGCGCGCAGGCCGAGCACATCCCAATTGCCCATCAGCTTGATGGTGGCGCGCGGGTGATGGGTGACGACGATCTTGGGCTGGCCGTTCGGGCCGAACACCATGTCCTTGCCGGATGCGTCTGTGACGAAGCAGCCGGAATGGACCCACTCCGCGTGCTGAATACCGCTGCCATAGGCCCAGTTGCCGCGGATCATGTAGCCGCCATCGACCGGGCGGGCGAAGCCGCGCGGCACGCCGTTGCCGGCAATCGTGATGTCGGGCCCGCCCGCGAAGACCTTCTTGATGCCTTCGTCTTCGATGTAGATGGCGAGCGTCGTGCCTTCCATGTTGTTGCCGATCACGCACCAGCCGGCCGAGGCGTGCGCGTAAGCAAGCCGCTCGATCACGGTCATGGCGTCGTAGGGCAGAAGCTCGGCGCCACCGACCTCCTTCGGAAACAGCATGGTGTAGATTCCGGCCTTGCGCAGCGCGGCCACGACGTCGTCGGTGAGGTAGCCTTGCGCTTCAGCCTCCGCCGCCCGGGATTCGACGAGTGGCAGCAGCGCGTCGAGGCGTGCGTGAAATTCGGCCACCGTCGGCGTTGCTGAAGGCTTCGCGGCGCGCTGCACAGAAAGGCTCATGGTCGATGTCTCCACGTCGGGCTGTTGGTCCTTCGCGCCTCACCGGCGGCGAACGTCTGGATCGGCGGGAACAAAGGCCGATCGCGGGCAAAGCTCTGCCGTCGCGCGCCAATGGGGTTGGTGCGCGTAGCGAGCGGCTCGCAGTGGTATCGGTTCGTCCCCGTCGGAACCGCGCGGTGTCATCGCGCGATCACGATGGCTTCAAAGCTAGAGATGAGGCGGGTCAACCGGCAATCCCCCATCATGGGGGGTGTCGGTCATGCTGCTCTGCCGCAAAGCTGAGCCGGGAGAGCAAGAGTCTGCCGCTTCTTTTCGCTTGACCAAAGAACAGGCGAGGAAGAAATTTTAAGCCTATAATATTCGGGCAATGGTGCACGGGGAATGGCGGTGAGAGCCGAATATGAGCAGTTCGATGGTCTGCCCGAGCGCCAGCTTGCAGACCGGCTGATGTCGATCGCCGAGAGCCGTTCGGCGCGCGCGCTCGGCATTGCCTGCTGCTCGGCGATCACCGAATTGACGGGATCGCCGACCGTCGGTCTCTATCTGCTGGGCGGCCTCGAGCCGGAATTGGTCTATAGCCGCCACGTCGCCGAGGGCCTGCTCGACAATTACAAGGCCGGGTTCTGGAAGCGCGATCCCGTGCTCGACTGCATCATGACCAGGGGGCGTGCGGTCGACGGCGAAACCGTGATCGGTCCGCAGCAGTGGCGGCACAGCCCGTCCTTCGAAATGCTGCACGAATGGGGTTTTTCCTACAACATGGGCGGCCCGCTGTGGTGCGGCCACAAGATTGTCGGCGTGCTCTTCACCGCGACGACCGATGTCGGCACGCCCTACACGATACGGTCGCGGCAGCGCATGGAAATGCTGTGCCGGGCCGGCTCGCTGGCCCTGACCAACATGATGAACGCGGGCGATCTGGAAGGTCATCGTGGCGCGATCCAGCTGCCCGAGCAGCAGGTAGCGGCACCGGCCGCGTCGCTGTCGGCGTCGTTGCCGCCGCGCTCGGCGGACGTTGCCATCCGCGTCTGCCGGGGTCAGACCAACAAGGAAATTGCCCGCGAGATGGGGATTTCCGACCAGACCGTGAAAGAGCATGTTGCCAATCTGTGCCGCCGGTTCGGCGTGCACAATCGCACGGAACTCGCGGCCTGCCTGCTCAGCACCAGCGTGCGCCAATAGCGGTTCGGCGCTTGCGGTGTCACCGCGCGGAATGCATCTCCAGAAACGCCTTTACGCCGGAGACTTCGCCCGTATCGGACAGGGTGTAGCCGGGCAGGGCAGCGACGGCCGCCTGAAAATCGTGACTGCGGATGATGTCGAGGATGCGTCGCATCGGTTCCGTCTCCAGGAAGGCGCGCTTGCAGACGAAGAAATAATCCTCGGTGAGGACCCGGATGAAATCGAGACCGAACTGGCGGGCGGCGGCCTCGACGCCGAAGCTTGCATCGGCCATGCCGCTCGCGACGTAGGCTGCGACCGCCGCATGGGTGAACTCGATTTGCTGCGCGCCGTTGATCCTGCTCTGGTCGACACCTTGCGCGGCGAGCAGGCGGTCGAACAGGAGACGTGTACCGGAATCGTGATCGCGGTTCACGAAGCGAACTTTCGGGTCGGTCAAGTCGCGAAGCGAGGCGATCCGTAACGGATTGCCGCGCGCGACCATCAGCCCCATCTCGCGCGTCACGAAATTGATGACGCGGTCCTCGCGCGGGTCGAGCCATTCGCGCGCGGCCTTGATGCCCTGGGCGCGCAGTTCGCCGCGCGGCAGATGCAGGCCGGAGAGATCGCAGGCACCTTGCGCCAGCGAAACCAGCGAATGCTGGTTGCTGACATAGCGCAGATCGACGCCGATGCCGGGCTCGCGATCGAGGAATTCGCGCAACTTCGCCACCGCAAAGCCGTGGCTCGCATGGACGCGGATCACGGCCGGGCGCTGTTCGAGGAACGGCTTGATCTCGCTCGCGAGCTCCTGTGCGAGGTTTTCAAGCTGTGGCCCAAGCCGCGCCTGCATGCGCTCGCCGGCCCACACCAGCCGCTCGCCGAACGGCGTGAGCTTCGAGCCCTTGCCGCGCTGGGTCTCGACCAGAGGGGTTCCGAAGAACTCCGACCATTGCTCGATCAGATTCCAGACATGCCGGTAGGACAGGTGCGCATCGCTGGCCGCGCTCGTGATCTTTCCGGTCTTCCGGATCTCGTTGAGGATGCCGATCATGATGACAGCGGTCCGTGGGCTGCCCTCATGGCGAAACCGCCAGACGGCCTCGATCTCGATCTGAAGCATTCCCTCTCCTTATGAAATTGACTTCATATGTTGGATGTCCATTTGCAATCCATATCATATTTACTCCGGCCAGTAGGCGCCTAGTCTGGTATACCAGAACTGGAGAAAATATGAAGTCTGTTGCATATGACTTTGCACACTCGCCGGCCACCGAATTCATGGCCCGGCCGCAGCATCTGCTCATCGACGGCCGCCGCGTCCCCGCGAGCTCCGGCCGGACCTTCAAATCCCTCAATCCCGCCACTGGGCAGGTCATTGCCATCGTCGCCGAAGGCAACGAGGCCGATGTCGAGCATGCGGTGGCTGCCGCCCGCCGCGCCTTCGAAGGCCCGTGGCGGACGATGCGCGCCTCCGAGCGTGGTCAGATCCTGCTGCGCTGGGCGGATCTGCTGAAAGCACATGCCGACGAAATCATCGAGCTGGAGTCGATCGATGCCGGCAAGCCGATCTCGGCGACGATGCGCCAGGACTTTCCGGCGGCCGTCGACACGCTGATCTACTACGCGGGCTGGGCCGACAAGATCAGCGGCGACGTCGTGCCTGTGCGCGACGATGCTCTGACCTATACCGTGCGTGAGCCGGTCGGCGTGGTCGCGGCGATCGTGCCGTGGAATTTCCCGCTGATGATCGGCATGTGGAAGCTTGCCCCGGCGTTGGCCTGCGGCTGCACCATCGTGATGAAGCCGGCCGAGCTGACCTCGCTGTCGGCGCTGCGCATCGCCGAGCTCGCGCTCGAAGCCGGCCTGCCGGCGGGCGTCTTCAACGTTGTCACAGGTCCCGGACGTGTCGTGGGTGATGCGTTGGTCAATCACCCCGATGTCGACAAGGTCACCTTCACCGGCTCGCCCGGTGTGGGACGCGGAATCATGAAGGGCGCGGCTGGCAACTTCAAGCGCGTCTCGCTCGAGCTCGGCGGCAAATCGGCCAACGTCATTTTCGACGATGCCGATCTCGAAGCGGCCAGCAAGGCGGCCGGCTCCGGCATTTTCTTCAACGCGGGTCAGGTCTGCTCGGCCGGCTCCCGCGTGCTGGTGCAGGAGAGGGTCTATGACGAGGTCGTCGAGCGGATCGCGGCGCGCGCCAAATCGCTCAAGATCGGCGATCCCCTCGATCGCAAGACCGCGCTCGGCCCGGTCATCTCCGAGAAACAGATGAAGTCGATCCTCGACTACGTCGACATCGGCCAAAAGGAAGGCGCGACCCTCGTGACCGGCGGTCAGCGGGTCGGCGAGCGCGGCTATTTCATCAGCCCGACGGTGTTCGCTGATGTCGCGCACGAAATGCGGATCTCGCAGGAGGAGATCTTCGGGCCGGTCGTCAGCGTCATCAAGTTCAAGGACGAAGCCGATGCGTTACGGATCGCTAACGGCACGGCCTACAGCCTCGCCGCCGGTGTCTGGAGCCGCGATATCGGCAAGCTGCAGCGCTTCGCCAAGCGGGCGCGCGCGGGCACGGTCTGGATGAACACCTATGGCTACACCGACGTGCGGCTGCCCTGGGGTGGTGAGCGCGATTCCGGCCTCGGCCGCGAGCACGGCACCGCGGCGCTCGACAATTTCACCGAGCCCAAGGCTATCTGGATGAATTTGGCCGTCTGATACCTCCCGAGCGGCCAACCCTGGAGCCCGCCTGATCCGCCCGGTCAGGCGGGCTCTCTTTTTCGAGATCGATAAAATTGTCTGTAATGCGCTCAGTGGCGGCAAACCCTGCGGACAAGTACCGGGTCACCTTAAACCTCGGCTTTGGAACCGGCGTGCATCCTCACGGCAAAAGGGTGGGGCATCCAGCATGTCAGTTCTCAAGGAGATCGTCGCTGCGGTCGCGGGAGTCTACGCGTTCCTGTTCGTCTGCGACGCATTGTTCGGCGTCGGCGAAGCGCGCTTCGACGATTCTTATTACACCGCCAGCTTCTACGCGCCGCGGCCGAAGGAATTCCGCTTCGCCAACGATACGCCGCCAGCGATTCGCGTCAGCGACGCCTTTGCGCAATTCTCTGCGGCCGAGGCCAAGCCGAACAAGCGTTACTCGTCTCTGACGACGATCATCCGCTAAGCGCGCTCGGCTGATTGGTTACCCGGATGCTGTCCCGCGCGCTGCGGGATCAGCAGCACGCAGACCACCATGAACACGGCGATCACGGCCGAGGCCAGCGGTCGGCTCAGGGCAAGTCCGCCATGATCGAGCGGCTTGTCGAGGAAGTCGCCGACGGTCGCACCCAGTGGTCGCGTCAGGATGAACGCGGCCCAGAACAACGTGACGCGAGAGACGCGGGTCCAGAAATAGAGTGCGGCAATGACGGCAAGCCCGGCTGCGAAGACCAGCGCGCCGCCGCGATAGCCGAGGTCGCCGGTGTCTGCGATCCAGTCGCCGAGCGCGGTGCCGAGTGTCTGCGAAAACGTGATCGCGCCCCAATAGAAGGCCTCGACCCGCGGCGTGCTGACGCTGTTGACCGAGATGGTTCCCTCGGCGCGATACCAGAGACCGAGCACCAGCATGAGGCAGGTGAGGAGCAGCGTCGAGCCGCCGGTATAGCCGATCCCCACTGAGCGGTCGGCGAAATCGGCCATGGTGGTGCCGAACGTCGTCGAGGCCACGATGGTCGCCCAATACAGCGCCGGATTGAATTTGCGCGCGCGAATCTGCGCGGCGACCAGGATGATCATCGCTGCCAGGAACAAGCATGTGCCCGCGAGATAACCCCAGTTCAGCGTCATCGTGACGGTGTCGCCGCCGGTCTCGCCCAGCGTCGTGGCCGCGATCTTGATGATCCAGAAGCCGAGCGTGACTTCGGGGACCTTGCTCTCGCTGATGATGGCATTGCTCTTCGTATAATCGTCCATGATGTCCTCTTTGCAGCCCCAGCCGCGAACCTTCGTCCGCGCCTGGCGGGAACCGGTGAGTGGAAGCCTCACGCTTTGGCGACGCTATCCATGATCGCGAGCAGATCGGTGACGGCCTGCTTGCACTTTGCGGCATCCGGTGTGCCGGCGCGCAGCGCTTCCAGCGTGCGGTCGATCGCCTTGTCGACGGTGTGCCAGCCGGCGGCCGCGCGCGGCTTCAGACCCGCCTCGGCCTCGTCCCATTTGGTCTCGAGATCTTTGATCCTTGTCTTGGCGCCGGGAAGGTCGCCCTTGTCGATCAGGGCGGCGACATCGACCACGATGCTGCGAAAGGGCGTGAGATCGCCGAGCTTCGCGGTCGCGGCCTCCGCAAGCGGCACGAAGGTGATGCGCTGGCTTGCGTGCATGTCTGGTTCGCCTGCAAATATCGTTACGAGGCAAACGGCGATAGCGGGAATGAGTTTCATCTGTGGTTTCTCCTGTGGTGGTTCCTGCTTTAGTGCAGGCGGGCGGTGAGGACTGGGAAGGAGTTACTGCGCGGGATCTGTGCGGCCGGAGCCGTTGCCTTCGAACGTCACCCAGGCGACGAGGCCGACGATCACGGTGAGGAAGGCGATGCTGGTCTGGATCGTGCCGAGGCCGATGCCGCCATACTCGCGCGACTGCGACAGCAGATCGCCGAGCGAGGCGCCAAGCGGGCGGGTGAGGATGTAGGCGAGCCAGAAGGTCAGGACAGGATTGCCGCCGATGGCGTAGGAGACAGCCACCGCCACGATCAGCGCGCCGAATGCGACGACGCCGAGCTGGAAACCGAGCCCG
The DNA here is from genome assembly GCF_040549385.1 of Bradyrhizobium sp. LB11.1. Classification (NCBI taxonomy): domain Bacteria; kingdom Pseudomonadati; phylum Pseudomonadota; class Alphaproteobacteria; order Hyphomicrobiales; family Nitrobacteraceae; genus Bradyrhizobium; species Bradyrhizobium sp. LB11.1. The sequence continues at coordinate 687,378 of NZ_JBEPTH010000003.1, read as the reverse complement.
AGTGCCTCGGTCGCAAGATCGCCGGCCGCGGTGCCGAGCGCGAACGTGAATAGAATCGCCGTCCAGTAGAACAGCTCGCGCCGCGTCGTGACGATGCTTTGGATCGACAGCGTACGCTCGACGCCGTACCAGACCGAAAAGGTCGCAGCGAGCGCACAGGCAAAGGCGGCGGTGCTGATGTAGAGGCTGATATCGAGCTTGTCGGTCAGGAGGTCCGTGAGTTGCGTGCCGACGATGCTGACGAGAACGACGGTGAGCCAATAGATCCAGGGCACATAGGCGCGTCGGCGCAGTTGCGCGAGCAGTGCGGCAATCAGCAGGCCGGTCATGCAGATGGCGGTCAGGCTGGCGCCCAGCCCGACATGCACGGCAAGATAGTCGGCGCCGGTCTCACCGACCGTCGTCGAGAGGATCTTGATGGCCCAGAAGATCGCGGTGACCTCCGGAACCTTGTTCAGCATCTGTCTTGCGCCCAAGGCTGAATATTGCGACACGCCCAAATCTCCCAATGCCGAAGCGGTATCGGACCGTCGCGCGGAGGACTTAGGCCCGACTTAGGGATGAGAAATTTTCCGGCCTAGCGGCTTTCGCCGCAATTTGAGCCTGCTGGCGGTTCCTAACTCTGCGCTAAGTCGGAATGGGCAGGATTTGAAGGCCGGATGGTCCGGCAGTGCTTTGAGGATCGATTTTGCGGGTGCTGCTGATCGAGGACGACAGGATGGTTGGCGCCGCTGTCGAGCAGGCGCTGAAGGATGCGGCTTACGCGGTCGACTGGGTCAGGGATGGCGACACCGCGCTGCTTGCTGCGGCGAGCGAGTCCTATGAGGTGATGCTGCTCGATCTCGGCCTGCCGAATACTGACGGTCGTGACATTCTGCGGCGGCTGCGCGCGGATGGCCGGAAGCTTCCCATCATCATCGTGACGGCACGCGATGCCATCGACGACAGGATCGATGGCCTCGATCTCGGCGCTGACGATTATCTCGTGAAACCGTTCGAGATCCGCGAGCTGCTGGCCCGGATGCGCGCGGTGCTTCGCCGTGAAGGTAGCGGTGCGCCCGCTGTGCTTGGTAACGGCAAGCTCAGCCTGGATCCTGCGACCCGCGAGGCCTCGCTGTGTGGTCAAACGTCCCTCCTGACTGCACGCGAGTTCTCGCTGCTCCAGGCCTTGCTGATGCGGCCCGGCACCATCCTGTCGCGGAGCGAGCTGGAGCGGCAGCTCTACGGCTGGAACGAGGAAGTCGAAAGCAATGCGGTCGAATTCCTGATCCACAGCATCCGCAGGAAACTCGGCGCGGAGGCGATCCGCAACGTGCGCGGCATGGGGTGGATGGTGGATCGCGCATCATGATCAGGTCGCTGCGGGGCCGTCTGTTCATCAGCTTGACGGCGGTCGTCCTGTTGACGGGCCTCGTGGGAGGCGTCTTTGCGCACCGCTGGGCGTTCGACGAAGCCATCGAAACGCAGGATTCGGTGCTGATCCAGATCGCCGGCCTTGTTCAGAATGGTGGTCTTACCGGAGCCCGGGATCTCCATGGCGTCGATGAGGATTCCGAAGTCTGGCTGATCGAATTGGGCAGGGCGCCGCAGGGCGCGCCCGAAGAGCGTCTGCTGTGGCGGCTGCAGGATGGGATGCGCGACGCGACGCGAAAAGGAAAGCCTATTCGTGTGGTGTTGCGGACGCGGTCCGACGGTAGCCGTTTTGCGGTAGCGCAGAGCACGGGAGTTCGGGATGAGATCGCGGGCGACATGGCATTCCGCACTGTGCTTCCGATCGCCGCGCTGATCCCCTGCCTGATGTTGGTGATCGCTTTTGTCATTGCGCGATCACTCGGCCCGATGGTGCGGCTGGCGGACGAACTCGATGCCAGACGTGCCGACGATATGACGGCGCTTCCGCTGCGCGACCTCCCAAGCGAACTCAACCCATTCGTGTCTTCGATCAACGGCTTGTTGCGGCGCATGCACGACATGATGGAGCAGCAGCGCAGGTTCATCGCCGATGCTGCGCACGAATTGCGAACGCCGCTCACGGCACTGAGCCTGCAAGCCGAGAATCTCGATCAGGTCGAATTGCCGCCGACGGCGCGCGAGCGCCTTGCGGTGCTCCGGCAGGGCATGCTGCGCAGCAAGCATCTTCTGGAACAGCTGCTTGCGCTGGCACGGCATGACGCTGCGCCGCTCGATCGCACGCAATGGGAGATCGTGGAGCTCGATGGCGTAGCGAGAGGTGTGATCGCCGATCTCCTGCAGCAGGCGATCGGCCGTGACGTCGATCTGGGTTTTGAACGCGCCGAGCCCACTCCAGTTCGCGGCGAGCCCGCCATGCTTGCGGCCATGATACGCAATCTCATCGATAACGCGCTCCGGTTCACCTCGGTGGGGGGAAGGATCGATGTGGTAATTTACCAGGATGGTGCGACGGCCGTGCTTCAAATCGAGGACACCGGTCCCGGCGTGGCCCCCGAGGAGATCGGCCGGATTTTTGAGCCGTTCTTCCGTGGCCAGCGTCCGGAAGGCGACGGCGTCGGTCTCGGCCTCTCGATCGTCAAGCGGATCGTCGATCGGCTCGGCGGATCGATTGAGGCTGTGAATGTCACTGAGCCTCGGCGAACCGGACTGCGGGTTCTGGTCAAATTGCCCGCGGCCGCCGTCTGATCCTCACTCCCCCTGGATCCACTCCGCCACGCCGCGCCACAGCGTGTCGCGGTGCTCGGGACGGAAGAAGCCGAAATGCCCGATCGCCTTGGCGCCGACGTCGGACGGCTTGACCGTCAGCACCTCCGGCTTGATCGCGGTGAAGCCGGATGTGAGCAACTCGACCGCCGGCCGCGTCGCCCAGGGATCGTCGGAGAAGCAGAGCGCGCGCAGCTCGCCCTTGAACTTCGCAAAATTCTCCAGCGCCGGCAGTTTGGAATCGAAGAGATAGCGCGGGCTCGAGACCCAGTCGGCCCATTGCAGGAAGACGCCCTTCGGCAAATCCTCGCCGATGCCGGCCCAGCCCGGCGCGTAGCCAAGCGCGTGGGCGAGCGGTACACCGACGAAATTCATGAAGGCGAAGACGCGGTATTTCTCGGGCGAGGTCATCAGCCGCCAGGTCGCGGCCTGCGAGGCCAGCAACATGGCGCGCGAAACTTCAGTGTTGTTTTCGATCAGCCCGAGTGCCTGACCACCAAAGGAATGGCCGACATAGGCGAAGGGCTGGGTGGTGTAGCGCTCGCGCATCCAGCGCACCGCGGCGGTGACGTCGAGCGCGGCCCAGTCCGACATCGAGGCCTTGAAGCCGACCAGCGATTTCGGCTGGTTGTAACCGACCATCGCCGGCTGCCGGGAGTCGCCGATGCCGCGATAGTCGTAAGTCATGACCGCGCAGCCGCGATGGGCGAGATAGGAGGCAAAGCCGCGATAGATTTTTCGCGGGACGGCGGTCGCCGAGTTGATCAGAACGGCATGGCGCTTGGCCCCGCGCGGCAGGAACAGAGTGCCGGTCAGCGCATACCCGTCGGTCGCCGGGAAGCTGATCTCGTCGATGAAAACGTCGTCCGGTGCCGCGTCCATGGGTGGAAGGTGTGTTGTCCGTTTCCTCTGCCATCCCTAGCAAATGCGAATTCGGCTTTGCTCGCAAGGGTTTGCGTTGCAAAAGGGATTTACAACTGGCGGTGTCGTGCCAGCCTGTGTATAAGGCGGCCCTCGCAACCCATAGATCAGGTTGCACTTTTTGCTTCACGGAGAGATTGCGATGTCCGAGCGGTGGACGCCCGAGTCCTGGCGCAGCAAGCCGGTGCTACAGGTGCCCGATTATCCCGACGCCAAGGCCCTGGCCGACGTCGAGGCGCAGCTTGCAACCTTTCCGCCGCTGGTGTTCGCCGGCGAGGCGCGGAATCTGAAGAAGTCGCTGGCCCGCGTTGCGGCTGGCGACGCTTTCCTGCTCCAGGGCGGCGATTGTGCCGAGAGCTTTGCCGAGCACGGCGCCAACAACATCCGCGACTTCTTCCGCGTGCTGCTCCAGATGGCGGTGGTGCTCACCTATGCCGGCGCGGTGCCGGTGGTGAAAGTCGGCCGCATCGCCGGCCAGTTTGCAAAACCGCGGTCGTCGCCGACCGAGAAGATCAATGGCGTCGAACTGCCGAGCTATCGCGGCGACATCGTCAACGACATCGCCTTCACCAAGGACGCGCGCGTGCCGGATCCGCAGCGGCAGCTGATGGCCTATCGCCAGTCGGCCGCGACGCTGAACCTGCTCCGCGCCTTCGCCACCGGCGGCTTCGCCAATCTCGGCAGCGTGCATCAATGGATGCTCGGCTTCCTCAAGGATTCACCGCAGTCCCGCCGCTACAAGGAATTGGCTGACCGCATCTCGGACGCGCTTAACTTCATGCGCGCCTGCGGCCTCGATCTCGAGAGCCATCCGGAGCTGCGCGCCACCGATTTCTACACCAGCCATGAAGCGCTGCTGCTCGGCTACGAGCAGGCTATGACCCGCGTGGATTCCACGACCGGCGACTGGTACGCGACCTCGGGCCACATGATCTGGATCGGCGACCGCACCCGCCAGCTCGACCACGGCCATATCGAATATTTCCGCGGCATCAAGAACCCGATCGGCCTGAAGTGCGGTCCGTCGTTGAAGCCGGACGAGTTGTTGAAGCTGATCGACGTGCTCAACCCTGACAATGAGCCTGGCCGGCTGACGCTGATCAACCGTTTCGGGTCCGACAAGGTGGCCGACCATCTGCCGGGTCTGATCCGCGCAGTGAAGCGCGAGGGCAGGGTGGTGGTCTGGTCGTGCGATCCCATGCACGGCAACACCATCACCTCCACGTCAGGCTACAAGACGCGGCCGTTCGATCGCGTCCTGTCGGAGGTGAAGTCGTTCTTCACGATCCACGCGGCGGAAGGCACCCATGCCGGCGGCGTTCATCTGGAGATGACCGGCCAGGACGTCACCGAGTGCATCGGCGGCGCCCGCGCCATCACTGACGAGGATCTCAACGACCGCTACCACACGGTTTGCGATCCCCGCCTCAATGCCGAGCAATCCATCGACATGGCCTTCCTGGTCGCGGAGCTCCTCAAGCAGGAGCGCGTCGGCAAAGCCAAGCCGATGCCGTTCGCAGCGGGGCTCTAACACCTTGCTGCGAATCTGGAAGGCCACGATCAACTCCCGGAACGGTCTGGCTTTTGCGTTCAGCTCGGAGCAGGCTGTCCGCGAGGAGATTTTCGCGCTCCTGGTGTCTCTGCCGTTCGCCTGGTTCATCGGCACGACCGCGACGCGCGCGGTTGAGCTGGTTTGTGCGGTTGCCTTCGTGCTGGTGGTCGAGCTGCTCAACACTGCGATCGAGAAGCTCGCCGACCGCTTGACCATGGACCACGACAAGCAGATCGGGCGCGTCAAGGACATGGGCTCGGCCGCTGTCGGCGTCGCGCTGCTGATGTCCGCCGCATTCTGGATCCTCGCCATCATCGAGCGATTGGGGTTCCTCTAAAGCGCCAAACGCGCTTTAGGTTGTTGTTTTGAGCATGATTTTTTCGGAAAGCCGCAACACACTTTTCCGGATCATGCTCTAGTCACGAGATCGGAGTGCGTTGGCCATGACCGAACGTCTCAACGCATTCTCGGTCGCGCTCGCCCAGCTCAATCCGACCATGGGCGACATCGAGGGCAATGCCGCCAAGGTGCGTGCCGCGCGTGTGCAGGCCATTGCCGACGGCGCCGATCTCGTGCTGTTCCCGGAATTGTTCATCGCCGGCTATCCGCCGGAAGATCTCGTGCAAAAACCTTCGTTCCAGGCCGCCTGCCGCGCCGCAGTCGAAGCGCTCGCGCGCGAGACGGCCGACGGCGGCCCGGCGCTGCTGGTCGGCACGCCCTGGGTCGAGGACGGCAAGCTCTACAATGCCTGCGCGCTGCTCGACCGCGGGCGCATCGCGGCGCTTCGCTTCAAATGCAATCTGCCGAATTACGGCGTGTTCGACGAAAAGCGGTTGTTTGCGCGCGGGCCGGCGGCAGGCCCCGTCACGGTGCGCGGCGTGCGGATCGGTGTGCCGATCTGCGAAGACATCTGGCTGGAAGAGTCCGAGGACTACGAGAACGTGGTCGAGACGCTCGCCGAGACCGGCGCCGAGATCATTCTGGTGCCGAACGGCTCGCCCTATGCCCGCGACAAGAGCGACGTGCGCCTGTCGGTGGCCGTCGCGCGCGTCACTGAAAGCGGCCTGCCGCTGGTCTATCTCAATCAGGTCTGCGGCCAGGACGAACTCGTGTTTGACGGCGCGTCGTTTGCGCTCAATGGCGATCTATCGCTCGCCGCGCAACTGCCGGCGTTCGCCGAGAGCATCACCACGCTGCGCTTCACCAGGACCGGCGGCGATTGGCGCTGCATCGGTCCGATTGCGGAGCAGCCCGAAGGCGACCGGGCCGACTACGCGGCCTGCGTGCTCGGCCTGCGCGACTATGTCGCCAAGAACGGCTTTCCCGGTGTACTGCTCGGCATCTCCGGCGGCATCGATTCCGCGCTTTGCGCTGCGATCGCGGTCGACGCGCTCGGCGCCGATCAGGTGCATGGCGTGATGCTGCCTTATCGCTTCACGGCAGCACACTCGATTGCCGACGCCGGAGAGCTCGCCGGCCATCTTGGGATCCGCTACGAGGTTTTGCCGATCGCAGAGGCTGTGACCGGCTTCGAGACAATCCTGTCCGGCATCTTCAAGAACCTGCCGCCTGATATTACCGAGGAAAACCTTCAGGCCCGCACCCGCGGCACGCTGCTGATGGCGATCTCCAACAAGACCGGGCTGATGGTGGTGACGACAGGCAACAAGTCGGAAATGTCGGTCGGCTATGCCACGCTCTATGGCGACATGAACGGCGGCTTCAATCCGATCAAGGACATCTACAAGACGCAGGTGTTCCGGCTGGCACGCTTGCGCAATGCATGGAAGCCCGACGGCGCGTTCGGACCCGCGGGCGAGGTGATCCCGCCCGATATCATCGCGCGTCCGCCGACGGCGGAGCTGCGTGAGAACCAGACCGATCGGGACTCGCTGCCAGCTTACGAGGTGCTCGACGCGATCCTGGAGCGTCTGGTCGAACGCGAGGAGCCGCTCGACCAGATCATCGCCGCAGGCTTCGACCGCGAGACCGTGACCCGCATCGATCATCTCCTCAACGTCGCCGAATACAAGCGCCGCCAGGCCGCACCCGGCGTGAAGGTCACGCGCAAAAACTTCGGCCGCGACCGCCGCTATCCCATCACCAACCGCTTTCGCGACCTGGGCGAGAAATTGGCCGCCCCCGATGAGACACTGGTGTCGCGCGGCAGCAAGGCTTCGATCGACGCGTTCGAGGGGTGAACCCTACTTCTGCTGCTGCGGCAGGAAGGTCGGACCGACCGAGCGGATCGGCTTGTTCTCCGACGTGGCCGTGGTGCTCGCCTCCGCAGGCGGCGTCGCGGCTGGTGCATTCGCTGTCGCCGGTGCGGGAGCTGCCCCCTTCTTTGCATTCGCCGCCGCGCCCTTGGTGAGCTGCCGCTGCTGCATCTTCTTGGCGCTCTCTTCGGTGACGATGATGTCGCCCTGCTGCTCGACGGCCGCCTTGTCGTCGGCCGATTTCAGCGCGTCGGCCCAGCTCTGCCCAGCCGCCTTGCAGGAGCAGGACGGGTTGAACTCGGTGCGGAATTTGAAGGCGGTCGGCAGCGCAGTGTAGGGCTGACCGCTGATAGAGACCGCGGAGTTCATGTCCTCGCCGGGATTGCGGTGGGCGTAGAGCACGGCTTCGGCCGCCGGGCACAGCGCCTTGCAGGTCCTCTCGTCGTCGGGGAAGCGCGCCGGGACGGTCGCAAACGAGATCGGGAAATAGGCGCCGTCGCAGGTGCGCACGCAGACGGTGCGATAGGTGCCGGATTGCGGGCCGAGATCTGGGGGCGGTACAGCCTGCGGGTTATTGGGGTTATTGCCGCCGCCGAACAGATTGCTCAGGAAGTTGCCGCCCTGCGACTGCGCGGCGTTGGCGTATTGCGGGCCGCAATTATTCTGCGCGAGCGCAATCAGCACCGAGCGGCGCTGGCTGTCGCGCTCGGGGCTGCCGCCGCGCAGGCGTTCGAGATTGCCGGTGATCTGGTCCAGATTGGCGCGCATCTGCTGGATCTGGGTGTTGACCGGACCGCATTGCGCCGACTGGCCGCTGAACAGCGAGAAGAAGCCGGAGGAATCGCAGCCCATGCGCTTGGCCTGCATGGTGACGCGATCGAGCTCGGCCTGCTGGCGGCTCTGGGACTCCTGGTAACGGCGGATCTGGTCGTCGCGCGCGGGATCGCCGCTCGCGCCGCGATCGAGCCCGGCGAGCTGTGCTTCAAGCCGCACGCACATCGGGTTCGGTCCGAGCCCACCCTGGGCGGGCGGAGGCGGCCCGCCGGGCGGGCCGGCCTGTGCAAAGGCGTCGGTGGCGAACACGATCGCGCTCAGAAGCACGGTGCAGGCAAGGAGGGAGCGGGGACGGGACAGAGACAAAAATTCAGGCATATCCGCCATTCTAGCGAGGTCACGGCCCCAAGTGATTTTCCAATGTGATTTGGGGGGCCGAGCGCGCCCTCCAATAGCCGCTTCCTGCGGCATCGTCACGTCGTTTCAGGGGCAGATGGGTCCTAAGGTCCGCCAGTTCCGAGCGAATTCAGCGCTGGCAGGTGATTGCGACATATTCGTCGCAATGGCCATGAGAGCAGTTTGCGCCGGATTTGGGGACAGAGCCGGTAATTTCGTCGGGATCGACCCGGCGGTAGGCCGAGACCTGTGCAAAGTCCCGTGACTGGCAGTAGGTGCGGGCGACCTGCGCGCCGCATTTCTCGCCCTTGGCGAGGCACTGGTCGACGCCATAGCCGTCGGCCTGGTTGGCGATGATGAAGACGCGGGTCTCGGCGAAAGCGCTGGATGCCGCGACGATGGAGGCGCAGGAAATGAGCGCGAGCAAGGGGCGCATGAAAATCACCGGGGGCGAAAAGAAGGAACTGCCAGTTCCAGAATGGGCTCAAATGGTTAAGGACAATGAACCGTCATGGCAGGCGGCCTGCGCTTTGTGGAGATAAAACGGCATTTTCGCGGCTCTCTTGACGCAAGGGCCCTTGGTGGCCCATATGTTCCGCCATGAACGGTCTCCTCGCCATCTGCATTATTTGCCGCGAGATTACGAGCTAGCGATTCGCTGGCTGGAGCCGTCTTTTCTCAACCACATTGAGAGCACTGGACGCCCGGCCAACAGCCGACGGGTGTCCATATGGAATTGCGTCTTTACGATACGATGAGCCGGGAGAAGCGCACTTTCGTGCCGCTCGATGCGAAGAACGTCCGCATGTATGTCTGCGGACCGACCGTCTATGACTTCGCCCATATCGGCAATGCGCGGCCGGTGATCGTGTTTGACGTGCTGTTTCGCCTCCTGCGCCACATCTACGGCGAAGCGCACGTCAAATATGTCCGCAACATCACCGACGTCGACGATAAGATCAACGACCGCGCCGCGCGGGATTTTCCGGGCCTGCCGCTGAACGAGGCGATCCGCAAGGTCACCGAGCAGACCGGAAAGCAGTTTCACGATGACGTCGATGCTCTCGGCGCGCTCAGGCCGAGCGTGGAGCCGCGCGCGACCGAGCATATCGGCGAGATGCGCGAAATCATCGAAAGGCTCATTGCCGGCGGCTTTGCCTATGCCGCCGAGGACCACGTACTGTTCTCGCCGCAGGCGATGAACGCGGCCAATTCCACGCTGCCGCGCTACGGCGCGCTGTCGAAGCGGTCGCTCGACGAAATGATCGCCGGCGCCCGCGTTGACGTCGCGCCCTACAAGCGCGATGCCACCGACTTCGTGCTGTGGAAGCCGTCGAAGCCCGGCGAGCCGTCCTGGCCGTCGCCGGCCGGCATCGCCGCGCAGGGACGTCCCGGCTGGCACATCGAGTGCTCGGCCATGGCCTGGAAGCATCTCGGCGAGCAATTCGACATTCATGGCGGCGGCATCGATCTCGTGTTTCCGCATCATGAGAACGAGGTGGCGCAGACCTGCTGCGCCTTCCACCAGCAGCGCATGGCGAATTACTGGATGCATAACGGCTTCCTGCAGGTCGAGAGCGAGAAGATGTCGAAGAGCCTCGGCAACTTCATCACCATCCACGAGCTGCTCGCGGACTGGCCAGGTGAGGTATTACGCCTCAACATGCTGAAGACGCACTACACCTCGCCGATCGACTGGACCGTGAAGTCGCTGGAGGAGAGCGCCAAGACGCTCAACGACTGGTATCGCTTTGCGGCCGACGTGCCGCCGTCAAAGCCGGCGGCATCCGTGGCCGATGCGCTGCTCGACGACCTCAACACGCCGCAGGCGATCGCGGCGTTGCATGGGCTGCGCAATTTGTCCGATGCGGCCGGCCTTTCGGCGTCGCTTCGTCTGCTCGGCTTTCTGTCCGAGAGCGTGGCGCAATGGGAGGGCCGCAAGCGCCAGGCGAGCGGCATTGACGCTGGCGAGGTCGATCGCCTGATTGGGGAGCGCACAGTTGCGCGGGCGCGGAAGGATTTCAAGGAATCAGATCGCATCCGTGACGAGCTCGCGGCCAAGGGCGTCGTGATCAAGGACGGCAAGGATGCCGACGGCAAGCCGGTGACGACCTGGGAGCTCGCGTGATGGCACAAGCGCACCCCAAGCCCGGCTTGCGGCCCTTCCTGCCGGCCGACGTTCCGATGCTGGCCGCGATCTTCGCCGCCAGCATCCAGGAGCTGACCGGCGACGACTACAACGAGGCGCAGCAGGAAGCCTGGATGGCGGCGGCCGAGGACGAGGAGTTCGGCAAGCGGCTTGCGGCCGACCTGACGTTGATCGCCACGCTCGACGGCTCGCCCGTCGGCTTCGCTTCTCTGCGCGGCAAGGATCACATTCGTATGCTCTACGTCCATCCAGCCGTGGCAGGGCAGGGCATTGCGACCATGCTGGTCGACGCGCTGGAAAAGCTCGCCGGCGGCCGTGGCGCGGAAAAATTGACGGTGGACGCCAGTGATACGGCGGAAGGCTTCTTCGCCAAGCGCGGTTATGTCGCCATGCAGCGCAATAGCATCACCATCAACGACGAGTGGCTCGCCAACACCACCATGCAGAAGACGTTCGGCACCGGACCCGCATCGGGAGCGCTGCAATGAGCAAGGAGCGTCTGTATCTCTTCGACACCACCCTGCGCGACGGCGCGCAGACTAACGGCGTCGACTTCACGCTGACCGACAAGCAGGTCATCGCGGCGATGCTCGACGAACTCGGCATCGACTATGTCGAGGGCGGCTATCCCGGCGCCAATCCGACCGATACCGAGTTCTTTGGCACCAGGCCAAAACTCAACCATGCGCGCTTCACCGCCTTCGGCATGACGCGGCGGGCAGGGCGCTCGGTCTCCAACGATCCCGGCGTCGCCGGGCTGCTGGAAGCGAAGGCAGATGCAATCTGCTTCGTTGCAAAGTCCTCGGCGTATCAGGTGCGCGTTGCGCTGGAGACGACGAAGGAAGAAAACCTCGCCTCGATCCGTGATAGCGTCGCGGCGGCAAAGGCTGCCGGCCGCGAGGTCATGCTCGATTGCGAGCATTTCTTCGATGGCTACAAGGAAGATTCGACCTTTGCGCTTGCCTGCGCCAAGGCGGCCTATGAGGCCGGCGCGCGCTGGGTGGTGTTGTGCGACACCAATGGCGGCACCATGCCGAACGAGGTCGAGGCCATCGTCACCGAGGTGACCAGGCACATCCCGGGTGATCACGTCGGCATCCACGCCCATAACGACACCGAGCAGGCAGTGGCGAATTCGCTTGCCGCGGTGCGCGCCGGTGCGCGGCAGATCCAGGGCACGCTGAACGGCCTCGGCGAGCGCTGTGGTAACGCCAATCTCTGCTCGCTGATCCCGACGCTGAAACTGAAGAAGGAGTTTTCGGACGCCTTCGACATCAGTGTGACGCCGGAGAAACTGGCGACGCTCGTCAAAGTCTCGCGCACGCTCGATGACATGCTCAACCGCGTGCCGAACCGGCATGCGGCTTATGTCGGCGAGAGCGCCTTCGTCACCAAGACCGGCATTCACGCCTCCGCCGTGATGAAGGATCCCCAGACCTATGAGCATGTGCTGCCGGAGACGATCGGCAATCACCGCAAGGTACTGGTGTCCGATCAGGCCGGCCGCTCCAACGTCATCGCCGAGCTCGACCGCGCCGGCATCGTCTACGAGAAAAGCGATCCAAAGCTGACGCGGCTGGTCGAGGAATTGAAAGAGCGCGAGGCTGCCGGCTACGCCTATGAATCCGCCAATGCTTCGTTCGATCTCCTGGCGCGCCGCACGCTCGGCAAGGTGCCGCATTATTTCGCGGTCGAGCAGTTCGACGTCAATGTCGAGCAGCGCTACAATTCGCACGGCGAACGCGTCACGGTCGCCTTGGCCGTGGTGAAGGTCGATGTCGCCGGCGAGCATCTGATTTCGGCTGCCGAAGGCAACGGCCCGGTCAACGCGCTCGACGTTGCGCTGCGCAAGGATCTCGGAAAATACCAGAAGTACATCGAGGGCCTGACGCTGATCGACTATCGCGTGCGTATCCTCAATGGCGGCACAGGTGCGGTCACGCGCGTGCTGATCGAGAGCGAGGATGAGAACGGCGACCGCTGGACCACGGTCGGCGTGTCCCCGAACATCATCGACGCCTCCTTCCAGGCGCTGATGGATTCGGTGATCTACAAGCTCGTGAAGTCGGGCGCGCCCGCGTAGGTGTTGCCACAGACACTGTCATTGCCAGGAGCGAAGCGACGAAGCAATCCAGACTGTTTCTGCAGAGGCATTCTGGATTGCTTCGCTGCGCTCGCAATGACGACGAGAGAGGGGAGCGATGAATGATCGACCACATTTCCGTCGGCGTCAGCGAGCTCGAACGCTCCGCAAAGTTCTACGAGGCCACGCTCGCCGCCCTCGGGCTCACGCGCCTAGTCACGCGGCCGCGCACGGTCGGCTTCGGCAAGGCCTATCCCGAATTCTGGATCAATCTGCGTGAGGCCATGTCGCCCGTGACACCGGAGAGCGGCGTGCATATCTGCCTGCGCGCGAAGACGACAGGCGAGGTCGACGCATTCCATGCTGCGGCACTTGCGAGCGGCGGCGCATCCGACGGTGCGCCGGGCATTCGCCCGCACGACCGCGTGCGCTACTATGCGGCCTTCGTCGTCGATCCCGACGGAAACCGGATCGAGGCGGTGACGTTTCCGCAGGAATGATTACAGCTTGCGCGCGACGTCCGGGGCGAGCTGCTTTTCCGCTTCGGCGATCTGGGCCACGGCCGACTTCAGCTTCGGCAAGATGTCCTCGACGCGATCGGCCTTGAGGATATCGACCGAAAGGCCGGCGCGGATGAACTCGGTCTGGCGCATGTGCGACAGCAGCGAGAACAGCGGCTCCCAGAAATTGTCGAAATTGGCGAGCAGCACCGGCTTGGCGTGACGGCCGAGCTGCTTCCAGGTCAATTGCTCGACCAGCTCCTCCAGCGTGCCGACGCCGCCCGGCAGCGCCACGAAGGCGTCGGAGCGTTCGAACATCAGACGTTTGCGCTCGTGCATGTCGGGTGTGACGATCATTTCCTGCACGCGGGTCAGCGCATTCTCGCGCTTTCGCAGGAATTCGGGAATGATGCCGGTAACGGTGCCGCCGTGATCGAGCACGGAGGTCGCCACCGAGCCCATCAGGCCGAGCGAACCGCCGCCATAAACCAGCCGGATGTTATTCTCGGCGAGCGCCTTGCCGAACGCCTTGGCGCCTTCGGTGAAGTGAGGATTGGTTCCGGGACCGGAGCCGCAATAGACACAGACAGTTTTGATCGTGCTCATTGGCGCCATGATGCATTGCAGCGAAGGGGCGTCAAGCCCAATCGGTGATTCGGACCACCCGGAAATGTACCGGTAAATGGCGAGAAACAATCGAAGATTCGCCATCTGGCGGGGTGCGCTTGCCCCAGGAAGCTTCTATATGACGAGCGAAAATCGCAAATCGCACTGCGCCCGCATCCGGCGGGCCTTCAGGTCTTTTGATGAGCCCACCTCATTCGCCAGATGTCCATGACGTGCCAGAGCCTGCCGGCGGACCGCTGGAGCGGGCCACCCTGATGGGCACGCTGGCGCATCTGTGGCCCTATATCTGGCCGGGCGACCGCGCCGACCTGAAGATGCGGGTGGTCTGGTCGATGGTGCTGCTGCTCGCCGCCAAGCTGATCACGCTGACGGTGCCTTTCAGCTTCAAATGGGCAACCGACGCGCTTACCGGCGCCAACACCGCACCGTTGCAGGCCAGCAATTGGCATCTCTGGGTGGTTGCTTCGCCGCTGCTCCTGACCGCGAGCTACGGCGTCATGCGCATCGTGATGGCGGTGCTGACGCAATGGCGCGACGGCATCTTTGCCCGCGTGGCGATGCATGCGGTGCGCAAGCTCGCCACCATCACCTTCGTCCACATGCACGAGCTGTCGCTGCGCTTTCATCTCGAGCGCAAGACCGGCGGCCTGACGCGCGTGCTCGAACGCGGCCGCGAGGGCATCGAGGTCATCGTGCGCATGGTGATCCTGCAACTGATCCCGACCATCGTCGAGGTCACGCTGCTGATGGCCGTGCTGCTCTGGCAGTTCGACTGGCGTTACGTGGCCGCAACGCTGATCACCGTCACGGTCTACATGTATTACACCTACATCGCGACCGAATGGCGGATCGGCATCCGCCGCAAGATGAACGATTCAGACACCGAGGCGAATACCAAGGCGATCGACTCGCTGCTCAATTACGAGACCGTGAAGTATTTCAGCGCCGAGGCCCGCGAAGCGCAGCGCTATGACAAGTCGGTCGCGCGCTACGAGGAGGCGAGCGTTCACACCTATACTTCGCTTGCGGTGCTCAATACCGGGCAGGCTGTGATCTTCACGCTGGGACTGACCGCAACCATGCTGATGTGCGCGATCGGCGTGCGCAACGGCACCAACACGGTCGGCGATTTCGTGCTGGTCAACGCCATGATGATCCAGCTCTACCAGCCCCTGAATTTCATGGGCATGGTGTATCGCGAGATCAAGCAGGCGATCATCGACATCGAGAAGATGTTCGGCGTGATCGGCCGCGAGGCCGAGATCGAGGACGCCCCCGGTGCGCAGCCGCTGGTCGTCTCCGCCGGCACGGTGCGCTTCGAAGACGTACGCTTTGCCTATGAGACCACGCGGCCGATCCTGAAGGGCATCAGCTTCGAGGTTCCGGCCGGCAGGACGGTTGCGATCGTCGGTCCATCCGGCGCCGGCAAGTCGACCATCTCGCGCCTGCTGTTTCGCCTCTACGACATCTCCGGCGGCAAGATCTTGATCGACGGTCAGGACATCCGCGAGGTTACGCAGGCGAGCTTGCGCGCCTCGATCGGCATGGTGCCGCAGGACACGGTGCTGTTCAACGATACCATCCGCTACAACATCCGCTACGGACGCTGGGATGCTGATGATGCCGAAGTCGAGGAGGCGGCACGGCTGGCGCAGATCGATCAGTTCATCCGTCTGTCGCCGATGGGTTACGAGACACAGGTCGGCGAGCGCGGCCTGAAACTGTCGGGTGGCGAGAAGCAGCGGGTCGCGATCGCGCGCACCGTGTTGAAGGCGCCGCCGATCCTGGTGCTGGACGAGGCGACATCGGCGCTCGACACCCACACCGAGCACGAGATCCAGGGCGCGCTCGACCGGGTGGCGAAGAACCGCACCTCGCTCGTGATCGCGCACCGGCTCTCGACCATCGTCGGTGCCGACGAGATCATCGTGCTGGACCAGGGCCGCATCGCCGAGCGCGGCACCCATGCCAGCCTGCTCGCGCAGGGCGGTCTCTACGCCAGCATGTGGAACAGGCAGCGCGAGGCCGAGGCCGCACGCGAGAAACTGGCCCGGATGGCCGACAGTAGCGAGGCGCCCAACCGGGAGCCACCCCCGGTCGAGGACGCCCTCACGGCGCAGGCGGCCGCGGAGTGAGCTTGTCTCCGGTCCCAACTCTGGCCTAAACAACCCCGGAGCGCGAGATGACCCGCGCCATCAACCCCTGAGCGGCAGATAGCGATGTCCATTCTCGATTCGATCCAGCGTCAGATCCCGCCGATCCACAAGGAGGGCTATCCCTTCATTGGCGGCTTTGCGCTGGCAAGCCTCGTCCTGTTCTGGCTGTGGTCGCCGCTGGGATGGATCGGCACGATCCTCACGGTGTGGTGCGCGCTGTTCTTCCGCGATCCCGTCCGTACGACGCCAGTGCGCGACGGGCTCGTGGTGTCGCCGGCCGACGGCCGCGTCTCGATGATCACCATGGCGCTGCCGCCCGCCGAGCTCGGGCTCGGCGACCGGCCGCTGCCGCGCATCTCGGTGTTCATGAGCGTGTTCAACTGCCACGTGAACCGGAGCCCGATCGCGGGCCGGGTGGACCGCATCGCCTATCGGCCCGGCCTGTTCATCAATGCCGAGCTCGACAAGGCGAGCGAGGACAATGAGCGCAATTCGCTGGTCATCTCGACGCCGCAGGGCCGCATCGGTGTGATCCAGATTGCAGGCCTCGTGGCCAAGCGCATCGTGTGCTTCGTTAGGGAAGGGCAGGCGGTCGGTGCCGGTGAGCGGTTCGGCCTGATCCGCTTTGGCTCGCGGCTCGACGTTTACCTGCCGGTCGGCACCAAGGCGCTGGTCTCGGAAGGGCAGACTGCGATCGCCGGCGAGACAATTCTGGCCGATCTTACCGGGGACGACCCGAGCCGCGCCTATCGCGCCAGTTAACCAAGAAGCCGGTCCTGGGGGCTTTCCGCCGCAATGGCGGAGGGGAACACGGCTTGCTATATCTCGCCAACAGGTGAGGACGAGCCAATGACGCCCTACGACTTCAGAGATCCCGACATTCGCCGCCGGCGGTTCCGCCCGATCCCGGTGCGGATGCTGGTGCCCAACGTCATTACGCTGCTGGCGATCTGCGCCGGCCTGACCTCGATCCGGCTGTCGATCGAGGGGCGGATGTCGCTCGCCGTCTACGCCATCGTGTTCGCGGCCGCGCTCGACGGCATCGACGGTCGCGTCGCGCGCCTGATCAAGGGACAGTCCAAATTCGGTGCCGAGCTCGACAGCCTCGCAGACTTCGTCAATTTCGGCGTCGCTCCGGGCCTGATGCTGTACTTCTGGCAGCTGCACGAGCTCGGCAATGCCGGTTGGATCGCCGCCATGGTGTTCGCGATCTCCGGCGGCTTGCGGCTGGCGCGCTTCAACGCCACCATGGACGATCCGAACAAGCCCGCTTTCGCCGCCAATTTCTTTACCGGCGTGCCCGCGCCGGCCGGCGCCATCACCGTGCTGCTGCCGATCTACGTTGCCTTTCTCGATCTCGGCCGCGCGCCCGCGGCGGTGACTGCGGCCTTCACGCTGCTGATCGCCTTCCTGATGGTCTCACGCCTGCCGGTGTTCTCCGGCAAGACCAAGCGCATGCGCGTGCCGCCCGAGCTGGTGCTGCCGGCGTTCGTCGCGGTGATCGTCTTCATCGCGCTGCTGATCGCCTATCCCTGGCACGTTTTGTCGATTGGCACGGTGCTGTATCTGCTCGGCCTGCCGCTCGGCTACAAATCCTATCGCGACCAGGCGCGCGCGACGGAAGCCGCGGCACCTGCGGGGGGCGAGGTCCCGTCGCCGCCGTCGGCACCGACATTGGCGAATTTATCAGAGCCGCCGCACGACGACGACCGGCCCGGACGGCTGCACTGAGCGGTCACACGCGGATATCTGCCATGAGAGCGCCTGAGTTGGGTTGAGACCCGATCTCGGCTATATCGCCTTGTGCCGGCGGCACCGCGCCAACAGCGGCCGCCAATCTGGGAGATAACGCCGTGACTGATACCGCGACCGGGCCGCTGCCCGCTTCCGTCCTCGAAGCGCTGGGCCGCTACGACACGCCGACGATCTGCAATGCCATGGAAATCGTGGCGCCCGAGCGCCGCCTGATCGGCTACACCACCAAGCAGCTGGTCTGCCCGTTCCCGGATTTGCCGCCGATCGTCGGCTACGCCCGCACCGTCGCGATCCGGTCGGTGTTGAAGTCATCGCTGCCCGCCGAAGAGCAGTCGAAGCGCCGCATCGACTATTACGAGTATGTCGGCACCGGCCATGGTCCGCGCATCTCGGTGATCCAGGATATCGACGGCCCCGACGTCGGCTACGGCGCGTTCTGGGGCGAGGTGCAGAGCAACGTGCATAAGGCGCTCGGCTGCCTCGGCGTCATCACCGACGGCTCGATCCGTGACATCCCGCAATGGGCCCCCGGTTTCCAGGCATTGGCGGGCTCGATCGGCCCGTCGCATGCATGGGTGCATGCCGAGAGCTTTGGCGGCGAGGTGCGCGTCGCCGGCATGACCGTGAAGTCGAACGATCTGATCCATGCCGACCGGCATGGCGCCATCGTCATCCCGCTCGACATCGCCGCGAAACTCCCCGAGGCCGCCGAACTATGCGGCCGCCGCGAGACGCCGATCCTCGAGATCGCGCGCAGCCCCGACTTCTCGCTGGAGAAGCTCAAGGCCGCACTGAAGCGCTCGGCGGAGATTCATTAAGCGCGATGATCATCGCGCTTTAGGTTGTTCTCTTGAGCATGATCTCGTCGGAAAACCCCTTCACACTTTCCCGGATCATGCTCTCGCGCGGAGTGACACCATGGACATGCGCGGCAAGACGGTGCTGATCACGGGTTCGACCGATGGTGTCGGACGCTATGTTGCAACCCGCCTTGCCGCCGAAGGCGCGCGCGTCCTGATCCATGGCCGGA
The DNA here is from genome assembly GCF_040549385.1 of Bradyrhizobium sp. LB11.1. Classification (NCBI taxonomy): domain Bacteria; kingdom Pseudomonadati; phylum Pseudomonadota; class Alphaproteobacteria; order Hyphomicrobiales; family Nitrobacteraceae; genus Bradyrhizobium; species Bradyrhizobium sp. LB11.1. Next base: position 668,543 of record NZ_JBEPTH010000003.1, on the reverse strand, counting down.
GTGCCGAGCGTGCAAAAGCACTGATCGACGAGATCGTGAAGGCCGACCATCCCGCGCCGAGCTTCTATCAGGCCGATTTGTCGTCGATGGCCGGCGCCCGCGAGCTCGCCGCGGCCGTGACGCGGGATCACGGGCGTCTCGATGTCTTCGTCAGCAATGCCGGCATCGGCTCTCAGAGCGATGGTCCGCGGCGACAGGAGAGCCGCGACGGTCACGAATTGCGCTTTGCCGTGAACTATCTCTCGGGCTTTCTGCTCGCCCATCTGCTGCTGCCCTTGTTGAGGGCTGGCGCGCCCTCACGCATTGTCAATGTCGCTTCGCTCGGCCAGCATCCGATCGATTTCGATGACGTCATGATCACGAAGGGCTACAGCGGCTCGCGCGCCTATGCGCAGAGCAAGCTATCGCAGATCATGTTCACGATCGATCTCGCCGCAGAGCTCAGGGACACTGGCACGACCGTGAACTCCCTGCATCCGGCGACCTACATGAATACGACGATGGTGCGCGCGGGCGGCATCACGCCCATGTCGACCGTCGAGCAGGGCGGTGCGGCGATCCTGCATTTGGTCGAAGGCGACGATGTCGCAGGTAAGAGCGGCCTGTTTTTCAACGGCATGAACGAGGCGCGTGCCAACCCGCAGGCCTACGATGCCGATGCGCGCAGGCGTCTGCGCGCGCTCAGCCTGGAGTTGACAGGACTGCCGTCCTGACGCGACTTGGTCATGGTTAGCAAAGCGTTGAGATTCATGTCGCAGGACGGCAAAGTCGCCGTGCTTTCGGCGCAGCGCGCCGCTCCGTCGCAGCGGCTGAACTTAACCTTTACGCGGCTTTAAGGGCGGAGCTCTAGGGTTTCCGACGCGGTTCGGGGTTGAGCCGCACCATCGGCCAGGATGGCCGTTGTCGCATACGCGTTGGAGTCTCCGATGGATATCATGACGGGCGCCGGGCTTGTAGCCGGCATGGCCGTTGTTGCGACGATGGTGTTGCTGGGTGGCGATCTGCACATGTTCATCAGCGAACATGCGATGATCATCATCTTCGGCGGCTCGGGCGCGGCGACCATGATCCGCTTTCCGCTCTCAGTGCTGATGCACGGCCTGCCGCTCGGGCTCAAGTTCGCCTTCACGATGAGTCGGCTGTCGGCGCACGATCTGGTCGACGAACTCGCACGTATCGCCGAGATCGCCCGCAAACAGGGCCCGGTGGGCCTCGAAAAGGTCGAGACCGACGAGCCGTTCCTCGCCAAGGGCATTCGCTACGTCGCCGACGGCTATGACCTCGATTTTATCAGGGACAATTTGGAACGCGACCGCGACAATTTCCTGATGCATCTCAACGAAGGCAGCAAGATCTACCGCGCCGTGGGCGATTGCGCGCCTGCGTTCGGCATGATCGGAACCCTGATCGGCATGGTGCAGATGTTTTCGAACATGTCGGATCCATCGAAGCTCGGCCCGTTCATGGCGACCGCACTGCTGGCAACTCTCTACGGTGCGCTGGTCGCGAACCTGCTCTGCCTGCCGATCGCCGACAAGCTACATGGCAAGCTGATCGACGAGGAAACCAACCGCACGCTGATCATCGACGGCATCCTGATGATCCGCGACTCCAAGAGCCCGACTCTGGTGCGCGAAATGCTGCTGGCCTATCTGCCCGAGAAGCACCGCCATGCCGAAGGCGAGCCGGTTCCGGCGTAACGCCGAACGCCGGGATCTGACCCATGGCAAAGAAAAAGCGCGAAGAAGCACACGGCGGCCATGGCTGGTTCGTGACGTTTGCCGATCTGATGGCCTTGCTGCTGGCGTTCTTCGTGATGCTGGTCGCATTCTCCACCCAGGACGCCAACAAGTTGAAGATCGTCGCGGGCTCCATGCGCGACGCCTTCGGTGTTCAGAGCGAAGCGCGCTACGCCGGCATCGTCGAGTCGGACGGCCTGCCGACGCGCGCGCGGCTGAAGAACGTCGATCACATCCAGCCTGAGGAGTCCTCCAACACCCCGACCCCGGATCAGGAGGATCGCGACCGCACCTCGGGGGCCAAGCTCAAGGTGGATCGGAACTTTGCACTCGCTGCTGCCTCGCTGCGCCAGGCGTTGCAGGACATGCCGGAACTGACCGAGATGTCCAAGCACATCATGTTCGAGGAGACCAAGCAGGGTCTCAACCTCGAGATCGTCGACCAGGACGGCCGCTCGATGTTCGCCGACGGCTCCAAGGTACCCTACGACCGTACCCGGCGGTTGATCGAGAAGCTCGCGATCCCGCTGAAAGCAACGCCGCTGCGCGTCTCCATCGCCGGCCACACCGCTGCCGGTTTCGTGCCGACCCGCAGCGACTACGGCGCCTTCGACCTGTCGGCCGACCGCGCCAACGCCGTGCGCCAGATCCTCGAGCGCGAGGGGCTGCCGCCAGCGCACGTCTTCGCCGTATCCGGTAAGGCGGACACCCAGCCGCTGTTCCCGGACGATCCATCGCTCGCCGCAAACCGCCGCGTGACCATCACCTTGATGCGTGAAGATCCGCCGCTGCCGCCGAACTTGAAGCCTTAAATCGCTTCCGCTACTATCTTACCTGAGACCTATCGTCGCGATAGCGACGAGCGTGGCCGGGCCGTCACAGCATCTGCCGTGGCGCCTTGTTATGGTGGGGGCCGATTGACAGGCGCGCTGGAAGCGTCAAAAGGCGCCGGATCAATTCCAGGGACGAAGCGTTTTCCACCCACATGACGGCGAGCATCACATCGACCGAGACCCAGGAAGGGCCGGTCACCTCAGGCTTTTGGTCCCTCACGCTCGGGAGCATCGGCGTCGTCTTCGGCGACATCGGCACCTCGCCGCTCTACGCGTTCCACGAGGCGGTCAAGGGCGCGGCCCATGGCGAGCAGGTGACGCGGATCATGGTGCTCGGCGTGCTGTCGCTGATCCTGTGGGCGCTGCTGATTGTCGTCACCGCCAAATACGTCCTGTTGCTGCTGCGCGCCGACAATAACGGAGAGGGCGGCACGCTGTCGCTGATGGCGCTTGGCCAACGCGCGCTGGGGCGGCGAAGCTGGTTCCTGCTCGCGCTCGGCGTGGTCGGCGCCTCCATGTTCATCGGCGATTCCATGATCACGCCGGCGATCTCGGTGCTGTCGGCGGTCGACGGCCTCAAGCTCGCGACGCCCGCATTCGAGCACTATGTCGTGCCGCTCACCGTGATGATTCTGGTGCTGCTGTTCGCGGTCCAGAGCAAGGGGACCGCGCTGGTGGCCTCGGCCTTCGGACCCGTGATGGTGGTCTGGTTCACCGTTCTGGCGGTGCTGGGCGTCATTCATATCGCCGACGATCCGTCGGTGCTGGCGGCGATCAATCCCTATTATGCGTTTCAATTCCTGCTGTCGCACGGCACGATCGGCCTGGTGACGCTCGGCGCCGTCTTTCTGGCGGTGACCGGCGGCGAGGCGCTCTACGCCGACCTCGGCCATTTCGGCCGCAAGCCGATCCAGTCAGCCTGGATGTTCTTCGTGCTGCCGTCGCTGCTGATCAATTATTTCGGGCAGGGCGCGCTGCTGCTGTCCGATCCAAGCGCGATCGAGCATTCCTTCTATCGCATGGTGCCGGAGCATCTGTTGTTGCCGCTGGTCGGGCTTGCCACCGCGGCGACTGTCATCGCTAGCCAGGCGGTAATCACCGGCGCCTATTCGCTGGTCTATCAAGCGGTGCAACTCGGTCTCTTGCCGCGCTTCGAGGTGCGCTACACCTCCGAGACGCATGCAGGCCAGATCTATCTGCCGCGCGTCAACCGGCTGCTGCTGATCGGCGTGATGTTGCTGGTGCTGTTGTTCCACACGCCCAGCAATCTGGCTTCGGCCTACGGCATAGCCGTCTCCACCACGATGGTCGCCGACGGCATCATGGGCTTCGTGGTGATCTGGAAATTGTGGAACTGGCGCGCGGCGACTGCGGCGGTCGTGATCCTGCCCTTCGTCATGGTCGATATGACCTTCTTCAGCGCCAATTTGCTCAAGCTGCTCGAAGGCGCCTGGGTGCCGTTGCTGTTCGGCGTAGCGATGGCGGGCACGATCTGGACCTGGCGGCGCGGTTCGGGGATCCTGATCCAGAAGACGCGCCGGATCGAGGTGCCGCTGGATGACCTGATCCGCAGCCTGGAGAAGCGGCCGCCGCACATCGTCAAAGGCACGGCGGTGTTTTTGACCAGCGATCCCGCCTTCGTGCCGACCGCACTGTTGCATAATCTCAAGCACAACAAGGTGCTGCACGAGCATAACGTGATCCTGACCATCGAAACCGCGCACACGCCGCGGGTCGATCTCTCCGAGCGCTTCAAGATGGAGAAGATCAGCGAGAAGTTCTCCAAGGTCCGCTTGCGCTTCGGCTTCATGGAGCAGCCGAACGTGCCCAAGGCGCTCGCGATCGCGCGCAAGCAGGGCTGGCAGTTCGACATCATGTCGACGTCGTTCTTCGTGTCGCGGCGCTCGCTGAAGGCCTCGGCGCAGTCGGGCATGCCGCTTTGGCAGGACCACTTGTTCATCGCGCTCAGCCGCTCAGCTAACGATGCCACCGACTATTTCCAGATTCCCACCGGGCGGGTGGTTGAAGTCGGAACCCAGGTCACCATTTGAGGCCCCATCGGCGCGCTCTGGCGAACCTATGTGGATTTCGCATACCAAGGCCCCAAAATAGGGCTAGGCTATGCCGGCAGCGCAGGACTATAAGCCGCGCGCGCTTCCGCCGTTGTGCAGTGAAGCATTTTTAGAGGCCACCAGGCTCTCCCATGACAAGTGACGTGGCAATCCCCGCCCCGGAAACGGTGGCGGCCAATGGGCATGGCGATGCCCACACCACGGCCGGTTTCGGCGCGCTGACGCTCGGCAGCATCGGCGTCGTCTACGGCGATATCGGCACCAGCCCCCTCTACGCGTTCCGCGAGGCGGTGATGGCGGCCTCAGGCGCGGAAGGCGCGCCGACGTCGGCTGCCGTTCTTGGCGTGGTCTCCCTGATCCTGTGGGCGCTCATCGTCGTGGTGACGCTCAAATACGTCGTGATTCTGCTCCGCGCCGACAACAACGGCGAGGGTGGCACGCTGGCGCTGATGGCGCTGGCCCAGCGCGCGGTCGGCACCGGCGGGTCGACCATCGTCCTGCTCGGCATCATCTCCGGCGCCCTGTTCTACGGCGACGCCGTCATCACGCCGGCCGTCTCGGTGCTGTCAGCCCTCGAAGGCATGAAGGACGTCACGCTGCGGTTCGAGCCCTACATCGTTCCGCTGACCGTGGTGATCCTGGTGTTCCTGTTCGCGATGCAGTCGCGCGGCACCGCCCGCGTCGCGGCGTTCTTCGGACCCGTGATGTGCGTCTGGTTCGCGGTGATCGCCGTGGCGGCGATCCATCCGATCATCGCGCAGCCACAGGTGTTGTTCGCGCTAAATCCGTTCTACGCCGTGTCCTTCATGTTCCACCACGGCATCATCGGCTTCGTGACGCTCGGCGCCGTGTTCCTGGCGGTCACCGGCGCCGAGGCGCTCTATGCTGATCTGGGCCATTTCGGCAAGCGGCCGATCCAGACCGCCTGGCTGTTCATCGTGCTGCCGTCGCTGGCCCTGAACTATCTGGGGCAGGGGGCGCTCGTCCTCGGCGATCCCGGCGCGATCGAGAGCCCATTCTTCCAGCTCTTCCCGCAAGGTTTTATGCGCGGCTGCATGGTCGTGCTGGCCACCGCCGCCACGGTCATCGCGAGCCAGGCCGTCATCACCGGCGCCTATTCGCTGACACGGCAAGCGATCCAGCTCGGGCTGCTGCCGCGTTTCGAAATTCGCCATACTTCTGAAGCCCATTCCGGTCAGATCTTCATCCCGCGCATCAACCAGCTGCTGCTGGTCGCCGTGATCATGATGGTGCTGCTGTTCCGCTCCTCCAGCGCGCTGGCGTCCGCCTACGGTATCTCTGTGACCGGCACGATGGTCGTCACCGGGATGATGGGCTTTGTCGTGATCTGGAAGGCCTGGAAGTGGTCGCCGCTCTGGGCTGCCGCCCTGATCGCGCCGTTCCTGTTCCTCGACCTGACCTTCCTCGCCGCCAACCTGCTCAAGGTGTTCGAAGGCGGCTGGGTGCCGCTCGCGCTCGGCTCGCTGATGATCATCATGATGTACACGTGGCGGCGCGGCAGCCGGCTGCTGTTCGAGAAGTCGCGCAAGCTCGAATTCCCGCTCGCCGATCTGGTGGCGATGCTTGAGAAGCGGCCGCCGCAACGGGTGCCCGGCACCGCCGTCTTTCTCACCAGCGATCCCCTGAGCGCGCCGACCGCGCTGATGCATAGTCTGAAACACTACAAAGTGCTTCACGAGAAGAATGTCATTCTCACCATCGAGACCGCGCAGACCCCGCGGATCGATCCGGCCGAGCGGGTGAAGCTGGAGCAGATCAGCCCGACCTTCTCCAAGGTGACGCTGAAGTTCGGCTTCATGGAATCGCCGAACGTGCCGAAGGCGCTGGCGATCGCCCGCAAGCTCGGCTGGCAGTTCGACATCATGTCGACCTCGTTCTTCCTGTCGCGGAGGGCGCTCAAGCCTGCCGCCCATTCCGGGATGCCACGCTGGCAGGATAGGCTGTTCATCTCGCTCAGCCGTTCCGCCAACGACGCCACCGACTATTTCCAGATCCCCAGCGGCCGCGTGGTCGAGGTCGGCACGCAGGTGGCGATCTAGACCGGCAAACCAAAGCCGCACTTCAAGTCGCTGCGATTTAGCTTTAACTTGCGCAAGGCAGCCCAAGCCTTTGTAGTGCTTGATTTTCGGTGCCTGAGAGGCGAGTTTGCCGCCGGCCGGGATCGCCCCGGCCGCGGCCCGCGACGTTGGAGGATGATGTGGCAAATCAAGTACAGGATCTGACCCCGGACGAGGTCTCCAAGGGTGTTGCGGAAGGCCGCTATCTGCTCGTCGACGTCCGTGAGCCGAACGAGGTCGAGGCCGAGGCCTATCCCTACGGCGTCGTCGTGCCGCTCTCGACGTTCGATCCCAAGGCGATCCCCGATCCGCAAGGTAAGGAGGTCGTGTTCGCCTGCCGCTCGGGCAAGCGCTCTGTGACCGCCTCGCTCGCTGCTCAGGCCGCAGGCCTGCCTTACGACAAGCATCTGGCCGGCGGCATGCTCGGCTGGAAGGCGGCGGGTCTCCCCAGCAAGGTGGGTGGCTGACGTCGCGATGACCAAGAGCTCTTCGCTGAACAAGGTCTTCGCCGACCTTCCCGTCACCATCTTCGAGGCGATGTCGCAGGCTGCGCGCGACAACAACGCCATCAATCTCGGCCAGGGCTTTCCCGACGATCCGGGCCCCGAGGACATCCGCCGTGCCGCGGCCGACGCCTCGCTCAACGGCTACAACCAGTATCCGTCAATGATGGGCATCCCGGAGCTGCGCCAGGCGATCGCTGCCCATTACGGCCATTGGCACGGGCTCAAGCTCGATCCGATGAGCGAGGTGATGGTGACCTCCGGCGGCACCGAGGCGCTGACCTCGGCGATCCTGTCGGTGGTGCAGCCGGGCGACGAGGTCGTTTGCTTCCAGCCGGTCTATGATTCCTATCTGCCGATCATCCGCCAGGCCGGCGGCATTCCGCGCCTGGTGCGGCTCGAGCCTCCGCATTGGCGACTGAATGAGGACATGCTGAAAAGCGTCTTCAATTCAAAGACCAAGGCGGTGCTCTTCAACAATCCCCTCAATCCCTCCGCGGTGGTCTATCCGCGCGAGGACCTCGAGCTTTTGGCGCGCTACTGCCAGGAGTTCGACGTCATCGCGATCACCGACGAGGTCTGGGAGCACGTCACCTTCGACGAGCACAAGCACATCCCGCTGATCACGATCCCAGGCATGCGCGACCGCACCATCAAGGTCGGCTCGGCCGGCAAGATCTTCTCGCTGACCGGCTGGAAGATCGGCTTCGTCTGCGCCGCGCCGCCGCTGCTGCGCGTCGCCGCCAAGGTGCACCAGTTCCTGACCTTCACGACCGCGCCGAACCTCCAGGCCGCCGTCGCCTACGGCCTCGGCAAGCCTGACGAGTACTTCCTGTCGATGCGCAAGGATCTGGTGCGGAGCAGGGACCGCCTGACCAAGGGGCTGGAGAGCCTCGGCTTCCCCGTGCTGAAGTCGCAGGGCACCTACTTCCTCACCGTCGACCTGTCGCCGCTCGGGCTCAACGAGAGCGATGCCGAATTCTGCTGGCGGATTGTGAAGGACTACAAGGTTGCGGCGATCCCGGTGTCGGCGTTCTACGAGCAGGACCCGGTGACCTCGGTGGTGCGCTTCTGCTTTGCCAAGAAGGACCAGACGCTCGACGCCGCACTGGAGCGGCTGTCGGACGCGATACGCGGACGCAAGAGGTAGTTGATGACGAACGTCAGCCGCTCCCGGCTTTGCCTTGGTTTTGCAATCGCCGCGCTGACGTTGCTCTCCGCTCCCGCCGGAGCGGAGGAGCGGGTCGTCAACTTCTACAACTGGTCGAACTACGTGGCGCCTGACGTCCTTGAGGCCTTTACCAGGGAGACCGGCATCAAGGTGGTCTACGACACCTTCGATGCCAATGAGACGCTGGAGACGCGCCTGATGGCCGGCAAGTCCGGCTACGACGTCGTGGTGCCCACCGCCTATTTCCTGCAGCGCCAGATCAAGGCGAACATCTTCCAGAAGCTCGACAAGGCGAAGCTGCCGAACTTGGCCAACGCCTGGCCCATGGTGACCAGGAATCTGGCGACCTATGATCCCGGCAACGATTTTGCCGTGAACTACATGTGGGGCACGACGGGCATCGGCTACAACATCGCCAAGGCCAGGCAGATCCTCGGGCCCGACGCGAAGATCGATAGCTGGGATATCGTCTTCAAGCCGGAGAACCTGGCCAAGTTCAAAGACTGCGGCGTCCAAATGCTCGACTCCGCCGACGACATCTTTCCGGCGGCGCTGAACTATCTCGGGCTCGATCCGAACTCGACCAAGCAGGCCGACCTCGAGAAGGCCGCCGACATCGTCGCCAAAGTTCGTCCCTTCGTGCGTAAGTTCCACTCGTCTGAATATCTCAGCGCGCTTGCGACCGGCGAGATCTGCTTCGTGGTCGGCTGGTCCGGCGACATCATGCAGGCCCGCGCGCGTGCGGCCGAAGCGAAGAGCGGCATCGAGATCGGATACGCAATTCCGAAGGAGGGCGCGCAGATGTTCTTCGACAATCTCGCGATCCCCGCGGATGCCAGGAACGTCAAGGAAGCCTACGAGCTGATCAACTATCTCTACCGCCCGGACGTCGCCGCCAAGAACTCGGACTTTTTGTCGTATGCCAACGGCAACCTCGCCAGTCAGAAACTGGTCGATCCGAAAATCCTGAACGACAAGAACATCTATCCGGACGAGGCGACGCTCGCAAAGCTGTTCGTCATCACGGCGCGCGATCCGGCCACGCAGCGGATCATCAACAGGCTCTGGACGAAGGTGAAGACGGGACGGTAGAGCGCCCGCGTTCGGCCTGCAAATTTCCATTTCCGCAAAACAACCCCATGCACAGTAGCGCCGTCAACTTGCAGCGTCGGCGAGCCTGACCCGATCAAGCCCCGGTCATTTGACACGTCGGGCAAAACACCGGCATTTTGGCATCGTCGCCATCAGGCTCATCCGCCCCTGTCTGCGACGTGCCCCTCGTCAAATTCTAGAAATAGCGCGCCCCGCCTTGCGCCGGGCTGCGGCGTTGCGCCAGCGCCCCGCCCCAAAAAAATCCGGCCTCGACCGATGAGTTTTGCCTGGCCCGCCCGTCTTACACATTAGGTGGGCTGCAAACGCCCGGCATATCGAGGAACTTCGCTATGATTTTCAAGGACAAGGTTGCGGTCATTTGCTGCGCCGGCGGCGCGTTGGGCGGAGAGCGCCCATGAAGCTCAACGGCCGCACCATTCTCATCACCGGAGGCACGGCGGGCATCGGCCTTACGTTCGCGCTCAAATTCTCCGAACTCGGCAACCGGGTCATCGTCACGGGCCGGCGGCAGGCCGTGCTCGATCAAATCAGGAAGACATACCCACAGATCCACGCCATCCAGAGCGACGTCGCTGATCCCGAGCAAATTCGTGCGCTGGCGGGGCGCATGAGCGCCGAGTTTCCCAAGCTGGACGCGCTGATGAACAATGCCGGGATCAGCTTCTACAAGAATCTCAGCGGCCCGGCCGCCGACCTTGCAGGTCTGACCAGGGAGCTCGAAGTCAATGCGGGTGGCGTGATCCGCATGACATCCGCCTTCATCGACATGCTCAAGGCCAACAAAGGCACGCTGATCAACGTGTCGTCCGCGCTGGCGTTCGTCCCGCTGCCTTGTATCCCGATCTATTGCGCGACGAAAGCGGCCATTCACTCCTACACCCAGTCGCTCCGATTCCAGCTGGAGAACACCGGCGTGGAGGTCATCGAACTCATGCCTCCGGCGGTCAAGACCGAGATGACGGCAGACCTTCCCGAGGGCGATGGCATCACCTTGATCACCACCGAGGAGTTGGTGAAGCAATCGTTCAAGTCGCTGAAGAAAGGTTCGCTCGAGATCCGGCCGGGACAGTCGAACCAACTTGCCCTTATGCGCCGTCTCGCCCCCGATTTCATCAACGGCCAGCTCTGGAAGGCATCGAGGAAGCTGGTGCCGACCGCCGCTGCCTAGCGGGCATCATCCGCAGGTGCGTATCTTTAACGACACGAGGAGAACGAAATGCATCCGTTGACAGGGAAGAAGATGGTCGTCGTTGGCGGCAGCCGCGGCGCGGGGCGACGTATCGTCGAGGAAGCTCACGACAACGGCGCGCAGGTGCTCGCGGTGGCGCGGCACGAAGGCGCCCTGCAAAAACTGGCCTACGACAGGCCCGGCGTGAAAACCATGGCACTTGATGCCGCCGACGCCGACGCGCCTTCGACGGTGTTTGGCGCCATGGAGCCGGACATTCTCGTCGTGTGCGCGGGCGCGCATCCTTCCACGGCGCCTCTGCATGAGCAGAGCTGGCAACAATTCGCGGTCAATTGGGAAAGCGATGTCAAGATCGCATTTCATTTCTGCAAGGAAGCTTTGGCCCAGCCCTTACGCGAGGGTACGACGATCGTGCTCGTCTCCAGCGGAGCTGCGCTTGCGGGTTCACCGCTCACGGGCGGCTATGCCGGTTCCAAGCGCACGCAACTCTTCATCGCAAATTACAGCCAGAAGGAATCCGATCGGCTTGGTCGCGGCCTGCGATTTCTCGCAATCGCGCCGCGCATCATGACCGATACCGAGCTTGGGGGGCGTGCAATCGCCGGCTACTCCACCTATCTTGGCATCTCTCCAGACGACTTCGTCCGGAGCATGTCTTCGCCGCCGACCTCGTCGGATGCCGCGGCGGCGGTCATTGCACTTGTGACGGCCCGGGATCGCCCGAAGGAGAGCCTGTTCATCGTCTCAGGCAAGGGGCTCGAACCTGTGTCCTCGTGATCAGCTTATCGCGGGGCCGCGGCCGTGGGAATCGAATGTCATGACGGGGACGCATCGACCGGTTGATGCCCAGGCCTCTGCGCAGGCAAGCCGCGCATTCGAGCAACGCGCCGAGCCGTTTCGTCGCGAACTCAAATTGCACTGCTACAGGATGTTGGGCTCCATGCACGAGGCGGAAGACCTCGTGCAGGAGACCTTCCTGCGCGCCTGGCGCAACTTCGAGGCTTTCGAGGAACGCGGATCGTTTCGGGCCTGGCTGCTCCGTATCGCAACGAATGCCTGCCTCGATGCGATCGCGCGCCGCGCTCATCAACAGCGCTTCCTGCCCGAGCGGCGGTTCTCCGCGAGCGACCGGATGCCGGATGGAAGACCGGCGGATGACGTTGCGTGGATCGATCCCTATCCGGATTCCGAGCTTGACGGCGTTCTCGACAACACGCCCAATCCTGAGGCGCGTTACGCTTCGCGGGAGGCGGTGCAGCTTGCCTTCATTGCCGCGATCCAGCAGCTTCCGCCGCGCCAGCGGGCCGCGCTTCTGCTCTGCGATGTCCTGGGGTGGCAAGTCGCAGAAGTCGCGACATTGTTGGGTGGCACGACGACCTCGATCAACAGCGTCCTCCAGCGTGCGCGATCGACCATCGCAAAAGGACATCAGGGAGGGGAAGGGGCGGCGGTTTCGCGACCTGATCCAGAGCAGGCGAGGCTTCTTGGTCGCTACGTCAAGGCGTGGGAGGAACTGGATCTCGATGGCTTTGTCGCGCTCCTGAAAGAGGATGCCATCTATACGATGCCGCCGCTGTCGCAATGGTATGCGGGCCGTCAATCCATTCGCGAATTCTTCGAATGGGCGTGGAGGGATTATGACGGCTATCGTCTGTTGCCGACAGGGGCGAACGGACAGCCCGCCTTTGCAGGCTACGCCCGCTCCGACGCGAAAGCACCATGGACCGCGCATTCGATTCATGTGCTCTCGCTGCGCGATGACGCGATTTCCGGGCTGACCCTGTTCGTGAAGCCTTCCAGCCCGCGTCTGTTCGAGGCCTTCGGTCTCCCCCTGATCTTGCAGGACGGACGCTAGGATCACAAATTGAGATCCGAGCGCTGGGCCAGCTGGACCACGGATCGTGCGACACGAGAAGCGCAGCGTTTCAAAGACCTGAGGAGAACGCCCTATGGATCGTGTAAATCCGGCGAGATCTGACGACCTGAAGGCAATCGAGCAGGTTGTTCGGGACTACATTGAAGGATTTTACGAAGGCAATGCCGCGCGAATGGAAAGCGCACTCCATCCCGAACTGGCCAAACGCATTGCGCGCCGCGATCCCGAGTCGGGCCGGGACTATCTCGCCGAAATGAGCGCACTCGCTCTCACGCAGCTGACCCGACAGAAAGCGGAACGCCCAACACCCCCGGCTCAGCGTCAGCAGGAGATTGTCGTGTTCGATGTTTCCGGGAACGCCGCCAGCGCCAAGATGATCGCATCGACGTGGATCGACTATTTGCACCTCTCACATATCAATGGCCGCTGGGTGATCGTCAATGTGTTGTGGGAGATGAAGGCTGGACAGGCATTGAAGCCTTATTGGTAGCGGCGAGCCCGCCGCCTACCACGCATAACGCACTGTGCCCTTGCCTGTGTAGGTCTGCGCGTTGCGCGAGAATTCGGCCTCGACCGTTCCAGCCAGCGACAGACCGTTTCGCCATTTCATCTCGGCGCGGCCGCCGACGAGCGCGGAGTCGGCTGCCGGTCGCGTGCCGCTGACCGTGAAGGCGGCACCGGGCAGCGTCTGGAAGGCTGCGCTCACGAAGCGGTTGGTATTGGTATCGTGGGCCCAGGCGAGCCGGCCGCGCAACGTGAGCACGCCGTCGCTGACGAGAAAGCGCTGGTCGGCGCGCGCGCCGAGCTCAGTGCGGACGTTGGTGGTGTCCTGCGCGGCGTAGGACAGTGCGAACTGGTTGCTGCCGACCAGCGCGGTCTCGCCGTAGCCGGGCAGATGGAAGGTGGTGGCCTGCGCCGCTGCGTAGGGCGTCACGCCGAAGGAGGAGGCGGGGATCGGCGCGAAGCGCCAGCCGGTTTCGAGGCGGCCGGAGAAGGTGCTCGCCTTGAAGTTCGCGGTGAGCTTGTCGGTGCCTGACACGGTCACGGTGCGGTCGGTGGTGACGTCCTGCCAGCCATAGGCGAGGGCGGCGGAGATGTAGGCCGGACCAAAGGTGTGGCGGGCATAGAGGCCGGCCTGGAACAGATCGGCGCGGCCGCTGCCGAGAGCATCCGAGAGCGCGAAATTGTAGCCGGCGCCGCCGAGCGCAAAGCCGACCAGCGTGTTCGCCGAGAGGCGATAGTCGGCACCGACGACGGTACCGTAGATGTGGCTGGTGGTGGTGCTTGAGCCTGATGCAGCGTTGCCGTTCAAGGTGCTGGCGCCGCCGTAGCCGGAGGCCCACACGCCCCAGCGGCGGTCGATGGCCTCGCTGCTTGCCTCGCGCGGTGTCACCGCGGCATAGGCTTCGCGCACGCGGGCGTCGCGTGGGCTGGTGGACGCATAGCCCAGCGTCCCGCCATCGCCGCCGGCTGCACCGCGTTCGCCGTCCGCGCCGCCATTGAAGGGATCGAGCATGTTGACGAACTGCTGCGTGGCATCGAACGCCGCCTGCGTGCCGGCTGCGCCGGGCTGGCCCGAGACCTGGCCGAGCGCGTGGTTGAGCTGCGGGTTGCCCATGTTGAGCAGTGCATCGAAGCCGGCTGGCGGTGTCGCTCCGCCCGCGACCGCCCTGTTGATGGCGTCGGCAACGTTGGTCGGGTTGGCGCCGGTGCCCGCCGGCAGCACGATCCCGCCTGGATCGAGCACGAGGTAGACGTTGTTCAGATCGTAAGTGAGGTGGGGGTTGCGCGTGGGGCTGAAGCTGCCAATCGCGGTCAATCCGGCGAACTGCGTTCCACCAAAGCCGCCGGTCGCATTGAGAATGGTGTAGGTCTGGCTGCGGAAGCTGCCGGGGATTGCCACCGCCTGCATGGTGGCGCCGGTGAGCGTCGCGGTGCCCGAGACATTGGTCCGATCGGCGGCGGACGCGGAGACTTCCACTCTGTAGAAGCTGCCGGCGGTGAACGCCAGATTGCCGCTGACGGTCAGGGTGCCCACGGAATTGCCGGGTGCCAGCGTGCCGCCACTCGCAATCGTCGTATTGCCGACGATGCCGGTGCCGCCGAGCGTGCCGCCGCTCTCCACGGTGACGCCACTTGAGGCCAGGATCGAGCCGTTCACAGCAAGCGTGCCGCCGTCGATAACAGTTGCGCCGGTATAGGTGTTGATGCCCGAGAGCGTCAGCGTGCCGGTGCCAATCTTGACCAGCGATGTCCCGGTGAAGCCCCCGTTGCCGGTGAGCACGCCGGTGACGGTGGTCGACAGATTGTCGCCGCCGACTGTCAGCTCTGCGCCGTTGAGGTCGAAGCGACCGTTGCCGGCGATTGAGCCGGCGCTGATCTTGCCGTCGCTGCTCGGGCCTGGGGTGAAGAAGTTGAACACGGCCGTGGACGCGGCGTTGATGAGCTGCGCTTGGTCCGGTGTGGAGTCGCCGTCGAACAGCACGGTGCCGCTGTTGGTGATGACGGCGTTGCCGGCTGTGGTGTTGCCGTAGAATGTCAACTGATTGGTATTGGTGATGGTGGCGTTGCCGGCCGTGGCGTTGGTGTCGAAGACGAGCTCGGCGTTGTTGGTGATGGCCGCATTGCCGGCCGTGGCATTGGCGCTGAACGTCAGCGTGCCGCCGGACACCGTCACGCCGGAAAAACTCTCCGCGCCGATCAAGGTCAGCTTGCCGGCACCGGACTTTGTCAGCGCGCCGCCACCGAGATTCTGGCTCAGGACAAAATTGTTGGCTGCGTCCGCGATGTCGAATGTGCCGCCGCCGGCACCCAGATTGATGGTGCGCGCGGTGGTGTTGAATGTCGTTCCGGTGATCTGCAAGGTGCCGCCGTTGAAGGTGAGGCCCCCCGCGACGTCGCCGAGATTTGCATCTGACGAGACGCTGACCGTGCCGCCAGCGAAAGTGGTGCCGCCGCTATAGGTGTTCGTCCCCGACAGCGTCAGCGTGCCGGTGCCGGTCTTCACCAGCGAGCCGCCCGCGGCGCCGCTGTAGCCGCCGTCGGCGATCACGCCGCTGACGGTGGTCGACAGATTGTTGCCGCCGACCGTCAGCGCGTTGGCGCCGAGATAGAAGGTGCCGTTGCCGGCGATCGAGCCGGCGCTGAGCTTGTTGTCGCCGTTCGGGCCGGAGCCGACGGAGAAATCGAAGAACGTGTTGGCCCCGTTGTTGATCAACTGCGCATTGCCGGCGGTGGCATTGTCTCGGAAATAGGTCATTCCGCTGGTATTGTTGAAGGGACCGCCGGCATTGTTGGTGATGACGGCGTTGCCGGCCGTGCTGGTGCCGGTGAATATTAGATTATAGGTGTTGGTGATGGCCGCGCTGCCAGCCGTGCTGACGCCGTTGAAAGACGCGGCAAAGTTGTTGGTGATGGTTGCGCTGGCCGCGGTGCTCGAGCCCCCGAAGTTCAAGGTGCCGTTGCTGGCGATCCCAGCGTTTCCAGCTGTGCTCGAACCGTTGAAGTCGAGGCTTCCGTCGTTGTTGATCGTCGCGCTGCCGGCGGTGCCGGCGCCGGAAAATGTCGTCGAGCCGCCATTGTTGATGTTGATCGTGGCGCTGCCAGCCGTGCTGGTGTCGGAAAACGTCGCGTAGCCGGCGCTGGTAATGGTGATGGTCGCGCTGCCAGCCGTGCTGGTGTTTCGGAAAGACACTTGGCCGGCATAGTTGGCGGTGATGATGGCGCTGCCGGCCGAGCTCGCATTGTAGAAACCAACGAAAGTATTGTTGCCGCCGCCGATGCTGGCGTTCGCGGCGGTGCTCGAGTCGCTGAAGATGACCTGGCCATAGTTGGAGTTGGTGATGGTGGCACTGCCAGCCGAGCTCGCGCCGTAGAAGTATATCAAGCCGCCGTAGTTGTTGATGGTCGCATGGCCTGCCGTGCTGGTGTTGTAGAACGCCGTCGCTCTGTTGGAGTTGTTGTTGATGATTGCGCCCGCCGCCGTGCTGGCGTCGCGAAAATAGAGTGTGCCGTAGATATCGTTGGTGATGTTTGCGGTTCCCGCCGAGCTCGTGTTGTGGAAGGTGACAGCGCCGGCGGGATTGGTGGGACTGTTGATGATGGTGGCGTTTCCGGCCGTGCTGCGGTCGTAGAAGTCGACGGTGCCGGTGGTGGTGATGGTTGCGTTCGCGGCGTTGCCGTCGTCGTAGAAGGAGAGGGTGCCGGTGTTCGAGATGTTGGCCGAGCTGGCGCTGCTGGATAAGAAGGGATCGTTGTGGAAGGTCATGGTCCCGCTGTTGGAGACGCTGGTGACGCCGGCAAGGTCGGCGTTAACGACACTGAAGGTGCTGCCGGCGCCGACAGTGACGGCTCCCTGGATGGCTTGGCTGGCGAAAGGGCCGCCGGAAGAGCCGATCTGTAACGTGCCGCCGTTGACCGTGACGTCGCCGGTCATGGCGTGGTCGTATGCGAGCGTCAGCGTGCCGGTGCCGATCTTGACCAGCGAACCGTTGAGAATGTTGCCGCTTATGACGGTCGACAGATTGTTGGAGCCGACCGTCAACTGGTTGCCGCCAAGGTCGTATAGCCCGTCACCCGCGATCGAGCCGGCGGTGACAGGACCCGACGTCAGGAAGAGGATTTGACCGGCACCATTGTTGTTCAGCGCGGCATTGCCGGCGGTGCTGCTGTTGAAGAACTGGAGGCCGCCATTGTTGTTGTTGATGGTGGCGTTGCCGAGGCTGCCGCCATAGAACATGCCGGTCGACGGGATGCCGTTGAAGTTGATCGTAGCGCTGCCGCTGTTGACGGTGATGCCGCCTGTGAAAGTCAGCTGGTCGCTGACGTTAAAAGTGTAGTTCGAGGCGCCGGCATTGAAGGTCCAGCCGCCGGTCGAGGCGCTCGAAATCGACAGGGTGGTGGTATCAGAGCTGCCGAAGGTGGCCGTGCCCGCCGGCACGAAGCTGCCGTCCCAGTTGGAGCCGGTGCCATAGTCGTTGCTGCCGGGAGAGGCGAGCCATGTGCCATCCGACGCGCCGCGCGACGGCGCGGCCGGCAGCATCCAGGCCACGACCAGCGCCGACGATGTCAGCAGCGCGGCCCGCAGGCGGCGGGTCGCTTTGAAACAATCTTTCCCCGTCCTCACCACTTCCCCCGGTACGTGGTCGCGAGTCCTCACTCGGATTCATCGCATCGGCCAGAGGTGGTGTCCTGATAAGGGGGTGGCTTGTTTCTGAAACTTTCTGATATTTCCGTTTCAGGGACACTTTTCGGGCTTTTTCGACACAGTTGCCCTATAGGAGCCGACCAGAGAGACGCTGTGGGGGATAAGTTGCTTCGTTTCGCCGGCTTCGAGCTGGATCAGCGGCGCGCGGAGCTGCGCTCAGCCGATGGCGTTGCAATCAAGCTCCGACCCAAGACATTCGAGATGCTGCGGTTGTTCGCGACCAGCGGCGGCCGCGTGCTGAGCAAGCAGGAGCTGATGGAGGCGGTCTGGCCGAACATCCATGTCGGCGAGGACAGCCTGTTTCAATGCATCCGCGAGCTTCGCACCGCGCTCGGCGACGAGCGGCGGCAGCTGATCAAGCTCGCCTCCGGCGGCGGCTATCTGCTGGCGACGGAGGTCGTGGATGCGCCCGCAGTAGCGGAGCAGACCGAGGGGACCCGGGCGGACCCGACCGGCGAGGTCGAGACCCGGCCGCCGGTCGAGCTCGCCGCGGTACCCCCTAGGCCACCGCGCGCCCTATTCGGTTTGAGCCGGCAGGCCATGGTCGCCACCGTGGCGGGGCTTTGCCTTGTTGTCATGGGGCTTGCGGTTGCCGGGCCGGTGCTGAAGCCGGACCTCCTGTTCAGGCGGACGCCACCGCGGCTCGTCGTGATGCCAATCGTTGACGACAGCAACGACACGCGCGGCGCGGCGATGGCCGCCGAGGTCACCGCGCGCCTCACGGATGGTTTTGCCAAGGTCCAGAACATCAGCGTGGTCGCGCCGCGCGTGGCGGTCGCCGGCGGCGAGAGCAGCGCTGCGTCCACCGCATCATCCGATTACGAGCTGCGTGGCGAATTGCAGCACGGCGATCAGTCCTGGATGCTGCGCGCGCGGATCATCAAGACGGCCACTGGCGAGGTTCAGTCGGTCGTCGCGGCTTCAGTCACCGCGGAGGAGATCGACGCGCAGCTCGCGCAGTCCCGGCTCGTCGCCGGCGTCGGTCATGTGCTTGCACGCCGTCTCAACGAAATTCTTGAGCCGAGTGCAGCGCGTTCCAGGACGGCCGGCGCGTCTGCGGGCGGCGACAAGGTGGCGGTCGAGCAGGCGCTCGCCTCGATCAACCAGACCACGCGCGAGCGTTTTGGCGCGGCACAGACGATGTTGCAGAAGGCGCTCACCGACGACCCCGACAATGTCGATCTCTCCGTCGCGCTCTCATCGCTGCAGATGCGCGGCATCCAGATGGTCTGGTTCAGCCCGGACGAGGCCGTTACGGTCGAAGCGAAGGCCAATGCGACGCTCGAGCGCGCCTCGCGATTGAGGCCGAATTCGATTCCGGTGCTCGAGGCCCATTGCCGCTTCCTCAGCGCGACCAATCATTTCGTGGAAAGTCTCGTCACCTGCGCCAAGGCGTTGAGCTTCGATCCGTGGAACGGGTCCGCGCTCTATCTGATCGGCCTTGGCCAGGTCTATCTCGGCCGTTTCGACGATGCGCTCGCGACGTTCCAGCAGGCCGACCGTTACGACACGCCGCCGGCCTCGCGCTGGACCTGGCTGCTCGGCGCGGGCATGACGTATGTCTTGATGGGGCGCTACGACGAGGCGCTGCCGTGGATCCAGCGTTCGATCGCCATCACGCCGGGGACCGGCCGCTCGCACTTTCTGCTTGCAGCCGCCTACCAGAGATCGGGCCGGTTCGAGGAGGCGAGGGCGGCGATCGCGGAGGGACTGCGCTTGCGGCCCGGCACGACGCGGCTCAGCGTCTGGCCGCCGATGAAGAACGCAAGTCCGGTTTGTATCGCAGCCTGGGAGCGCGTCGTTCAGGCAGAGGTCGATGCGGGATTGCCGGAGCGGTGAAGGCGGGTAATTCAGACCCTCACCCTGAGGAGCGCGCTCTTGCGCGCGTCTCGAAGGGCGAGGCCACTGGCCGGGCCTTCATCCTTCGAGACGCGCGTTCCGCGCTCCTCAGGATGAGGAGCTGACAGGTCGGATCGTTACCGCCACCGCCGGTGCAGCCACAGCCACTGCTCCGGATGTTCGCGGACCCAGCCTTCCACCACGTTGGTGATCGCCTGCGTCGTGCCCTGGATGTCGATCTTGCCCTCGGCATCGCGGACCGGCGGGATCTCCTCAGTCAGCTCGGTGGCAAAGCGAAAGCCGGGCTTGCGGATGACGCGGACGCCGTGGATCGGGCATTCGACCTGGCGCAACAGGCGCGCCAGCATGGGATTGGCGCGGGTCTTGCGGCCGAAGAAGGTGACCTCGACACCGTTGGTCAGATACTGGTCGACCAGCATGGCGACGTGCTTGCCGTCCTTGAGCGCCTGCGCGAGCCGCAGCGGCGCGTCGCGGCCGGCGGGGATCAGCGTGCCCATATTGACCTGGCGCATCTCCTGGATGATGCGGTCGGCCGACGCAATGTTCGGCCGGCGATAGAGGATCGCGGTATCGAGCCCGTGCGCGACGGCGGCGAGTGCGGGCAGTTCCCAATTGGCGAGATGCGCGGCAAAGATCAGCGCAGGCCTGCCGTCGTCACGGATGTAATCGAACCGCTCGATGCTGGGCTTTGGCAGTTCGATCCGGCTGTTCTCCGGATGCGCGCGGTCGTAGTCCCAGACATGGTCCATATGGGCGAATTCGGCGCCGACGCGGCCGAGATTGTCCCAGACGCCCATCAGGATCTGTTCGATCTCTTCGGGCGATTTCTCCGGAAATGCGGCGGTGAGGTTGGCGCGGCCGATGCGATGCTCGCGCAGGCGCGGGCCGATCGTCTTGGTGACGCGCGCGAAAAAGTCCGAGGTCTTGACCGGATCGAAATGGCGCGTGGTGCGCAGCATACCGACGGTGGCGGCGCCAATCAGGCCGCCGCCGATCGATTTGGCTGCATTCCGCGCGCGAATCTTCGTGCTGAGGGAAAGCAGCGCCATGCGTCCGGTCAGGCCGGTTCGCGGGTCAGGATCAGCGAGGCGTTCTGGCCGCCGAAACCGAACGAGTTCGACATCACAGCGGTGACGCGGGCATCGCGCGCCTTGTTGCCGACCACGTCGAACAGGATCGTGGGATCCGGATTGTCGTAGTTGATGGTCGGCGGAATGCGCTGATGCTCGAGCGTCAGCAGCGAGAAGATCGCCTCGACCGCGCCCGCGGCCGAGATGGTGTGGCCGACCATCGACTTGTTGGAGGTGACCGGGATCTTCTGCAGGAGATCGCCGAACACGGCCGATGTCGTGTTGTATTCCATCTTGTCGTTTTCGGGCGTCGCGGTGCCGTGCGCGTTGATGTGGTCGATCTGATCCGGCGTCATGCCGGCATCGGCCAGCGTCTTGTTCATGCAGCCGATGATCGGCTTGCCGTCGGGCGACGAGCGGGTGCGGTGGAAGGAATCGGTGAGCTCGCCGCAGCCGGCGATTACGCCGAGTATCTTTGCGCCACGCGCGGTCGCCGCTTCATAGCTCTCCAGCACAAGGGCGCCTGCGCCTTCGGCCATGACGAAGCCATCGCGGTTCTTGGAGAAGGGGCGGGAGGCCGCCTGCGGCGGATCGTTCTGCGTCGACAGCGCCGAGAGCAGCGAGAAGCGCACCAGCGCTTCCGGATTGACGGTGCCGTCGGTTGCGACGCACAGGGCCGCATCGGTCTCGCCGCGGCGGATCGCCTCGACGCCGAGCTGGATCGAGGTGGCTCCGGACGCGCACGCCGTCGACAGCGAGATCGGTGAGCCCTTGGTGCCGAAGGTTTCGGCGAGGTGGGCGGCAACCGAGCCGAACATGAAGCGGTGATGATAGGCGTTGTACTTGCCGCCGCCGGAGATGCGCAAGAGATCGTCATAGGTGAAGTCGGGCGCGCCGACGGCGCGGCCAAGCTCGCGCCGTTGCGGCCACTCGACCTCGACCGGCGCGACCGCGAGGAAGAGGGGGCCCGGGAAATCGCCCTTGGCGCCGATGCCGGCCTGCTGCAGCGCTTCCTGCGTGACCAACTCGGCCATCCGCTCGGACAGGCCGGTGGAGGAAAACGGATCGACGCTGACGAAATCCACCGTGCCGGCCATCGTGGTCTTCAGGCCGTCGACCGGAAAGCGCGTGATGGTGCGGATGCCGGATTCGCCCGCAACGAGCTTCGACCAATTGTCGGCCTTGCCGGCGCCGAGCGAGGTCGTGATCCCCATGCCGGTGACGACGACAACGGGACGCCCGAGTTTGTCGCGTGGTGCAGTCATGTCGATCCCCCGCTAGAGCATGATCCGGAAAAGTGTGACGCGGTTTTCCGAAAGATCATGCTCGAACAATAACCTACCAGAGCGCAACGCGCGCTAGCTAAACAGCCTCGACCAGTGCCATGCCTTCGCCGCGCCAGTGTCCGGCCCCCACCACGACGATCTGGGTGGGCGCACCCTGCATTTCAACCTCGGTCCCGGTCGAATCGTTCGGCGGAAACAGCGCGCCGCGCGAGATCGAGAGCGCCGCGAGCGCAATGCCGAGCGGGAATTGCGTTTCCATGGTGTGCCCGAACATCGTGCCGGTCGCACGCACCGGAAAGTCGCCGTGCTTCTTCAGGAAGCCGCGCTCCTCCGATGTCGCCGGCTCCGCACCGGTTGCGCCCGAGATGATCGCGCCCTTGCCATCGCGCTTCGGCAGCTTGTGCCAAAGCTTCTCCAGCGTCGCTTCCATGTCGCCGCCCTGCTTGCGACGGGCCAGATCGGTCACCACGCTCGACAGCTTTGCGTACGGCTTGGCGCCGCGCGCTTCCGCATGCGCCTTCGATTCCAGCACCAGGAAGGCGCCGGCCGAGCCGAGCGCGAAGCCGGCGTGGTCCTTGCGCGCCCAGACGGGAGCGAACTTGTCCTTCAGGTTGAAGTCGCCGAATTCGTAGAGGACCATGAGGTCCTTGCGCTCGCCATTGTGCGAGCCGCCGACCAACGCGATGTCGCTCTCGCCCGAGGCGATGCGTGACAGCGCGATGCGCGCGGCATCGGCGCCCGCAACCTCTTCGCCCATGAAGGTGCGCGAAGTGCCGCCGAGACCGTTGACGATGGCGATGTTGCCGGCGAGGAGATTGGAGAGCTGGGCCAGAAACAGCGTCGGCCGGAGATCGCTCATCAGCCGCTCGTTGAGAAAGCCCGGCGCATTGGCGCCCTTGGCCTCGGCGGTGAGCACGCCGGTGTCGACGTTGAGATCGCGCTCGCCGCCGCCGGCGGCCACCACCATGTCGATCTTCGACAGGATGTCCTTGTTGCCCTTGATGCCGGCCGAGTCGAGCGCGAGGCCCGCGGCATAGACGCCGATGCGCTGCCAGGCTTCCATCTGGCGCTGGTCGCCCTTCTTCGGGATCTGGCTGTCGAACGACACCGGCAGCAGCGGATGCACGATGAAGGGCGCAAAGCCCTTCTCGTCGACATTGATGCGCTTCTCCTGGAGCGCGGCCCAGTTGGCGTCGAGACCTTCGCCGAGCGAGGTGGCAAGACCAATACCGGTGATCCAGACTTCCGTCTGGCCCGGCTTCGAAGCGGTGTCAGTCATGGCGATACGGCCTGTTGCGGAAAGCCGACGCGTTTTGCGACCGCGTCCATGTATCCGCGCATATCCGAATTGGGGAAGGGGATCAGGGTGAAGGTGAGCGTCGAATTGGCGCGCAGCTTGCCGCCGACCCGGATCTTCGACTCGGTCATCGCATAGCCAGAGCCTTCATGGGCCACGCTCGCCTCGAGGGTCATCAGGTCGCCCGGAAACACCGAGCCGCGCACCTTGCCTTCCTTCACGGCGGCGAGAATCGGCATACGCTCGAACTTCAGGACGCCAAGCAGGAGAAAGCCCGAGGCCTGCGCCATCGATTCGATCAGTAGCACGCCGGGCATGAGGGGATAACCCGGGAAGTGCCCCTCGAAGATGGTGCTCTCCTTGGGAACCTGGGCCTCGACGACGATCTTCTTCTCGTCGACGTTGAGGTCGACGATGCGATCGATCATGTGGAAGTATTCGAGTTGCATGACCGCCCGATTAGGCGCTCGCGCCCTTGGCGGCAACCAGTTCGTCGATGCGCGCGCACAGGTTCTTCAGGACGAAATACTGCTCGGTCGTCGCCTTGCCGTCGTTGACCTCCTGGGTCCACTTTTCCAGCGGCAGCTTGATGCCGAACTGCTTGTCGATCGCGAACGCGATGTCCAGGAAATCGAGGCTGTCGATGCCGAGGTCATCGATGGCATGGCTATCCGGCGTGATCGTGTCGCGCGGAATGTCGCAGGTTTCAGCGATGATCGTAGCGACCTGATCGAATGTGGAGGACATCACTAAGCCTTTGATATATTGCAGGTATTCTTCAGATATCCCAGAGTGGTACGGTGGGTGGGCATCGGGCCCCGAATAACGCCCTCACCCCCCTCTGGACGGGTCGAAAGCCCGTATATCGGAGCGCCGCTCTGAGTTCAATGGAGCCGGACGGGCCCCAAGGATAGGGCTGGGGATGCGGTCGGGGGCCCTTGGCGCGGGGACCGGGTCTAGATATGGGGCGTCGTGATCTTGACGCAGTCCCGCCGGCCCATCAGCACGCAATCCTGGGTCCGGCGCAAATCGGCGATGCTGACCGCCAGCCAGATCCCGATCGCGGTCAGCGCGATGGTGAAGGCGAGCGCGGCGATATTGGCGAGCATGCGATGGCGGAAGTCGTCCGGCTCATCGCGGGGCTGCTCGTAGCGGGACAGATCGAGCGGTTCGGGGGCTGCTGCATGCAGCGGCTGTACGATGCCGCTGCCCCGGTGGATCACTGGGGACGGCGTCGCGCGCGGCCTGAACTGGAGCACCTGGTGCTCGTCGTCCGAGGTTATGGGCCGCTGGGATGTCATGGGGCGGCGGTTACTCCGAAGCAGCGGTTTTTTGATAGCATAGGCGACACAGGGGTTGCAGAAAATCTTCTCAACGCTCACGCGCATTGCGCATTCGCATGATCTTTTGTGGGCGCCGCGAAAGATCTCGGGAAGGGGTTGTCATCCCGGCGCCAGGGACACGCGGGTTGCGCTGCAACACCAGCCGGAAGCCGGCGCTTCCCGCCCCGAACGCATGTTGCCGCCGCAAGGCCTGTGGCATAATCGGGAACCCGGACCACAAACTGCCACCAGATGAGAGGCCGTTCGATCATGACCATCAACGCGCGCGAGCCCAGAGTGCACCCGGTGCCGATCCTGTCGCTTCGGCCGACGCAGATCACGGTCGGCATCCGCGAGGTCAAGGAGAAGCGCAAGCGTTGGCGCGAGCATGGCAGGAAGAAGCAGTCCGACCTGCTCGGCACGCACATGATACCCGTCGTGCACGGGCCTGACGACCGCTATTACGTGATTGACCATCACCACCTCGGCCGCGCGCTGCACGACGAAGGCATCAAACAGGTGCTGGTGACCATCGTCGGCGATCTCCGCATGGTCGAGCGCGAAGCGTTCTGGGGTGTGATGGACAACAAGCGCTGGGTCTATCCCTACGACGCCAAGGGCGAGCGTCGGCCATTTCGTGATCTGCCGAAATCGGTCGTCGACCTCAAGGACGATCCGTTCCGCAGCCTCGCCGGCGAGCTTCGCCGCATGGGCGGCTTCGCCAAGGACACCACGCCGTTCTCGGAATTCCTGTGGGCCGACTTCCTGCGCCGCAAGCTGACCCGCAAGGCTGTCGATGCCAATTTCGACAAGGCGCTCGAGAAGGCGCTGGCCGCCGCCAAGAGCAAGGATGCGGTCTATCTGCCCGGCTGGTGCGGGCCGGCAGACGACGATTAGGCAACGCTCACCTCAGTCGCGCTGGAAGATCCTGGCGCCGGGATAAGCACGCCTTGCGTATCTCACGACCAGCGCGCGGTCCTGGGTTTCCAGAAAGGGCGTGCGGATCCGACACGACCCAACGATGAGGTGCCACAGACCATTGAGCCTTTGGATGACGATTTTCATTTGAGTCTTCCTCGAAGACGCTGCGCTCACGCAGATGCTGCCTGTCGCGGCCGTCTTGCGATCCTGGATCGTGATCGCGGGTGTGAAATTCCTGATACCGCTTGCGGCAAGACGACAGCGACTATTGTTAGTTGGTGACGAGATGCGGCCCAGCGAGCGGGATCTCATCACAGCCGCTTGAGCGAAATCATTTTCCGCGCCGACGAAGTGGTCCTGAAACAAAGCGGCCCCATGTGTGTGAGGTAGTCGAGCTTACACAGGAGGCCGCAATGCGCCGTCTGGTTTTCGTAATTGCCTTGCTCGCAGTCGCTTCAGCAGGAATCTCGGCCTCGTTTGCCGCAGTTTACCAGGCCAGGACACTGACGTTCGCCGAGCGCTTTGCCCCGGCGCTTCCGCTGATGGTTAAGCACTAGCAGCATCATCCTTCGCGCGGTCATTCCGGAGTTTGCAGGCCGGGCGAGGAGAGCCAACGCTCCATCTCCGCGGCGGCCTCGCCATCGCGGACCTTCTGCAACTGTGAGTGACGCTCGGCGCCGGCCGGTAGCTTCCTGGCGGCGGCGCGGGCTTCCTGCGTGAACTTGGTCAGGCGTTCCTGGAGGGACAGGGCCGGTGGCGTACGGTTGCGCTTCTTGGTCATGCTTTGCCTTTCGAGCGCCAAGCAGACCATGTGCCGACAAGCGGCGTCCTTAACTTTTGTTGGAACCGGGCTGGCGGACCGCGGGTTTTTATCCCGACGGCGCCACCGCGCCGTGAGTTCCGTATCCACGACCGGAGTTACCCGAAGTGCACAGCGACGCGACGCGCGCGGCACTCCTCAGGCGCCTGCGTGTCTCTGCCGGTATTTCGGAGGACGACGCGAGAGAGATCGAAGCCCTTCCGATCGTCGTCCGGCAATTCCCCGCCGAGACGGCGGTGGTCCGCGACGGCGAGCGCGCGACCAATAGCTGTCTGATTGTGGATGGATTTTGCGCGCGCTCCAAGACGATCGCGAGCGGCAAGCGGCAGATCCTTTCGCTGCACATTCCCGGTGAGATTCCCGATTTGATGAGCCTGTTCCTGCACGTGATGGACCACGATCTGTCGACGCTGACGCCGGCGACGCTCGGCTTCATAAGCCATGACAATCTGCAGAAGCTGCATCGTCGCAGCCCTGGTGTCGCCGAGATATTTTGGCGCGACACGTTGATCGACGCCGCGATGTTTCGCGAATGGATCGTCAATGTAGGCCAGCGCCCTACACCCGCGCGGCTCGCCCACGTCATGATCGAGTTGCGCGAACGTCTGAAGCTTATCGGGGCCGTGGACGGCAATAGCTTCGAGATGCCGCTAACGCAGGAGCAGATCGGCGAAGCGCTGGGAATTACCTCGGTCCACGCCAATCGCGTGATCAAGCAGGTACGGCAGGAGGGGATCGTCGAGTTCAATCGCGGCCGAGTCACGGTACTCGACGAGCGGAAATTTCAGGAACTAGCGGATTTCGACGGCCGTTACCTCCATCAGTCGCCAACCCTTTGAGGCGCAGATGCCGCGGTTCCATTTGCTCCAGCGCCAAATTTGGAACACCGGCGGCTGGCTTTGATTGATGATGGAAAGGCCCTCGCAGTGCCACGATGGAGCGAAGCCGTCGAAGTGACGTGACCTCAGCACGTGACAGGAGCACACCATGAGCATCAAAGACGACATTCACGCCACGCGGCGGACTGAACCCAATGGGGTTGAGCCGGCGTTTTCCGAGGATGATCTGCAGCGGGCGCAGCTCGGCCCGCGCGGTGTTCCCGGCCAACCGGATCCGGCTCGGATGACCCCGCAGCGCGCCAAGAAAACGCCGGTGGAGGGCGACTTCGATGGACATACGTCCTGAGCGCTCAGGCCTCAGCTGAAGTCGATCGGCTACGACTGCAGGTGAACACCTCGTTCGGGCGGATGTTGGAGGCTGGTGTCCTTGAACCGCATATCCAGATGACCCTCGACGCCGAGCGCGAGGCAGCTACGCTTGCCGGTGGTCCTCGTGCGGCTCGTCTTTGCCGCCGAGCGCGCGGTGCACCCGGCGCTCGATACGGCGGCCGACCGTGAGCAGCACGAAGGCCAGCGCCAGCGCGACCGCGACGATCTTCCATTGCCCGGCACCGCAGACCACGCCCAGGCAGGCGGCAAGGAATGTGCAGGCGGCGCTGGTCAGTCCGCGGACGCGAAACCGCTCACTCTCGTGGACGATGACGCCGGCACCGAGGAAGCCGATGCCGGTGAGAATGCCCTGGATGACCCGGCTCGTCGCATCGGCGACCTTGCCGGGCTCGGCGAGTTGCAGCGCCAGCAGCACCACGGTCGCGGTGGAGAGGCCGACGATGCCGAGCGTCTTCAGCCCGATCGGCTTGCCGCGCAAATCACGGTTGAGCCCGATCGCACTGCCGGCAAGCGTCGCAACGCCGAGGCGCAGCAGGATCTCGGGCCAGTCGAGCTCGGTCATTTTTTGGGCAGGCGTCCCATCATATAAAATTCGTCATTCGGCCGCATGCCGGTGAAATTCGCCAGCCGGTTCGACAGCGCGAAGAAGGCTGCGATCGCGGCGATGTCCCAGATGTCGTCATCGCTGAAGCCGTGCGGGGCAAGAGCGGCGAAGTCCTCCTCCGAAATCCGCTGCGCGTCGGCCGAGATCTTCATCGCGAAATCGAGCATCGCCTGCTCGCGCGGCGTGATGTCGGCTTTGCGGTAGTTGATCGCGACCTGGTCTGCAATCAGCGGGTTCTTGGCGCGAATGCGCAGGATCGCACCATGGGCGATCACGCAATATTGGCACTGGTTGGCCGCCGAGGTCGTCACCACGATCATCTCGCGCTCTGCCTTGGTGAGGCCGCCGTCCTTCTCCATCAGCGCGTCGTGATAGGCGAAGAACGCGCGGAACTCGTCGGGCCGGTAGGCCAGCGTCAGGAACACGTTGGGCACGAAGCCGCTCTTCTCCTGCACGGCGAGGAGACGCGTGCGGATGTCGTCAGGAAGCTTGTCGAGGGCGGGTGCGGGGAAGCGTTGGGCGGGCTTTGTCATGGGCATGGATTCCGGCTTGGGGCCGGCAACCATAGTCGATGCGGGGGGTGGGCTCAACGTGCCCTGCGCTGCGCTCGCAATGACGAGGACGGAGAGCGAGCGTGGCCTTACCGCAGCGGCTTCTTCAGCAGCGAGAAGCGGTCCGGATCGAGGCCCAGCGAGGGCTGCAGCATCGGCGTTTCGGCCGGCGCCAGCGTCTTGGCCGGCGGCACCTGGAACACCGGGTCGTTCGGGACGTCGCGCTGCGAGGTCGCACCGCGCCAGCGCTCGAGCACTGCGCCGACGAAATGCATGTCGTGACCGGAGGTGACCGAGGGAACGCTCGAGATGGTGGCTTCGCCGCGCGGCAGTTGATGCGGAGGCACCTCCTTGAAGCGCAGGCGCGTCGGCAGTGCGACGCCTTCGCCGAACGCCAGCACCTCGCGGGTGCCGAGCGATGGCACGAAGGACAGCAAGTTCGCGGCCGCATCCGAGACCGCGGCGCGCAGCAGCGCCTGGTCGCGTTCGTTGGCAAGACGCATCGTGAACAGCGTATTGCACTGGGAGATGATGGTGGCGTCGAGTTCTGCGGGACGCTGGGTGATGAGGCCGAGATAGACGCCGTATTTGCGGCCTTCCTTGGCGATGCGCGACACGGCCTTGCGGGTCGGCCCGAAGCCGACATTGCGGTCGGCGGAGGCGTAACGGTGGGCTTCCTCGCAGACGAACAGCATCGGCGATACGCCGTCGCTCCACAGGCCGAAATCGAAGGCCATGCGGCACAGCACCGAGACGACGGAATCGATGACTTCCGCCGGGAAGCCTGCGAGCTGCATCACCGTCATCGGCTTGCCGTTGGCCGGCAAGCGGAACAGATGGCTGATCACCTCGGCCATGGTATCGCCGCCGACATTGGCGTTGTCGAACATGAAGGCGTAGCGCGGGTCGTTGCGGACTGCTTCGATGCGCGAGATCAGCTTGTGATAGATGATGCGCGAGGAGCGGTTCTCGAGCTTGCCCATGCGCTCGTCGATCAGCGACATCAGATCGACCAGGCGGTACGGCACCGGCGTATCGACGGTGAAGCCGATCTGCTTGGGGTCGATGCGCTTCAGACCGAGGCGATCGGTGTTCTGGTATTGCGTGTAGATGCCCTTGGCGATCGGGATGACTTCCGCGAGGACGTCGAGCTCCTCGGGCACGCCGGCGCGGCCGCCGAACAGGACGTCGACGATTTCCTCGAAATTGAACAGCCAGAACGGCAGCTTCAGGTTTCGCGGGTTGAGCACCAGCGCGCGGTCGCCGAAGCAGCGACCATACTCGTTGTGCACGTCGAGCAGGAAGATGCGCAGGTTCGGCCGCGCCTTCAGAATCTCGTTGAGCAACAGCGACACGCCGGTGGATTTGCCGACGCCGGTCGACCCCAGCACCGCGAAATGCTTGGAGAGCATTTCCTCGATATCGACATAGGCGACGACGGAACGGTCCTGCTGGAGGAAGCCGACATTGATCTGGTCCGACCCGGTCGGTGCGTAGATCGTGCGCAGCTCCTGGCTGGTGATCAGGTCGACCGCATCGCCGATGGTCGGATAATTGGTGACGCCGCGCTGGAATTTGGCTTTGTCGGCGGCGTTGAGGATCTCGCCGAGCAGGTCGACCGAGGCGATGGCAATGTAGTCGGGGCTCGACAAATTCTCGCAGGACACCTCGGTGATCATGGCGACGATGACCGAACTGGCGCAGCGGATGCTGACGAAGCGGCCGACGGTGGCCCGAACCTCCGAGACCGGCATCTGGCTTGCCGCCAGAAGCCCGACCCGGGCGAGCGATCCGCGTACCGAAATCACGCGTCCAAAGGATGTCACTGATTGAACCTGGCAAGACTGAGGAGTTTAACCCTGACTATGCGAGCCGGGGCTGCACAAACGGTTAAGCGGCAGGGGCGCGAGCTTTGTTAAATCTGCGACAATTCGGTCGAGAGGTTTGTTCCTAATGCATACTTGCGGGCGGAATCAGCCGGAAATTGCTGCTTTTCCAGGCCTTGAGGTCCAGAACGAATTAAAGAAGATTTTACCATTCGGGCAGTCCGTCCACCGTTCGGGGGCAGGCTGTTCGCAGCGGGGAGGGCGGTGGATCGCGGACGGGCACGCTTTGGTTTGTTGACGAGACCTAATCATTTGTACATTAGTACAAATGAACCCGGTGGCCGTCGGCGCCGCCCTGTGGCGCCGATCAATATTGCGCCCCCGCGAGCGATCCACTCACCGGATCGACCCGCCTCGCTAGCCAAGTTTTGGAGGAAACCCATGCAGCCCGAACCGATCCTCGACCTTGCCCATCTCGGCCACATGGAACTGCTGACGCCCAAGCCCGACGAGAGCCTGAAATTCTTTGTCGACGTCATGGGCATGACGGTGAGCGGGCAGAAGGGCGAGTCGGTTTATCTGCGCGGCTGGGACGATTACGAGCGCTACTCGCTCAAGCTGACGGCGTCGAAGACCTCGGGCATGGAACACATGGCGCTGCGTGCGCGCAGTCAGCAGGCGCTGGAGCGGCGCGTCGCCGCGCTGAAGGGCTCCGGCTTCGACATCGGCTGGATCGACGGCGACATGGGGCAGGGGCCGACGTTCCGCTGTCGCGATCCTGATGGTCACATCGTCGAGCTCTATTACGAGACCGAATGGTATCAGGCGCCACCGGACCTGAAGCCCGCGCTGAAGAACCAGGCGCAGCGCTTTCCCGCGCGCGGCGTCAATGTCCGCCGCCTCGACCATCTCAACTGTCTCGCCGTCGACATCAAGGCCAACCGCGAGTTCTTCGAGACCTATCTCGGCTGCCGGCTCACCGAGCAGATCGTGCTCAATGACGGCCGGGAAGCCGCGATGTGGCTGACGATGTCGAACAAGAGCTACGACTTCGCCTATTCGCTCGACCATTCCGGCACGCCCGGCCGCTTCCACCACGTCACCTACGCGCTCGACAGCCGCGAGGAGATTCTTCGCGCTGCCGACATTTTCCTGGAAAACGGCATTCACATCGAGACCGGCCCGCACAAGCACGCGATCCAGCAGACTTTCTTCCTCTATGTCTACGAGCCCGGCGGCAACCGCGTCGAAGTCGCCAATGCCGGCGCTCGCCTCATCCTCGCGCCGGACTGGAAGCCGATCGTGTGGACGGAAGAAGAGCGCAAGAAGGGCCAGGCCTGGGGATTGAAGACGATCGAGTCCTTCCACACCCACGGCACGCCGCCGGTGGAAGCGAAGAAGCACGGCTGATTTACCGGGCGGATGATCGCACGCGTGCGATCGTCTCGTGCACGCCGGTCCATGCCGGCTTGTCCGGCGCGAACTGTGTGCGCAGGAAGCTGACGAGCTCCTCGACTTGGGTGTCGCTCATGCTGCTCTTGAACGCGGGCATGTAGCCGAGATCGCTCGATGCGGGCTCGGTGATGCCGTGCAGAATCACCTGCACGAGATTGTCCGAATTCGCGCTGTGCAGATTGCTGTTGAGCGCGAGCGAGGGACGGCTGCCGAACAGCGGCAGGCCGCCGACCTCGTGACAGACGGCACAGGCGCCTTGGTAGAGCCGCGCGCCGCTGGACGAAGCGAGGTTAACTTGCGTTGCGCTCTCCAGCCTCGCTGCCAGCGCGGGCGCGTCAGCGGCGGTGTCGTTGAACGAGCTGAGATAGACCGCCATCGCGCGGATGTCCGGATCGGGCAGGGCTTTGAGGTCTCTGACAACAGGCGCCATCGGGCCGGCGGCGACGCCATGATGGCGCGAATGGCCGATGCGCAAGTAAGCAAAAAGTTCGTCCTCGCTCCACGGGATCGGCGCGTGCGAGAGCGAGGTCAGCGGCGGCGCTTCCCAGCCCTCGGCAAAGCCGCCGGCGAGATAGGCCTGGCGCTGCTCGGCGCCGAGCGCGTTGCGCGGCGAATGGCAGGCGCTGCAATGGCCGAGGCCCTCGACGAGATAGGCGCCGCGATTCCAGGCTTCCGACTTCGCAGGATCGGGCTTGAACTCTTTCGTCCGGTGAAATAGCGCATTCCATCCCGCGAGCAGCGGACGGAGATTGAAGGGGAAAGCGAGTGCGTTCGCGGGCGCGGTCGCGCGCACCGAAGGCTGCGCCATCAGATAGGCGTAGAGCGCCTGCATGTCGGCATCGCTGGTCTTGGAAAAGTGCGTATAGGGGAAGGCGGGATAGAGTTGCCGTCCGTCGCGATGCAAGCCGTCGCGCATCGCGCGCTCGAAGGCGGGGTAGGACCAGGCGCCAATTCCGGTTTCGATGTCAGGCGTGATGTTGGTAGCGTAGATCGTTCCAAACGGTGTCTCCAGCGCACGGCCGCCGGCATTGAGCATGCCCGTGAGGCTGGTGTGGCACTCCGCGCAATTGCCGAGTGCTGCAAGCTGCTCGCCGCGCGCGATCGTTGCAGCTGAATAGACCGAAGCATCGGGCCGCGCGATTGGCGCAATAGCGCGGCCCGGCAGCAGCGCCGCACCGATCCCGATTGCGGCCGTGCAGACTGCTGCGATCGTCGCAAAGACGCCGGCGCGCCTGGCGAATGGATGTTCCCAGATGTGAGATGGCGGCGTCGCGGCGGGCGCGGGCAGGGCTTGCGGCATCGCCGATGCATCACCGTGCAATCCCCTCAGGATGCGCTCCGGCGTGAACGGCGGCTCGCGGAAGCGCACGCCGGTGGCATCGAAGATCGCATTCGCAATCGCCGCCGCGCTCGGGACCGAGGCGGACTCGCCGACGCCGAGCGGCGGCTGGTCCGACCGCGGCAACATCAACACGTCGATTTTCGGCACGTCGGGAAAAGGAATGATCGGATAGGCGCCCCATTCGCGCGCCGCCACCGCGCCGCGCTCGAACGAGACCTCTTCCATCAGCGCGCGGCTGGTGGATTGGATGACGTTGCCATGGATCTGGTGGCGGACGCCGTCCGGATTGATCATCAGGCCGGAGTCCTGTCCGGCGACGACGCGCGTGACGCTGACGTCGCCGGTGGACTTGTTCACCGCGACGTCGGCAACCCAGGCCGACCACGCCGCGCCATAACCCGGAAATTTGCTGTGGACATAGAGCGCATAGGCAAAGCCGCGCCCGTGCACGACCTCGCCGTCTTTCTCCTCACGGACCGGCCGTGGCGTCCAGCCCGCGCGCTCGGCCACCGCATTGACGAGATCGGCGGCGCGCTGATCTTTCAGATAGCGCAGCCGATATTCGATCGGGTCAACGCCAGCCTCAGTCGCGGCCTCGTCGATATAGGATTCATGCGCAAAGGTGTTAGGCAACGCCGAGACGCCGCGAAACCAGGACGCGCGTACGATCGGCGCCATGTCATGCGCGACGACGCGCATGTTGTCGTAGTCATAGGGCGGGATCGCGGTGCGGTCGCCCATCTGCAGTACGGCAGGTTCAGGCGAGATACGGCCGGTCAGAAGCAGCGCCAGCGTCGGTGACGCGTTCGACGGATAGCGCGTGGCGAGATCGTAAGCAGCGATGCCGCCCTCGGCATCGAGGCCGCCATTGACGTCGATGAGCTGCGCGGTGCCCTTCGGCTCCCAGGCGTGCTCCTGCTCGCGCGTCAACTGCACGCGTACGGGCCGGCCGACCGCGCGCGAGAGCAGCAGCGCGTCGGCGGTGACGTCATCGGCGCAGTTGCGGCCGTAGCAGCCGGCGGCCTCGAGCCGGATGACCTCGACCTCGCTCTCGGGCCGCTCGATCAGCAGAGCGAGATCGCTGCGCAGCATGTGCGGATTTTGCGTGCCGGACCAGACGCGGACATTGCCGGCCTGGAAGTCCGCAACCGCACAGGACGGGCCGATCGAGGCGTGCATCTGATAGGGCCAGACGTAGGTGCGCTGCATCGGCTTCGCCGAGCCGGCGATCGCCGCATCGACATCGCCCTTGTCGATCAGCGTGCGCGGCGTCGACGGATGGGCGCGCAGCGCGGTTTCGACATCGGAAAGGTCGGTTAGCGCCGGCGTCGGCTTCCAGCGGACCGCGAGTTGTTCCGCGGCGCGGACCGCATTCTCCTCACGCTCTGCGACCACGCCGACGAAATCACCGATATGCACGACGGCCACGAGGCCGGGGATGTCGCGGACGGATGATTCATCGATCGCGATCAGGCTGGTGCCGACAAACGGGCCGGCATCGACGCCGGAATAGGGTGGACGCACCACGCGTCCGTGCAGCATGCCTGATAGCCGGACGTCGTGGACGAAGGTCAGCTCGCCCGTGGCCTTGGCCGGAAGATCGACGCGCGGCATTGACTGGCCGACAATGGCGTAATCGCCGACAGCCTTGACGGCGACGTCATCGGCAAGCTCGAGGCGAATGGTCTCGCCGCCGATCAATTCGCCATAGCTGACACTGCGATTGTCGTGACCGCGGACGAGGCCGTCTTCGATCGTCAACTCAGAGGCCGGCAGTTCCAGCCGCTCCGCCGCGCGCGCGATCAGGAAGTCGCGCGCCTGGGCTGCGGCCTTGCGCAGGGGCACAGCGGTGATCTGGATGGTTTCGCTGGCAATCGTTGCGCCCTGGTTCGGCACGATGGCGGTGTCGCCGAGCACGACGACGACGCGGGCAAAGGAGACATCCAACTCCTCGGCGACGATCTGGCCGAGCGCGGTGCGAATGCCGGTGCCGAGATCGACATGGCCGTTATAGGCGCTCACCGACCCATCCGCGGTGATCCGCACGAAGGTTTCGGACGTGACCTCGTCCACCGTGCGGACGACGACGAGCGAACCTCGCTCAACTCCGTTCGAGAGAGGGGACGCCATCAATCACGGGCCTCGGCAGGCTGGCCCGACGCACGCATCACGGCGCGCAGGATTTCCACATGCGTGCCGCAGCGGCAAAGATTGTAGCGCAGCGCCGCGAGCGCTTCCTGTTCGGTTGGCTCCGGGTTGATCGCAAGCAACGCCTTGGTGGTCATGATCATGCCGTTGAGGCAATAGCCGCACTGTGCGGCCTGCTCGTCGATGAAGGCCTGCTGCACCACATCCGGCTTGTCGCTTGTGCCGATGCCTTCGAGCGTCACGATGTCGCGTCCGGCACAGCCGCTGATCGGAATCACGCAAGAGCGCGCAGCCGTGCCGTCGATCAGGACAGTGCAGGTGCCGCATTCCCCTAAGCCGCAACCATATTTCGGACCGTTGAGTCCGAGATCATTGCGCAGCACATAGAGCAGCGGCGTTTGGCGCTCTGCCGTGACGTCGTGGATCCCACCGTTCACGGAGAGGCGGATCGGTGCCTGCGTCATCCTCGTTCCCAAACCCTGCGATCGCAAAAATTCCAGATCGCTTGAAATCTACGTCGCGACGATACCGTTTGTACACAAACGTGCAAGCGGCCATGCCGCAGTGCAGCGCAATTGCTCGCTTTGTGGACAAAGCGGGCAGGCAAATGAGGTTTTATTCGGCAGGTCCATGTTTTTGCGCGCGGCGCCGCTTGACAGCTATCGGGACCGCGCGCAACATCGTTCGTATACGAATGATAACCACGGTGTCTGCTGGCTTTGACAGGGTGATGGAAACAACGAGCGCTGCCATCGACAAGATCCGCTGCGATGCCTGTCCGGTGATGTGCTACATCAAGCCGGGCGCGGCGGGCGCCTGCGATCGCTATGCCAACCACGACGGCAAGCTCGTCCGCGTCGATCCGCACATCATTCTCGAACGCACGGTGTCGCAGGGCGGCAAGCTGGTGCCGTTCAGCCGAACCGAAGATTGGGATGGCAAGATCGTCCATGAGGCCTCGACTTTCGTGACCGCGATCGGCGCGGGTACGACCTATCCGGATTACAAGCCGGCGCCCTTCATCGTCTCCTCCGAGGTCGACGGCGTCGACATGGTGACCGTCGTCACCGAGGGCATCTTCTCCTATTGCGGCATCAAGGTGAAGATCGACACCGACCGCTATCTCGGTCCGGAAACCGCGACCGTGCGCGCGCAAGGCGAGGCGGTCGGCCATGTCACGACCAGTGAATATGGCTCGCAGATGCTGTCGCTCGGCGGCGTGCATCATCTCACCGGCGGCTCCAAGAAGGAGGGTCGCGTTACCTGCGACACGCTGATGGACCTCGCCAATTGCAAGGCGGTGGAGCTCACCATCGACGGCGGCGCGAGCGTGATGGTGCAGGCCGGCCAGCCGCCGATCGTTAACGGCGTGAAGGAAGAGCGCATGCGTGTCGGCTGCGGCTCGGCGACGATCGGCATGTTCGCCAAGCAATGGCACGGCAAGGTCGATGAAGTCGTGGTCGTCGACGACCACATCACCGGCGTGCTCAGCGAGCACCAGGCCGGCAAGCTGCTCGACATCGCCGACACCGGCATCAAGATGAAGGGCCGGCGCTCGACGCCCGGCCGCTATTTCCAGGTCGCCGATCCCGGCACAGGCTGGGGCGGAACCAACATTTCCGATCCGCTGGCAATCCTCGGGCCGTTCGATACCAAGGAAGCCAAGCCGGGCCTCTCGATGCTGATGGTCTCCACGACCGGTGAGCACTCGTCGTACTACGTGCTCGACGAAGCCTTGAAGCCGATCGAAACGGAGATGCCGGCCGACCTGAAATTCTCGGTCGAACGCATCCAGGAAAACTGCGAGCCCGCGCTGTGCACGGTGCTGTTCATGGCCGGCGCCGGCGGCTCGCTGCGGGCCGGCGTCACCGACAATCCGGTGCGGCTGACGCGTTCCGTCAAGGATGCGCTGACGCGCGTCACCAGCGGCGGCGCGGCGGTCTATGTCTGGCCGGGCGGCGGCATCACCTACATGGTGGACGTGACCCAGATGCCTGCAGGTGCGTTCGGCTATGTGCCGACGCCGGCGCTGGTGGCGCCGATCGAATTCACGATGAAATTGACCGACTATGCCGCGCTCGGCGGGCACATGGATCATGTGAAGCCGCTGTCCGAGGTGCGGCGCGGCGACGATGTCCGCCAGTTGCCCTGGCAGGACCCGCTTCCAGGACGGCGGGCATGACACGGGTCCCGCAAATCGCATTGCTGTCTGATGGCCGGCGGCTGCATTTGCAGGATGGACCGATTGATCTGATCGTGGAGGCGAGGGGGCGCACGGACGAGGTGCGCGCCGCCTATGAGGCCGCAGCGCGCCGGTTCACCGGGCTTCTCGATGAGCTTTGCGCGGAACTCAGGGAATTGCGGGCGGCTGCCGAGAAGCTGACTTCTCTGAAAGGCGTGGTGGCACGTCGGATGCACGCGGCTGTTGCGCCTTATGCTGCTGAGGGCTTCATCACGCCAATGGCCGCGGTTGCCGGCAGCGTGGCGGAAGAGATTCTCGGGGCTATGCTGGACGCTGCATCGCTCGACCGGGTCTACATCAACAATGGCGGCGACATTGCGCTGCATCTCGGGCGGGACGAGCATTTTTCGGTGGGGCTGATGGATCGGCCGGACCGCGAGGGGGTGATGCGCACCATGCGGGTCTATGCGGACGATCCTGTGCGCGGCATTGCCACTAGCGGTCGCCACGGCCGCAGTTTTTCACTCGGAATTGCCGATGCAGTGACGGTGCTGGCGACGACAGCGTCGCAAGCCGACGCGGCTGCGACTGTTATCGCCAATGCCGTCGATTTGCCCGGACATCCCGCCATCGTCCGGCAACCCGCAAACGAGCTTCAGCCCGACAGCGATCTCGGCTCGCGTCTCGTCACCCGCGAAGTCGGTGAATTGTCGCAGAACGAGATCGCCACGGCGCTGGAATCTGGCGCGGAATGTGCACGGCAATTATTCGATCGCGGACTGATCGAGGGTGCCGTGCTGCGGCTTTGTGGTGATATGCTTGTCATCGGAACCAAGGATATAGAAGAGCAACGACCGCGCCCGCTTGTGTTGGAGAACGCGGTTTGTGCCTGAACGGGGAAGCGAAACATGAGCGCGATCATCCGCAAGATCGTCACCGTCGTCGAAGAGACGCAAATGGAGATGGGCCGCCAGGTCTCGCCGCCGACCCGGCGGGCCGCTGCAATCGCCGTGATCGAAAATCCCTTCGCCGGAAAATATGTCGAGGATCTGTCGGCGCTGATCGCGATCGGCGAGGAGCTCGGCGATCTGCTGTCGAAGCGTGCGGTCGCCGCACTCGGCATCGACGGTGCGAAGGCTCAGAGCTACGGCAAGGCCGCGGCGGTCGGTGAGAATGGCGAGCTGGAGCACGCCGCCGCCATCCTCCATCCCAAGATGGGTGCGCCGGTGCGCAAGGTGCTGAGCAAGGGCGCGGCGCTGATTCCGTCGTCGAAGAAGCGCAGCGGTCCCGGCACGACGCTGGACATTCCGCTGGGCCACAAGGATGCGGCCTTCGTGCGCAGTCATTTCGACGGCATGGAAGTGCAGATCAACGACGCGCCGCGCGCCAACGAGATCATGGTCGCGGTCGCCGTCACCGACAGCGGTCGCCCGCTGCCGCGCGTTGGTGGGCTGACGGTTGCGGAGATCAAGGGCGAAGACGGTTTGAAATAAGGGACGGTTCGGAGGGGCGGGCACAGCTTCTCCGGCAAGATTGTGGTGGGATATAAGAGTTCAAAACTGGAGGTTGGGATGCGAGCAAGAAATTACTTCGTCGGCGCGGCCTTTGCGCTTCTGGCCGGCGGCATGGGCCATTCGGCCCTGGCGGACGACATCAAGATTGGCGAGATCAACAGCTATTCGCTGCTGCCGTCCTTCACCGAGCCCTATCGCAAGGGCTGGCAGCTCGCGGTCGAGGAGATCAACGCCGCCGGCGGCATCAACGGCAAGAAGCTCGTCGTCATCTCCAAGGACGACGGCGGCAAGCCGGCGGATGCACAGACCGCGGCCAACGAGCTCGTCTCCAGCGAAGGCGTCGCCATGCTGACGGGCACGTTCCTGTCCAACATCGGACTCGCGGTCAGCGACTTCGCCAATCAGAAGAAGGTTTTCTTCCTCGCGGCCGAGCCGCTGACTGACGCCGTGACCTGGTCGAAGGGCAACAAATACACCTTCCGCCTGCGGCCCTCCAACTACATGCAGGCCGCAATGCTGGTGGAAGCCGCCAGCAAGCTGCCGGCCAAGCGCTGGGCGACGATCGCGCCGAACTATGAATACGGCCAGTCCGCGGTCGCAGTGTTCAAGAAGCTGATGTCGGAGAAGCGTCCCGACATCCAGTGGGTCGACGAGCAGTGGCCGCCGCAGGGTAAGATCGATGCGGGTCCGGTGGTGCAGGCGGTGGCGCAGGCCAATCCGGAGGCGATCCTCAACGTCACCTTCGGTCCCGATCTCGTCAAGCTCGTGCGTGAGGGCAACACCCGCGGGCTGTTCAAGGGACGCGAGGTCGTGTCGTTCCTGACCGGCGAGCCTGAGTATCTCGATCCGCTCAAGGAGGAGACGCCCGAAGGCTGGATCGTCACCGGCTATCCCTGGTACTCGATCAAGACGCCCGAGCACGATGCGTTCCTGAAGGCCTACCAGGCCAAGTACAACGACTATCCGCGCCTCGGCTCGATCGTCGGCTACCAGACCATCAAGGCGGCTGCCGCCATCCTGGCCAAGGCCGGCTCGACCGACACCGACAAGATGATCGCAGCGGCCGAAGGTCTTTCGATGCCGTCTCCGTTCGGAGAAATCACGTTCCGCAAGATCGATCACCAGTCGACCCTCGGCGCCTTCGTCGGCAAGACTGCGCAGAAGGACGGCAACGGCGTGATGGTGGACTTCTCCTACAAGAAGGGCTCGGACTATCTGCCGAGTGACGCCGAAGTCGAGAAGCTGCGCCCGAAGGATTGATGCAAGGAGAGACCGGGGGCCTTGTGGTTCGAGACGCGCGGCGTTGCCGCGCTCCTCACCATGAGGGTCCCGGACCTCATCCTGAGGAGGCGCGTAGCGCCGTCTCGAAGGATGAAGCCACGTACTGAGACTAACGCCTAACCCGGACCGCCGATGGCCTTTTACGTCGCACAGTTTCTGACCGGTCTCGCCAGCGCAGCGTCGCTGTTTCTGGTGGCCTCGGGCCTGTCGATCATCTTTGGCGTGACGCGGATCGTGAATTTCGCGCATGGCGCCTTCTACATGATCGGCGCCTATATCGCCTTCACGCTGACCGAGCGCTTCTCCGGTGCGTTCGGCTTCTGGGGCGGGGTGGTCATGGCGGCGCTTGCCGTCGCGCTGATCGGCGTCCTCGTCGAGATGGTGCTGCTCCGCAGCATCTATCACGTGCCGGAACTGTTCCAGCTGCTCGGCACGTTTGGCCTCACCTTGATGGTCGAGGATCTCGTGGTGGTGATCTGGGGCCCCGACGATCTCGTCGGCCGTCGCGCGCCTGGCTTCAAGGGCGCGGTCGATTTCTTCGGCCAGAACATTCCGAGCTATGATCTGTTCCTGATCGTGCTCAGTCCCGTCGTGCTCGGCATCCTCTGGCTGCTGTTCCAGCGCACGCGCTGGGGCGTGCTGGTGCGCGCAGCGACGCAGGACCGCGATATGGTCGCAGCGCTCGGCGTCAATCAGAAATGGCTGTTCACGTCGGTGTTCGCGGTCGGCGTCTTCCTTGCCGCTCTCGGCGGCGCGCTGCAGATCCCGCGCGATGCCGTGCATCACGCCATGGACTTGCGCATCATCGTCGAGGTCTTCGTCGTCGTCGTGATCGGCGGTCTCGGCAGCATCGTCGGCGCCTTCGTCGCGGCGGTGCTGGTCTCCGAGCTCAACGCCTTCGGCATCCTGATCTTCCCAAAGATTTCCATCATCCTGGTCTTCCTGGTGATGGCCGCGGTGCTGATCGTGCGGCCCTGGGGCCTGTTCGGCAAGCCGGAGGCGGCCGCGCGCAAGACGCCGGGCCTCACCGTCAATCCCTGGCGGCCGCTGACGTCGAACGAGCGGCTGGCGGCACTTGCGGCACTCGTCATCGCGGCGATGCTGCCGCTGTTCGCCGGCAACTACGCACTGACCGTCGGCTCGGAGATCGCGATCTTCGTGATCTTCGCCGTCAGCCTGCACTTCCTGATGTCGGTCGGTGGGCTCGCATCCTTCGGCCATGCCGCCTATTTTGGTCTCGGCGCTTACGGCGTCGCGTTTCTCGCCAAAATGGCGGGATTGCCGATGATCGTCTGCCTCTTGCTCGGCCCGCTGCTCGGCTGCATGGGCGCTGCCGTGTTCGGCTTCTTCGCCGTGCAGCTTTCCGGCGTCTACTTCGCGATGCTGACGCTCGCCTTCGCGCAGATCGTGTGGTCGATCGCGTTCCAGTGGGTGAGCGTCACCGGCGGCGACAACGGCATTTTGGGCGTCTGGCCGGAAAAATGGGCGGCGAGCCCGTCGCATTTCTATTGGCTCGCGCTCGGCGTCGCAGCGCTCGTGACGATTGCACTGCGGGTCATGGTGTTCTCGCCGTTCGGCTACGCGCTCCGCGCCACACGTGACTCGCTGTTGCGCAGCGAGGCGGTCGGCATCAATGCCAAGCGCATCCAGTGGACCGCCTTCGTGATCGCGGGAACCACTGCTGGCATCGGCGGCGCGTTGTTCGCCTACCTCAAGGGCAGCGTCTTCCCGGACAATCTCGGCATCTCGCTCTCAGTCGATGCGCTGGTCATGGTGCTGCTTGGCGGCGTCGAGACGGTGTCGGGCGGAGTGATCGGCGCCATCGTCTACAAGGCCTTGAATATCTGGCTGGTCAGCCAGACCGATCTGTCGAAGCTCGTGCTCGGCGGCTTCATCGTACTGATCGTCGTCGTCTTCCCGAAGGGCATCGTCGGCATGCTTGAGATTCTGGCGCAGCGCCGCAGGAAGTCCTCGCCACCGGGCTCCTCCTTGCTGGCCAAGCCGATCGAGTCCGCCGAATGAGCGTCGCACCCCCACTTCTCACCGTCGAAGGCCTGACCAAATCCTATGGTGGCATCCATGCAGTGCGCGGCGTCTCGTTCTCGCTGCGCGCCGGCGAGATTCTGGCGCTGATCGGGCCGAACGGGGCCGGCAAGAGCACCTGCTTCGACATGCTCAACGGCCAGAACCGGCCAGACTCAGGATGCGTGCGCCTGCTTGGCGAAGAGACAACGGGCAAGAAGCCGCGCGAGATCTGGCGGCTCGGCGTCGGGCGCACCTTCCAGATCACGGCGACATTCGCCACCATGACCGTGCGCGAGAACGTGCAGGTCGCGTTGATCTCGCATGGCAAGCAGCTGTTCAATCTCTGGGGCTCGGCGCCGAATGTCGACCGCGGCGAGGCCGGCCGGCT
Source organism: Bradyrhizobium sp. LB11.1 (assembly GCF_040549385.1). Classification (NCBI taxonomy): domain Bacteria; kingdom Pseudomonadati; phylum Pseudomonadota; class Alphaproteobacteria; order Hyphomicrobiales; family Nitrobacteraceae; genus Bradyrhizobium; species Bradyrhizobium sp. LB11.1. Next base: position 625,642 of record NZ_JBEPTH010000003.1, on the reverse strand, counting down.
GCTCGAACTCGTCGGCATGGGCGGCTACGCCGATCGGCCCTGCGGCGAGCTTGCCTATGGCGACCTCAAGCGGCTCGAACTCGCGGTGGCGCTGGCCAATGAGCCGAAGCTGTTGCTGATGGACGAGCCGACTGCCGGCATGGCGCCGCGCGAGCGCGTCGAGCTGATGCGGCTCACGGCTCAAATCGCGAGGGAAAAATCAATCGGCGTGCTCTTCACCGAGCATGACATGGACGTGGTATTCGAGCATGCCGACCGTATCATCGTGCTGAATCGGGGAACGCTGATCGCCGAGGGATCGCCGGCCGAGGTACGCGGCAATCCACAGGTCCAGGCGATCTACCTCGGCGAGGGCCTGCTCTATGATGCCGGGCATCGCGGGGGAGCCTCAGCATGAAGCTCACGGTGCAAGACCTCAACAGCCATTACGGTCCGGCGCATATCCTGTTCGACATCGGTTTCGAAGTCGGCGAGGGCGAGGTGGTGGCGCTGCTCGGGCGTAACGGTGCCGGCAAGTCGACCACGTTCCGCTCGATCGTTGGCCTCGTCGCGCAGCGAACCGGCCGCATCATGTTCGAGGGCAAGGATGTCTCGGCGAAGCCGACGCACGAGATCGTGCGCGAGGGGCTCGGCTATGTGCCGGAGGAGCGGCGCATCTTCACCGATTTGACGGTGGAAGAGAATCTCGAAGTCGGCCGGCAGCCGAAGCGTCCCAACGCGCCGCACTGGAATCGTGAAAAGCTGTTCGCGCTGTTTCCCAATCTGGGCGAGATGAAAAACCGTCCCGGCGGCCGCATGAGCGGTGGCGAGCAGCAGATGCTCACCATCGCTCGCACGCTGATGGGCAATCCGTCGCTGGTCCTGCTGGACGAGCCCTCGGAGGGCCTGTCGCCAAAAATCGTGGAGCAGATGGTCGATGCCATCCTGACCATGAAGAAGGAGGGCGTCAGTATCGTCGTCTCCGAGCAGAATTTGCACTTTGCGCGATTGATTTCCGATCGTGCCTATATCATCGAGCGTGGTCGCATCTGCTTCGGCGGGACCATGGCCGAGCTCGACGCGCGTCCGGATATCCGCGACGCACATTTGTCGTTGTGAGAGCAAAGAGAAGGGCAGCGAGCGAATGGCGAGAAGCGTCGCGGCGAAGAAGAGCGTGAAGCCGGCCAAATCATTACACAAGCCGTCTTATGTGCTCGACGAGCAGGTCGGCTTCATCCTGCGACAGGTCTGGCAGCGCCACAGCTCGATCTTCTCGCGCGACATCGGCACCAATCTGACGCCGACGCAGTGGGCTGCGCTGTCAAAGCTCGTCGAGACCGGGCCGTGCTCGCAGAACCAGCTTGGGCGGCTGACGTCGATGGATGTCGCGACCATCAAGGGCGTGATCGACCGCCTCACGGCGCGTGGCCTGACCGAGACGAGCCAGGATCCCGAGGATGGACGGCGCCTGCTGGTGAGCCTGACGCGCGCCGGTCAGCAGCTGTCGGAAAAGCTGGCGCCGAACGCGATCGCGATCACCCGCGAGACGCTGGCGCCGCTTGATGCCAAGGAGCGCGAACTGCTGATGGCGCTGTTGAACAAGCTGCGGTGACGACGGTCTCGTCCATGCGGTGAAAATCGGTGCCGTAGGGTGGGCAAAGGCGCAACGCGCCGTGCCCACGATCTTTGCGGCTCAAGGAGAATGGTGGGCACGCTTCGCTTTGCCCACCCTACGGCACTGTTTTCCTGATCTACTTCGTCACCACGTCCGGCACCCTGCCGGCCGGCGGCGTGTTGCGGCTGCGTTGGGTGCGCACGATGCCGTCGATGATGGTCATGCCGATGCCGGGGAGGTCGCCGAGCTGCACGCTCTCCAGAATGGTCTTGCCGGGCGAGTGCTGCGCCTTGTCCATGATGACGAAATCGGCGGAGCGGCCGACCTCGATCAGGCCGCAATCGAGCTCGCGCATCCGCGCGGTGTTGCCGGTGGCGAGACAGAACGCGATTTCCGCCGGCAAATCGCCGAGCGATGACAGCATCGAGACCATGCGCAAAATGCCGAGCGGCTGCACGCCGGAGCCGGCGGGCGCGTCGGTGCCGAGGATGACGCGATGCAGATCGCCCATCTCGCGCGCAATACGCAGCGTGAACAGGGCCGAGCGCTCATTGCCGTTGTGCACGAGCTCGAGGCCGCGCTTGCAGCCCTCGCAGATGCAGCGGATCTGATCGTCAGGCAGGGCGGTGTGGCCGCCGTTGATGTGGCCGACCACGTCGGTGTCGGCCTCCAGCACCACGTCCTTGTCGATCAACCCGGAGCCGGGGATGGAGGGGCCGCCGGTGTGGATGGTGCTCTGGATGCCGTATTTGCGGGCCCAGCCGACCATCTTGCGCGCGGTCGGGCCGTCCTTGACGCCGCCGAGGCCGACTTCGCCGAGCAGCTTGACGCCGGCCGCGGCCAGCTCCTTGAAATCCTCCTCGACCATCTCGCATTCGATCACGGGCGCACCGGCGTGAACCTTCACGCCGCCGGGCCGCAAATTCCAGAAGGCGCGCTGGGCGAAGATCGCCATGGCTTTCAGCCCGACGACGTCGCGCGGACGCCCGGGCATGTGAACTTCGCCTGCGGAAATCATCGTGGTGACGCCGCCATGCAAATTACTGTCGATCCAGCCGATCTGGTTCTGACGCGGCGTCCAGTCGCCCGCAACGGGGTGGACGTGGCTGTCGATCAGGCCTGGCGCGACCGTGGTGCCGTTGGCCTCGACGATCGTGGTCGCGTCGTCCGTGTTGAGGTCCTTGAAGCGGCCGATCCCGGTGATCTTGCCGTTCTCGGCGACGATGGTGTCGCCGTCCAAGATCGGCTTTTCCATCGCGCCGGACAGGATCAGGCCGATATTGCGGATCACGAGCTTCGAGGGTCCGGTGGCCTGGGGTGCGTCATGCGCCATGGAAGGGGCTCCTTATTCCTAACTGCAACGCTTTCGATCTTGGGCAGCCTTGACCCCGGGAGCAAGCAGGATTATTCATTAGTATACGAATGATCGTATACAAACGACGCATAGCTGCCCGCCTCGGAACCGCATTGGAAGCGACAGGGAAGGTGAGATGAGCAATTTCAATCAGGAAAGCGTTTTGAGCGTCCACCACTGGACCGACACGCTGTTCTCCTTCAAGACCACCCGCAGCCCGACCTTCCGTTTCCGCAACGGCGAATTCACCATGATCGGGCTCAAGGTCGGCGAGAAGCCGCTGCTGCGGGCGTACAGCGTCGCCAGCGCCAATTACGAGGACACCCTCGAATTCTTCTCGATCAAGGTGCCGGACGGTCCGCTGACCTCGCGGCTCCAGCATCTGAAGCAAGGCGACGAGATCATCGTCAGCCGCAAGGCCACCGGCACGCTGGTGATCGACAATCTGGAGGAGGGGCGCAACCTCTATCTCATCGGCACCGGTACCGGCCTCGCGCCGTTCCTGAGCGTGATCAAGGACCCCGAGACCTATGAGCGGTTCGAGAAGGTGGTGCTGCTGCACGGCTGCCGGCACGTGAAGGAGCTCGCCTATGGCGAGATGATCAACGAGCACCTGCCGAAGGACGAGATGCTCGGCGAGTACATCAGCAACCAGTTGATCTACTACCCGACCGTGACCCGCGATCCCTTCCGCAACCGCGGCCGCATCACCGACCTCATCACCTCCGGCAAGTTGTTCGACGACATCGGCCTGCCGGGGCTGGAAGCAGCCCACGACCGCGTCATGATCTGCGGCAGCCCGGCGCTGGTCGCCGACACCCGCGTGCTCCTGGCCGAGCGCGGTTTCGTGGAAGGCAATCACGGCGAGCCGGCCCAGTTCGTGGTCGAAAAGGCTTTTGCCGAGCGCTAGGCCCGGAATTTCTGCGTCATAAGACCGTATTTTCGCCACCGCGGGGGCGTTGCCGCGCCGATTCGGCGCGCGATACACTGTGGGAGCGAATCAGCGGAGTTCCCACATGGTTGCGGACAGCGACAGCAACATCGCCTGGCACCGGGTCCAGTTGAAGAAGAACCGCGCCGAGTTGAAGGCGCTGGAGACCGCGCGCTTCACGATGGGCGAGATTGCGTCCGCGAAGCGCGACGGCCAGACCCAGAAGGCGGTCGCGGACCTCAAGCGCAAGATTGCGCAGTCCGAGCGTGCGATTGCTGACCACGACAAGCGCACACGCCGTCCGCTCGGCACCGACATGCAAAGTCTGAGCAACGGCAGCTGGGGCCACTGGGATGCCTATACCAACCAGCAGCAACGCAAGACCGGTCCGCGCTCGCCGGGGCGCGGCTAATCCCGCTGCCCAAGAAGGGCCGGTTCCGGTCCTTGCGCCGGCGGCGTCGCTCACCATCTCGTTGAGGCGCCATCAACCGGTTCGGTGATCCCATGGCACCGCGGCTCGATTTCACCAGCGAGGCCTTCTTTCGCGATCCGCCCAGGGCTATCGCGGCCCTGCGGGCAGCCGGCCCTGTGGTCGCGACGCGCTTTCCGCTTGTCGGCGACGTCTGGATCACCACAACCCACGATGCGACCGCGCAGGTGCTGAAGGACAGCACGACCTTCACGCTGCGCAAGGAAGATGGCGACGTGGCTGGCCTGCGCTGGTGGATGCCGGGGCTGGTCAGAACTATCGCCAACAACATGCTGACGATGGACGAGCCGGATCACACCAGGCTGCGCAGCATCGTGGACGAAGCCTTTCGCCGCCGCGCCATCGTTGCGATGGAGCCGCGCATCCGTGCCATTGCGGATGGTCTGGCCGGTGAGCTGTTTGCGAAGGGCAGCCCGGCCGATCTCGTTGAGAGCTATGCGCGCATCCTGCCGCTCTCGGTAATCTCCGAGCTGCTCGGTCTGCCCTTGGCCGATCGCCCGCGCTTCATCGCCTGGGCCAATGCGATGTCCTCGCTGACGAACGTCGTCAGTTTCTTTCGCCTGCTGCTCGCGTTCCGCAAGATGCGAGCCTATCTCGAAAAGCAATTGCAGGTCGCGCGCGAGCGGGGCGGCGAGGGCCTGATTGCCGAGCTGGTCCAGGTCGAGCGCGAGGGCGGCGAGATCACGCCGGACGAAATGGTCTCGATGGTGTTCCTGCTGCTCGCGGCGGGCTCGGAGACCACCACGCATCTCATCAGCGGCTCGGTTTACGAACTCCTCGCCAATCCCGGCCTCCGGGACTGGCTGGAGGAGGATTGGAGCCGTGCCGGGCTGGCGGTGGAAGAGTTTTTGCGCTTCGTCTCTCCGGTGCAGTTCTCCAAGCCGCGTTACTTGCGGCGCGATGTCGATCTCGAAGGCGTGCGCCTCAAGAAGGGCGATCGCGTCATGGTCATGCTCGCGGCGGCGAACATGGACCCGGCGGTGCACGAGCAACCGGCGCGGCTCGATCTCGAACGCAAGCCCAACCGCCACATGTCCTTCGGCACGGGAATCCATTTCTGTCTCGGCCATCAGCTGGCGCGGATCGAAGGCGCGTGCGCGCTCCAGGCGCTGTTTACCCGCTGGCCGCGGCTCAGTCTCGCCGTCGATCCGTCACAGATCCATTGGCGCAAGCGGCCGGGCATCCGCGCGATTGCGAAACTGCCGGTGATCGCGTCCGAACGTCAGCCCGTCGATTTGCGCGATGCGACGATATCGCGCTCCCAGCCGAACACGGAGCGGCCGTCGAGATCGGGAGAGGCTGCACGTTCGCGCGCGATGTAGGTCTCGACCGACGGCCCGCTTGCGGTGCGCTCCAGCCGCCGCGCCTGGTCGTCGAGCCGCTTGATCGCCTGCATCTCCTCCTCGCGTCCGAGCTTGGCGCTTTGGATCGCGCTCTTCAGCACGCGGATGGTCTCGTCGTAGACCTTGATCGGAACGGGGTAGGGATGCCGATCCTTGCCGCCATGGGCGAGCGAGAAGCGCGCGGGGTCGTTGAAACGATAGGGCGCACCGTGCACGACCTCGGCGACCATCGCGAGCGAACGCACGGTGCGCGCGCCGACGCCGGGTGTCAGCAGCAACTCGGGGAAGTCGACCGGGCCGCGCTCGGCGGCCGCGGCCAGCGTGCCATGCAGGCGGCGCGCGAACACGTCCTTCGGCCGAACGTCGTGATGCGCGGGCATGATCAGATGCGGCAGCATGCCTTGCGCCGGTTCGAGCGCAGTCCCGGTGAGCCGCTCGAATTCGGTCAGGATCCGATCGGGGCCGAGATCGCTAAGGAGCTCCAACTGGACGTTGCGAGAGACATCGGCGCGATGGTCGGTGAGATTGACGATCTCGCCCTGCTGCGGGCCGTCGATCGCGCTGTGCGGCGTATCGACAAAACTCTTCAGCGCCTCGGAATGCCAGTGATAGCGGCGGGCCTGGCGCTTGTCGCCGTTCATGCCCTGCTGCACCACCGTCCACTTCGCATCGGCGGTGACGAAGAAGCCGTGCAGATAGAGGTCAAAACCGTCCTGCACGGCGGCGCTGTCGACCTTCGCCACCAGACGGCTGGCGCGCGTGAGGCTCACGCCGTCGAAGCCGACGCGGTCGCCGAGCTGCATCAACTCGTCCGGTGTCTTGCGCGAATGCTGGCCGCGGCCGCCGCAGACATAGATGCCGAGCTCGTCCTGCAGCGGGCCGAGCCCGTGCTTTAGCGCGCCGATCACGGAGGTCGTGATGCCAGAGGAGTGCCAGTCCATCCCCATCACAGCGCCGAACGACTGGAACCAGAACGGGTGCGACAACCGCTGCATGAACGCATCGCGGCCGTAATGATGCACGATCGCCTGCGTGACGATGGCGCCGAGCGAGGCCATGCGGCTCGCCAGCCACGGCGGAACCCGCCCGGTATGGAGTGGAAGATCGGCGCTGCCGGTACGACGAGTCATGATGAATGATAGCCGAACTCGGCTTCGATTACATCGCCATCCGTCGAATTGCGCTGCGCGAAGCGCGGCGCGGAGGATCTACTCCCGCGTCGCCTTGGTCGCGCCGCGCAAGCCCGCCTGCTGCTGGATCGTGTCCAGCGCACCGGATGACTGCTCTTCTGCGACGAAGCGGTTGAGTAAGGGAATGGCGTCTTCGCGCCCCTTCGGAATCGCGATGGCCATGTGCTCCGCGCCCCAATTGCCGTCTAGGATTTTTGCGTCCGGCATCTGGTCGGACATCTCGAACAGTGTCGGCTTGTTGGTGGCGTAGAGATCGATCTCACTGCTCCCGAACATGGCGATGGCGACCTTGACGCTCTCGGCGGGAACGATGGTGGCGTTCTTGAACTTTGCGGGCAGGGTGCGCTCGGAGGTCGAGCCTTTGGTGACGCCGATCTTCACGCCGGGTTTGTCGATATCCTCGATCTTGCCGATTGGCGAGTTCGCGGGAACGAGATAGCCGAGTTCGATCGCCAGCACGGGCCGGCTGAAGCTGACGTCGTTGGCGCGGGCCGGTGTGGCGTTGGTCACGGTGAAGTCGACGCGGCCGTCGTGGATCGCGGTGACGATGTCGGCGACACGCTGAAACCTGACATAGTCGATGCCGACGCCGAGCCGTTTTGCCAACTCGCCGCCGAGATCGTAAGCGAGGCCGTGCGGCTTGCCGGCCTGATCCGTCACCATCGAGGTCGGGCTGCCCGGATAGATGCCGACGCGCAACGTGCCGCTCGGCGCCAGCAGCTTTGCCTCGCCGTCGGCGCGCGCGGGCGCGCTGAGCAGGCCGATGATCGCGACGGCGGGAAGCGCGGTGCGCGAGAGAAACCCGGAAGAGGTCCTCATGTGAAAAACCTCACTGCGCGCGGATGTCGGCAGCCTTCAGCACCGGCTCCCATTTGGCCGCCTCGGCGTGCATGTAGGCGTCAAAGTCCTTGGCGGAGGAGCCGACGGGGGCCGCGCCGATCTTGCCGAGCGTGGAAATTACGTTCGGATCCCTTAGCGCCGCCTTCAGATCAGTCTCGAGCTTCGCCACGATCTCCGGCGGCATTTTTGCCGGCCCGAGCACGCCCCACCAGACCGAGACGTCATAGCCTGATACCCCGGATTCGGCGACGGTCGGAACATTGGGCAGCGCCTTGGAGCGTTCGGCCGAAGTCACCGCGAGTGCGCGCACCGGGCCGCCTTCGAGCTGGCCGATGGCTTCCGCGAGCGGGTTGATGCTGAGCGGAATCTCGCCGGCGATCACCGCGGTCAGCGCCGGCGCGCCGCCCTTGTAGGGGATCGGGACGATCTTGGTGCCGGACATGTGCTTGAGCAACTCGCCGGCGAGATGCGCCGAGGTGCCGTTGCCGGACATGCCGTAGGACAGTTTGTCAGGGTCTTTTTTGGCCTCAGCCAGAAGATCGCCGAGCGTCTTGTAGGGACTGTCTTTCGCCACCACGATCGCGAGCGGCGAGGAGGCGACTTCGCTGATTGCGGTAAAGTCCTTGAACGTGTCATAGGGCACGCTTGGATAGATGAACTGGTTCAGCGGATGGCCGCTCGCGACCAGGATCAATGTGTAGCCGTCGGGCGCAGCCTGCGTCAGCGCCTGCGAGGCGACGATGCCGCCCGCGCCGGGCCGGTTGTCGACCACGGGCTGGTGGCCCCAGGTCTTCGCCAGCGCCTGGCCGAGCGTTCGCGCCAGTACGTCAACCGCACCGCCGGCCGCGTAGGGGACGAGAATGTGGACCGGCTTGCTCGGATAGTTGTCGGCGGCCTGCCCGACGCTGCCTGCGAGCAGCAGGCCGGCGCCGAGCATCAAAGCGCCGATCTTCGTGTTCAAACCCAGCATTATTCAGCACTCCCTGGGGCATTCGCGTCCGCACGGTGGTCTTCCGAGCCGCTTCGGGACGCTGCCCGTGGTTTTTGTTGACGAGACCTGATCTTTTGTACGATAGTACAAATCACATGGTACGCAAGCCCACCAGCAAGGAAACGGCACGCAAGCCGAACATGCGCGAGGCGATCCTCGCCGCGGCAGAGGAGCTGTTCGCCACCAACGGCTTCAACGCCGTCTCGGTGCGTGATATCGCACAGGCCGCCGGCGCCAATCCGGGCAGCGTCACCTATCATTTCAAGACCAAGGACGGTCTGCTGCTGGAGATCTACCGGCGCCATTGCGGGCCGATGAACCTCCGCCGCTCGGAGTTGCTCGCCGCCGCCAGGCGCGTGCGCGATCTCCAGGACCGGCTGGAAGCGGTGGTGCGGGCCTATGTGCTGCCGGCCTTCACCTCGGGCAGCGATCTCGCCGGCGGCGGCGCGCGCTTCACGCGGCTCCGCGCCGTCATGTCGGCCGAGGGCAACGAGGTCGCGCGAAAGATCATCGCGCAGACGTTTGACGATACCAGCCACGCCTTCATCGACGCGATCCACGACAGCCTGCCGCATGTTCCGCGCACCGACATCGTCTGGCGCAGCCACTTCCTGCTCGGCGCGCTCTATTATTCGCTGGTGACGCCGGACCGCGTCTCGCGACTGTCGCGCGGCGAGGCGGATGGCAGCGATGCCGCCAGTGCGATCGAGCAATTGGTGCAGGCCACCGTCGCCGCGTTCCAGGCGCCGGCTCTGGATCAGGCGGCGCCGGTGCGGCGACGGACTGCTGCAAGCAGCAAGACTTGAAAGAGATCGCCCGAGGGGAGGCGCGTAACAGCGCTTCCGCTCGCAAGCGGACATGTGACGGGGTGCTTGAGGATATGAACAGGCGAGAGTGCTTGCATCTCTTGACCGGACTGGCCGGCGCCGCGCTCGCGAGCGAAGCATGCGCGCAAGGGGCCGAACCGAAGGCTATGCCGACAATCGCGCCGCCGGATCCAAAGCCCAAGACCCCATCGTTCAAGCTGCCGCCGAAATCCTGTGATAGCCACACCCACATTTTTGGGCCGGCGTCGCGCTATCCTTTCTCGGAAAAGCGGCCCTACAACACCGCCGATGCGCCGCTGGAGACGTTCCGCAGCGTCCATGAGAAGATCGGCGTCGAGCGCTGTGTGATCGTCAATGCCACCGTGCACGGCACTGACAATCGCGTCGTCACCGATGCGATCGCGCAGAGCGAGGGGGCCTACAAGGGCATCGCCAATGTCAGCGATGAGATGACCGAGAAGGAGCTGGCGGCGCTCGACAAGGGTGGCATCTGCGGCCGCCGCTTCGCCTTCCTGAAGCGCCTCGGCGGCGTCGGCGACATGAACAAGTTCCAGCGCATCGTTCACCGCGTCGCCGAGCTCGGCTGGCACATCGACGTCTATTTCGAGCCGGGCACGATCGCCGAATTCGCGCCGATCCTCACCGCGCTGCCGACGCCTTACGTGATTGATCACATGGGGACGGTTCAGGCGGGGAAGGGGCTCGAAGATCCCGGCTTCACTGCGCTGCTCGACCTCCAGAAGAAGGATGAGAAGTGCTGGATCAAGATTACCGGCCTCGAACGTGCCTCCGCCGCCGGCAAGCCGTTCCACGATGCCGTGCCGTTCGCCATGGCGCTGATCGACAATGCGCCGGAACGTGTCATCTGGGGCACCGACTGGCCGCATCCCAACGTCAGGATCATGCCGAATGACGGCGATCTCGTCGATCTGATCCCCCTCTACGCGCCCGACAAGGCGATCCAGCAGAAGCTGTTGGTCGATAATCCCGCGCGCCTGTTCAAGTTCGGCTGATGAATATGATATACACGCCGACCATTCCGCCGCCCGATCCGAACACGCGCACGCCGAAATTCAAGCTGCCAAAACTGTCCTGCGATGCGCATTGCCACATCTTCGGGCCCGGCGCGAAATACCCTTATACGCCGGACCGCTCCTACACGCCGCCGGATGCGCCGCTGGAAGACTTCAAGGTCTTGCACGCCAAGCTCGGCGTCGAGCGCGCCGTCATCGTCAATGCCAGCGTGCACGGCATCGACAACACGGTGGCGCTCGATGCCATCGCGCAGAGTAACGGTGCCTATCGCGCGGTCGCCAATATCGACGACACCATCACGGAGCGCGGGCTCCAGGTGCTGCACAATGGCGGCTTCCGTGGCTGCCGCTTCAATTTCGTCCGCCATCTCGGCGGCGTTCCCGACAAGAGCGTGTTCAGTCGCGTCATCGCCATGGTGGCGCCGCTCGGCTGGCATATCGATCTGCATTTCGATGCGATCGATCTGCCCGAATATGCCGACATGCTGGCAAAACTGCCGCTGAGCTACACCATCGACCACATGGGACGGGTGAAGGCCTCCGAGGGGCTCGACCAGCTTCCCTTCAAGATCTTGATCGAGCTGATGCAGCGCGACGAGAAGTGCTGGGTCAAGATCTGCGGCTCGGAGCGCGTGTCCTCCGCTGGTCCGCCCTTCACCGACGCCGTGCCGTTCGCGCGAAAAATCATCGAAACCGCGCCCGACCGCGTCATCTGGGGCACCGACTGGCCACATCCCAACGTCAAGGCCATGCCGAATGACGGCGATCTCGTCGATCTGATCCCGCTGTTCGCGCCGGAGCCGGAGTTCCAGCAGCAGATCCTGGTCCGCAACCCCGCGCGCCTGTTTGGATTCGACGAATGACCGCGATGGCGATCGACAAGCCGCGCGGGCGCGCCTGGTGGAAGGAGCTCTGGATCCAGGTGCTCATCGCCATGGTGGCCGGTATTGCGCTTGGCATTATCAATCCCGAGGCGGGTGCCAAGATGCAGCCGCTCGGCGATGCCTTCATCAAGGCGATCCGGATGCTGATCGCGCCGATCATCTTCTGCACCGTCGTGCACGGCATCGCGCACATGGCCGACATGGCGCGGGTCGGGCGCGTCGCCGTCAAGGCCATCGTCTATTTCGAGATCATGACCACGATCGCGCTGATCATTGGTCTGATCGCGGTGAATGTGCTCAAGCCCGGCGCCGGCATGAATATCGACCCCGCCAGCATCAATGCCAGCGCGGTCGAGCCTTACGTCAAGCAGACCGCCGTGATCGGCTTCGTGCCGTTCCTGATGAACATCGTGCCCGCGACATTCATCGGCGCCTTCGCCGAGGGTAACATCCTCCAGGTACTGTTCATTTCGGTGCTGTGCGGCTTTGCGCTGGTGCAGCTCGGCGAGCGTGCCGCGCCGCTGGTCAATCTGATCGACATCGCCGCGAAGATGGTGTTCGCCGTGGTCGGCTTCGTGATGTGGGCGGCGCCGATCGGCGCGTTCGGCGCCATCGCCTTCACGGTCGGCAAGTTCGGCGTGGGATCGCTGGCCTCGCTCGGCAAATTGCTCGGCGGGTTCTATCTCACCTGCGTCATCTTCATCATCGTGGCGCTCGGCCCGGTGGCGCGGCTCTGCGGCTTCTCGCTGCTCAAGCTGATCCGCTACATCTGGGAAGAGCTGCTGATCTGCATCGCCACGACATCGTCCGAGACGGTGCTGCCGCGGATGCTGACCAAGCTGGAGAAGGCCGGCTGCGAGCGCAGCGTCGTCGGACTCGTGATCCCGACCGGCTATTCCTTCAATCTCGATGGCACCTGTCTTTATCTTGCCGCTGCTTCGGTGTTCCTGGCGCAGGCGACCAACACGCCGCTCGGGCTCGGCGAGCAGATTGAACTGCTGCTGATCCTGCTCGTGACGTCAAAGGGCGCGGCGGGCATCGCGGGTGCCGCCTTCGTCGTGCTGGCGGCGACGCTGTCGGCCACTGGCACGATTCCGGTGACGAGCGTCGCGCTGGTGCTCGGCATCCATCGCCTGATGTCGCAGGGGTTGACGCCGACCAATCTGATCGGGAACGCGGTAGCGACCATTGCGATTGCCAAATGGGAAGGTGCGCTCGATCACGAGCGCTTGAGGCGCGTGCTCGACGGCGAGGAACCTGCGGTCACCGCGGCTTGATGAAGTGCCTTCCTGCATGACGCAGGCAGCCTATGATGTTGACGAACGAAGGAGGAGAGTTCTCCCATGAAAACAGGTCTCGTGGTCACCGCCCATCCCGGCGACTTCGTCTGGCGCGCCGGTGGTGCTATCGCGCTGCATGCGAAGAAGGGCTATCGCATGAAGATCGTATGCATGTCCTTTGGTGAGCGCGGTGAGAGCCAGTTCGCCTGGAAGGAAAAAGGCGCGACGCTGGAATCGGTCAAGGCCGGCCGCAAGGACGAGGCGGAGCGGGCAGCAAAGCTGCTCGGCGCCGAGATCGAGTTCTTCGATTGCGGCGACTATCCGCTGAAACTCACCGAAGCGCATTTCGACCGCATGGTCGATATCTATCGCGAGCTCAATCCGAGCTTCGTGCTGACGCATGCACTGGAAGACCCCTATAATTTCGATCATCCCAACGCCGCGCATTTCGCGCAGGAGACCCGCGTGGTCGCGCAGGCGATGGGCCACAAGCCCGGTGCGCAATACCAATATTCGGCGCCGCCGGTGTTCCTGTTCGAGCCGCACCAGCCGGAGCAGTGCAATTACAAGCCGGACGTGCTTCTGAAGATCGACGAGGTCTGGAAGGAAAAGTACGAGGCGTTCCAGATCCTCGCTGCGCAAAAGCATCTCTGGGGCTATTACGAACGCGTCGCGCTCAACCGCGGCATCCAGGGCAGCCGCAACACCGGCGTGCCCATGACCTATGGCGAGGCCTATCAGCGCCTGTTCCCGACGGTCGCGGAGGTGCTGGCATGAAGCCGGTCGTCGTTCGCAACATCAAGCGTGCTGATCCAGCAGGGATGGCGGAGTACGGCGTCTCGACCGTACACGAGGCCTATGGCCGTGTCGGCCTGATGAAGCCTTATCTGCGGCCCGTCTGGGCGGGCGCGGCGATTGCCGGTCCCGCCGTCACCGTGCTGGCGCAGCCCGGCGACAACTGGATGATCCATGTTGCGGTCGAACAGTGCAGGAAGGGCGACATCCTCGTCGTCGGCTGCACCACCGACAATACCGATGGCATGTTTGGCGAGCTGCTGGCGACGTCGCTGCAGGCGCGCGGCGTGCAGGGGCTGATCATCGATGCCGGCTGCCGCGACGTCAAAGCGCTGCACGGAATGAACTTTCCGGTGTGGTCGCGCGCGGTCTCGGCCAAGGGCACGGTCAAGGCCACGCTCGGCTCGGTCAACGTTCCCGTGGTCTGCGCCGGCGTCAACGTCGATCCCGGTGACATCGTCGTCGCCGATGACGACGGCGTCGTGGTGGTGCCGAAGCGTTACGCCGCCGAGGTCGCCGAGAAGGCGAAGAAGCGCAACGCCGACGAGGGCGGCAAGCGCAAGCGCCTGGCCTCGGGCGAGCTCGGTCTCGACATGTACAGCATGCGCGAGGCGCTGGCGAAGGCCGGGCTTGTCTACGTCGACACTCCCGAGGACGTCTAAAGCAAAGCGGAGCGGGCGGATGGATCGTCTCAAGCTGAAGGCCGTGCTCGGCAGTCACCCGCACGTTAAGGCGGTGAAGAGCGGCGAGCTCCGCTCCGACCTCTTCGATCTCGACTTCATCGAGTACGCGCCGACCAACGCGGCGTTCAAGCCGATGGTGCGCGAGCAGGCGTTTGACGTCTGCGAGATGGCGATCGTCACCTATCTGATGGCGAAGGCGCACGGCAAGCCGCTGGTCCTGCTGCCGGCGACCATGATGGGCCGCTTCCAGCATTCCTATGCGCTGTACAATCCTGAAAAGGGAACGCTGGGACCTTCCGATCTCGAAGGCAAGCGCGTCGGCATCCGTTCCTTCACCACCACGACTGGCGCATGGATCAGGGGCATCCTCGCCAACGACTACAGCGTCAATCTCGACAAGATCCGATGGGTGACGTTCGAGGATCCGCATGTCGCCGAATATGTCGACACCACCGAGCGCGCGCCGAAGGACAAGAAGGTCCTGCAGATGCTGCTCGGCGGCGAGGTGGATGCCGTCCTCGGCGAGACCTCTGATAATCCCAAGCTGAAATCGCTGTTTCCCGATCCGGCTGCGGAGGCCGCCAGATGGTACGCGCGCCGCGGCGTCGTGCCGGTCAATCATCTCGTGGTCGTGACCGAACGGCTCGCAAAATCGCGCCCCGATGTGGTCGCTGGCGTTTATGATCTGCTCAAGCGGAACAAGGCGCAGGTAGGACCGGCGGCAACGCCCGACTTCGTGCCGTTCGGGATTGAGGCGAACAGAAAACCGCTGGAGCTGATCGTCGACTACGCATTCCAGCAGGCGCTGATCCCGCGTCGCTATGCGGTCGAGGAGCTTTTCGATGCGACGACACGAGGACTGAATTGATGTCAGATCCAAAGCGCTGGCAGATCGGGCTGGTTGGCTATGGTGAGGTCGGCAGGATCCTGGCCGAGGACCTTCGGCGTCAGGACATCAAGGTCGCAGCCTACGACATCAAGCTCGGCAGCGAGCAGGGCGCGTCGCTGACGGAGCATGCGACGAAGTTCGGCGTGAAGCTCGCGGCGTCTCACTCTGAGCTGACCGCGAAATCCGATCTTATTATCTCAGCCGTCACCGCGAGCCAGGCCGTTTCGGTCGCAAAGACCTGCGCGGCGGCGATCAACCAGGGCACCTGGTTTCTCGACTTCAACTCGGCCTCGCCGGGCGCCAAGCAGCGCGCGGCGGCGTTGATCGACGGGGCGGCGGGGCGCTATGTCGAGGGCGCCGTGATGACGTCGGTGCCGCCTTATCGGATCAAGGTGCCGCTACTGCTCGGCGGTCCCGGTGCGAAGGAGCTCGAGCCGATGCTGAATGTGATCGGCTTTGCGGCGAAGGTTGCGAGCGACAAGCTCGGTGTGTCCTCGGCCGTGAAGATGTGCAGGAGCATCATGATCAAGGGCCTCGAGGCCATGGTCATCGAGAGTTTTACGACCGCGCGCGCCTATGGTGTCGAGGACGCGGTGCTGGCCTCGCTCACTGAGACCTTTCCATCCATCAATTGGGAGAAGCAGGGCGCCTATTTTTTCCAGCGCGTGATCGAGCATGGCCGGCGCCGTGCCGAGGAGGTGCGCGAGGTCGCCGAGACCGTGCGTGAGGCCGGGCTGACGCCGTGGTCCGCGCAAGGCACGGCCGAGCGTCAGGCCTGGGTTGCCGATCTCGCTGACCAAGGCCTGTTCGGGGTGAAGGGTACCAAGGAATTCGCCCGCAGCGCGGATTGGCGCACCGAGGCGGATCGCATTCTGGCGAAGATCAAGCGTCAGAGCTGAACGCGTCCGCTCAACTCAGGATCCTAACATCGCCGCGATAGCCGGAGATTTCGTCGCGGGCGGCCTCGATCAAAACGATCAGGCTATTGGCCTCGCGGACGACGTCCTTGGTCCGCGCGGTGCGAAACTCGGTCAGGATCATGCGAATGCACTTGTCGGCGGTATCGAGCGTCCACAGCGCGTGGGCCATGTCGTCCTGCGAATGGATCGCCGAGATATCGAGGCCCGACAGGACTTCACCGATGCCGTTCAATCGCTTGACGGCGGTCTCGGCGGGCGTGCTGGCCCGGATGGATTGATAATCAATGCTGCTGAATGCGCTGAACATATCCATAACTTCCCCAACGAACGCAGACGGTCAGTGCGCACGTCGCAGTATGATTGGTGCTGCCTTTCTCGCAATGCGTTGGGCTACGGTCCGGGATTCTACCGGGCTCGGACTGGCGGTAAAATCGGGTCGGAAAGGTACGATGATCAGCGATTTTTCCCGACAACCGTACCGTTAGACGCGACGAGCATACCTGCCTTGTACACAGCCCGCCCCTGCGGCGCTGCGACCACAGCCTCCGGAACGTGTTCCGCATTCAACGTCACGAAATCAGCCTTGGCGCCGACGCGCAGGCCATAGCCGTCGAGCCGTAGCGCCTTGGCGCCGGCCTCGGTGACGACGTCGAATGCGACGCGCAATTCCTCGTCGACGTTGAAGCCCGAACGATAGCCGAGGGTCGTTGCCCTGCGCAGCATGTCGCCGTCGCCATAGGGCCACCAGGAATCGCGGATGTTGTCGTTGCCGCTGAATACGGTGACGCCGGCATTGCGTAGCGCCAGGATCGGTGGGAAGGCGCGAGCGCCGGGCGCATTCGTCATGATCGCGACGCCGGAGCGGGCGAGGGTGTCGGCGGCTGTCCTGAGCTGATCTGCGGATATATCGCCAAGCCCGTAAGCGTGGCTGATGGCGACATGGCCCTCCATGCCGAGCGCGCGCGTGCGCGCTGCGATCTGCTCGATCTCGAAAGCGCCGAGCGTGCCCATGTCGTGCAGATGAATGTCGACGTCGACGCCGTGCTTGGTGGCGACGCCAAACACCACATCGAGGTGCTTCTCGACATCGCGGTCGAAACTTGCGGGATCGAGTCCGCCGACGAGGTTCGCGCCGAGCCCGATGGCTTCGTCGAGCAATTGCGGTGTGCCCGGGCTCGCCAAAATGCCGCTCTGGGGAAAAGCGACGAGCTGGATGTCGATCAGGCCGCGATATTCCTCGCGCACGCGCAAAATCGTCTCCAGCGACTTCAGGCCGACCGAGCCGTCGACCATGACGTGGCTGCGCATCTGCGTGCTGCCGTGGCCAATGCAGAGATCGAGCTGGTTGCGCGCCCGCTCGTCCATCGGCGCAGCCGCGGCCATGTTCTGGGCCTGGAAGGCCACCCGCTCATGCACGTTGAATCCGTCAGTGCAGGGCTTGTGGGGACGCCAGGCGTCACCATAGAAGCTGGTGTCGAGATGGATGTGGCCTTCGACGAAGCCGGGGACGACGAGGGCGTTGCCGAGATCGACCGTCTCGGCACCGCCTTCGGGCGCGTCAACCGGCAGCAGTGCGGCGATGCGGCCGTCCTTGACCGCGATGTGATGGCACGCCCCGCCGTCGAAGCGGGCGTTCAGGAAGATCTTGTCGAAGGCCATCCGGTTGCTCCGTTGGTCGATTTGGAGTTGTGCGAGCGGTTCAGTTCCACGGCTTCAGCAGCGTCGCTCGCTTCCGCTCAAAGGTCTGTCGGCCACTCTTGAAGCCCATCAGGATATCCGGCAGCTCGGCGATGGCGAAGCGGCTGTCCTGCGTGTCGAGCACGACGAGATCGGCGGACTTGCCGACCGCGATGCCGTAATCCCTGAGGTTCATCAGTCGCGCGGGCAGTTCGGTGACGAGATCGAGGCAGGTGTCGAAGTCGCCGACGGCGGCATGGGCGACATTGGCGTAAAAGTTCGCCATCCGCAGCAGCGAGGCATCGCCGAACGGCGTGAAGGGATTGAGCACATTGTTGGTCGCGACCGAGCAGACGATGCCGTCGCCGGCGAGTTTGTGCGCGAGCGTCAGGCCGCGTGGAGCGTTGTGGGTGGCCTCGCGTCCCATCAAATAGAGATCGGTCGCGGGTAGCACGGTGACGGCGATTCCGGCCTTCGCCAGTTGCGTGGTCGCCGCTTTCAGCCGTTCCGGCGGCAAGGCCGAGAGTTTTGTGGCATGTCCGATCGCGACGCGACCACCGTAGTTGCGCTGTTCGGTCTGTCGGCAGACCTCGTCGAGATGCGACCAGGAGGGATCGAGATCGAAGTCGAGATGGAGATCGACGTCGAGGTCGAATTGCTGTGCGAGGTCGAAGATACGCGCGAGATGCGCGTTTGGGTCGGTGTCGGTATAGGGGCAGCCGCCGATCGCGTCGGCGCCGTCGCGCAAGGCCTGGACCAGCAGTTCTTCGCTGCCGGGATCGTTGGTCAGGCCCTCCTGCGGGAAGACGCAAATCGACAGATCGATCGCCCAGGCGTAATCGCGCTTGAGCCGCTTGATCGCCTCGAAGCTGCGCAAGCCGACGCGCGGGTCGATCTCGACATGGGTGCGCATCCGCGTCGTGCCGTGGACGATCGCGCGCTCGAGCACTTTTGAGCCGCGTGCATAGACGTCGTCAACGCGAAAATCCCGCTTCATCACCGAGACGGCACGGATGGCATCACCCAGCGTGCCGTGGATGTGCCCGCAGCGTTCGAGCAGGCAGGCCTTGTCGAGATGGATGTGGGTGTCGACGAAGCCGGGCAGAGCCAGCTGCCCGCCGAGATCGACCTCGACCGCCTCGCAGGCCAGCCTGGGTTCGATTGCGGCGATCCGTCCGCTCTTCACGCCGATATCGACGGGCGTAGGGGACGACCGCAATAGGGCGTTGCGGAAGATCAGGTCGAAGGCGGTCTGGGAGGTCATGGCAGGAATCTGGCTCGTGAGCTCATGGCAGGCGGCGAGGTCTTGGGTGCGTGGCAATGTAGCGGAGACGAAGGGCCCCCCGCCATATCGAAAGCCGGGATAGCTGATAGACGCAGGCTGGTCTGGCGGCAGGCCCGCGCCTGCGCTACTAACCGCTCGATTGCGCCCGGCATGGAGGCGCAGCCCGCTTTCAGGAGCTCCCGATGCGTCTACCCGCCGTTCTCTTGGCCGTCACCTGTTTTGTCGGCGCAGCGTCCGCTGATAATCTGTCGGGCACGCTTCAGAAGATCAAGGAGACCAAGAAGATCACGCTGGGCTATCAGGAAGCCTCCGTGCCCTTCAGCTATCTCGACGGCAACCAGAAGCCGGTCGGCTTCGCCATGGATATCTGCCTCAAGATCGTCGACGCCGTGAAGAAGCAGCTCGGCATGCCCGACATTGCCGTCGACTATCTCGCCGTGACCTCGTCGAACCGCATTCCGCTGATGGTGAACGGCACGCTCGACCTGCATTGCTCGGCGACCACCAATAATGCCGACCGGCAGAAGCAGGTCGCCTTTACCAACACGCACTTCCTCAGCGCGACGCGGTTCGCGGCCAAGAAGGCCGCGAAGATCAACACCATCGACGATCTCAAGGGTAAGGCGGTCACCGCGGTCGCAGGCTCGGTCAATCTGAACCAGCTCGCCAAGGTCAATACCGAACGCAATCTCGGCATCAAGATCATGCCGGCCGTGGATCAGGCCGAAGCGTTCCTGCTGCTCGAGACCGATCGCGCGCAGGCCTACGCGCTCGACGACGTCCAGCTCGCGGTCGCCATCGCGCGTTCGAAAGAGCCGGCGCTGTTCATGATCAGCGAGGAGGCCTTCTCGAAACCAGAGCCCTTCGGGATCATGCTGCGACGGGAGGACGCGCCGTTCAAGGCACTGGCCGATCGTGCCACCGCAGAGCTCTATGCGAGCCCGGAGATCGAGGTGCTCTACAGGAAGTGGCTGGAAGCGCCGACCCCGCCAAACGGCATCAACTACAATGTTCCGATGTCGACAGCCTTGCGCAACGCCTTCAAGAACCCGAGTTCGAGCGCTGATCCCGACGTGTATCTGGTGAAGTGAGGCGAGGGCGCTAGCGCGTCCGCGGCGCGTCGAGCAACTGGCCCGCCAGCGCCGCGCCGATAGCCGCAACAGCTGCCATCGCAAGCGCCCACGGGACGAACAGCCGATGACCAATCAGCGCGCCGCTCAGCAGCGGTGCGCTGATATTCGCACCCGACATCAGTGACTGATTGAGCCCCATGATCATGCCCTGGCGGTTGATGGCGGTCGATCTTGACAGCTCCGCGGTCAGGGTGCTGCGGGCGAACATCGTGCCGACGATGATCAGCGTCAGGTAGAGCGCGAGCAGGCTGATATTGCTGCCGGCCGCGAGGCCGGCAAATCCAAGGCCCATACAGGCGAACGCCGCCATGACGATGCTGCGGTCGGAGGCGACGAGGTTCGCCCGCGTGATCAACAGGCCCTGGACCACCATGTTGATGAAGCCGGCATAGGCAAACATCCAGCCGAGCTCACGCGCGCCGAAGGGATGCCCGTCCCAGGAGAACCGGGCCGAAAGGAACAGGCCGATCTGCGACAGGAACATCGAGTTGACGAAGAAGAACACGATCAGCAGACCGAGCAGTCGCCAGGCGTAGCGCATGCCGAACAGGCTGCGCAGCAGCGTCGGCTCCGGCACGCGATGCTGGTAGAGCGGCTCGGACGCTGGATGGTCCGGCGGAAGCAGGGCGATGGTCGCCAGAATGCTGACCAGCGAGAGAGCGGCCGCGGCCCATACCGGTGCGGTCTGGCCGTAATGAACGAGGAAGCTCGACAGCGCAGGTCCCAGCAACAGCCCGGTTCCAATCGCGCCGCTGGTCATGCCTAGCGCCTGCTTGCGCGTCGCCGGCGCGCTGTGCTCGGCTGCATAGGCATGCGCGACCGAGATGTTGCCTGACGTCAGGCCATCGATGATGCGGGCGAGAAACACCAGCGTCAGATTGCTGGCCAGCGCGAGCAGAACAAATCCAATCAGGGTTCCGATCTGGCTGACGACCAGCACTTTGCGCCTTCCGTAGCGGTCGGAGAGGATACCGACCACGGGACCGGCGATGAGCTGGCAGGCAGCATAGACCGAGATCAAGGCACCGATCAGGAATGGCGTCGCGCCGAGCCGCTGCGAATAGAACGGCAGCAGGGGCAGGATGATGCCCATACCCGTGGCATCCACGGCCACGACGACAAAGGTCGGGACGAGCGAGAGCGCGCTCTCGGTCGCGATCGCCTGCGGTGCCTCTGCCGCGGAACCCGGGCCCATATTGCGTTGTCCTCGTTCGCTTTTGCGTGATCGATCCGAATATGCGGGATTATATAGTTGCAGACTAATAGTTCGTGTCCTATCTAATTTGCATGGCTCCCTCGCAAGGCTTTATCCACGGCGAAATCGGCCGGCTCATCACGCTTTTGGCCCGCATCTGGCGGCGCGAGTCGGATCAGGCGCTGTCCGATCATGGCCTGTCCTATGCGACCGCGATCCCGCTGCTGGTGCTGTCGCGCCAAGGCGACAACGTGCGGCAGGGCGTGCTTGCCGACGAGCTCGGCATCGAAGGGCCGTCGCTGGTGCGGCTGATCGACCTGCTGCAGGCCGAGGGCCTGGTGGAGCGCCGCGAGGACCCGACCGACCGGCGTGCCAAAACGCTCCATCTGACGAAAGCGGGCGACGCCAAGGTCGAGGAGACCAATCGCGTGCTCCGGCGGGTGCGGGCGAGCCTGCTGAAGGATATCGGCGCGGACGAACTTGCGATAACCTTTGAGACGCTTCAGCGCATCGAACAGCGGGCCAGTCGTCTGCAACACGGCAAGATCGGTCCAGAGGCGAAGTAGCCATGCGTGCAGATGAACCGTTCCTGGTCCGCCACGCGGACCTGATCTTCGCTTTGAAGACCTTTGCCGCGTCGATGCTGGCGCTGGTCATTGCGCTCGCCATGGACCTGCCTCGGCCCTATTGGGCCATGGCGACCGTCTACATCACCTCGCAGCCGCTCGCAGGCGCAACCAGCTCGAAGGCCTTCTTCCGCGTCATGGGGACGCTGGTCGGCGCGATCATGACGGTGGCGCTGGTGCCGAACCTCATCAACGCGCCTGAGCTGTTGTGCCTCGCCATCGCGCTCTGGGTCGGGCTGTGCCTGTATCTCTCGCTGCTCGACGGCACGCCGCGCAGCTACGTCTTCATGCTGGCGGGGTACACCGTCGCGCTGATCGGCTTTCCGTCGGTGTCCGAGCCCGGTGCTATCTTCGACACTGCGGTTGCACGGCTGGAGGAGATATCGCTTGGCATCATCTGCGCCAGCCTGGTCTCCACTATCGTGTTTCCCCGCAGCGTTGCGCCGGCGGTCGCCAGCCGCGTCGACAGCTGGCTCCTGGATGCGCGCCGCCTCAGCCAACTCGTGCTTTTGCGTGAGGGCACCAACGAAACCCGCCGCGGCAAGCGCCTCAAGCTCGCGACCGACATCGTCGAGATCGACACGCTCTCCTCCCATCTGGCCTATGACCGGCTGACCGATCGCAATGCGGTGAGCGGCCTCGGTGAAATCCGGCTGCGCATGCTGATGTTGCTGCCGGTGATCGCCTCGCTGGAGGACCGGCTGGCTGCGTTAGGGGAGGAGGCTCTGCGCCGGCAACCGGGGCTGAAGCGATTGCTCGATGATATCGCGCAATGGATCGTCAGCGACGTCAGCGCGCGTCAACCGGCCGAGCGGATTCGCGCGATGATCGCGGAGCGGCAGGCGGTGCTCGATGACAGCGCGTCCTGGGAGCGGATCATTATCACGAGCCTGCTGTCGCGATTGCGCGAGCTCGTCGATCTCTCGCGCGATTGCCGCGTGCTGACCGAGGCCATCGCCGAGGGCCGCAACGTCTCGCCCCCCGATCTGGCCTTCCATTCCGAGGCGGGCGCTGCGCCCGTGCGCCACCGCGATCGCGGCATGGCCCTCTGGTCGGCAGCCGGCGCGGCCGTGGCGATCCTGATCTGTTGCGCGTTCTGGATCGGCACGGGCTGGCCCGACGGCGCCTCGGCGCCGATGATGGCGGCGGTGGCCTGCTCGTTCTTCGCAGCCCAGGATGAGCCTGCACGCTTTATCCGCAGTTTCGGCATGTGGTCGCTGGTCGCCATCGTGGTGGTCGCGATCTATCTGTTCGCGCTGGTGCCTGCGATCTCCCATATCGAGGTTCTCGTCGTCGCGCTGGCACCCACATTCCTGCTCTACGGCTTCCTGATCGCGCGGCCGGCAACGGCGGGCACCGGCATGGCGCTCGCGGCCAACACGGCGACCCTGCTCGCGCTGCAATCGACCTACATTGCGGATTTCGCGTCCTACGCCAACTCCGCCGTCGCCTTCTTCGTCGGCGTCCTGATCGCCGAGCTGGTGACGCGGATCGCGCGCGGGGTGGGCGCGGAGTGGATCGCCAATCGTCTGGTGCTGTCGAGCTGGATCACGATCGCGGTCGCGGCTGAGCGGCGGGGGAAGCGCGACCGTGCGGAGTTCGCCGGCCTCATGCTGCACCGTCTCGGGCTCCTGGTGCAGCGCATCGCCTTCCTGTCGAAGAGCGATCGGCGCGATGCCGATAGCCTGGTTCAGCTCCGCATCGGGATCAACATCATCGATTTGCGCCGCGCGCGTTACGGGCTTGCAGTATCGACCATCTCCGTTATCGACGACATGCTCGACCAGCTTGCCATCGCCTGCCGGAACTATGCCGGTGGCGGAATGCCGCGCGAGCTCCTGACCAGCGTCGATCGGGCGCTGGCACAGGCGGTGAAGGATCCCAATGACAGCGCGCGCGAAGACGCTCTGATCGGCCTCGTCGGCATCCGTCGCGGCCTGTTCCCGGACGCGCCGGCCTATCGGCCGCGCGCAGAGAGTGCCGCGGCATGAGATACGTGATCGACATCTACGGCGTGCTCGTGCCGGCGCTGCTGCTCTGGATCATCGTCGCTTATGTGCTGAGCGCGCTTCTGCGCCGGCTGATGCAGCGCTTCGACCTCTATCGCCTGGTCTGGCATCGTGCGCTGTTTGATTTCGCGATTTTCGTCTGCCTTCTCGGCGGCGTCGTCTATCTCTCGGAGTATCTCTCATGAAGGGGAATTTCGCGTGGCTGGCCCGGCTTGCGCTCACTGTCCTTGCTGTCGTTGCCGCGATTGGCGTCGGCCGCGAGCTGTGGGTGTATTACATGGAGTCCCCTTGGACTCGTGACGGTCGTGTGCGCGCCGACGTCGTGCAGGTCGCGCCCGACGTCTCCGGATTCGTCACCGACGTGCTGGTCAAGGACAACCAGAAGGTCCGTCGCGGCGACGTGCTGTTCAAGATCGATCGCGAGCGGTTCGCGCTGGCGCTGCGGCAGGCGGATGCGTCGGTCGCCGGGCATCAGGCGACGCTCGATCAGGCAAATGCCGATCTGAAACGCTACAGCACGCTGACAACCGACGCCGTCTCGCAACAGAGGCAGGAGCAAGTGCTCGCGACCCAGCTCCAGGCCAAGGCGGCCTTTGATGCGGCAGTTGCCGACCGTGCGGTCGCCCAGCTCAATCTCGACCGCAGCGAGGTCCATGCCTCCGTGAACGGCGTGATCACCAATATGGACCTGCGGCCCGGCGCCTACGTCACGGCCGGGAAGGGCGTGATGGCGCTGGTCGACAGCGATACGCTGCATGTGGAAGGCTATTTTGAAGAGACGAAACTCGGGCGCATCCGTATCGGTGACAGGGTGCAGGTTCGCCTGATGGGCGAGAAGGGCAAGCTGACCGGCCATGTCGAGAGTATCGCCGCCGGCATCGAGGATCGCGACCGTGCCGAGGGCGCGAGCCTGCTCGCCAACGTCAACCCGACCTTCAGCTGGGTGCGGCTCGCCCAGCGCGTGCCGGTGCGCATCGCACTGGATCCGGTGCCCGACGGAATGTCGCTGGTTGCGGGCCGCTCGGCGACGGTGGAAGTGTTGAACTAGTTGCGCGGCTTGCGCTGTGCATTGTTGCGCCCTCTCCCCTTGTGGGAGAGGGCATCGCCGGTTGTCGATGCATACTCACCAGGGTGAGGGGTCTGTCTCCGCGGATAGAGACCCCTCATCCGGCGCTTCGCGCCACCTTCTCCCACAGGGGGAGAAGGAAGAAAGGCGCGTTTCAGGCGTTCGAATATTTCTTCAGCTCGAACCGCGCGATCTGGTTCCTGTGCACCTCGTCCGGCCCGTCGGCGAGACGCAGCAGGCGCGCGGTGGCGTAGGCCTGCGTCAGACGAAAATCGTTTGAGGTGCCGCCGCCGCCATGGGCCTGGATGGCCCAGTCGATGACCTGGCAGGCCATGTTGGGAACGGCGACCTTAATCATCGCGATCTCGGCCCTCGCGACTTTGTTGCCGACGGTGTCCATCGCGTAGGCGGCATTCAGCGTCAGCAGGCGAGCCTGCTCGATCATGATGCGCGCCTCGGCGATGCGCTCCTGGGTCACCGTCTGCTCCGAGACCGGCTTGCCGAAGGCGACGCGGCTGCGCACGCGCCGGCACATCCTTTCCAGTGTGCGTTCGGACAAGCCAATCAGCCGCATGCAATGATGGATGCGACCGGGGCCGAGGCGGCCCTGCGCGATCTCAAAACCGCGGCCTTCGCCGAGCAAGATGCTTTCCCGGGGCACGCGTACGTTGGTGAAGATGACCTCCGAGGCGCGATCGGGCACGCCGTAGAAGCCGAAGACGGGGAGAGGGCGTTTCACCTCGATGCCTGGCCTGTCCATCGGCACCAGGATCATGGATTGCTGCTTGTGGCGATCTGCGTTGTCAGGATCGGTCTTGCCCATGAAGATGCAGATCTTGCAGCGCGGGTCGGTCGCGTTGGTCGTGTACCATTTGCGCCCGTTGATGACGTAATGGTCGCCGTCACGCACGATCGAGCTTTCGATGTTGGTTGCATCGGATGAGGCGACCGCAGGCTCGGTCATGGCAAAGCAGGACCGGATTTCGCCCGCGAGCAGCGGCTTCAGCCAGCGCTCCTTGTCCTCTTTCGTGCCGTAGCGCTCCAGCACCTCCATGTTGCCGGTATCAGGCGCCGAGCAGTTGAACACTTCCGGCGCTAAGTGCGAGCGGCCCATGACTTCGCAGAGCGGGGCGTATTCGAGATTGGTCAGGCCCGCGCCATGGCTGGACTGCGGCAGGAACAGATTCCACAGGCCCTCGGCGCGCGCGAGCGGCTTCAATTCCTCGACGATTGGATAGACTTTCCACGGCCCAAGCTCTTCCGCCTCGCGATAGAATCGCTCCTCGTTCGGGTAAATGTGCCGGTCCATGAAACTTTCGAGCTTGCGCTTGAGCTCGACGACTTTTGGCGACATCGGGTAGAGCATGCTGGACCTCCTCGGGCGTCGGGCTAGTCGATCTCGAGATATTCCGGCTCGGCCAGCTTGGGGAACGGCGCGGCCGGCAGCGTCTGGTACCAGAACGCCACGGAAGCGATGTCGTCCTGCAGCGGAAGATATTTTGCCTCCTTGAGGCCGGTTCGCCAGCCCAGCGCCTGGATGGTGACGCGAAGGTCGCTCTGGAAGCGGATGGGATCGGGGATGTGCCAGCGATACATGCCGAAGCGCTGCTGCGATTTGTAGACGCCGTCGGGACGGATCACCTGCGGCAGGCCGGCATAGGGCGTGGTGAATTCCTGATAGCGCGATTGCTGCGCGGCGCCTCGGCCGGAATGCGCCACATAGGGATCGAAATTATACGCGCCGCAGAAATAATCCTCGGTGCCGGTGCCGCAGATGGTCGGGAATTCGCCGTCACCATCGATGAAGAACTTGATTTCGCCTTCACCCCACCAGCCGTTGTTGTTGACACCCCAGGCCATGTAGGTACCGACATATTGGCCGCGCCCGCTGACGCCATCGAGGATGGTGTAGACGTCCCTGTAAGGAAGCGGATTGGTGCGGCGGAACTGCGCATGGAAATAGGCGCAATCCTCGGGCACCCCGGTCAGGGTGTAGTTGATCTGGTAGTACACCGTCAGCGCTTCCTCGCTGCGGTTTTCCATCGTGAAGCGCGCGCGCTTGCGGAACGGCATCTCCCAATAGCAGTTGAACGCGCGTCCGGGATTGACGCAGACCGCCAGCGACGACACCTGTGCAAACTCCTCCCATCCGCAGGCGAAGAAGTCGCCGGCTGGGCATTCCACGCTCGGATGCTCCTGGTCGTCCCAGTAGACCCGCAGGATTGAATGGCGCAGACCCCCGCGCGCCAGCGTCATCCAGATCTGCTGGATGGCGCCCTGTCCCTCGATGTCGGCAAGCGTGAATGTCGCGCCGGGCTCGATCACGACATAGGGCGAAATCTTCCAGCCTTGCCCGAGATCGCGGGCCTGGGGCGCCGCAGGCCCGTCGACGGACATGCCGCCCTTGCCCTTTTCGCCGGTGAAATTTTCAGGGCTGACCGAACGCGTCTGCGCGTTCGACAGGCGCGACAGATTGCCGAGATGCAGGCCCAATCCGGAAAACGCCATGATGTCCTCGATAAGGGGTTAGCGATGCCTCGGATATATCGCCCCCGAATCTACCAAAAGATGAAGACGATCGCGTACCGAGAGGGCGGAGACTACCCGACGCGATACGTCCTGAATTTCTCGCGCAGCGCGGATTTGAGCACCTTGCCGGTGCCGGTCATCGGGAATTCATCCAGGAATTCGACCGCGTCCGGCATCCACCAGCTCGCGATTTTCGGCCGCATGTGGTCGAGCAGGGTCTTGCCGTCGACGGTCGCTCCCTTCTTGCGGACGACAAGGAGCAGGGGACGTTCCTGCCACTTTTCATGGGCGATCGCGACGACGGCCGCCTGCAGCACGTCGGGATGGGACAGCGCGATGTCCTCGAGTTGGATGGAGGAGATCCATTCGCCGCCCGACTTGATCACGTCCTTGGAGCGGTCGGTCAGCGTCACGTGGCCGTGGGCGTCGATCACGGCCATGTCGCCGGTGATGAGCCAGCCGTCGCGGTCGAGGCCTTCCTCTAACTTCATGTAGCCGGAGGCGACCCAGGGGCCGCGGGCGCGCAGATGGCCGACGGTCTTGCCGTCGCGCGGCAGCTCGGTGCCGCCGTCGTCGACGATGCGCAAGGTGGTGCCGAAGCAGGCACGGCCCGATACCTGGCGCCGGTCGAATATCTCCGTTTCGCTGAGATGCTCCGAGCCAGGCCTCAACCCCGGCATCGAGCAGCCCAGCGCCTCCGTCATGCCCCAGGCCTGGATGTAGTCGACGTCGTAGTCGCGCTTGAGCTTCTCGACCATCGCGCGGGGCGGAGCCGAACCCGACGACAGCGTTGCGCGCAGCGTCGTGAACGTGTTGCCGGTGCGGCCGAGCCAGTCGAGCAGGATCAGCCAGAAGCTCGGCACGCCCGCTGACAGCGTCACCTTCTCGCCTTCCAGCAGCTCGTAGAGCTTGTCGGGCTCGTAATTGCGGCCGGGCAGCACCAGCTTCGAGCCGGTATAGGGGACGGTGAACGGCATATTCCAGCCATTACCGTGGAACAGCGGCGCCATCGGCATCATCACCTCGCGCACGCCCTCGCGATGCCCGGGAATGAAATCGAAATTGCAGCAGGTCATGGTCTGGAGGATCGCGGCGCGGTGCGAATAAATCACGCCCTTCGGATTGCCTGTCGTGCCCGAAGTATAGCAGATGGTGGAGGCGGATTTTTCGTCGAACTCCGGCCAGGCGAAATCAGCGTCACTCTCCTTGTCCAGGAGTTCCTCGTAGCAATGCACGTTCGCAAGCTTCGTCTCTGGCATGCGTTCGCGCGACGACATGATCACATAGGCTTCAACCGTCTTCAGCTGCGGCGCGATCGCCTCGACAATCGGCAGCGTCGCGCGGTCGACGAACAGGATGCGGTCTTCGGCGTGGTTGATGATGTAGACGAGCTGTTCGGGGAATAGCCGCGGATTGACAGTATGCAGCACGTAGCCCATGCCCGGCGCTGCATAAAACATCTCGAAATGACGATGCGTATTCCAGGCCAGCGTGCCGACGCGGTCGCCGCGCTTCATGCCGAGCCGTTGCAAGGCCAACGCCGTGCGCTTGATGCGCGGATGGGCCTCGGCATAGGTGTAGCGATGAATGTCGCCTTCGATCTCACGCGCGACGATCTCCGCCTCGCCGTGATAATCGGCGGCATACTGGATCAAGCCGCTGATCAGCAGCGGCATGTCCATCATCAATCCCTGCATTGTCCCCTCCGGATAGCGATGTCGTTCTTGAAGTCATGTCGTTGCATGTCGCATTCGCGCTTGCGTGCAAGGTAGCGGAACGTCGCGCGGCGTACACGCAAAAAGCGGCTGATACGATTGCATGCGTCCCTTTTTCAGGGCTAACTGGCGCACGCTGCGGGCCGAAGCAGCGGCCGTCGTGGAGGAGATCGATGTCAGCGGAAAGACACAAGACCGGTGCAGCCGGCGCGCCTAGCATCGATATTCAAGCCCTGCGCGCGCGCTATCGCGACGAGCGCGACCTGCGTCTTCGCTCCGAAGGCAAGGCGCAGTATGTGGAGGCGACGGGCGGCTTTGCCCGCTACCTGGACGATCCCTGGGCCGCTCCCGGTTTTACACGCGCGCCGATCAACGAAGAGACAGAGGTGCTGATCGTCGGCGGCGGGTTCGGTGGCTTGCTTTGTGGCGCCCGTCTGCGCGAGGCCGGCATCACCGATTTCCGCATCGTGGAAAAGGCTGCCGATTTCGGCGGCACCTGGTACTGGAATCGCTATCCCGGCGCGGCCTGCGATACCGAGAGCTATATCTATCTGCCGCTGCTGGAAGAGACCGGCTACATGCCGGTGCGCAAATATGCGCGAGCGCCGGAGATCTACGAACATTCGCGCCGCATCGGCCGCCACTTCGATCTCTACGACCGCGCGCTGTTTCAGACCGTCATCTCGCGGATGACGTGGCAGGAACAGGATGGGCGCTGGCTGGTTGAGACTGATCGTGGCGACAGCATCCGTGCACGCTTCGTCATTCTGGCCGGAGGTCCGCTCAGTCGGCCGAAGCTGCCGGGCATTCCCGGCATCGAAAGCTTCAGGGGGCACAGCTTCCATACCAGCCGCTGGGACTACGCTTACACCGGCGGCAGCGCCGAGGGCGGTCTCGACGGTCTCGCCGACAAGCGGGTCGGCATCATCGGCACCGGCGCGACCGCCGTGCAATGCGTGCCGCATCTCGGCCGCTCGGCGAAGGAGCTCTACGTGTTCCAGCGCACGCCGTCGGCGATCGGCGTGCGCGACGACCGGCCGACGGATCATGCCTGGGCGGAAAGCCTGAAGCCTGGCTGGCAGCGCGAGCGCATGGACAATTTCACCGCCGTGATTTCCGGCGAGCCGTTCGAGCGGGATCTGGTGCAGGACGGCTGGACCGGCCTGCTCGGCGAGATCCTGCTGGCGCCGCGCCGCCAGCCACAGCCGGTGACCTCGATGGAAGATGCGCTGAAGGTGATCGAGCAGGCCGACTATCGCAAGATGGAGGAGATCCGGGCCCGCGTCGACGCGGTGGTGAAGGACGAAGCAGCCGCAGCCGCGCTAAAACCCTGGTACAAGGCGTTCTGCAAGCGACCGTGCTTTCACGACGAATATCTGGACACGTTCAATCGCCCCAACGTGCATCTCGTCGACACCGGGGGCAGGGGCGTCGAGCGCATCACGGAGAATGCGGTCGTCGTCGACGGCAAGGCCCACGAGCTTGACTGTCTGATCTATGCCAGCGGTTTCGAGGTCGGCACCGACTATGCACGGCGCATGGGATTTGAGGTCTATGGCCGCGGCGGCATGAGCCTGTCCGAGCGCTGGCGCGATGGCGTCAAGACCATGCACGGCTTCTACAGCCGCGGCTTCCCGAACTGCTTCCTGATCGTGACGGTGCAGGCAGGCCAGAGCGCCAACTTCCCGCACATCATCGACGAGCAGTCGCAGCACATCGCCTATGTGATTGCGGAGGTGCGCAAACGCGGTGCAAGGACATTGGAGCCGACGCTTCCCGCCGAGAACGCCTGGGTCGACGAGGTCGTGAAAGCCGCGCTCGGCCGTCAGAACTATCTCGCCGAATGTACGCCCGGTTACTACAACAATGAAGGTGTGTTCGATCCGATCGCAGCGCGCAACAGCCAGTATTGGCGGGGGCCGATGGCGTTCCTCCGGCTGCTTGCCAAGTGGCGGAAAGAGGGCAGCCTGGACGGATTGGACTTGACCTATGGAGCGGACGCGAAGACCGACGGCGCCCCGGTCCCGAGATGAGCGGCATGATCCCGGCGCCATCAGGCGCAACGCGGCTTTACGTCATCGTCGGCGATCCCATCGCGCAGGTGCGTTCGCCCGCGGGCGTATCGGCCGAGTTCGCAGCCCGCGGCCACGATGGCATTCTCGTTCCGGTTCAGGTCTCGACCGCCGATCTGCCGGAGTTTCTCTCGGTGGCGAGCCGGCTGAAGAACCTCGACGGGATCGTGGTGACCATCCCGCACAAATTCGCCTGCTACCAGGCCTGCACCAGCGCGACGGAACGCGCGCACTTCCTGCGCACGGTGAACCTGATGCGCCGGCGGGCCGATGGTTCGTGGCACGGTGACATGGTGGACGGCCTCGGCTTCGTCGGCGCGGCGCGGGCGAAGGGGATCGACCCCCAAGGCCTGCGGGCGCTTCTCGTCGGCGCCGGTGGGGCGGGCTCGGCCATCGCGCTTGCCCTGATTGAGGCAGGCGTCATCGAGATCGCCGTTCACGACAGCGCCCAGGAGCGCCGCGACGTGCTGATTGGGCAGCTCAACAGGCTCGGCAAAGGACGCGCGCGGGTCGGAACTGCCGATCCCTCCGGCTTCGATTTCGTCGCCAATGCCACCCCTGCCGGGATGAAGGACGGCGATCCGCTGCCGGTCGACGTCAAGAGGCTCGCGCCGTCGGCTTATTGCGGCTGCGTCATCACCAAGCCGGAAGTTTCGCCGTTCATCGCAACCGCCCGCCAGATCGGGTGCATCACCGCGACCGGCACCGACATGTACCAGCAGCACCAGGGCATCATGGTGGATTTCCTGCTCGGGACGGATGGCGGACGGTGAGTGTTTGATTGATGTCAAGCGCATTGCCTGCATTGATTGCATCGGTCAGGGCTTGAGCGAGCGCGGCCGGCGTAGGATTATGCGCGCGCGAGCCGGTCGCGCAATCAAGAGAAGGAACGCGGAATGATCAAGGGCAGAACCGTTGCGACGGCGATGATCGGCGCGACTGCGCTGCTGTTGTCCCTCGCCCCCTCAGCGAAAGCCGCGCAATGCGGCAACGGGCCGGGCGGCTTCGAGGCCTGGAAACGCGAGTTCAGCGCGGAGGCGCAGGGCAAGGGCATCGGCCAGGCCGCGATCTCGGCGCTGATGCAGACCAATTATGCCAGCGCGACCATTGGCGCCGATCGCAGCCAGCACAGTTTTTCACTGTCGCTCGACCAGTTCCTGGCCAAGCGCGGCGCTACCACCATTGTGGCGCGCGGGCGGTCGCTGAAGCGGTCGCAAGCGGCGATGTTCGCCTCGATCGAGCAGCGCTACGGCGTGCCGCCGGGGCCGTTGATCGCGATCTGGGGCATGGAGACCGGTTTCGGCAGCCAGCGTGGCAACCAGAACATGCTCTCGTCGATCGCGACGCTCGCCTATGACTGCCGTCGCCCCGAATTCTTCACCGAGCAGCTCTATGCGGCGCTGAAGCTGGTCGACCGCGGTACGCTGTCGGGGGCAACCCGCGGCTCGATGCATGGCGAGGTCGGGCAGACCCAGTTTATGCCCAAGAACATCCTGGCCTATGGCACCGGCAATTTAGATGTCGCCGCCAACGCGCTGAGCTCGACTGCGAACTTCCTGAAAGCCAATGGCTGGCGCGCGGGAGCCGGTTACCAGCCGGGTGAGCCGAATTTCGCCGCCATCCAGGCCTGGAATGCGGCCGGCGTCTACCAGAAGGCCATCGCGCTGATGGGCCGGCAGATCGATCAGGGCGGTGGGGCGGCCGCCGCGCGCTGAGGTGCTCCGCAAGGCGTGACCCCACGGGTCAGAGAAAGTTGTTGCTTTCAGGAACCGACGGCACGACGTTTGCTTAGATCAAGTTCAGGGCTGGGCATGAGGAGACTCAACATGGCTTCCCAGATCGTGATGGACCAGACTGGCGACACACGCCACGAGTTTGATCCCGAAAATGCCGAAGCGTTGGCGCGGGCCGAACAACGCTTTCGGGAGCTGACAGGCGCGGGCTTTACCGCCGCGTACCGGACCGGGCCCGGCGAAGTCACTCGTATCAGATCGTTCGACCCGACCGCGCGGGAAACGTTGTTCTATCCCCGCCTGGTTGGCGGTTGATCTGAACGGGTCATGATTGCGGTCTTCAGGCTCCGCGCGCCCGCGCGAGCGCGCCTGCACGCGCTCCGCGAACTCTACCGTCGCTTCTTCGGCGAGAACACGCCCGAGGCGCGCGGCAACCGGCTGTTGTCCGAATGGCTGTCTGTGGAGCAGCGCGCACAATTCGAGCAGCACCGGCATTTTGACGTCATCGGTTGCGACAGCGGCAAGCGCTATCGCATTCATTACGGCACTGCCGCCAATGTCCACGAGGTCGACGACGCAGGAAATGCGACCATGGGGTGGTGCTTCGTCCCGTCAGGATTCCTCGTGCCGGGCGACGTCATGCTGGCGCAGAAGATCGCACTTGAGACGGACGAGAGAGGCGCGCTGGCGCTCGCAAACCGGTT
This sequence comes from Bradyrhizobium sp. LB11.1, assembly GCF_040549385.1. Classification (NCBI taxonomy): domain Bacteria; kingdom Pseudomonadati; phylum Pseudomonadota; class Alphaproteobacteria; order Hyphomicrobiales; family Nitrobacteraceae; genus Bradyrhizobium; species Bradyrhizobium sp. LB11.1. The sequence goes on along the minus strand of NZ_JBEPTH010000003.1, from coordinate 591,853 downwards.
TCCGCCGGCAACGCATTCGGAGCACTTTTACCGGCGGCCGTTCTAGCGAGGCGTACGCCGGCACCGCTGGTCAGAAGTGCGTGGTGCGATAGGCATCCAGCGCATGGGCCGCGAAGACGCCGACGCTGCAGAGGATGAGGAGGGCAGAGATCAGCTCGATCATAGCTCATCCTCCCCAAGCGGCTGGGCGACGAGATGCTGGCAGCAGGCATATTCGCTGATCAGGTCGAGGAAGAATTGCATGACGCACGTCCCTGTATGATTTTGATAACCAGATAACCGGACATCTGTTTCAGGCGTGTTTCGTCGATTTGGGAAAGGGGTTTCGCGGGGAACCGGGGCTGGCCTGTGAGCGGTCAAACCTTTACATCCGGCCACCAAACGACTGCTTTGGTCGTGCGTATCGCGCGCGTCGCATCACATTTCGAGGCAAAATCATGGCACAGGTCGCCTGGTTCGATGATCTCACCGTCGGTATGCGTTTCAAATCCCCGGAGGTCGAGGTCACCGAGGCCGACATCAAGCGGTTCGCCGCCGAGTTCGATCCGCAGCCGATGCATCTCGATCACGAGGCCGCCAAGGCGACCATGTTTAATGGCCTGGCTGCGTCGGGATGGCACACCGCGGCGATCGCCATGAATCTCGCGATCCAGACCCGTCCATTCGGCCCGCACCCGCTGATCGGCGCCGGCGTCGACGGTCTGCGCTGGACCATCCCGGTGCGGCCGAATGACCGGCTGCATCTGGTCGGCGAGGTCATGAGCCTGACGCCGTCGAAGTCGAAGCCGCAGGGCATCGCTCTCGTGAAATGGACGATGTTCAACCAGAACGGTGAGGAGGTTTACACCTTCACCCCGATCGCGATCGTGCCGCGGCGCGCCTAAAGCGTTGGTGCCCTTCACCATCGGCGAGTCGGAGCGGCTGACGCCCTTGCGGCTCGTCGGGAGAGGTGGTCAGCTTGATCCGGGGAAAACGCTGGAGGCTGACATGAAGCGAATTCTTCTTGCCGCCGCCCTGCTCGCGGGCGCCTTAAGTGCCGGGCCTGCGGTTGCGCAACAGTCCAAGGTCGGTGACTGGACCATCGAGAAGCGCACCCAGGACACCCATTGCAACGCGAGCCGCGGCTACAAGGACAAGGATGACGAGAACCGCGACTACGTCATCGTCATCACCCATTCGGACAAGGCCATTGTGATCGTGATGATCTATGACGGCTGGGAGTGGGACAAGGTCGGCGAGATCCTGAAGGCCGACGTCGGCACCGACGACGCCGACATCATGTCCAAGGCGAAGTGGGAGGTCATGGACAAGACCACAGTGCGCGGCATCTTCGAGTACGATCAGTCCATGATGGACCGCCTGTCGAAAGCCAAGCGCCTCACGCTGGATTTCGAGGACGATGATGACGACAGCATCGAGATGCAGATTCCCCGCGCCGGAGAGGCGCTAGCCGCGCTGAAGTTCTGCGAGGAGAACCGGAAATAAGATTCCGCACTCGGGCGCGATTGATTGAAAAAGCAGCGAGAGGGCGCGTGATGCACGGCACACAGCCACCTCGCTGTTCGCATTTATCCTAGTCTTTGGCGAAAACGTCCAAGCCGCACCCCTGCGGTTGACGTTACGCAAGGGCGATGTTCGAGATTCCAGCATTCTTCTCCGACGTTTTCTCGTCGTCAATGACGACGATCGGCCGGCCCTTCTTCATCGTCAGCCTCCAGATCACATTGCTTCGCCGATGACGATCCTCGAGGCGAACAGATTCTCCTCGCTCGTCGGCGAGATCTACGATGCGGCGGTCGATCCGGCACAACGAAGCGCTGCCCTGGAGCAGGTCGCGGGTTTCGTCGGCGGCTCGGCCGTGACCATTCTCTCGCGGGACGCCGCCAGGCTCTCGATCGAAATCCACCAGCACTATGGCACGGACTCCCGCTTTCGCGAGCTCTATCGGGATCGATATGTCGAGCTGGATCCATTGCTCGATCGCCACCTCGATCTGCCCGTTGAACAGACAATCGGTGTGGCCGATGTCATGCCCTATTCGGACTTCGTGGCCACGAGCTTCTATCGCGAGTGGGTGGAACCGCAGGGCGCCGTCGACCTCGCGACCGTCACGCTCGAGCGATCGAATGCGCGCACCACGATTTTGCAGGTCATGCGCGGCCGGTCACGCGGAACCGTCGATGACGCTATGCGCGAGCGCATGCGGTTACTCGCACCGCACATCCAGCGCTCGCGCGTCATGGGTCGGCAGATCAGGGCGCGCTCCCACACCGTGGCTGACCTTGCGGAAGTCCTCGACGCCTTGAGCACGGCGATCTGCCTGTTCGATGCGGACGGACGGGTCGTTCACGCCAACGCATCGTGTCGGCGAATGCTGGCCGACGGCGATCTGCTCGCGATCGTCGGCGATCGCATCGTGGCGCGCAACACCCAGGCCGACAAAATATTCCGCAGCCTCTTCGATATCGTCGCCGAAGGCGGAACCAGCTCGGCCGACTGCCGCAGGATCGAGCTCATGACGTCGGCCGACGGCCAGCACTATCTGGCTCACGCGTTTTCGCTGACGCGCCAACATGGCCTGCAACGCGATGCCGCCGCCACGGTGATGTTCCTGCAAAAGGCCTCAATGATGCCTCGACTCGCAACGAACGCGATCGCTGCGGCATTCAGGCTGACGCCGTCTGAAATGCGCGTGCTGATGGCCATCGTCGAGCTCGGTGGAGTTCCCGACATCGCGGCAAAGCTCGGAATTGCCGGGACGACAGTGAAAACGCATCTTGGTCGCCTGTTCGAGAAGACCGGCGCCGGCAGGCAGGCCGACCTCGTGAAGATTGCGGCGGGCTTTGCCGCGCCGTTCGTGCAGGCGACCGGCCCAGACGACGCCGTGTGATCCAATTCAATTCGTGCGCTGCGAGATTGCGCGGTCTCAATCCATTGTGAAGTCCAAGCTGCATTTGTCCTCCGAACGTATGACGCTTGTCATCTGACACTTTCGTATAGGCGGTTTCAGGAATGAGAAGGGCAATGCGCGCCACCACAAATGCGCGGCACCGGATACGAGTGCGGGGAAACAACAGCGCGTGGTCAAGCCTGCTCGTCGGTTGGAGGGATTGCGGTGAGCGGCAAGGACGATGTTTCCATTCTCAAGATCTCGTCGAGTGATATTCCGGACAGCGAGCGCGTTACGATGCTGCGCGATTTCTACTGCCGCGGCGTGCTCAAGGCCGAGCTCGAAATTCGCGATGGCGAGCCTATCGTGGCGAGCCTTACGGCGCATTCGCTGCCGGATGCGCAACTGCTGCTCGGTACGCTGTTCGGCGCCAGGGTCGTTCGCTCCCGGCAGCTCGTCGCCGACGGCGACGACAGTCTGGCTCTGGTCTTCAACCGGTCCGGAACCGTCGGAGTTACGGGGCGGGGACGAGACCTGCTGCTCGGTCCCGGAGAGGCCGTGCTAACCAGTGCTGATGATGCCACGACCTTCGAACGGTTTGTGGCTGGAGATTGCTTCTCGCTGCGCGTGCCGCGGCAGGTTCTCGCACCGATCATCATGGACGTCGACGATGCGGTGATGCGTGTCATCCGGGATCGCCAGACCGAGATCAGGGTGCTCGTCGACTACGCCACGTCGCTGGTGCGGGAGAATGCGCTGGCAACGCCCGCTTTGCGTGACCTGGGTGTCGGGCATCTGCACGATCTCCTGGCGCTCGTGCTCGGTCCCACCGATGACGTCCGGGAAAGCGCCGGCCGGCGTGGCGCGAAAGCCGCCCGCTTGCGCAAGGCCAAATTCCTGATCGCCAACAATTGCTGGCGGCAGGACCTCTCGGTCGCCGGCGTCGCGCAGGAGCTCGGCGTCACGCCGCGCCATCTCCAGCGTCTGTTTGAGGCCGACGGCAAGACGTTTTCCTCTTTCCTGATCGAGCAGCGTCTGAAGCGCGCCCATCGTATGTTGCGGGAACCGGAATTTGCCGAACGTCCGGTTTCCTCGATCGCCTATGACGTCGGCTTCGGCGATCTCTCCTATTTCAACCGCTCTTTCCGGCGTGCCTATGGCGCCACGCCGAGCGACGTCAGGAGCGGCGCGGCGGGGTGATCTCATCCCGGAAAATTTGAGCGGCCCGCCGATTTCGATCTGGCGCAGGGAATTTTTCACGCGAGCCTTGATCGTAAGTGTGTGACCGGAGTGTTGAATGCATCGATTCTTCTTCGACCTCCTGGTCGGCAATGTCGTGAAGATTGATCCGGGGGGCATGGTCTTCGAGCACGCGAAGGCGACGTTCGTGGTCGCCGACGAGATGGCCAAACACCTCTTCGTCTGGCGCGATGATCTGCGCGATCGCGATGCCTGGATCCGTGTCAGGGACGATGGTGGGCGTGAAATCTATCGCACGGCGGTCTGGGCTGAGAGTGTCGAGAGGGTAGGTTGGGAGACTTGAGCGGAACCGCAAAAGGAAGCCTCCGCGTCGCGTTCTGAGCCGGCATCAGCCCTGGCGGTCCGAACGCGATGCCTGCCGGCCGGGCTCCATCCGCCCGGCCGGCGCCCATCCTCCGATCGGAGGATGGGGGCACGCTCCCGATGTGCTAGGGTGCCCGGCACTGTTCATCCAAATCCATTTTGTCGCCATGCACAGACCGCCGAAGCTGCCCGATTTGGTCGACCGGATCTACGACGCCGGTCTCGATCCCGCCTTGTGGAACGACGTCGTCGTGGGCATCCGCGATTTCGTCGGCGGCCAGGCCTGCGGGCTGTTTTCCAAGGACTCGATCAGCAAGTTCGGCGTCACGCATTATTACTGCGGGGCCGATCCGCGCTACATCCAGCTCTATTCGGAGACCCATTCCAGGTTCGATCCGCTGACGATCCTGCCGCCACACGGCCAGATCGTGAGCATCCCCGATCTCGTCAATTTCGACGAGTATCGCCGCGGGCGCTTCTATCAGGAATGGATGCGGCCGCAGGGCAGCAGCGACGCGGCCAACGTCGTGCTCGAGAAGTCGAACGCGAACTGCCCGGTGATGATGACAGTGCTCTCCGGCCGCCGCATGGTCGACGCGAGGATGAAGCACCGGATGTCGCTGATCGTGCCGCACGCCAGCCGCGCGCTGCTTGTCAACCGTGCGATCAGATCGAAGCTGACGCTGGCCACGGCGCTCGCTGACGTCCTGGATAATCTGTCATCCGGTATTTTCCTGCTCGATTCCTGCTGCCACGTGGTGCACGCTAATGCGAGCGGCTCCGCCATGCTCGAAGCTGACGACGTGGTCCGCATCGTTGCCGGCCAGCTCGTGACCAGCGGCGCGGCGGCCAATCAGACGCTGCGCGAGGCCTTCGCGACCCGTGGCGACGTAATACGGCTTGCCGCTGGCGGGCATGCGATTCCGCTGCTTTCGTCCAAGGGCGAACGCTACGTCGCGCATATCCTGCCGCTGTCCTCAGTGCTGCGCAACGGCAGCGAGCGGACGTCCGATGCCGTCGGCGCACTGTTGCTGCGCAAGGTCACGCTCGGTGGGCAGTCCTACGGCGAGCTGATCGCGCGGACCTTCGACCTGACGCCGGCGGAGCTGCGCGTGTTCCTGTCGATCGTCGAGGTCGGCGGCGTTCCGGAGACGTCCATCGCGCTCGGAATCGCGGAGACGACGGTGAAGACCCATCTGCATCGCGTGTTCGCCAAGACGGGCGTCTCGCGTCAGGCTGACCTCGTCAAGCTCGCAGCCGGATTCTCCAATCCGCTTGTCAACTGATTGGTCAATTGGCGTCGGAACCGTTGAACTTTTTGGTCGCTCGGCCGACTCCCTAGAAAAGCCGCAGGGCATCAACGTCTCAAATCCGCGCGCCGGACTATTGGCAATTTCAATGCAGCTGACCGCAAAAGACTCCGAGTTGATCGAGAGCATCTATGACGCCGGACTCAATCCTGAGTTGTGGTCCGGTGTCGTCGTCATGCTCAATGGATTCTTCGGCAGCCGGGCCTGCGGGCTGATTTCAAAAGATAAGATCAGCAGGTCCGGATCGACGCACTATTATTGCGGGGTCGACCCGCATTTCATCCAGCTCTATGCCGATGAATACGCACAGCATGACCCGCTCGCCAGGCTGCCGCGCTACGGCGAGGTACGCAACATCCCGGATCTCGTCAATTTCGACGAGTACCGCCGCGGCCGCTTCTATCAGGAATGGCTGCGTCCCCAGGGATGTGCTGACGTCGCGAATGTGGTGCTGGAGCAGTCCAACTCGTCGCCTCCGATGTTGATGACGGTCATCCCGGGCAGGGAGATGCTGGACGCGAAGATGCGTGCACGGATGCAGCTGATCGCACCGCATGCGAGCCGCGCCTTGATGATCAACCGGGCGATCGAACGGAAGCAACAGAAGTCGATGGCGCTGGCCGATGTCGTGGATCGCCTCAATGCGGGTGTGATCCTGCTCGATGCCGCCTGCAATATAGTCCATAGCAATCCTGCAGCAGATGGCATCCTGGATGCAGACGATGTCCTGCGGTCCGTCGGCGGCCGGTTGCTGGCAAGAACACCTGACGCAAATGCAGCCTTGCGGAACATCTTCCGGGATGAAGCGGAGGTGGCGACCGCAGCGGCGACGGGCCGAAAAATTCAGCTGACTGCAGATGACGGATCCCATCATATCGCCCACGTCATCGCGCTGCCGTCGCTGCTGCGGGAGGAGAGCGCAGGCGGATCCGGTGGTGCCACCGGGGCACTGTTTGTCTGGAAGGCGCAACTTGATGCCCGTTCTTGCGCCGGCCTGATCGATCGCGCGTTCGAGTTGACGCCTGCCGAGCTTAGGGTTCTGCAGTCCATCGTCGAAATCGGCGGCGTGCCTGAGACGGCCGCCGCGCTCGGTATCGCAGAGACGACCGTGAAGACGCATCTGCATCGTGTCTTCGCCAAGACCGGTACGAGCCGGCAGGCCGACCTCGTCAAGCTCGCGGCAGGATTTTCCAACCCGCTGGTTCACTGACGCATCGTCAGCGCCGAAGAAGCACAGCGCTCTCAATTTCATCATCAGAATGTTATCGCGCGTCATTCGTTTGGGTGACGCGATCTGCTGCGTTCTCTCCTACGAGAGCCCACACGGCTTGTTGTTCGTCGCGTTCGATTCTTGTGTGAAGCAACTCACAGTGGCTGGAAGTGAATTCCATCAATCTCGCTTTCAGGTTGAGAGGAGATCGATATGCGAACAACGGCACGGAGCCTGGTTGGGAAGTTCCACGACGTCGTCGATCGCGTGGTCGCGACGCTGCATCAGCATCGTGCCATCGAGGCGCGGCGCGTCTTGCAGCGCTATCGCGACCTGCTGGAAGAGCAGCATGACATTTTGCTTTTGAATGAGATCATTTCTGTCTGCAATGAAGAGGAATTTTCAGAGAATGCCCATCAATCTGATGCGCGCGAGCGCGCGCCCAGACACCCCGGCCTCGCGCGCGCGTAACGTCGACATCGTCGCGATAGCGCTCACCGCCGCACTTGTCACCTTGCAGATGGCGGGCCTCGCCATGCTGGAACGGTCGCACGCGCATGCGATGCAGGTGCAGTTTCCGGACGAGCCCAAGGCTTGCGCGGAAAGTGCGGCTGCGCCGGTATCGCAGATTCTTTTTGACTGAGCGGAGGGTGGATTATGCCTGACATCAGGACCCTGATGCTGCTCAGCGTTGCCGTATTCGCCGGCGCCTTCGTCTCGGGGCTCTCGGGCTTTGCGTTCTCTGCCGTGGCGGGCGCGATCCTGCTGCGCGTATTCCCGCCGCTGGAGGCGGTGCCCCTGATGATGGCGTGCAGCATCGGCGTGCAGGCGAGCAATCTGTGGGCACTCCGGCGCAACATCCGATGGGAGGGAAGCCTGTTCCTGATCATGGGCGGGTTGACCGGCGTTCCTATCGCGGTCTCGCTGTTGCAGAGCACCGATACACATCTGCTCCGGCGCGGCTTTGGCGCCGTCGTTGCGCTCTATGCCGCCTATATGCTGCTGCGGCCGACGCTGGTGACGGCGAGCGAGGCCGTCGGCAGGCACTGGGTTGCGCTGATCGGATTCGGAGGAGGGCTCGTCGGCGGGCTCACCGCCATGCCCGGCACGATCCCCACGATCTGGTGCGACATGCGCGGCATGCCCAAGAGCGAGCAACGCGGCCTGGTGCAGCCGTTCATCGCGGCGATGCAGGTCTTTGCGATCGTCCTGCTGGTCGGACATCAAGATCTGTCGTCAAAGGTCTTCGTCGACCTCGCGGTCAGCCTGCCGGCGTTGTTCGCGGGGTCCGCGCTCGGCGTCATCGCATTTCACCGGGTCAACGAGACGGTCTTTCGCAAGACCGTGCTCGTTCTGTTGTTGATCTCAGGGGTTTCCCTGATCTAGTGCCCGAGGCCTTGCACGGGCGCCGCGCTGGTGTCGCTGGTGTGATGCACCAGCGGCTTCATGCCGGTGACGGTCCGGAGCAGCACATAGAACACCGGCGTCAGGAACAGGCCGAACACGGTGACGCCGATCATGCCGGAGAACACGGCGACGCCCATGGCTCGCCGCATCTCCGAGCCGGCGCCGGTCGAGAGCACCAGCGGCAGTACCCCCATGATGAAAGCCATCGACGTCATCAGGATCGGGCGTAGCCGCAGCCGGCTCGCCTCGATCGCGGCCCGGATTGGCGTGCGTCCGGCGAATTCGAGCTCGCGCGCGAATTCGACGATCAGGATCGCGTTCTTGGCGGACAGGCCGACCAGCACAATCAAGCCGATCTGGGTGAAGACGTTGTTGTCGCCCTTGGAGAGCCAGACGCCGAACATGGCGGCGAGCAAGCCCATCGGCACGATCATGATGATCGAGAGTGGCAGCGTCAGGCTCTCATAGAGCGCGGCCAGCACCAGGAACACCAGCAGGATTGCCAGTGGGAACACCCAGAGACCGGAATTTCCGGCGATGAATTCCTGATAGGTCAGGTCGGTCCATTCGAAGGCAAAGCCGGGCGGCAACGTCTCCGCTGCGATCCGCGTTGCAACCTCCTGCGCCTGTCCCGACGAGAAGCCGGGCGCAGCAGCCGCGTTGATGTCGGACGACAGGAAGCCGTTGTAGCGGATCGCACGTTCCGGGCCCGCGCTCTGGCGGATCGTCATCAGCGCCGACAACGGCACCATGTCGCCCGAGGATGAGCGTACCTTCAACTGCCTGATGTCGTCGGCGCGGGCGCGGAATGGCGCATCGGCCTGGACGTAGACGGAGTAGGTGCGGCCAAATTTGTTGAAGTCGTTGACGTAGTAGGAGCCCAGGTAGATCTGCAGTGTGTTGAACACCTCCGTCACGGGCACGCCAAGCTGAAGCGCCTTGGTGCGGTCGATGTCGGCGAACAGCTGTGGCACGTTGACCTGGAAGCTCGAGAACACGCCGGCAATCTCCGGCGCCTTCTGCATCGCCGCCGTGAATGCTTTCGTCGCTTCGTTCAGCGCTTCGTAGCCGAGGCCGGCACGGTCCTCGATCTGGAGCTTGAAGCCGCCGATGGTGCCTAGACCGTTGACCGGCGGTGGCGGGAACATCGCGATGAAGGCTTCCTGAATCCCGGCGTACTTCTTGTTGAGATCAGCCGCGATGGCATTCCCGCTCAGTGCCGGCCCCTTGCGCTCGTCGAACGGTTTCAGCGTCGAAAACACGATGCCGGCGTTGGATGAGTTGGTGAAACCGGCGATCGACAGGCCCGGAAAGGCGACCGAGCTCTCGACACCGGGCTGGGTCAGCGCGATGTCGCTCATCTTGCGGATAACCTCTTCGGTGCGGTCGAGCGCTGCACCATCAGGCAGCCGAGAGAAGCCGACCAGATATTGCTTGTCCTGGCCCGGCACAAAGCCGCTCGGCACCTGCTGGAACAGGAAGGCGGTGAGGCCGACCAGCACCACATAGAGTCCCATTACCGCGGCCTTGCCGGAGATCACCTTGGTGACGGTGCCGCTGTAGTTCTCCGAGGAGCGCGTAAAAGCCTTGTTGAAGCCGCGGAAGAACCAGCCGAGGCCCTTTTCAAGGATCAGCGTCAGCCGGTCCTTCGGCTCGTCATGGCCCTTGAGCAGCAGGGCCGATAGCGCCGGCGACAGCGTCAGCGAATTCACCGCCGAGATCACGGTCGAGATCGCGATCGTCAGCGCGAACTGCTTGTAGAACTGTCCGGTGAGGCCGGAGATGAAGGCCAGCGGCACGAACACCGCGATCAGCACCATGGCGATCGCAATGATCGGGCCGGACACCTCGCGCATCGCCTGATAGGTGGCGTCGCGTGGCGACAGCCCGCCCTCGATGTTGCGCTCGACATTCTCGACCACGACGATGGCGTCGTCGACGACGATGCCGATCGCGAGCACCAGCCCGAACAGGCTGAGCGCGTTGATGGAGAAGCCGAACAGGTGCATCACCGCGAAGGTGCCGACGATCGACACCGGCACCGCCAGCAGCGGGATAATCGAGGCGCGCCAGGTCTGGAGGAACAGGATCACCACCAGCACCACCAGCGCGATCGCCTCGAGCAAGGTGTGGATGACGGCTTCGATCGAGGAGCGCACGAACTGCGTGGGGTCATAGACGATCTGGTAGGACACGCCCTCCGGCATGTTCTTCTTGATCTCGGCCATGGTGGCGCGGACGTGGTCGGAAATCTCCAGTGCATTCGAGCCAGGCGCCTGGAAGATCGGGATCGCCACCGCCTGCTTGTTGTCGAGCAGCGAGCGCAGGCCGTATTCCGACGCGCCAAGCTCGATACGCGCGACGTCGCGCAACCGCACCACCTCGCCATGCGTACCGGTCTTGACCACGATATCGCCGAACTGATCCTCGTTCGCGAGCCGCCCTTCCGCATTGACGGACATTTGCAGGTCGATGCCCTTGACGTTCGGTGAGGAGCCGACCACGCCGGCGGCAGCCTCGACGTTCTGCGCCTGGATCGCCTTGACGATGTCGCTCGCGGTCAAGCCATGCTCGGCCGCCTTCTGCGGATCGACCCAGACCCGCATCGAGTAGTCGCCGGCGCCGTAGAGCTGGACGTCGCCAACGCCGTCGATCCGCGCCAGCCGGTCCTTGACGTTGAGCACCGCGTAGTTGCGCAAATACGTCATGTCGTAGCGGTTGTTCGGCGACAACAGATGCACGACCATGGTGAGGTCGGGCGACGACTTCTTGGTGATGATGCCGAGCTGGCGCACCACGGCCGGCAGGCGCGGCTCGGCCTGCTGGACACGGTTCTGCACCAGCTGCGTCGCCTTATCAGGGTCGGTGCCGAGCCGGAACGTCACCGTCAGCGTCATGGCGCCGTCGGTAGTGGCCTGGCTCGACATGTACAGCATGCCTTCGACGCCGTTGATCTGCTCCTCGATTGGCGTGGCCACCGTCTCTGCGATCACCTTCGGATTGGCGCCGGGATAGGTCGCGCGCACCAGCACCGATGGCGGCACGACATCGGGATATTCCGAGATCGGCATCGCAAATAGCGAGATCAGGCCGGCGAGAAAGATCAGGACCGATAGCACGCCGGCAAAAATCGGACGATCGATGAAGAACTTTGAGAGATTCATGGTCTTTGCCCCTGCGCGAGAGACAGCTTCCCCGTTATCCCGGGGCGGGACGAAGCCCGCTAACCTGGAATCCGGAAGTGATGTCTTCGGAGTCTAAAAGTTTGAACTCCGGGGCCGCGCGAAGCGTCCCGGAATCGTAACTAGCGTTGCACCACGTCCTGGTTGCTATGGTTGGAGGCCTGCTGCCCGCGCGCACCCATCGCTGCCACCTCGGTCTTGAGGAGGGCGCCCGGACGCACGCGCTGCAGCCCGTTGACGACGATGCGGTCGCCGGGCTTCAGGCCCGCGGTGACGATGCGCAGGCCATCAACGGAGCCACCGAGCGTGATCGGCCGATAGACCGCACGGCTGTCGTCGCCGACCGCCATCACGAACTTCTTGTCCTGGTCGGTGCCGATCGCGCGCTCGTCGATCATGACCAGCGTCTGCTCCTTCGGCTGGCCCATCCGCACGCGGGCGAACTGGCCGGGAATGAGACGCCCGTCCTCGTTCGGGAACACCGCGCGGACACGAATGGTGCCGCTCTGGCCGTTGACCTGGTTGTCGATGAGCTGGATGTGACCCTTTGCGGAGAGGCCGCCGGAGGTCGCCATCTCGACCGGGATCTGGTCCAGGTTGCCGCGTTTGCCCGCGGCATCCGCGATCGAGTTCAGTGCGCGCAGCACGACCTCTTCGTCGGCATCGAAGGACGCATAGATCGGATTGACCGAGACCAGCGAGGTCAGCACCGGGGAGGCGGTGCCTGCCGCAACGAGATTGCCGACCGTGATCTCGATCTTGCCGACGCGGCCGTCGACGGGCGCGCGCACCTGGGTGTAGTCGAGATTGAGTTTTGCGGTCTGCAGCGTCGCTTCGGCTGCCTTCACGTTGGCGATGGCTTCGCGATTGGCGTTGTCGCGCTGGTCGTAGTCACGGCGGGTGACGACGGCATTGCCGACCAGCTGCGCGCCGCGTTCGAGCTCGCTTTGGGTGAAGACCACGCGCGCCTTCGCGGCCTCGAGCTGCGCGTTGGCCTTGTCGACCTCTGCCTCGTAAGGAGCGGGATCGATCTTAAACAGGACGTCACCGGCCTTCACCAGCGCGCCTTCGGTAAACTTGGTCGAGAGGATCGCGCCGGCAACGCGCGGCCGCAGTTCGACGCGCTGGATGGCTTCGAGCCGGCCGGAGAAATCGTCCCACAGCACGGTCTGTCGTGGTTCGATCATCGCGACCGTCACGGAGACGGCCTGCTCAGCCACGGATGCCGTAGCGGTCGCTTGCGCGGCACGAAAATAGTGGCCGGTCGCGATCGAGCCGGCTACGGCGAGGGCGCCTACGATCGCGGCGCCGCCAAGGAGGCGGCGGATACGGCCGGGACGAGAGGTACTTTGGGACGGGGGCATTTGCGCGCTCCAGAAATGTAGTGTTCACTACAGATGTGGAGATGGATATCGCAGCGCAAGATACTTATGTACCGTTCACTAAGAAAATTGTAGCTGCTTACCGCAAGAATTGGAAGGCGGAAGAGAAAAGAAAGCTAGAACAAATAGATAGGATCAGGCGTTAGGTTGAGGAACGACGCCGATTTCAAGGAGACAGGCACATGGGCATGGGACGCCCCCGCGAATTCGACGCTGAAGTGGCGTTGGATCAGGCGATGGAAGTGTTTTGGCGCCATGGCTATGAGGGCGCCACGATTGCCCAGCTGACGGAGGCCATGGGCATCAACCCGCCCAGCCTTTATGCCTGCTTCGGCAACAAGGAAGGCCTGCTGAAGGCGGCGCTGGACCGCTACACCAAATTGCGCGTCGCCTGGATGAATGAGGTGGTCTGCGCACCCACCGCCCGCGATGTCGCCGAGCGGATGCTGATGGGCATCGCCGAAAAGCAGACCGATCCCGCCAATCCGCCCGGCTGCCTGCTCGTGCAAGGCGGCATCGCCTGCGGCACCGGCTCAGAAAGCGTCCCCTTCGAACTCGCCGCCCGTCGTTCCCAGAACGAAGACCAGCTCCGCGACCGTTTTGTTCGCGCCAAGGCGGAAGGCGATCTCAAGCCGACGTCAGATCCTGCCGCGCTCGCGCGTTATGTGTCCGCCGTCTCGGTCGGTATGGGCGTGATGGCATCTTCGGGCTCCGATCGCGAAGCGCTGCGGCAGGTCGCGATCGTGGCGGTGCAGGCGGTCGAGGCGCAGTCGGCCGACAGAACGTAGTCGGGCCGTCGGCTTTCGTTAGCCCGCGGACTACCTTGCGGACAGCGCCGGCGGCGGCACGAAGCCGCCGAACTCGCGTTCGATCAGCCCGGCCAGAGCAATCGTTGTTCGGTCCTCCAGATACGGCCCGATGATCTGGACGCCGATCGGCAGCCCCGAAGGCGTGCGCTCGATCGGAACGGCGGTTGCCGGCAGTCCGCAAGTCGAGGCAGGGTCGGCCCAGATGAAGCACGCATCGGCGTAAGGGGTGAGCTTGCCATCGATATCGAGGTGCCGCGCGTCGAACGGCTCGGAATGATCATGCGGGAAGGCCGGCACGGCGGCGGCCGGGTAGATCACCGCGTCGAACTCGCGGAACAGCTCCTGCCATTTTTGTTGCAGCTGCAAGCGGGCCGCGTCGGCCGCCAGCCATTCACGATGAATCATGCCCCAGCCACGCGCGCGCTCGGCCTGCAGGCTGCGGTCGTCGGGCGCGAGTGCTGCGGCAAGTCCTTGCGCTTCCGCGAGGGCGGCCGCTGTCAGGCGCGGACTTCGCGCGCCGTTCAGCAGCTTCATATAGAGGCGTGCGGAATCGGCGAGATCGGGCAGGGATGCGCTCGAGCGTGCGACCCGCGCGTCCGATTTGCCGAGCCGGTCGGCCAAGCGCCCGATGGCGGAGCGCACGGCGTCACCCGTCGGCATCAACGGATGCGTGTCGATTACAAGGATATTGAATTTTTTGAGCTGGTCATGGCGCGGGGCGGGCAGCGCAAGGCGATAGCCGATGCCGTCGCGCGTCTCGTCGGGGCCGGCAATCACGTCGAGCGACAATCCGAGGTCCGAGGCGGTGCGCGCCATCGGTCCGACGACAGCCAGATCACCCTGGCCGGGAACGGGGCGTGCCGGCGGCAGGCTGTATCCGCGCAGCGGGACCAGGCCGAGGCTCGGCTTGTGTCCGAACACACCGCAAAAATGCGCAGGTACTCGAATCGAGCCGCCGATATCCGAGCCGATCGAGAGCGGACCGAACCCTGCGGCCAGCGCCGCACCGCATCCGCCCGAGGAGCCGCCGGGTGACCGGCCGAGGTCCCACGGGTTGTTCGTCGTCCCGTAGATCTCGTTGTAGCTCTGGAAGTCCCGCAAGCCGATCGGGATGTTGGTCTTGCCGATGATGATGGCGCCCGCGGCCTTCAACCGGCGGACGACGACGGCGTCGTCCGCCGGTTGAAAATCCCGGAAATGCGGAAAGCCCCATGTCGTCGGCAGGCCGGCAACGTTGAACGGCTCCTTCAGAGTCACCGGGATGCCCAGTAATGGCAGCCGCTCGCCGCGGCCAAGCGCGGCGTCGGCGGCGCGCGCGGCTTCTCTGGCGCGATCGAAATCCCGGACGATGATCGCGTTGATGGGCCCGTCCAGAGCCTCGATCCGCGCGATCGTAAGCGCGAGCAATTCCGACGCAGATATCTTGCGCGCGTACAAGGCGCTCAGCAGCGCGCCGATCGAGCCGTAGGTCAGGTCAGCGGCATCTCGTTGCATCATCAACTCCATTATATCTGGTCGCCGTGTCGGGACCATTCCGGCGGCAAACCGATCCGGGTACCGAACGTGCAATTTTGAAAGCGAGATGAGGAGGCGGCGCAACGGGAACCAGATCTGCCTGCGTACGGGGGCCAGAACGGGTCGGCGCTCAGCTAAAGCAATAGAATCGTACGTTCGACCTTCCGGCTGGAGTGTGCGCGAGCCAATAGCAGCTATAAGGGCGGATCAGCCCTGCGACCTCGCACAAGAGTCAGCAATGTTCGCCCTGACATTTCTTGGGACCTCGGCCAGCGTTCCATCCGCAGAGCGCAACCATCCGGCGCTTCTCCTGGAGGCCGCGGGCCAGCGCATGCTGATCGACTGCGGCGAGGGCACGCAGCGACAGTTGCTGCGAAGCGGCGCTGGCTTTCGGCGGCTCGATCGTATTCTGCTGACGCACGGGCATCTCGACCACGTACTCGGCATCCCCGGTCTGTTCTCGACATTGGGGCTGCGGCGGACCTCCGATGTGATGACCATCCATGGCGGGCCTGCTACACTCGATATCGTCATCCGCATGCTCGCAGGCCTGTGGGGCGAGGGCCGAACGCCGATTCCCGTGCAGTTCGCGCCGCTCTCTGAAGGGCAGGTCGTCGACGCCGGCGTCTTTACCATCCGCTGCTTTCCGGTCCGCCATCGCGACACCGATAGTTTTGGATTCGTTTTCCAAAGTCCTGCGCGCCGCCATCTCTTGTCTGATCGCCTCGCTGCGCTTGGTGTGCCCGATGGTCCCATGCGCGGCGAATTGGCCGCAGGTCGACAGGTCACGATTGAAGGTGGCCGGACGATCGATCCGGAGGATGTCCTGGGTCCGCCGAGTGGGGCTAAGAAACTGGTCGTGATCGGCGACACCGAGACCACCGAGGGGCTATCGAAACATGCCGCGGATGCGGACCTGCTGGTGATCGAGGCGACGTTCCTGGATCGGGATGCGCCGACGGCGCGGGATTACGGCCATCTCACCGCGGCGGAGGCGGCTCAGTTCGCGGCCACGAACAACGTCCGGCAGCTCGTGCTCACGCATTTATCGGGCCGCTATGAGGACGACGAGATACTGACTGAGGCGGCAAAGATCTTCCCGGGCGTTCGGATCGCCGCAGACTTCGATCGTATCTCTGTTTAGGCATGCGTTGCACCGCCATTAATCTTACCTGTCAAGGTTTACGCGACTTCATTCCCGCAGCCGCGCGCCAGCACGATAATTTCGCGAGATCAGAAATCAGATTTGTATTGAGAGTAGCATGTCTCGTTCCGTTGAATTGATCGTTGAGGGCTATGTGAGGCTGAACGACCGCGATGCCCTGGAAGATATCTTGGCGCATCGCCAGGACCTGCTGCGGCAGCTGGTGGCCGTGACCGGCGTCGACCCGCAGCACTCCATCGCGCAGCTGAGCGAGGAAATCACCATTGTCGAAGCCGGACTCGCGACACTCGTCCCGGAATAGCCGATCTTAGGGAATCGCGCTTCGGCCGGCGGCGCGCTCAGCTCAACAGGCCAGACTTGATGGTGATCTCCTGCACCGTGGTCGTCAGCCGTATCAGCTTCGGCAGCGCCTGGAGGTAGCCAAGTTCGATCAGTGCCTGGATCAGCCGGAACGCCGTGCCACGATCGAGATCTGCGGATGCGGCATGCCCTGCCATGACAGCCACAGCTCTTGACGCGGGTGGCGGCCTGATCCTACCAACGGGGCAGATTAAAATGTCCGCATTCCGAACTACATCGATCTGACGATCGGAGGAAGCTTTGTCGACACCATCGCTGCACCCACATGGCGTGTTCTCCGCCGCGTTGACGCCGCTCGACGCCGAGCTCGCGCCCGATCATGCGCGCTTTGTCGCGCATTGCCGCTATTTGCTGAACGAAGGCTGTGATGCCATTGCGATGCTTGGCACCACGGGCGAGGCGAACTCGTTCTCGGTCGCCGAGCGCACCGCGCTGCTGGAGGCCGTGATCGCCGGCGGCATCAAGCCGAACCAGTTGCTGCCGGGCACCGGCGTTGCGGCGTTCACCGACACCATCGCGTTGACGCGCCATGCGCTGTCGGTCGGCGTCGATACCGTGGTGATGCTGCCGCCGTTCTACTACAAGAACGTCAGCGATGACGGCGTCTATGCCGCCTATAGCGAGATCATCCAGCGCATCGGCGACAAGCGCCTCAAGATCGTGCTCTATCACATCCCGCAAATGTCGATGCAGCCGATCTCGCACGCGCTGATCGAGCGGTTGCGCACAGCCTATCCGTCGACCGTCGTTGGCATCAAGGATTCTTCGGGCGACTTCGCCAACATGACCGCGATGGTCGAGCGCTTCCCGGGCTTCTCGGTGCTGACCGGCGCCGATCCGCTGCTGCTGCCGCTGCTGCGCAAGGGCGGCGCGGGCTGCATCACTGCGACCTCTAATCTCGTCGCGCGCGATCTCGCTTACGTCTTCAAGCATTTCCGCGACGGCGACGACGATGCAAAGCTCGCCGCTGCGCAAGCACGCATCGTCAAGGCGCGCGGGCTGGTCTCGCGCTTCGCGCAAATGCCCTCCCTGAAGGCGCTGATGGCTGAGCGAACCGGTCACGCCGGCTGGCAGCGCCTGCGGCCGCCGCTGGAGACCTTGCCGGTGGCTCAGTTGAAGGAGCTGCTCGCGAATGCCGAGGCATTCGCGGCCGCCGCTTAGGGCAGATGCGGGAGCCGCATCACGATGACGCGCGTTCGCCTGCTTGCTGACGATCTTACCGGTGCACTCGACACCGCGGCGGAGTTTGTCGGCCTGTGCGGACCGTTCGACGTCATCTGGGCGGACACGCCCGCGGGGGCAGGCCTCCCAAGTCTGGCGATCGACAGCGGCACCCGCGAGCGTTCGAAGGTCGAAAGCGTCGCGATCGTCGGACGGCTGGCGCCGCTGCTGCGTGATGGGACGATCGCCTACAAGAAGGTCGATAGCCTGCTCCGTGGCACTTGGGCGGCCGAGCTCGGCGCCTGCATGAGCACCGGCCACTGGGCGTCATGCGTGGTCGCGCCTGCCTTCGACTATCAGGGACGCCGCACTGTCGATGCTCAGCAATATGCGCGCAACGTGGAGGGCGACTGGCATCGCGTCGGGGACAATCTGCTGGATCAGTTGAGACAGGACGGCATCGAGGCGCAGCGTGGCTGCGCCGGCACGCTGGCGCAAGGCGGCGTTCAGATATTCGATGCCGAGAGCGACCTCGATCTTGATCGCGTCGTCGAGATGGCGCGGCGGATGCCCGGACCCGTGCTGTGGTGCGGCAGCGGCGGTTTGGCCGGCGCGCTTGCGCGTGGCCACCGCGCAGACTCGCTTTCGAAATTGAAGCGGCCGGTGCTGGGGCTGTTCGGCTCCGATCAGGCGACGACCGCCTCCCAACTTGCGGCCTGCGGCGAGGCAACGCTCACGTTGGCTGAAGGAGAGGGCGGCGGCCGTGTTCAGCGGAAGCTGGCAGACGCCGGCGTGGCCCTGGTGAAGTTCGCGCTTCCTGATGGCCTTCCGCGTTCCGAGGCGGCACAACGCATCGCACGCGAATTGACGGCGCTGACTGCGGCGCTCGATCCGCCCGGAACCCTGATCGTCGCTGGCGGCGAAACGCTGAAGGCCGTATGCCTTGCACTCGGCGCGCATGCGCTCCAGGTCACGGGATGCATCGTGCCCGGCTTGCCGCGCTCGACGCTCGAAGGCGGCCGCTGGGCCGGCGTCGATATCATCTCGAAATCCGGAGCCTTCGGCGCGCGCGAGCTGTGGCGCGATCTGCTCCGGGACAATCATCTGCTCAACATGGAGAGCCCATCATGACCTCTCGTCATCTTGCCATCACCATGGGCGATCCCGCCGGGATCGGGCCGGAGATCATCGTCAAGGCCTGCGTCGGATTGAAGGAGCGGATCGCGACTGGCGATCTGCGCCTCCTGATCATTGGCAGCGGCGCTGCGCTGGACGGCGCGAAGGCCGCGCTCGGCAGCGACGTTGCGATCCCGCTAGTCAAGGCCGATGATCGCGAATGGCCGAACCTCTGCTACCTGCAGGCTGACGTCGAAGGCGACCCGATCAAGCCCGGCGTGCTCAGCGCCGACGGCGGCCGCTTTGCCTACAAGGCGATCGAGCAGGGCGTGCGCTTGACGCAGGCGGGCCGGACCGGCGCGATCGTCACGGCGCCGCTCAACAAGGAAGCGCTCAACAAGGCCGGGTATCATTTCCCCGGCCATACCGAAATGCTCGCGCACCTGACCGGCGTGCGCGGCTCGGTGATGCTGCTGGCCCACGGCAACATGCGCGTCAGCCATGTTTCGACCCATGTGGCGCTGGAGGACGTGCCGAAGCGTCTGACGCCGGAGCGATTGCGCATGGTGATTGATCTCACCAACGATGCGCTGCTGCGGCTCGGGATCGCCAAGCCCAGAATCGCGATCGCCGCACTCAACCCGCATGCCGGCGAGGGCGGCTTGTTCGGCCGGCAGGATATCGATGTGTCCGCGCCCACGATCGCCAAGGCGGTCGCCGACGGCCTCGACGTCGTCGGTCCCGTGCCCGGCGACACCATCTTCGTCAAGCTACGCGCCGGCCAGTATGATGCCGCGGTCGCGATGTATCACGACCAGGGGCACATCCCCGTCAAGCTGCTCGGCTTCCAGGTCGATCCCGCCACCGGCCGCTGGCAGGAGCTCTCCGGCGTCAACATCACGCTGGGTCTGCCGATCATCCGCACCTCCGTCGATCACGGCACTGCCTTCGACATTGCCGGCAAGGGGATTGCCAACGAGCACAGCCTGATCGAGGCCATCGACTATGCCGAGCGGTTGGCCGCAGGCAGCACCGCATCCAAGTCTTGAGATCGAGCCCACGATGACCAACGCCTTCACGCCCATCGAAATCCTCCGTCCCACCATCCTGGAGTTCGGCAACGGCACCATCAACGCCGCAGCGCGCTTCGCCGAGCGGATCGGCGCCAAGCGGCCGCTGGTGGTCTCGGATCCGTTCAACGCGCGCCGCGTCGAGATGAGATCGATGTGGCCTGGCGTTGCGTCGGCAATCCTGCTGGCGATGTCGCCGACGAACGCGCAGGATGGCAGTCCGTCGAAGTAGGTGACGGTGATCGTGCCCTTCGCCGGCGCACCTTGATCCGTCCACCGCAACGCTTGCCAGCCCATAGCCGAGCAGGTAGAAGGCTTCACGCCTGAGCCGTGATTTGCGCAGACCGCGCTTCCGGCCACAGTCGGACAGATCAGTAAGATATTGAATTTGTTCGGCTATTCCGTTGGGGAATGGTGTAACGGTAGCACAACAGACTCTGACTCTGTTTGTCTAGGTTCGAATCCTAGTTCCCCAGCCAATTCAAGGCGCCTCCCACAGGTCTGAATTGCCTCTGCCCTTCCGTCTGCCGCGCCGCCGTTCGCGGCGGTTTGCCTCATCCACATATCTCCATCGCCGGTCGGATCGGCGCGGGTCCGATCGTCCTTGGGACGTGCAACCCAAGGAGATCCGTGATGCCCTATATCGATGGTTTCGTGCTGGCAGTGGCGAGGGACAAGATCGAGGCCTACAAGGCGCTGGCCCGAACGGCTTGCGCGGTGTGGATGGAGCATGGTGCGCTCGACTATGTCGAGTGCATCGGCGATGACGTGCCCTACGGCGAGCTCACATCCTTTCCGCGTGCGGTGATGGCGACGGAGAACGAGGTCGTGGTGTTCTCCTGGATCGTCTACCGCGATCGAGCGAGCCGCGATGCCGTCAACGCCAAGGTGATGGCCGATCCGCGTCTCAAGGGCTCCGACATGCCGTTCGACGGCAAGCGCATGATCTATGGCGGCTTCACGATGCTGTTTCAGGCAAGTGATGAGCGCGCTTCGTAGATGAGTTGGCCCCGCGATTGTACGAAGCGCTGCGGGGCCAATCCACTGCAGGTTCGAATCCAGGTTCCCCAGCCGGCTACGAAATCTCCGTGATTACGCGGAGCTGCGACGCCAGCGCCGGCGTGCAGCACAGAATCGGATTGCCTTTGCTGATACCGTCACCGGCGAAGAAGTCGTTGACCCAGCCACCAGCCTCGCCGACGATCACAATGCCGGCGGCGACGTCCCAGGCGTTGATATGCAGCTCGGCATAGCCGTCGGTGCGCCCGTTCGCGACATGACAGAGGCCCAGCGTGCCCGAGCCCGAGCGCTTGATCGAGCAGCCGGCAGAATATCCGCGGCCGATCACATCGAGATAGCGCTGCGAGGGTAAACGGGCCGACCAACCCAGTTCGACATAAGCGCGGCGGATGTCATCGGCGCCTGAGACGGCGATCGGCTGCCCGTTCAGCGTCGCGCCCTGGCCGCGTTGCGCGACATAGAGCTCGTCCAGCGCCGGTGCGGCGACGATGCCGATCGTCGGCTCGCGGTTCAGCAGGAAGCCGACGGAGGTGCACCAGTTGCGATCACCACGCGCGAAGTTCGACGTGCCGTCGATCGGATCGAGGATCCAGACCGCATCGCTGGCCTCGCCGCCGCCTTCCTCACCGATCACCGTGTCGCCGGGGAAGAGCTCTGCCAGCCGCGCACGCAAAAAATCCTCGATGGCGCCGTCGGCGACGGTGAGCCAATCCTGCGCCCCCTTCATCGTGACGCCGAGGCTTTCCTTGCGGCCGAAATAGTCCAGCGCCATGCGCCCCGCCTCGGCGACGAGGCCCTGGGCCGCGTAGCGCCGCAGCCTGAGTTCGGCAGGCGTCATGGTCAGACGGCCTTGATGGCGACAGGGCGACCGGTACGGGCGGATTCGGTGGCGGCGTCAGCGAGCATCTGGGCGCGCAGCCCGTCGAGACCGGTAGGAGAGGGGGCAGCCTTGCCGGCGCAGGCGGTGATGAAGGCAGCAAGCTCGGCGCGATAAGCGGCGGCATAGCGTTCGAGGAAGAAGTTCTGCACCGGATCGGCGCGGAAGCCCGCGCCGGTGGCGATCTCGACGGTTGTCTCGTGGATGTTGCCGGCTCTCAGCATTCCCTTTGAGCCATGCACTTCCACGCGCTGGTCGTAGCCGTAAGTGGCGCGGCGCGAATTCGAGATCTGCGCGATGCGTCCGCTCGCCGTCTTCATCAGCACCGCGGCGGTATCGACGTCGCCGGCTTCACCGATGGCCTTGTCCACCAGTGCAGAGCCGAGCGCGAAGACCTCGACCGGCTCCTCCGCCAGCAGGAAGCGCGCCATGTCGAAATCATGGATCATCATGTCGCGGAAGAGTCCGCCCGAGCGTTTCACATAGTCAAGCGGCGGCGGTCCAGGATCACGCGAGATGATGTTGATGATCTCTATCTCGCCGGCCTCGCCCTGGCGCAGCCGCTTCTCCAACGCCGCAAAGTTAGGATCGAAGCGGCGGTTGAAGCCGATCATCAGGGGCTTGCCCATCTTCTCGACCGTGGCCAGGCAGCGGCGGATCCGGTCTGAATCGAGATCGACCGGCTTCTCGCAGAACACGGCCTTGCCGGCCGAGACGGCGGCCTCGATCAGGTCGGCATGCGTGTCGGTCGGCGTGCAGATCAGGATGGCATCGATGCCGGCATCGCCCATGATCGCATTCGCATCGGCCACTTTCGCGCCTGCAGTCTGCGCCAGCGAGGACGCCGCCTCGGCCGAGGCGTCGGCCACTGCGATGAGCCGTGCATCGCCGCGCGCCGCGACATTGAGCCCGTGAATGCACCCGATCCTTCCGGCGCCAAGAAGTCCAAACCGCATTGTCATCATCATTGCTTGACTATTGGAATAAGCATTCCATTCTCTGCGCCGCCTAGTCAAGGTCGGAGCGTGCCCTTCTCGATGTCCCCCAGCGCGTCACAGCATCGTGGCAGATCGGACGACGACGCATTCGCGACTCAGTTGCGCGAGCGCGCGCTCGGTCAGCGCGATGATGGAACATTTCGGCGGGCTGGTCCAAGCCGGGCGGCGCGGTTGAACGGGAGCAAATGATGGCGACGATCAGGCTCACCATGGCGCAGGCGCTCGTCGCCGCGATGGCTGCGCAGAAGACGGTGGTCGATGGGCAGGAGCTGCCGCTCTTCGCCGGGGTCTGGGCGATCTTCGGGCATGGCAATGTGGCGGGCCTCGGCGAGGCGCTGTATGCCGCGCGCGACCGTCTACCGACCTTGCGCGCCCATAATGAGCAGGCGATGGCACATGCCGCGATCGCCTTCGCCAAGGCCTCGCGCCGCCGGCGCATGATGGCGGTGACGAGTTCGATCGGGCCAGGCGCGACCAATATGGTGACGGCTGCTGCCGTCGCCCACGTCAATCGCCTGCCGGTGTTGCTGCTGCCGGGCGACGTCTTTGCCGGGCGCCGTCCTGACCCGGTGCTGCAGCAAGTCGAGGATTTCGGCGACGGGACCGTCTCCGCCAATGACTGCTTCCGGCCCATCTCGCGTTATTTCGACCGCATCACCCGGCCCGAGCAAATCATGCCCGCCTTCGAGCGCGCGATGCAGGTGCTGACGGATACGGCCGAATGCGGCCCCGTGACGCTCGCGCTCTGCCAGGACGTGCAGACGGAAGCCTTCGACTATCCCGACTGGTTCTTCGCCGAGCGCGTCTGGCAGCCGCGCCGGCCGCGGGCCGACGAGACGCAGTTGGCGCAAGCCGTCGCTCTTATCAAGACGGCCAGGCGCCCGCTCGTCGTCGCAGGCGGTGGCGTCCTCTACAGTGAGGCGGAAGGCGATCTCGCGGCCTTCTGCACAGCGCACGGTATCCCAGCCGCGGAAACGCAAGCCGGCAAGAGCGCGCTGCCTCACGACCATCCACTCAATCTCGGGGCGATCGGCGTGACCGGCACGGGCGCCGCCAACGATGCGGCACGGCAGGCCGATCTCGTTCTTGCGATCGGCACCCGGCTGCAAGATTTCACCACCGGTTCGCGCTCACTCTTCGCCGATCCCGCTTGCCGGATCGTCGGCCTCAATACCCAGAGCTTCGATGCCGGAAAACACCGTGCGCAACCACTCGTCGCCGATGCCAAGGTCGGGCTGGCGGAACTCGGCGCCATACTTCAGGGCTGGGCCGCGCCTGCCAGTTGGACCGGCCAGGCCAGGAGCGGCCGCACGGCCTGGCTCGAAACGGCAACACGCTACACCGCGGCCGGCAACGAGACCTTGCCGAGCGACGCGCAGGTCATCGGCGCGGTTCAACGCCGCAGCCGGCCGAGCGACGTCGTGCTCTGCGCCGCCGGCGGCTTGCCCGGCGAATTGCACAAGCTCTGGCAGCCCGGTTCGCCCGGCGGCTACCACATGGAATACGGCTATTCCTGCATGGGCTACGAGATCGCCGGCGGGCTGGGCGTCAAGCTCGCCGATCCCTTGCGCGAGGTCGTCGTGATGGTCGGCGACGGTTCCTACCTGATGATGAATTCCGAGATCGCAACGTCGGTGATGCTCGGCGCCAAGCTCGTCATCGTCGTGCTCGACAACCGCGGCTTCGGCTGCATCAATCGGCTCCAGAACGCGACCGGCGGCGCCTCCTTCAACAACCTCCTGCGCGACGCCCGTCACGAGACGCTGCCCGCGATCGACTTCGCAGCCCACGCCGCCGCGATGGGCGCGATCGCGCGCAAGGTTGCAAGCATCACAGAGCTCGAAGCGGCGTTCGACGAGGCGCGACGCCACGATCGGACCAGCGTCGTCGTAATCGACACCGACCCGCTGCTCTCGACCGATGCCGGCGGCCATTGGTGGGATGTGGCGGTACCGGAGGTCTCGGATCGTGCCGAGGTCGAGGCCGCAAGGCACAATTATGTCGAGGCGCTCGCGCGCCGCAATAACTGATCGAACGAGGACGACATGCTTATCCGTATCGGCGCCAACCCTATCGGCTGGTCGAACGACGATCTGCAGGAGATTGGCGGCGAGACGCCGCTCGAGACCTGCCTGGCCGAAGCGCGCGAGGTGGGCTTCGAGGGCATGGAGCTGGGCCACAAATTTCCGCGCGAGCCGCAGGCGCTAAAGGCCGCGCTCGCGCCGTTCGGCATGGCCTGCATCTCCGGCTGGTATTCGGCGGAGCTTCTGAGGCGCGATGCCGACGAGGAGATGCGGTATCTGCGCCCGCATCTCGATCTGCTGAAGGCGATGGGATCTACCGTGCTGGTCTTCGCCGAGACTTCGAATGCAATCCATGGCGATCGCAGCAAGCCGCTATCGCAGCGGCCGGTGATGAAGGCGAGCGACTGGGCGGAGTTCGGCCGCCGGATCACAGAGGTGGCGGAACGTACGCTCGCCGAGGGCGTCAGGCTGGTCTACCATCATCACATCGGCACCATCGTGGAAAGCGCTGATGATATCGACGCCTTCATGGCGGCGACCGGCGAGGCCTCTCATCTGCTGCTCGACACCGGTCACGCCACTTGGGGCGGTGCCGATCCCGCCGCGCTGGCTCGGCGTTATCGCACCCGGATCAGCCATTTCCACGCCAAGGATGTGCGCTTGGCGGTGATGGAGCAGGCGCGCCGCGAGGATTGGAGCTTCCTCGATGCGGTGCTGGGGCAGGGCAGCGATCTCGGTGTCTACACCGTGCCCGGCGACGGCATGGTCGATTACCCGGCGGTCTTCCGCGAGCTGCCGGACTATTCCGGTTGGGTTGTCGTCGAGGCGGAGCAGGATCCGCAGAAGGCGCATCCGCTGACCTATGCCAGGAAGGGGATCGCCCATCTGAAGAAGAGCTTGAAGGAGGCCGGGCTTGCCTGAGCCAAGAGGTCGCCGCAGCAGCAGTTGTCTCGCGTGACATAAACGACGCCAGATAGAACGCGCGCCGCCCGGACGCTGCGTAATCGCTGCTACCTTGTGCAGCATCGTCGCAATCCCTTTCACCTTGCCGGTGCTCCGCTGGCATGCCATCCTCTCGTCGCCAGGCATAATCAAACGGAAGCGGGCGCTTCGCCCAAGCTTTCCGAAAAATACTGGTTGGGGAAACCCTCTGGGAGGTCTGATTTCATGACATTGAAGTACGTCACGGGGCTGCTTTGCGCGGCCGCGATGTCCCTTGCGCTCGCTGCCGGCGCACGCGCCGAGGACAAGGTGGTCAAGATCGGCGTCATCATGCCGATGTCTGGCGGCACTGCCTCGATCGGAGCACACGCCAAGGCGGCCATCGAAGTCGCCATGGACATCATCAACAATGCGCATCCCGAGCTCGGCAATTTGCCGTTGGCCAAGAACGCAGGCCTTGCCGGTCTCGGCGGTGCCAAGATCGAGGCCGTCTTCGCCGACAACCAGGGCAACCCGGCGACGGGGCAGAACCAGGCGCTACGCCTGATCACAGAAGACAAGGTCGCGGCCGTATTCGGCTCGTATCAGTCCGGAGTGACGCTGACATCAAGCGCGATTGCCGAGAAATACGGCATTCCCTTTCTGAATTCGGAATCCGTTGCCGCCAATCTCACCGAGCGCGGCTTCAAATGGTTCTTCCGCACCACGCCGATCGCGACCGATTTCGCCAAGATATACACTGAGTTCCTCACCGACATGAAGGCGACCGGCGCCAAGACCGACGCCATCGCGCTGGTCCACGACAACACCGAATACGGCACTTCGGTCGCCAACACGATCAGCGCCGCCTTCAAGGAGAAGGGGCAGCCGGTCGCGCTCGATGTCGCCTATCCCGTCAACGCGACCGACCTTCAGGGCCAAGTGCTCCAGCTCAAGGACAAGAAGCCGGACGTGATCATCATGATCAGCTACACGTCGGATGCGATCCTGTTCGCCAAGACCATGCAGTCGCTCGACTACAAGCCTGCGATCCTGCTCGCCGACGATGCCGGCTATTCCGACCCGTCCTTCATCAAGGCGGTCGGCAAGATCTCGCAGGGCGTGTTCAACCGCTCGTCCTGGGTCGTCGGACCGTCGGGCTCGGCGTCGGCCGTCATCGCCGACATGTACAAGAAGAAGAGCGGCGAGGAGATGGACGACACGGTCGCTCGCCAGATGCAGGGCTTCTTCGTGCTGGCCGACGCCGTCGACCGTGCCGGATCGACCGATCCTGCCAAGGTTCAGGCTGCCTTGAAGGCGACGGACCTGAAAGCCGACCAGCTTATGATCGGCTACAAGGGCGTGAAGTTCGACGACAAGGGCCAGAACATCCTGGCGTCCGGCGCCATCATCCAGCTTCAGGACGGCGAGAACTACGTCTCGGTGTGGCCCAAGGCCAATGCCGAGAAGTCGCCGGTGCTGCCCTACAAGGGCTGGTGAATTGTTGAAGGCGGGGCCGCGCGGCCCGCCGCTCCCAAAATGATCTGATCAGAGCAACGCGGCTCATGTCCTTTGTCCTCGTGCAGGTGATCGTCGGCGGGCTTCTGCTTGGCGCCGTCTACGCCCTGTTTTCCTCGGGCCTCACCCTGGTGTGGGGCATGATGAACATCGTCAATTTCGCCCATGGCGATTTCGTCATGCTCGGCATGTATGTCGCCTACGTCGTCTACACCCTGTTGGGAGGCGGGCCGCTCCTCGGTGCGCCGCTGGCGACGCTGGTGCTCGCAACGGTCGGTGTCGTCGTCTACTTCGCCCTGATCCGCGATATCATGAAGGGGCCGATGCTTGCGCAGATCCTCGGCACCTTCGGGCTAGCGCTCTTGCTGCGCTATTCCGTGTTCTGGTGGTTCGGCGCCAACTTCCTGTCGATGCCGCAGGACATTGTCGGCGGCACCTATGCGTTCGCAGGCCTGCGCATCGAGGCTTCGCGGCTGCTGGCCGGCGTGGTCGCCCTGCTGGTGACGTTTGGCCTGCATCTCTTGCTGACGCGTACCTCGCTTGGCTCGAAAATGCTGGCGGTAGCGGAGGATCAGACCGCGGCGCAGCTGATGGGCATACGTCCCGACACCATGCAGGCGATCGCCTGGGCGATCGCGGCGGGCGCAACGGGGCTAGCCGGCGCGCTGATCGCGAATTTCTTCTACATCGTGCCGACGGTCGGTGAGACGCTCAGCATCGTCGCCTTCGTCACGGTCTCGCTCGGCGGTTTTGGTAGCGTGCCTGGTGCGCTCGTCGCGGGTCTTCTGATCGGCGTGATCGAGTCGCTGTCCGGCTATCTGATCGGCGCGATCTACAAGGACATCATCGTCTATGTGCTGTTCCTGTTCTTCCTCTGGTTCCGGCCGCAAGGTCTGATGGGCAAGTCCTGATGGATGTGATGCGGCGCTGGATCTGGCTCTCGGTCGTCGCAGCGATTGCGATCGCTTATCCCTTGCTGTTGTCCTCACCGTTCCAGCAGCGCCTCGGCGCGCTGGTGCTGCTCTACGCGATCGCGGCGTCGGCCTGGAACATCGTCGGCGGCTATGCCGGGCAGGTCTCGGTCGGCCATGTCGTGTTCTTCGGCTGCGGTGCCTATGCCGCAATGGGGAGCTACGCCAAGTTCGGATTGTCGCCGCTGTTCGGCATTCCCGGCGGCATCGTGCTGGCGGTCGGGCTTGCCGCGATCATCGGTGTGCCGACGCTGCGGCTGTCCGGTCACTATTTCAGCATGGCGACGATCGCGGTGGCCGAGACGATGCGGCTGATCGTCACCAACACCGATTGGTTGGGTGCGGCCGTCGGCCTCTCGGGGCCGACCGTGCCGCGCAACATCTTCGATCTCTCGTTCCTGTCGTCGCTGCCATATTACTATCTCTTCCTCGTCATCCTCGCGATCACGCTGTTCATCACCTGGTGGATGACCAACAGCCGGATGGGATTTTACCTGCGCGCGATCAAGGACTCCGAGCGTGCCGCACGCTCGCTCGGTGCACCCGCGAGCCGGACCAAGCTCTACGCCTACATGCTGAGTGCGGCGTTCACGAGCGTTGCCGGCGCGCTCTATGCGATGATGTTCGGCTTTGTCGATCCCGAGTCCGGGTTCGGCATCCTGATCTCGGTGAAGATCCTGATCATGGCCGCACTGGGCGGGGCAGGGTTGCTGTTCGGGCCGCTGGTGGGGGCCGCGATCCTGGTGCCGCTGGAGGAGATCTCCAACAGTTGGCTCGGCGGCAAGGGTGCCGGCCTCACCTTCGTGCTCTATGGCGCGATCATCGTCCTGATCGCGCGCTTCCAGCCCGGCGGTCTGCTCAGCCTGTTTACGCGGCGCAGGAAGCCAACGACCGATACGGGAGCAAGCCATGCTCCTTGAGGCGCGCGGGATCACCAAGGCGTTCGGCAGCTTCAAGGCGGTGGACGACGCCTCCGTGACCTTGGAGCAGGGCGACATTCTCGGCCTGATCGGGCCGAACGGCGCAGGGAAATCCACTTTCTTCAATTGCCTGACCGGCGACCTCAAGGCCACCTCCGGCCGCGTTCTGTTTGGAGGACGCGACATCACGGATTTCACGCCGGAGCTGCGTGCCGGGCTCGGGCTTGCGCGTACCTTCCAGGTGCCGCAGACGTTTGAAGGCATGACCGTGCTGGAAAACGTCACGATTGGTGCTTTCCTGCGGACTTCGCATCGCAAGGAGGCCGAAGCCAGGGCGCGCGCCGTGCTGGAGCGCGTGGGCATGAGTCGGCTCGCGGATGCGCCGGCGCGCTCGCTCGGCACGCCCGGGCGCAAGCGGCTGGAAATCGCCCGCGCGCTCGCGACCGAGCCGAAGGTGCTGCTGCTCGATGAGGCCATGGCTGGCCTCAACGCGCACGAAGTGAGGCTTGCGATCGATCTCGTCCGCGACATCCATCGTTCCGGCATCACGCTCGTCATCGTCGAGCACATCATGGAAGTGATCATGTCGCTGGCAAGCCGCGTGATGGTGTTTCACCAAGGCAAGGAGATCGCCCGTGGGTCACCCCGCGAAGTCACCTCGGACCCTGCTGTGATCGAAGCCTACCTTGGCAAACGCGCCGCGAAGGCAGCCGCCGGCCACACGCCGGTCGAGCTGATGGGCGGGCCGGATCTATGAGCGGACCGTTGCTCAGGATCGAGCACCTCGAGGTGCGCTATGGCGATCTCATTGGCGTCTCCGATGTTTCGTTGGAAGTGCCGGAAGGGAGCGTCGTCGCATTGCTCGGCTCCAACGGAGGCGGCAAGACCACGACGCTGAACGCGGTCGCCGGTCTCATTCCCGTTCATTCGGGATCGATCAGCTTTCGTGGCGAGGACATCGCCGGCCAGCGGGCATTCGCCATCGTGCGCAAGGGGCTTGCGTTGTCGCCGGAGGGCTGGCGGCTGTTTGTGCAGCAAAGCGTCGAGAACAACCTTATGCTGGGCGCCACGCCGCTGCACGACAAGTCGCGCCAGGCCGCGCTCCTCGAGCGCGTCTACGAATTTTTCCCGCGCCTGAAGGAGCGCCGTACCCAGCGCGCCGGCACCATGTCCGGCGGCGAGCGTCAGATGCTTGCGGTCGGCCGTGCGCTGATGAGCGACCCCAGGCTCTTGATGCTGGATGAGCCATCACTCGGCCTCGCGCCGGCGGTGGTCGAGTCCATGTACGAAACCTTCAGCCACCTCCACCGCGAGGGTCTGACCATTCTGCTCGCCGAACAGTCGATCGAGCTCGCATTGGAAGTCTCGGATTTCGCCACCGTGCTCCAGGTCGGCAGGAGCGTGCTATCCGGCACGGCGGCAGCGCTCGCGGAAGATCCGCAGGTGCAGAAGGCCTATCTCGGCGTGGACTGACCGATCTCCGCCTGGAGCAACACTGAGAGACAGAAGGCGAGCCGCGTCTCCATCTCTTTCGACCGGAGCGACAGCGGGCCGGGATCGTTGAGGATCGCGTTCACCAGCGTGCCCAGTACGACCTGCAGGCCGAACGCGATGGCGCGGGTCTTTGCGGCCCCGCGGCCCTTGCCCATGGCGGGCAGCAGGAGAGGGGTGGCGCGCTCGGCGGTCGTCTTGGCCAGGGCCTTGAATGTCGTCCATTTGTCCGGACGGGTGTCGTCATGCTGGAGGGCCGCGCGCAGTACGCCCTCGTGGTGGCGCATCCAGGCGACGATGCCGCTGACGACGATTTGGCAGAGCTTGTCGAGGTCCGTCGCGGATAAAGGGCGTCTGATCTCGCCGAGCCGCTGCTCGCCGTCGCGCGCGGCGAGCGCCATCAACGCGCCAAAATAGGCCTCCTTGCTCTCGAAGCGGCTGTAGAAGGCGCCGACGGTAACGCCCACTTCCGTACAGAGCGCCTCGATCGAGAGCTCCGCAAAGCTACGCGTCCGCAGCATGTCGGCGCCGGCGCGCAGCAGCGCCAGCGTTGTCTCGCGGCTGCGCTTCTGACGTGATGGGGCGACGCCAGGCAGGTCGAAATCGCGAGAGCCGGGGTCTCCCGAAGATGGCCGCGTTCGTGCTTGCATCAGCCCTGAATCATAATCATAATTCGGATTATAATTTATGATGAGACGAGCCGCGGGTCAACCGTGACGGCCGGGACAGGGAGCAATAGATGAGCGCAGGCAGCGGCACGCCGTTCCGCGGTACCGTCGGCAAGACGGTTGCGGAGTCAAAGCCCTGGTGGCCGGAGGGTGTAAAGCCGCCCGTGGGCGCGCCGAACATCCTCGTCGTGCTGTTCGACGATGTCGGCTTCTCCGATTTCGGCTGCTACGGCTCGGCGATCAAGACGCCGACCATAGACAAGCTCGCCGCGGAGGGCCTGCGCTACTCCGGCTTCCACACCACCGCGATGTGCTCGACGACGCGCGCCGCGCTGCTCACCGGGCGCAACCACCATTCGGTCGGCGTCGGCTGTCTGGCCAATTTCGATTCCGGCTATCCCGGTTATCGCGGCAAGATCGCCCGCGAGGCGGGAACGCTTGCCGAGATGCTGCGCGTGCACGGCTATCGCAATTACATGGTCGGCAAATGGCACGTCACGCCGCTGACCGAGAGCGGCGCGACCGGCCCGTTCGACGGCTGGCCGCTGGGCCGCGGCTTCGACCGCTTCTACGGCTTCCTCGACGCCGAGACCGACCAATACGCGCCCGAGCTCGTCTCGGACAACACGCACATCGATCCTCCAGGCACCTATGCCGACGGCTATCATCTGACCGAAGAT
The DNA here is from genome assembly GCF_040549385.1 of Bradyrhizobium sp. LB11.1. NCBI lineage: Bacteria > Pseudomonadati > Pseudomonadota > Alphaproteobacteria > Hyphomicrobiales > Nitrobacteraceae > Bradyrhizobium > Bradyrhizobium sp. LB11.1. The sequence continues at coordinate 559,625 of NZ_JBEPTH010000003.1, read as the reverse complement.
TTGGTCGACCAGGCGATCCGCTTCATCGGTGATCACCATGCCGACCGGCCCGATATTCCCTGGCTGACCTGGGTTGCGCTCGGCGCCTGTCACGCGCCGCACCAGGCACCGGCCGAAATCATCCGAAGCTACGACGCGTCCTTCGTGCACGGCTGGGATGTCGAGCGCGAGCAGCGCCTTGCGCGCCAGAAAGCGATGGGGCTGGTGCCGCCGGAGACGCGGATGCCTCCGCGCAACGACGGCGTCAAGGCCTGGGAGGATCACTCCACCGACGAGCGTCGCGTCTTCACGCGGCTGCAGGCAGCCTTCGCCGGCATGCTCGACCATTCCGACCGGCATCTTGCGCGCCTCGTCGCGTTTCTGGAGACGGCTGACATTCGCGACAACACAGTCATCATCGTGATGTCCGACAATGGCGCGAGCCAGGAGGGCGGCCCGCTCGGTTTCGTCAACGCGATGGGTCCGTTCAATTTCAAGCCGGAGCCGATCGCCGAAAAGCTCGCCCGCATCGACGACATCGGCGGGCCCGACACCCACAGCAATTTCCCGCACGGCTGGGCCATGGCCTCCAACACGCCGTTGCGCCGCTACAAGCAGAACACCCATGGTGGCGGCATCCGCGATCCCTTCGTCATCAACTGGCCGAAGCGGATCGCAGCCAAGGGCGAGCTGCGGCACCAGTTCGTGCACGCCTGCGACCTGACGCCGACGCTGCTGGACTTGATCGGCATTGAGGCGCCGCGCGAGATCGCCGGCTGCCGGCAGATGCCGCTCGAAGGCGAGAGCTTTGCGCGCTCGATCATGGATGCCTCGGTGCCATCGAAGACGTCAGCGCAATATTTCGAGATGTTCGGCCATCGCGGCCTCTGGCAGGGCGGCTGGAAGGCCGTCGCCTACCATCCGCCGGGCACGCCGTTCGAGAAAGACAAATGGGAGCTGTTCCATCTCGATGAGGATTTCTCCGAGACCAACGATCTCGCGACGAAGGAGCCGGAGCGTCTAGGACAGATGATCGCGACATGGTGGGAAGAGGCCGAGAAGCACAATGTGCTGCCGCTCGACGACCGTTTCGGGCCGCGCTTTGCCGAGAACGCTGCACGCTTCCACGGCGCGCGCCATCACTTCGTCTTTCACCACGGCATGGGCCATGTGCCGACGGACGTTGCTCCCGACGTGCGCAGCCGCAGCTACACGATCGAGGCGCATGTCGAGATCGATGAAGAGGGAGCCAGCGGCGTGCTGATCTCGCATGGCGATGCGACGTCGGGCTACAGCCTCTATATCAAAGACGGCCACCTCGTGCACGACCTCAACATCGGCGGTAGCCACCAGATCGTGCGCTCCGGTCGTAAGGTGCCCTCAGGCGCGCGGCGATTGGGAGTGCATGTCGAACGTCTCGTCCGCAAGGAGCCGCCGGCCAAGGGCTCGCGCACCGGCGTGACCGACTACACGCTGCTGATTGACGGTGAAGAGGCCGGCTCGCTCCAGACCCAGCTCGGCTTCCACACCCTCATCTCGTGGTCCGGCCTCGACATCGGCCGCGACCGGGGCAGCCCGGTGTCGCATTACGAGGCGCCGTTCGCGTTCGAAGGGCGGCTGCTCCGCGTCACCGTCACCATGCACAACGACCAGACGCTCGACGGCGAGGCCGTCGGCAACGCACAGATGGCGCGGCAGTAGGGCCCGAGGCCCTTACTTGATCTTGTCGTAGGCTGTCGCGAAATCGCTGAGCGGCATCGGGATCGCGATCGTCTCCTTGGACATGTTCTGGAAGGACACCTTCAACTGCTTGCCCGACTTCAGGCTCGCGAGCAGGTCCGGCGCGATCGGCGTCGAGGCGTAGCAGCCGCGGTTCTCGCAGGTCTGGATCTGAAGATCGACGGTCTTGCCCTCGTCGACCTGAAGCTTGGCGCCGACCGGGAGGTTGAGGCCGAGCGGCAGCTGGAGCAGCGCTACCGGCGTGCGGGTGTCGGGCGCGATGCGGATGTTGATCAGGACAATGGTCTGGCCGGTCTTGGTCAGAACGGCGTTCTGCTCGATCGCGCATTCGAGCGGCGCGTCGCGGCTCGCGCTGGTGCAGCGCGCGATCCAGCCGGGCTGCGCCGGGGCGGCACCGTCCGCTTGCGGCTGGGTCGGTGCGGGCGCGGACTGCGTGGCGGCAGGGGCCGGAGCTGCGCTCTTCTTGGCGCCCTGCTGGGCATGCGTGACGCCGGTCGACAATAGGACAGCGGCGGCGGCGAGGGCGACAAGTCTGGATTGCATGGGCATGGCGAGACCGCGTTGGCGTGAACCGAGGGCCTCGCTGTAGCGTCGCGGGAGCCGCCGCGCAAGCTTACTCGGCGGCTTCCTTGACGGTGCCGTGCTCGGCCGTCTCGTGCCCTTCATCCTCGGCCGAGCGGCCCGAGAACAGGTTCGAGAACTTGTCGAGATAGAGATAAACCACCGGGGTGGTGAACAGCGTCAGCGCCTGGCTGACGATCAGGCCGCCGACCATGGCGTAGCCGAGTGGCTGGCGAATCTCGGCGCCGGTGCCGTGGCCGAGCATCAGCGGCACGCCGCCGAGAAGTGCTGCCATCGTGGTCATCATGATCGGGCGGAAGCGGAGCAGCGCGGCCTGACGGATCGATTCCTCCGGTGTCTTCCCGTCGCGTTCGGCGGCGATGGCGAAGTCGACCATCATGATGCCGTTCTTCTTCACGATGCCGATCAGCAGGATGATGCCGATCAGCGCGATCAGGCTGAACTCGAAGCCCGCAGCCATCAAGATCAAGAGCGCACCGACGCCGGCCGAGGGCAACGTCGATAGAATCGTGATCGGATGGATGTAGCTCTCGTAGAGGATGCCGAGGATCAGGTAGACCACGACGAGCGCTGCGAGGATCAGCAGCGGCACGGTGCCGAGCGATTGCTGGAACGCCTGCGCGGTGCCCTGGAAGCTCGAATTGAGCGTCGGCGGCGCGCCGAGTTCGGCCATCGCCTTCTGCACGGACTCCGTGGCCTGGCCGAGCGCCACGCCCTGGGCGAGGTTGAAGCTGATGGTGATCGCCGGGAACTGGCCCTGGTGACTGATCGAGAGTGAGCGGACCGGATCGGTGGACCATGTCGCGAAGGTCGACAGCGGCACCTGGTCGCCGGTCAGTGGCGATTTCAGGTAGAGCTTGTTCAGCGAATCCAGGCTGCCCTGCATCTCCGGCAGGATCTCCAGGATCACGTGATAGCTGTTGAGCTGCGTGAAGTACTGGGCGACCTGGCGCTGGCCGAAGGCGTCATAGAGCGTGTCGTCGATCAGCTGCGGCTGGATGCCGTAGCGCGCGGCAGTGTCGCGGTTGATCTTGAGCTGGACCGTGGTGCCCTGGGTCTGCTGGTCGGTCGCGACGTCGCGCAACTGCGGCAGGGTCTGCATCTTGGCGAGAATCTTCGGCGCCCACTCGTTGAGCTCGCCGAGATCGGCGTCCTGCAACGTGAACTCGAACTGTGTGCGGGTCGGACGGCCGCCGAGGCGGACGTCCTGGGCCGCCTGCATATAGAGGCGGGCACCGGCGACCTTCTCGAGCTTGGGACGCAGCCGCGTGATGATCTGCTGCGCGGACGCGCTGCGCTCGCTGCGTGGCTTCAGCGTGATGAACATGTTGCCGTTATTGCCGGCGCGGCCGCTGCCGCCGATGTTCATCGCGGACGAGGCGATATCGGGATCTTCCATCACGATCTTGCCGAGCTCGACCTGGCGCCGTCGCATCTCGGCAGAAGAGATGTCCTGGGAGGCTTCCGACGTCGCGGTGATCAGACCGACGTCCTGCTGTGGGAAGAAGCCCTTCGGGATCAGCACGAAGAGATAGACCGACAGCGCGAGCGTGGCGAAGAAGATCGCGAGGGTCGTGCGCCGCCAGGCCAGGGCGTGATCGAGCACATATTCATAGCCGCGCAGCAGCGCATCGAAGGCGCGTTCGCTCCACTGGTAGAACTTGCCGTGGGTGACCTCGCCGTGTGCGCGCAGGAAACGCGAGGCCATCATCGGCGTCAGTGTCAGCGACACGAACATCGAGACGAAGATCGTCATCGCCAGCACGACCGCGAATTCGCGGAACAGGCGCCCGATGATGCCGCCCATCAGCAGCAGCGGGATCAGCACCGCGACCAGCGAGATACTGATCGACACGATCGTGAAGCCGATTTCCTTGGAGCCCTTGAAGGCGGCGGCGTGCGGTTTTTCGCCTTGCTCGATGTAGCGGGTGATGTTCTCGAGCATCACGATGGCGTCGTCGACGACGAAGCCGACCGCGATCGTGAGCGCCATCAGCGACAGATTGTCGAGCGAATAGCCGAACACCCACATCAGGGCGCAGGCGCCGAGCAGCGCCAGCGGAACCGTGATGGTCGGAATCACCGTCGCCCAGAAGCTGCGCAGGAAGACGAAGATGACCATGACCACGAGGGCGATGGTCAGCAGCAGCGTCAACTGTACGTCCTCGACCGCTGCGCGGATGGTCGTGGTGCGGTCGCTGATGACCTCGATCTTGACCGCGGGCGGAATTGCCGCGACCAAGCGGGGCAGGGTGGCCTTGATCCGGTCAACGGTCTCGATGACGTTGGCACCCGGCTGCTTGAACACGACCAGGAACACGCCGCGTTTGCCGTTGGCCCAGGCCGCCTGTTTGGCGTCCTCAGGACCAGTGACCGCCTGGCCGATGTCCTTGATCCGCAGGGGACCGCCGTTCCGGTAGGCGATGATGACGTCGTTCCAGTCCTTGGACTGCAACAACTGGTCGTTGGCGTAGATCGTATAGGCGCGCTTGTCGCCGTCGATATTGCCCTTGGGGCTGTCGACAGTGGTGACTGCGATCGCGCTGCGCACGTCCTCGAGTGACAGGCCCTTGGCGACGAGTTTCGCCGGATCGATCTGCACGCGAACCGAGGGCTTCTGCTGGCCGCCGATGAACACCTGCGCGACGCCGGATATCTGGCTGATCTGCTGGGCGAGCTGGGCGTCGATCGAATCGCTGACGGTGGTCAGCGGCAGCGTGTCTGACGTCGCCGACAGCAGCAGGATCGGCGAGTCCGCCGGGTTCACCTTGCGATAGGTCGGCGGCGAGGGCAGGTTCTTCGGCAACTGGCCGCTGGCGGCGTTGATGGCGCCCTGGACGTCGTTCGCAGCACCGTCGATGCTGCGGTTGAGGTCGAACTGGATGGTGATCGAGGCGGTGCCCAGATAGCTCGTCGAGGTCATCTGCGCGATGCCCGGAATCTGGGCGAACTGGCGCTCCAGCGGCTGCGCGACCGACGAGGCCATCGTCTCCGGGCTGCCGCCCGGCAGGTTGGCCGTGATCTGGATGGTCGGGAAGTCCACCTGCGGCAGCGGCGCGACCGGCAGCAGTGGATAGGCAACGAGACCGACAAAGAGAATGCCGGCCATCAGCAGCGAGGTGCCGATGGGATAACGGATGAAAGGTGCCGAAATCCCGCCTTCGGTCATTCCTACTGAACCTTGTTCTTCTGAACCGGATCCGTGCTCGCCACAGTCGTCGAGACGAGACTTCCGGGCTGCACCTTGTACTGACCGCCGGTGATCACCTGCTGGCCGGGGCTTAGCCCTTCATCGATGACCGAACGTCCGTCGATGGCGTAGCTGACCTTGATCTTGCGAACCTCGGCCTTGTTGTCCTGGCTGACGGTATAAGAGTAGAGACCGTTGGTCGAATGCAGGACTGCGTCATCGGGGACGATGGTCGCATCCTTCAGGGTCCGCACCAGAAGGCGTGTCGACACCGATTGTCCCGGCCACAGCGCGTGTTCCTTGTTGTCGAACACCGCCTTGAGCCGGATAGTCCCGCTGCTCGTATCGACCTGATTGTTGATGACCGCGAGCTTGCCTTCCGCCAGCGTCTTCTTGCCGTCGGTGGTGAACGCGATCACCTTGAGCTCGCCGGATTTCTGACCCTCGCTGATATAGGGCAGCTGGTCTTCCGGCGCGGTGAAGATCACCGTGATCGGCTCGACCTGTGCGATGGTGACGACGCCGGTCTGGGTCGAGGCGTTGACGATGTTGCCGATGTCGACCTGGCGGAGGCCGGCGACGCCGGTGATCGGCGACTTGACCTGGGTGTAGTCGAGCTGGGTCTGGGCGTTGGAGATCGCGGCTTCGTCGGCGGCGATCTGGGCGGTGAGCTGGGCAACCGTGGAGCGTTGCGTATCGGTCTGCTGCCGCGTCGCGAATTCACCGAGCTTGGTAAAGCGCTGAAGATCGAGATTGGCATTGGCGAGGTTGGCCTCGTCTTGCACCTTCTTGGCCTTGGCCTGATCGAGGACGGCCTGGAACGGGCGCGGATCGATCTCGACCAGGAGATCGCCTTGCTTGACCATTTGGCCTTCGGTGAAGGCGATCTTGTCGATCTGGCCGTCCACCCGTGTCCGGACTTGTACGGTGTTGAAGCCCTGCACGGTGCCGAGGCCCGTCAGGTAGACCGGGAAGTCGGCCTTCTGGACCGGCGCGATACTGACGGGCACGGCGGTGACCCGCGTCGCACCCTTCTGCGCGGTCTGGGCTTTCGCAGCCTCAGACGCGGAGAATCGCTTCCAGCCGTAATAGCCGCCACCGGCCACGGCTGCGATGATGAGAATCCACAGGATCGGCCGTGACTTTTTCATATGTGAGCGTATCGGCTTTATGCCCAAAACAACGAATTGCGGGGCTATCAAAGGGTTCCGGAGCGGCCCTGTATAATACACGCCAAGTTCCAGTGTAAACAGCACTATCCGTTGAGAATCCTAAACAATTGGAAAGCTTTGCACCCCGTAGGCAAACGGGTGACGCAGCGGTGTGCAGTGCTGCATTTTCCCAGCCCGAACGAGGAGCGTGCAAGGGGCGGGAAATGCTCGCAGGCGGCGTGGGTGTGGTGGGCCGCGGAGAGCGCGCCAATGCGCCTTTCGAGGAAAGTGAATTAACCTCGCGAGAACGGTTCTAAACCGGTGATGCGGCGTTTCGGTTGTCAGCAAAATCAGCGTCGTTCATATCAGCGCGGCCACAACAGGAGTGCGGAATGGACGAGTTGAACGGCAAGCTGATCGCGTGTCAGATTTTGATCACGGGGTTGATCGCGCGCGTCGCCAATGAGCAGCGCGATCCCTTGCGCTTCCTCACCGACTTCCGCGACGAGATCAAAGCCGTCGTCAACGGCGTCAACATCGCCGGCATGGACAACAGCGATCGCGTGCGCGCAACTGCGCTGCGCACCGTCGACGAATTGTTCTCGCTGATGAAGCCGCCGAGTAGCGACTGACGGCTGCGCAAAATGATGCGCAAGGACAAGTGCTGCAACGTCTGATTGCTTCAATGTGTCGCGCGACATTTCGGCAATTTCAAACTCGAGATCTTAGAATCGATTTGATCTGGATGGATTCAAGTGGTCTCACGTGCCTGCCTGCATTGACCTGATTTTTTGCGGTCGATAGCACCGCCTCATCGTTCGTCGCGCATGTTGCGTATCGACGAATTTGCGATGGGGTGTGTTGAGATGGGGCTGGCGGTGGCTCCGCGATCGTTGCGTGCGATCGCGGCAAGAAATTCATTGGAATTCGACAGCAATTCCAGCAAGGCGGTGTCAGCCGTCGCCGGCCTGATTGCGGTGGCGTCGGTATCGAGCGGCGCGCAGGCACAGCAGTCGAGCCTGCCGCCGGTGAATGTCGATGCGCCGGTGGAGCGTCAGCGTTCGGCGGCTTCGAAGCCGACGCCGGAACAGGTTCGCGCGCGCAACGCGCTTCGCCGCGCCGCACAGCGCCAGCAGGCGCAGCAGCAGGCCGCCGCCGTAGCGCCGGCCCCGGCTGGTGCGGTGGATCGCAATCCCTATGCCGATCCGGCCGCGCCCTACAAGGTCGACCACGTCCAGGCGTCCGGCAAGTTTCCCGAGCCGATGCTGAACACGCCGAAGACGATCACGGTGCTCAGCAAGGAAGTGCTAGAGGACAAGAACGCGACGACGCTGAAGGAGATCGGGCGTTCGACCGCCGGCGTGACGCTGGGGTCGGGCGAGGGCGGCAATGCCTTCGGCGACCGCTTCTTCATTCGCGGCTTCGATGCGCGCAACGACGTCTTCATCGACGGCATCCGCGATCCCGCAGTGTCGATCCGCGAGAACTTCTTCACCGAGCAGATCGAGATCCTGCGCGGACCGGCATCGTCCTATGCCGGCCGCGGCACCGCCGGCGGCGCCATCAACATCGTCACCAAGCAGGCCGGCGACGTCAACTTCAAGCGGATGGATACCGAGTTCGGGACCGACAGGACCAAGCGCGTCACGCTCGACGTCAACCAGGTCGTCGATCCCTCGTTCTCGGTGCGCACCGGCGGCATGTTCCAGGACGCCAATGTCGCCGGCCGCAATTACGTGACCGACGATCGCTGGGGCACCTTCCAGTCGACCAAGTACACGCCGACCAACGACATCAAGATCACGACCAATTACGTCCACACCGATCTCAGCGGCCTGCCGGATTTCGGCGTGCCCTATTACAAGCAGGGCAACGTGCCGGTGACGTCGGCCGGCATCCCGCGCGGGACCTGGTACGGCTTCCTCAACCGCGACTTCCAGACCGCGCGGCAGGATTTCGGCACTGCGACGACGGAGTACAAGGTCAACGAGGCCATCACACTGACCAGCAAGGTACGCGGCGAGCACTCGCTACTGAACTATATCGGTACGCTGCCGCAGAACCCGGTCACGACCAACATCAATCCGCTGCTCTGGACCACGACGGCGAGTGCGCAGAGCCGCTACCAGACCGTGGATGTGTGGGCCAACCAGAACGAGGCCACGTTCAAGCTCGACACCGGCGGGGTCAAGCACACCGCGGTGTTCGGCGTCGAATACACCAACGAGAACATCTCGATCGACCGTTACTCGGGCCTGGCATCGGAGCTGGCCGGCTCCGGGTTCACGAGCAGCGGGGCTCTCTCGGGGATCAATCTCTACTCCCCTCAGTCCACTTATGTCGGTGGCTTCGGTACACCGTCGCTGACGGGCAATCCGACGCGCTATGGCGTCAACACCAGCAGCGTCTACGCCATGGACACCGCGAACTGGCAGGACACCATCATCGTCAATGGCGGCATCCGCTATGACGGTTACAACATGAGCTCGTCGACCAACGCGGCCTATCTGAAAATGAACTCCGATCTGGTCAATTACAATGTTGGCCTGGTCTACAAGCCGATGTCGATCGGAAGCGTCTATGCGGCCTATGCGACCTCGGCCAATCCGTTCGGGTCGGAGCTTGATGCGACCGGAACCGATTACGGCGGCTTGCCCGCCAACACGACCGTTCTGCTCGGACCCGAGCGCAACAAGGCGGCCGAGCTCGGCACCAAGTGGGAGCTCGCCGATCGTCACCTGCTGGTCAGCGCGGCGCTGTTCCAAACCACGAAGGACAATGCGCGCGAGACCAATGCTGCGCGCATCCTCACCTCGGGCGCGGCCTATCGCATTCAGGGCATCGACATCGAGGCCGAGGGCAAGATCACCGATCGCTGGAGCATTTTTGGCGGCCTGGTGCTGATGCAGTCCAAGGTCACGCAGAGCAACATCGCTTCCAACATTGGCTTGCAGCTTGCCAACGTCGCGCACCAGTCGTTCAGCATGCTGACCAAGTACAAGTTCGACGGCGACTGGGAAGTCGGCGGGCAGGCGGTGTACCGCTCCAAGGTCTATGGCGGCACGTTCGCGGCCAACACCGGCAATGAGCTGCCGAGCTACTGGCGCTTCGATGCCTTCGTTGAGAAGAAGATCGACAAGAATTGGACCATGAAGTTCTACGCACAGAACCTCACCAACAAGCTCTACTACGACACGCTCTATCGCAGCGCCGTGCCGTTCGTCGCGGTCGCGCCGGGGCGAGCGTTCTATCTGGTCACGACGGCCAAGTTCTAAGGCTAGGTTCTGATTTGGCTGATCCAAATCGGGATGCCTGCCACGGCAGCGTCCCTGCTCTTCTGCATTTGGTCGCGAAGCGCGTCATCAGCATCTTGGTGCCAGTTTAGAACGCTTACAAACTTCAGTTTAGAACGGTTCAAACTGAAATGCCCAAGCAAGTTTAGAATCGCTATGAAATGGCTGGTTTGTTACGCAGTGTTGCCGTGATCGCGTTGACCCCCATAAGCACGCTCGATAGCACCAATGCGTCGCGTTGTCGCAACACGACGATTGGAAGCAGAAGCACAGTGGGGCGTGTGATGGGCGTTGCAAGAACACCGAAGTCGTTGCGTTCGGTCGCGGTTCGGAAATCATTTGGCGGCAATCTCGAAGGCGCGACCGGCAAGACCGTGTCCGCCGTTGCAAGTCTGATTGCGGTCGCGTCAGTTTCGAGCGGCGCTCAGGCCCAGCAGTCGACCCTACCTCCCGTCAACGTCGATGCGCCGAAGGAGCGGCCGCGCTCCACCGCCGCGAAGCCGACGCCCGATCAGGTCCGCGCCCGCAACGCGCTGCGGCGTGCCGCGCAGCAGCGCCAGCAAGCAGCGCAGGCACCCGCGGTGCCCACCGAGGCGCCCGCTGCCGACCGCAATCCCTATGCGGACCCCGTCGCGCCGTACAAGGTCGATCACGTGCAGGCCGGTGGCAAATTCCCGGAGAAGCTGGTCGATACGCCGAAGTCGATCACCGTGCTCAGCAAGGAAATTCTCGAGGACAAGGGCGCCACGACGCTGAAGCAGGCGATCCTCAGCACGGCCGGCGTGACGCTCGGCACCGGCGAGGGCGGCAACGCCTTCGGCGACCGCTTTTTCATCCGCGGCTTCGATGCTCGCAACGACGTCTTCATCGACGGCGTGCGCGATTCCGGCGTCAGCGTCCGCGAGAACTTCTTCACCGAACAGGTCGAAATCCTGCGCGGACCCGGCTCGACCTTTGCGGGCCGCGGCGTTGCCGGCGGTGCGATTAACATCGTCACCAAGCAGGCGACGACCGAGAAGAGTTTCTACAACATGGACACCACGTTCGGCACCGACCGGACCAAACGCGTGGTGCTCGACGTCAATCAGGTGGTCAATTCTACCTTCGCCATTCGTGCCGGCGGATTGTTCCAGGATGCCGGTGTAGCAGGCCGCGACTACGTGACGGACAACCGGGATGGTGCCTTCGTCGCCACGACGTGGAAGCCGACCGATGCGATCAAAATTACGACTGATTACATTCATACCGCGTTGACGGGGCTCCCGGACTTTGGCGTGCCGTATTACCGGCCGAGCACGGCGAGCACCGCCGGCGGTCCGTTCCCGGACTTCGGCTCCAACCGCAACAATTGGTACGGCTTCACAAAGCGGGACTTCTATCGCGTCGGTCAGGACATCGGCACAATCAACGCCGAGGTCCAGATCACGCCGGACTTGCTGTTGACCAACAAGATCAGGGACTCGCATTCGACGCAGAACTACGTCGGGACGCTTCCGGAGTCTCCGGTGCTGGCCACTCCGCTCTCGGCATCGACCCTCACGGTCAATCCGCAAAGCCGTTATCAGGCAACCGACGTCTTCGCGAACCAGACCGAGGCCACCTACAAGTTCGACGATTATGCTGGCTTCAAGCACACCCTGCTGGGCGGTATCGAATACGATCGCGAGCGCTCGTCGATCGACAAATATGCAGGATTCAGTTCCGAATTGACGACCGGCCCGATCTTCACCCCCGGCGGATCGACGTCCGGCGTCAGTGTGTTCTCACCGCAATTCACCAACAATGTCGTTCCACTTCCGGGCGGGCTCAGCGGCTTCCCGACCAAGATTAGCGTTGACACAGTCAGCGGCTACGTCATGGACAGCGCGAACTATCGCGACCTGCTGATCCTCAATGGAGGCGTCCGCTACGACGACTACAGCATCAAGGTCAACGGATACGGGACGGTCAACGGCGTCGCCAACACGTTCGGTCAGCAGCAGCAGGAATACGGGCTACCGAACTTCAATCTTGGCCTGACACTGAAGCCGTTGCCCAATGGCAGCGTCTATGCAGCCTACGCCACGTCGTCCAATCCCGTTGGCTCTGAGTTCGACGGCACGAGCGTTCAATACGGCGGTCTGGCGCCGGTCCTCAACGGCAATTCACCGCAAATATTCGGTCCGGAAAAGAACCGGGCGATCGAACTCGGCACCAAATGGGAACTGTTCGACAGGCACTTGCTGCTGACTGCCGCGCTATTCCAGACCGAGAAGGACAACGCGCGAGAGTCCGTCAACGTGACCGCGGCGACCGCGACCGCGAGCTGCCCATACCCTGCCGGTACAACAGGCACGGTCTCGTGCATCAGTGCGGGCGCCGCATATCGGATCAGAGGTATCGATCTCGGGGTCGGTGGCAAAATCACCGACAAGTGGAGCGTCTTTGGTGGTCTCGTGTTGATGCAGTCGGAAGTGACCAAGTCGCTCGTTCCGCCGGCCAATACCACGCTCTATGCGTCAAATGTCGGCCTGCCGCTCGCGAACGTCGCGCACCAGTCCTTCAGCATGCTCACTAAGTATCAGCTCAATGATATCTGGGAGTTCGGCGGGCAAGCGGTGTACCGCTCGAAGATCTATGGCGGCACGTTCCTCGCGGCCAACCAGGGCACATCGCTCCCGAGCTACTGGCGGTTTGACGCGTTCGCGGAAGCGAAGATCAATAAGAACTGGCGCTTGAAGGTGTACGTGAACAACATCTTCGACAAGCGCTACTATGACGCGCTTTATCAGAGCGCTGCGCCCTTCGTGCTGGAAGCACCGGGACGTGCCGCTTATCTGACGATATCTGCGCGCTACTGATGGAGAGATGACGAGGTGCCATGCTGACATGCATAGAAGGCGTCCTGAGCAAGGATGATGTGGCGGAGTTCCGCCGCATCATGGACGCCAGCGAATGGGAAGACGGCCGTTCCACCGCGGGCGCGCAGTCAGCAATGGTCAAGCGCAACGAGCAGTTGCCGCCGGATAGCGAGGTCGCGCGCAAGCTCGGCCATCGCATCATCTCGGCGTTGACGGCGAACCCGCGATTTCTGGCAGCCGCTATCCCGCTCCAGATCTTTTCGCCGCTGTTCAACCGCTATGCGGCGGACAGCGGCCACCATTTCGGCCTGCATGTCGACAACGCGATCCGCGGCGACCGGCTGACCGGCCTTCGCATCCGCACGGATCTTTCGGTCACGCTGTTCCTCAGCGAGCCCGAGGATTACGACGGTGGCGAACTTGTGATCGAGGACACCTACGGTTCGCACGAAGTCAAGTTGCCAGCCGGGGACTGCGTGCTCTATCCCTCGAGCAGCCTGCATCTGGTCACGCCGGTGACCAGAGGGGCGCGGGTTGCGTCTTTCTTCTGGCTTCAGAGCATGATACGGGACGATCAAGCCCGCAGCATGATCTTTGACCTCGACACCGCCATTCAGGCGCTAGTGGCACGGCTCGGGCGTGACGATCCCGAAACGGTCAAATTGACGGGTATCTATCACAACCTCATTCGCACCTGGGCCGAAGTATGAAGATTACATCTTTCCAAGCAAGCCTCGCTGCAGCCGTGCTGCTGACGGCCACCTGGCTCGCAGTGCCTGTTTCCGCCCAGGCACAAACCCAGCCGGCCCGGCCTGTTGCGGCACCTGCGGCTGCACCCACAGTCGCGGCACAGCCAAGTGCGGTTACGGCGCCCGCGCCATCGACAGCAGCCCCGGCGGCCGCTGCGCCCGTGGCCGCGACACCCGGCGCGTCCTCGACCGACGCTGTAGTTGCCCCGGCATCGGAGGCGGGCGCTGCGCCGAAGGCCGGCATCGCGCCGGCCATGAAGGAATTGTCGCCTTGGGTGATGTTCATGTCGGCGGACATCATCGTGAAAGCGGTGATGATCGGACTCGCCTTCGCCTCGCTGATGACCTGGACCGTCCTCATCGCGAAGTCGATCGAGCTGTCGGTCGCTTCCGCCAAGCTTCGTTCGGCGCTGAAGAAAACCGCGGAGGCGCGGTCGCTCGCGGAAGCGCAGATGGCGCTCGGTACGAAGCAGGGCATGTTGCCGTCCTTCGTCGCGGCAGCGCTGCGCGAGGCGCGAATGTCGGCCGGAATTTCCAGCGATACCGGTATCAAGGAGCGTGCGGCATCGAGCTTTGCCGAGATCATGCGCGCCGAGGCGCGGCGCATCCGCATCGGCATGGGCATACTCGCGACCATCGGCTCGACGTCGCCCTTCGTCGGCCTGTTCGGCACGGTCTGGGGCATCATGAACAGCTTCATCGGAATCTCGAAATCGCAGACCACAAACCTCGCCGTCGTTGCCCCCGGTATCGCCGAGGCGCTGCTCGCCACCGCCATCGGTCTCGTCGCCGCCATTCCTGCCGTCATCATCTACAATCACTTTTCGCGCGTGACGAAGAGCTATCTCGAGCTCGTCAGCCGCGCCTCGGGGGCGGCCGCCCGGCTGTTGTCGCGCGATCTCGATCGCAGCCATGGCAGCTCGCATTCGCGCGCCGCGGAGTAGGCCATGGCTGTTTCGCTCACAGACAATGATGACGACGACGATTTCTCGGAAACGCATGACATCAACGTCACGCCGTTCATCGACGTCATCCTGGTGCTGCTGATCATCTTCATGGTCGCAGCTCCGCTGTCCACGGTCGATCTGCCGATCGACCTGCCGACATCGAGCGCGATGCCGCAGAAGAAGCCGGACAAGCCGACCTATGTCAGCATCAAGCCCGATCTGACGCTTGCGATCGGAGAAAATACGGTCAAGCGGACCGACCTGGTCAGCTCGCTGGACGGGATCGCCGACATGAGCAAGGACAAGTATGTGTTCCTGCGCGCCGACAAGGTCGTACCCTACGGCGAGTTGATGGGCGTTATGGAAATCCTGCGGTCCGGCGGCTATTCTCGTATCAAGCTGGTGGCGCTCGAAGCACCTCCTGCGGCGGCGGGGCCGGCGCAAGGGGCGGTCCAACCCTGATGGCAGCGCGATGTCCGACCCTGTGATCGAAGCGAAACCATCCCGGCGGCTCTGGATTCTGGCCGCCATTGCGGCGATTGGCCTGCATCTTGGCGGGGCCGCGCTGGCGCTCGCCAACCTTCGAACCGATGACGGTGACGATGGCCTTGGTGCCAACGGCGCGGAATACGCCGTCGAAATGACCTCGCCGAAGCTCCCGGAGACGGATCTGCCGCCCGGACCGGACAGCGAAGCTTCGCAGTTCCAGCCGCAGCAGATGCAGCAGCAGGCCGAGGTCAAAGAGACCGATCTCCCGAAGGAAATACCTCAGGAAGCCGAAGACCCGGACCGCCTCGTCACCGAGAACGACTCCAAGAAGCCGGTTGAGGACACCACGAAGGTGGCCAAGGTCGAAACCCAGGCGGTCGAGGAAATGCCGAACGCGCAGGAATCGGCGAGGCAGGCGCTGAACGAAGACGCGCGCGAGGACGAGAAGGCGGCTGCGCCCCACCAGGGCATCGGCAAGGACATTCGCAAGCTGACGGCCGAATGGGGCAAGCGGATCAGCGCCTATTTCGAGCTGCACAAGCGCTATCCCAGGGACAAGAGCAAGACGACGACGGTCAAGCTCAGCCTGGTCCTGAACCGCCGCGGCAATGTCGTCTCCGTCGACGTGGCGGAATCGTCAGGAGATCCCGCTTTCGACAGCGAGGCAGTCTCCATGGTGCGCCGCTCGGATCCCGTGCCGGCCCCACCGGCCGAGCTCACGGACGATCAGTTCGCCTTCAGCTTGCCGGTGAATTTCAAGAAGCCGAAATAACCGATGGCTGTCAGCGCCAGTAGTATTTGATCGAGACGTAGACCACGATCAGGCAGGCGAAGATCAACGCCACCGGGAGCGGGCGCTTCTGGGTTCCACCGAACATCGTCGCACCGAATGTACCAGCGCTCTTCCGCTTGGGCGCCGGGCGCCGAAAGGCGGTAACATTATCCGCCACCGGCTCAGCCGGCCGTGTGCGCACATCGGGCGGGTTCCCGGCGCCGCCCATCTCCAGGTAGTAGGATTTGTAAACCTCGGCGATCGTCGCCTCGGCCGCCTCGCCCTCGCTCGTCCGCTCCAGCAGCTTTTTGTAGCCATCGAGAAAGCCCTGTGCGTCCGGAGGCAGCGCCGACAACCCATTCAGCTTGGCCATCATCTTCCAGGTGGCGAAATCGGCGCGGGCACGGGTGTCCGCGCGTCGCGCAATCAGCATATCGGCAGCTTTGACCAAGTTGGCCTCTAGCCCTTCGGCTTTGTCTTCAAGTGCAGGATCTTCAAGTGCAGGATCTTGAAGGGTACGGCTTCAACTACGCATTGCCGGTCAGCAAGAGAACAGCTTGAATCACATAACCGGTCAACGTTCGCAGTATTGCTGAAATAACATCAAGATTTAGACCGAACCGGGAACCGACCAGCGGCAGCAGGATCAAGAGCGCGATCAGGATCAGCATGCCGAACGGCTCGAGCCGCGACAGCGGCTGGGCGAGTGGGCGCGGCAACAGCCCAACCGCGACCCGACCGCCGTCGAGTGGTGGAATCGGCATCATGTTGAACACCGCCAGCACGGCGTTGATCAGCAGCGCATTCTTGAGATTGTCGAAGATCCATTGCGCCGAACCGGCGGGGACCCAGGGCAGGGCATGGAGGGCGAGGCCGGCGACGAGCGCCAGCAGGATGTTGGTCACAGGACCGGCCAAGGCGACCCAGACCATGTCCAGCCTCGGATTGTTGAGATTGCGAAAATTCACCGGCACCGGCTTGGCATAGCCGAACAGGAACGGCGAATGTGCAAACAGCAGCATCGCCGGGAGGATCAGGGTGCCGAACGGATCGATATGGCGAAGCGGGTTGAAGCTGACGCGGCCGAGCTGCCAGGCGGTGTTGTCGCCGAGCCGGTGCGCGACGAAGCCGTGCGCAGCCTCATGAAAGGTGATGGCGAGCACCAGTGGCAGCACCCACACCGAGAGGTCATAGAAGGAAATGTTCACGTCGCGTCTGTCCTGGTTTTGCCTGTCGCCTTGCAGACGACCTGGCCAAACCGGCGGTGCAGCAACGCTTCAGCTCAACATAGGGTGACCGGTTCCGAAATGCCACGCTGCAAATGATTGCCGTCACGCCGGAATCGTCGTCTCATATTGCACCAGGCCGTCGTCGAGCTTCAGCCAGGCGAGCTTTTCCGAGACCCAGATGTGCACGGTCGGCGCGAAAGCATTGCGGTCGTCGAAGGTAGTGAGGGAGACGCCCGCCAGTGTGCCGTTCCGCCGCCAGGAAAACAGCCGCGTGCCGCAAGTCTTGCAGAACACGCGGTCGATATTCTCGGACGATGCATAGCGGCCGGTGTCACCCTCGACGGTCAATGCTTTCTGGTCGAACTGGGCGCGGGCGAAGTAGGGCGAGCCCATTGCCTTCTGGCACATGCGGCAATGACAGATCCGCACGTTCAGCGGCTCGCCTTCCGCCTTGAACCGCACCGCGCCGCACAGGCATCCGCCTTCCCGGATCATGATGTCCTCAATAGGTCGCCCGTCCCCCGGAAATATCAAAGACTGCGCCGGTGGAGAAGGCACAATCTTCAGATGCAAGCCACGCTGCCATCGCGGCGAGCTCTTCGACCAGCACGAAACGCGCTTTGGGGATTTTCGACAGCATGAAATCGATATGCTGCTGCGTCATCTGGTCGAAGATCGCGGTTTTCGCTGCTGCCGGCGTCACCGCATTCACGAGAATGTCATGGGCGGCGAGCTCCTTGCCGAGCGACTTCGTCAGCGCGATCAGGCCGGCCTTGGACGCCGAATAGTGCGAGGCGTTCGGATTGCCTTCCTTGCCGGCGATCGAGGCGATGTTCACGATCCGCCCGTATTTCTGCTTGAGCATCGCGGGCACGATCGCCTTGCAGACGATGAAGGGGCCGTCGAGGTTGATGCGCAGCACCTTGCGCCATTCCTCGAGATCGGTCTCCCAGACCGGCTTGTTGACGCCGGCGATGCCGGCGTTGTTGACGAGGATGTCGATCTTGCCGAAGGCGGCGAGCGTCGCATCGCGGGCCTGCTCGACGCCTGGAGTGTCGGTGACGTCGACCTTGAAGACGCGGACGTTGTCGCCGATCTCTTTTGCGGTCTTCTCGGCCAGTGCGGCGTCGAAATCCCAGATCGCGACCTTGGCACCGGAGTCGACGAAGCGCTGCGTGATGGCGCGGCCAAAGCCCTGCGCGCCGCCGGTGACGACGGCGACGCGACCGTTGAGATCAATCTTGTTCATGAGACGTGATCCGAGTGATCAGAGCATGTAGCCGCCGTCGACGACGAGGTCGACGCCGGTGGTGAAGGCGCTTTCGTCGCTGCCGAGATAGATCGCCATGTTGGCGATTTCGTCGGCGGTGCCGAGCCGGCCCATCTTCTGGCGAGAGACGAACATCTCCTTGCCCTGCGGCCCTTGCGCGGCCGCGCGATCGAGCATCGAGGGCGTTTCGACGGTGCCGGGGCAGATCGAGTTGCAGCGGATGCCCTTGGTGATGAAGTCGAGCGCGACTGCGCGGGTCAGCAGCGACACCGCTGCTTTCGACGAGCTGTAGACGTAACGGTTGGCCGGCGGGCGTAGCGCCGCGCAAGACGAGATGTTGACGATGCTGCCGCCCCCACCTGCGAGCATGTCGGGCAGGAAGGCCCTGATGGTCCGGTGCATCGACTTGACGTTGAGGTCGAACGAGAAATCGAAATCCTCTTCCGAGCACTCCAGGATGGTGCCGTGATGCACGAAGCCGGCGGCGTTGAGCAGGATGTCGATCTTGCCGATGCGCTTGGCAAAGGCGTTGACGTCGGCGGTGTTGCGGACGTCGAGTTTTGCGACCTCGGCGATGCCTTCCTTGGTCAGGCCCGCGATGCCGCTCTCGTTGATGTCGGTGGCGATGACGGTCGCGCCCTCGCGCGCGAATGCGAGAGCGCATGCGCGCCCGATGCCAGCGGCCGCAGCCGTGATGACGGCGCGCTTACCCTTGAGGCGGTCTGCCATTTTCTTGTTCTCCTCACCTTGAATTTGATTGCTGTCGTCATTGCGAGCGAAGCGAAGCAATCCAGAATCTCACCACGGAGACAGACTGGATTGCTTCGTCGCTTCGCTCCTCGCAATGACGCGTGGTTAGTGATTATCCCGCGCGACGCCAAACGCGCCGGCGACGTTCTGGTAGCGCGTGGCGAGCTCCATGCAGGCGCCGGTGGCGTGCTGGCCGACGGTGTTGCGGTAGATCTCCTGCCACGGCGTCTGGTTCGGCGGATGCTTGAAGCCGCCATTGGCCTTCAGCTCGGCGTGCCGCTTCTTTACCTCGTCGTCCGATATCAGGATGTTGGCGCTGCCCTTGTTGAGGTCGATGCGGACCTTGTCGCCGTTCCTGAGGATCGCGAGCCCGCCATTGGCGGCGGCTTCCGGTGAAGCGTTGAGGATCGAGGGCGAGCCCGAGGTGCCGGACTGGCGGCCGTCGCCGATGCAGGGCAGGGCGAGGATGCCGCGCTTGATCAGTGCCGCCGGCGGCTGCATGTTCACGACCTCGGCGCCGCCGGGATAGCCGATCGGCCCGGTGCCGCGAATGAACAGCACGCAATGCTCGTCGATGTCGAGCGAGGCATCGTCGATCCGCTCGTGATAATCCTCCGGTCCCTCGAACACGATGGCGCGGCCCTCGAAGGCGTTGAGGTCCTTCGAATTGCTGAGATAGCGGTCGCGAAACTCCTTCGAGATCACGCTGGTCTTCATGATCGCGGAATCGAACAGGTTGCCCTTCAGCACCAGGAAGCCTGCGTCCTTCACCAGCGGCTTGTCGTAAGCCCAGATCACGTCGTTGTCGGGCTTGGGCGCATCCTTGCAGTTCTCGCCGATGCCGCGGCCGTTGACCGTGACGGCATCCTCATGGATGCGCTTGTGCTTCATCAATTCGCGCACCACGGCAGGCACGCCGCCGGCACGGTGGAATTCCTCGCCGAGATAGAAGCCGGCCGGCTGCATGTTCACCAGCAGCGGCACATCATGGCCGAATTTCTGCCAGTCGTCGATCGACAGCTCCACGCCGATATGGCGGGCCAGCGCGTTGATGTGGATCGGCGCGTTGGTCGAGCCGCCGATCGCCGAATTGATCACGATGCAGTTCTCGAACGCTTTTCGCGTCAGGATGTCCGAGGGCTTGAGGTCTTCCCAGACCATCTCGACGGCGCGCTTGCCGGTCTCGTAGGCGATCTGGCCGCGCTCGCGATAGGGCGCGGGGATCGCCGCGCAGCCCGGCAGCGAGAAGCCGAGCGCTTCGGCCAGGCCGTTCATGGTCGACGCCGTGCCCATGGTGTTGCAATGGCCGACCGAGGGCGCCGAGGACGCCACGATCTCCATGAATTCTTCGTAGTCGATCTCGCCGGCGGCAAGCCGCTCGCGCGACTTCCAGACGATGGTGCCGGAGCCGGTGCGCTCGCCATTGTGCCAGCCGTTGAGCATGGGACCGCCCGACAGCACGATCGCGGGCAGGTTCACGGTCGCCGCCGCCATCATGCAGGCCGGCGTGGTCTTGTCGCAGCCGGTGGTCAGCACCACGCCGTCGAGCGGATAGCCGTAGAGGATCTCGACCAGGCCGAGATAGGCGAGGTTGCGGTCGAGCGCCGCGGTCGGGCGCTTGCCGGTCTCCTGGATCGGGTGGGTCGGGAATTCCATCGCGATGCCGCCGGCCTCGCGGATACCCTCACGGACGCGGTGGGCCAGCTCGATGTGATGGCGGTTGCAGGGGGAGAGGTCGTTGCCGGTCTGGGCGATGCCGATGATCGGCTTGCCGGACTGCAACTCGGCGCGGGTGAGGCCGTAGTTCAGATAGCGCTCCAGATAGAGCGCGGTCATGCCCGGATTATGCGGATTGTTGAACCATTCCTGCGAGCGAAGGTGGCGGCGGGTGCCGTTACCGGCGGGCGCATGCCCATTGGTTGGCTTTTTTGTCATTGGTTTCTCCTTCAATGCAAACGCACGGGCCGACGTCCGCGATGTCGATCGATGCGATGCCCGGCAGCGCGAGCATGTAATGACGGCCCGCCTGCTGGCGAACGTTTCCTCACAAGTGCGATACTACTCATGGGTCGTTGGTAACGCTATCATTTTGTACGGCCGGCGCCCATTCCGGCGCACGTGGGCTGGCTGCCGACCGCTGCGTCTGCGAACTCTGCCGCTCGATCACCGTAAAGCCGAGATCGAGCACGGGCTCTTCGGGACGCTTGCCTTCGATCGCTTCGATCAGCATCGCGGCAGCCGCGCTGCCCATTTCGTAACGGTTGGTCCGTACGCTCGTCAGCGTCGGCACCGAGGAGGCCATGAATTCGAGGTCGTTGAAGCCGACGATCGCGATCTGATCGGGGATTGCGATCTCCCGGCGTCGGCATTCGAAGAGCACGCCGAGCGCGAGGTCGTCATTGGCGCAGAACACCGAGTCGATGCCGGGCTCGCGCGCGAGCAGATCGGCGAACAGCGCGCCGCCGAGAGTCACCGAGGTCGGCATCGCCGTCGTCACGATCAGTCTTTGGTCATAGAGGCCGAAGTCCTTCATCGCCGTGACATAGCCGTCGAGCCGGCGCTGCACCCGCGGGTCCATGCGCGCGCCGACGAAGCCGATCTTGCGGCGGCCCTGCGCGAACAAATGAGCGATCGCCGCGCGCGCTGCATCAAAGTGGGAAAAGCCGATCATCATGTCGACCGGATTGGACCCGATCTCCATGATCTGCACGATCGGGCAGTCGGCCGCCTCCAGCATCGCGCGCGATTCCGTGGTCTGGTCGATGCCTGTGACGATCAGTCCCGCCGGCTTCTGCGCCAGAAACAGGCGCAACAGCCTCTCCTCCTGAAGAATACTGTAGCGTGTGTTGGACAACTGAATCGAGTAACGGCTGTTTTCGGAGGCGTCATAGATGCCGCGCAGCACGTCGGAGAACACGTTATTGGTTAGTGACGGAATCAAGACACCGATCACCTCGGTGCGCTGCGAGGCCAGCGCGCGCGCCGCAAGGTTGGGCACATAGCCGAGCTCCCGGGCCGCGCTTTCGACTCGCGTCCGCTTGGCGACCGACAGCGCCTCGGGATTACGGAAGAAGCGGGACGCCGTAATCGGACTGACGCCGGCGAGCTCGGCGACTTCCGCCAGCCGAATCTTGCCAGACTTGGTGCGATTTCGACCCATTTGTTGCTCTTAACACAGCCACTCCCGCAAACAAAGGATCGTTGACAGCGCTACCAGCAACGACTAACCAAAGACCAAATTGCCAAAGCCGCACAAACTGCCGACAATGCCGCTTGCTAACAGCGGACTCCGTGTCGGCGAAGTTCAGAAAAACAAGACGGTGGCGGTGCAACAGATGCGCCGTCTAAGTCGGAGGAGGGAGCTAGATGTCGTCTGTGCAAATCCGCGACGTGCGGAAATCGTTCGGCAATTTTGAAGTCCTGCACGGCGTGTCGATCCCGATCGAGGACGGCCAGTTCGTCGTCCTGGTTGGCCCCTCCGGCTGCGGCAAGTCGACGCTTCTGCGCATGCTCGCAGGCCTCGAGAATATCAGTTCCGGCACGATCTCGATCGGCGACCGCGTCGTCAACAATGTCCAGCCCAAGGAGCGGGACATTGCGATGGTGTTTCAGAACTACGCGCTCTATCCGCACATGACGGTCGGCGAGAACATGGGCTTCTCGCTGAAATTGCGGAACGCGGGCTCCGACGAGATCAACAAGCGCGTGAAGCGCGCCGCCGAAATCCTTGCGCTGTCGCCGCTGCTCGAGCGTTATCCGCGCCAGCTCTCCGGCGGTCAGCGCCAGCGCGTCGCCATGGGCCGCGCCATCGTGCGCGATCCCCAGGTGTTCCTGTTCGACGAGCCGTTGTCGAACCTTGACGCCAAGTTGCGCGTCGCCATGCGCACCGAGATCAAGGAGCTGCACCAGCGGCTCAAGACCACGACCGTCTACGTCACCCACGATCAGATCGAGGCCATGACCATGGCCGACAAGATCGTCGTGATGCATGACGGCATCGTCGAGCAGATGGGCACGCCGCTCGAGCTTTATGACAAGCCCGACAATCAGTTCGTCGCTGGCTTCATCGGCTCTCCCTCGATGAATTTCCTCAAAGGCCACGTGCGCGTCAACGGCGTCGCCACCTTCGAAGGTCCGAACGGCGTCAAGCTGCCGCTCAAGACCGCGCCGGCGGGATCCGACGGCAAGCCGGTCGTTTACGGTGTGCGGCCCGAGCACTTCACCATTGCCGACGACGGTGCAGATGCAGAGATCCTGGTGGTCGAGCCGACCGGCTCGGAGACCCAGGTGTTCGCGAAGGTCGGCGGCGAGCAGGTCGTTGCGGTCTTCCGTGAGCGCCACCAGTTCAATCCGGGCGACAAGGTCAAGCTGAAGCCCGACCCGGCGCTGGTGCATCTGTTCGACGAGGCGACGGGTAAGCGCATATAACGACTTTACGTGACGTAAGACGACCAAATACAAAATATAAAATTCAGGGAGAGAACGATGAGCCATTTCGACAGGCGTAGTGTGCTTAAAGCCAGCCTGGGCGGCGCAGCTTTGCTCGCCGGCACGGGGATCGTCCCGGTGCGTGCTGCAGAGTGGACCAACACGCCGGAGCCGAACGCCTCCATCCGCGTGCTGCGCTGGAAGCAGTTCATCCAGGCCGAGTTCGACAAGTTCGCCGAGCAGACCAAGAAATTCTCCGAGAAGACCGGCATCAAGGTCAAGCTCGAGGCCGAGAGCTGGGAAGACATCCGTCCCAAGGCCGCGGTCGCCGCCAATGTCGGCGCCGGTCCGGACCTGATCATCGGCACGCTCGACGATCCCTTCAAATTCCCCGAGAAGCTGATCGACGTCACCGACGTCGCTGATTATCTCGGCAAACAGTATGGCGGCTGGTATCCGGTTGCCGAGCGCTACGGCAAGAAGGGCAAGAACTGGATCGCCATTCCGCAGGGCGCGACCGGCGGCTGCCTCAATTACCGCATCAGCCACGTGAAGGCCGCGGGCTTCGAGGAATTCCCCAAGGACACCGCCGGCTTCCTCAAGCTGTGCCAGGCCCTGAAGAAGAACAACACGCCGGCCGGCTTCGCGCTCGGCCATGCCACGGGTGATGCCAACGGCTGGTGCCAGTGGGCGCTGTGGGCGTTTGGCGGCAAGGTCGTCAACGACAAGAACGAGGTCGTGATCGACTCGCCGGAAACGGTCGCTGCGATCGAATACGTCAAGCAGCTCTACGCGACGTTCATTCCGGGCGTGCTGTCGTGGAACGACTCGAACAACAACAAGGCCTTCCTGAACGGCGAACTGAGTCTCACCCTGAACGGCATCTCGATCTGGACTGTCGGCAAGAACTCCCCTGATCCCAAGCAGCAGGAGATTGCCAAGGACATGAACCACGCGCCGATGCCGATCGGACCCGTGGGCGTGCCGACCGAGCAGCAGAACGTCCTGGTCTACTACGGCTACAAGCACTCGAAGTATCCGAAGGCCGTCAAGGAATACATCAAGTTCATGATGGACAAGGAGAACTACGACGCCTGGGAGGTCGCCTCCAACGGCTACGTCTCGCCGCCGCTCCCGGCCTACAACGACAACCCGGTCTGGACCTCCGACCCGAAGATCACGCCGTATCGTGACTGCCTGAAGCGCTGCCGTGACAACGGCTATGCTGGCGATCTCGGCTACGCCTCGGCCGCCGTCATGGGCGACTTCGTCGTGGTCGACATGTTCGCGGAAGCCGCCGCCGGACAGGTTACGCCAAAGGAAGCAGCAGCCCGCGCCGCCGAGCGCGCCAAGCGCTACTACCAGGTCTGATCCGCTACTGCGGCGGCGTCCGGTTTGCTGGGCGCCGCCGTTGTCGTTCTATAAGGGGAGTCCGCATGGCAGTTATGGCCGAGCCCGTTGCCACGCCTTTGAGGCGCAGCAGCCTGTGGTCAAGAGCGTTCGAAAGCCGGAATTTCCTCGGCGCCATGTTCATGGTGCCGGCGATCGCCATCCTGATCCTGTTTCTGGCCTATCCGCTCGTGCTGGGCTTCTGGCTCGGCATGACCGACACCAAGATCGGCGGCGTCGGCCATTACATCGGCTTCCGGAACTTCGTTTCGCTGTCCAAGGACTCCGTGTTCTGGCTGTCGGTGTTCAACACCATTTTCTACACGGTGTTCGCGAGCATCGTGAAATTCGCGATCGGACTCTACCTAGCCCTGCTCCTCAACGAGCGGCTGCCGTTCAAGTCGATAGTCCGCGCCATCGTGTTGCTGCCCTTCGTGGTGCCGACCGTGCTGTCGGCGATCGCCTTCTGGTGGATCTATGACAGCCAGTTCTCGATCATCTCTTGGGTGTTGATCAAAGCGGGCATCTTGACCCATTACATCGATTTCCTCGGGGATCCCTGGAATGCGCGCTGGTCGGTCGTCCTCGCCAACATCTGGCGCGGCGTGCCCTTTGTCGCCATCACGCTGCTGGCGGGATTGCAAACCATCTCGCCCGCGCTCTACGAGGCCGCCAATCTCGATGGCGCCACCAATCTGCAGCGCTTCCGCCACATTACGTTGCCGATGCTGTCGCCGATCATCGCGGTCGTGATGACATTCTCGGTGCTGATGACATTCACCGACTTCCAGCTGATCTACACCATCACGCGCGGCGGCCCGATCAACGCGACACATCTGATGGCGACGCTGTCGTTCCAGCGCGCGATCACGGGCGGCAATCTCGGCGAAGGCGCGGCGATCTCGAACGCGATGATCCCGTTCCTGGTCGCGGCAATCCTGTTGAGCTTCTTCGGGCTTCAGCGCTCTCGCTGGCAGCAGGGCGGGAGGGACTGATCATGACCACCGTGGACGACCAAAGCGTCGGAACGGACTACCTCGAGAGTTTCCCGCGGAAGCTCCTCCGCGTCTACCTTCCGCTCGGCCTGATCATCGTCTTCCTGCTGTTTCCGTTCTATTGGATGGCGGTGACGACGTTCAAGCCGGACGCGGAGATGTACGATTATGAGAAGTACAATCCGTTCCTGATCGCGCACCCGACGCTCGAGCACGTCAAGAAGCTGTTCTTCGACACCGACTACCCGTTGTGGATGTGGAACACCGTCATCGTGTCGGTGTCCTCGACCTTCATCTCGTTGTTCGCCAGCGTCTGCGCCGCCTATGCGATCGAGCGTCTCCGCTACAAGGGCTCGCGCTATGTCGGCCTGGCAATCTTTCTCGGCTATCTCGTCCCGCCCTCGATCCTGTTCATTCCGCTGGCGGCGATCGTGTTCCAGCTCGGCCTGTTCGACGGCAATCTGGCGCTGATCCTGACCTATCCGACCTTCCTGATCCCGTTCTGCACCTGGCTCCTGATGGGTTATTTCCGCACCATTCCTTACGAGCTTGAGGAATGCGCGCTGATCGACGGGGCGACGCGGCTGCAGATCCTGACCAAGATCACGCTGCCGCTGTCGCTTCCGGGGGTGATCTCGGCGGGCATCTTCGCCTTCACGTTGTCCTGGAACGAGTTCATCTACGCGCTGACCTTCATCTCCTCGTCGGAGAACAAGACGATTCCCGTCGGCGCCATCACCGAGCTCGTCAATGGCGACGTCTACCATTGGGGCGCCCTGATGGCGGCGGCCCTGACTGGCTCGGTCCCCGTAGTTATCCTTTATTCCTTCTTCGTAGAGTACTATGTGTCGGCGATGACCGGCGCCGTGAAGGAATGATCGCGGGGTCTGCCTGAGAGCGCACCGACACGTTTCAAGAGCGGTGCGCTCCGGCCAAGAAGAAGGAGTAGGCTCTTGCACATTCTGGTTCTGGGCGCTGCCGGCATGGTCGGCCGCAAATTGTGTGAACGGCTGTTGCGCGACGGCCGGCTTGGCAAGAGCGACATCACCAAATTGACCATGCACGACGTGGTCGAGCCCAGGAAGCCGGAAAATGCCGGTTTTGCCGTTGAGACCGTGTCGGGCGATTTCGCTGTCCCCGGTGCTGCCGAGAAGCTGGTCGCCGGCCGTCCCGACGTGATCTTCCACCTCGCCGCGATCGTCTCGGGCGAAGCCGAGCTCGATTTCGACAAGGGCTACCGCATCAACCTCGACGGCACGCGGATGCTGCTCGACGCTGTCAGGCTTGTCGGCGGCGGCTACAAGCCGCGCGTGGTGTTCACGTCCTCGATCGCGGTGTTCGGCGCACCATTCCCGGATGCGATCGGCGACGAGTTCTTCCACACGCCGCTGCTCAGCTACGGCACGCAGAAGGCAATCGGAGAACTGCTGCTTGCGGATTATTCGCGCCGCGGCTTCCTCGACGGCATCGGCATCCGGCTGCCGACCATCTGCATCCGGCCCGGCCTGCCCAATAAGGCGGCATCCGGCTTCTTTTCCAACATCCTGCGCGAACCGCTCGCCGGCAAGGAAGCGGTCCTCCCGGTGTCCGAGGACGTCCGCCACTGGCACGCCACGCCGCGCTCGGCGGTTGGCTTCCTGCTGCATGCCAGCACCATGGATCTCGCCAAGGTGGGTCCGCGACGCAATCTGACCATGCCCGGCTTCTCGGCAACGGTCGGCGAGCAGATTGCAGCGCTCAGGCGGGTCGCCGGCGACAAGGTCGCCGCGCGCATCAAGCATGAGCCGGATCCGTTCATCGTCGGCATCGTCGGCGGCTGGCCGCGCAATTTCGAGGCGAAGCGGGCGCGCGAACTCGGCTTCACCACCGAAGAGAAGACCTTCGACGATATTATCCGCATTCACATCGAAGACGAGCTCGGCGGCAATTTCGTCGCCTGATCGTCCGAGATGAACAGCTTGGATTTGACGATGGCGAGCGTTGCTTGCATCGGTGAATGCATGGTCGAGCTCCGGCAGGCCCAGGGCGGACAGTCCAGTGGGCAGGGCGGCGGCCTCTACTCGCGCGGCTTCGGCGGCGACACCCTCAACACGGCAGTGTATCTGGCGCGGCTCGAGGTCAAGGTCGATTATCTCACCGCGCTTGGCGATGACGGCTTGAGCGACGAGATGATTGCTGCCTGGAATGCGGAGGGCGTCGGCACCCGCCGCGTGGTGCGGCTGCCGGGCAAGCTGCCCGGCCTCTACATGATCCAGCTCGATGCCAATGGCGAGCGCCAGTTCTTCCACTGGCGCGACAGTGCCGCGGCGCGCCAGCTGATGAGCCTGCCGGAGACCGGCGAGCTGCTCAACTCGCTGATGAGCTACGACATCGTCTATCTCTCTGCGATCACGCTCTCGATCTACGACGCGGCCGGGCGCGAGCGCCTGTTCGCGGCGATCAAGCGCGCGCGCTTGCTCGGCACCCGCTTCGTGTTCGACACCAATTTTCGTGCACGCGGCTGGCCGGACCGCGATATCGCGCGCGAGGTGTTTGCCGCGGCGTTTGCGGGCGCCGATATCGTGCTGACCTCGACCGAGGATCTGCTCGCGCTCTATCCCGGCGAGAGCCCTGAGCAATTGATGGCACGAATCCCCACGCCCGAGCTGGTGTTCCGGCTCGCCGAGCCAATCAGCCTGCTGCGCCATGCCGGTGGAACGAGCGAGGTCCGCGCCGAACCAATGACCAAGCCGGTCGTTGACACCACGGCCGCCGGCGACAGCTTTGCCGCGGCCTATATCGCGGCCCGGCTCGGCGGTTCCGATTCCGTTGAGGCGGCTCAGGCCGGGCATCGGCTCGCCAGCCTCGTGATCTGCTATCCCGGCGCCATCATTCCGGGCTATGCCATGCCACCGAAGAGGCGGCACCGGCCGGCGACCTCTCGTCAAGCGACCAAGTAAGATCGAGACCCCATGACCACGACTGCCCAACAGAACCACCTCGTCGCGCTGTTCAAGGCCGCGATCGTCATTCCGGTGCTCACCATCGAGCGAATTCAGGACGCCGTGCCGCTCGCGCGTGCACTGGTTGCCGGCGGCGTCCGCACGCTGGAGGTGACCATGCGCACCCCCGTTGCGATCGAGGCGGCGAGGGCGATGATGGCGGAAGTGCCCGAGGCGATCGTCGGCATCGGCACGATTCTCAACCCGGCCGACTTCACCCGTGTCGAGAAGCTCGGCGTCGCGTTCGGCATCAGCCCGGGCCTGACCCCAGATCTGTTGAAGGTCGCCGCCCACAGCTCCTTGCCGTTTGCACCGGGCATCGCCACGGCGTCGGAACTGATGCTGGCGCTGTCCTACGGCCTCGACGTCGCAAAATTCTTCCCGGCCGAGCAGGCCGGCGGCATCAAGGGCCTGCGCTCGCTGGGTGGGCCGTTCCCGAATGTGCGGTTCTGCCCGACTGGCGGGATCGGGGAGGCCAATGCCGCGACCTGGCTCGCCGAGTCCAATGTGGTTGCGGTTGGCGGTTCCTGGCTGTGCCCGCCGGCCGAGATCAAGGCCGGGAACTGGGCTGGCATAACTGCCATCTGCCAGCGCACCCTCCAGGCCCTTAAACCTGCGTGAAGTCTTGCCATCGCTGGGCTAAGACTTAGCTCAGCAAGAGAGCGCCAGGGAGAAAAGACCATGACCGCCAGCATCGTCGGATGGGCGCATACGCCGTTCGGCAAGTTCGACACCGAAACTGTCGAAAGCCTCGTCACGCGCGTCGCCAATGAGGCGATGGCCGATGCCGGCATTTCGGCCTCCGACGTCGACGAGATCGTGCTCGGCCATTTCAACGCCGGCTTCTCGGCGCAGGATTTTACCGCCTCGCTGGTGCTCCAGGCCGACCCGAAGCTGCGCTTCAAGCCGACGACCCGCGTCGAGAATGCCTGCGCCACGGGCTCCGCCGCCGTGCATCAGGGTGTTCGTGCGATCGCAGCCGGTGCTGCCAAAATCGTGCTGGTCGTCGGCGTCGAGCAGATGACCCGGACGCCGGGGCCGGAGATCGGCAAGAACTTGCTCAAGGCCTCCTATCTGCCTGAGGACGGCGACACCGTCGGCGGCTTCGCCGGCGTGTTCGGCAAGATCGCCAGCTCCTACTTCCAGAAATACGGCGACCAGTCCGACGCGCTGGCGCTGATTGCGGCGAAGAACCACAAGAACGGCGTCGCCAATCCCTTCGCCCAGATGCGCAAGGATTTTGGCTTCGAGTTCTGCCGCGCCGAGAGCGAGAAGAACCCGTATGTCGCGGGTCCGCTGAAGCGCACCGACTGCTCGCTGGTCTCCGACGGCGCGGCTGCGCTGGTGCTGGCCGATGCGGAAACCGCGAAGGGCATGGGCAAGTCGATCGGCTTCCGCGCCACCGCGCATGCCCAGGATTTTTTGCCGATGTCCAAGCGCGACATTCTGCAATTCGAGGGCTGCACGGTCGCCTGGCAGCGCGCGCTGGAGCAGGCCGGCGTGACGCTGTCCGATCTCTCCTTCGTCGAGACCCATGACTGCTTCACCGTCGCCGAGCTGATCGAATACGAAGCGATGGGCCTGACGCCGAAGGGGCAGGGTGCTCGTGCCATCAAGGAAGGCTGGACGCTCAAGGACGGCAAGCTGCCTGTCAATCCGTCCGGCGGGTTGAAGGCCAAGGGCCATCCGATCGGCGCCACCGGCGTCTCCATGCATGTGATGACCGCGATGCAGCTCGCAGGACAGGCGCCAGAGGGCATGCAGCTGAAGGACGCCAAGCTTGGCGGCATCTTCAACATGGGTGGCGCCGCCGTTGCCAATTACGTCTCCGTCCTGGAGCCGCTGAAGTAAGCTCAGTCCTGTAGGGTGGGCAAAGGCGCGCAAGCGCCGTGCCCACTACCTTGTTTGTGCTAGATCATGGTGGGCACGCTACGCTTTGCCTACCCTACGGCTCCTGATCGATTTGCGAGACCTATATCATGGGCAATGACTACGAATCTTCGCTGTCGATGGACGCCCTCAACGATCGCATCGCGATCCTCGAGGACAATATCCGCCAGCTGATCGAGCAGGCCGCGGCCGCCTCGGGCGAGCAGAACGAGTCGCGAA
Organism: Bradyrhizobium sp. LB11.1; assembly: GCF_040549385.1. Classification (NCBI taxonomy): domain Bacteria; kingdom Pseudomonadati; phylum Pseudomonadota; class Alphaproteobacteria; order Hyphomicrobiales; family Nitrobacteraceae; genus Bradyrhizobium; species Bradyrhizobium sp. LB11.1. The sequence goes on along the minus strand of NZ_JBEPTH010000003.1, from coordinate 528,742 downwards.
TTGCCGACCGCATCAATCAGCAGAACGACGAGCTCGACCGTCTCCTCAAGGTTCGCGAATCCCGCCAGAAGAAATAGCGCCGCTGTGCGGCGCATGCAGCCATACGCCGGCCGCCCTTGCGCGCGCGGCGCCCCTGCCTTTAGCTGGACCGAAATCGCGAGGCCGCATTGAGCCCGCGCAATCGGGAGCGAGCGAATGGGGCCGCTGAAGGGCATCAAGGTCGTCGACATGACCACCGTGCTGATGGGGCCTTATGCGACCCAGATGCTCGGCGACTATGGTGCCGACGTGATCAAGGTGGAATCGCTCGATGGCGACGTCACCCGCCTGATTGGCCCGATGCGGCACACCGGCATGGGCCCGGTGTTCCTCAACACCAACCGCAGCAAGCGTTCGATCTGCCTCGATCTGAAGAAGCCCGCGGGACGCGAGGCCGTGCTGCGGCTTCTCAGGGACGCCGACGTGCTCGTCTATAACGTCCGCCCGCAGGCGATGGCGCGGCTTCAACTCGGCTACGACGTTGTTTCCGAAATCAATCCGCGTCTGGTCTATGCTGGCGTGTTCGGCTTCGGGCAGGACGGGCCCTATGCCGCAAAACCTGCCTATGATGATTTGATCCAGGGTGCGACCGCGCTGCCGGCGCTGATGGCGCAGACCGGTGACGGCGTGCCGCGCTATGTGCCGAACGCGCTGGTCGATCGCATCGTGGGGTTGACCGCTGTCGGTGCGATCTGCGCCAGCCTCGTGCATCGCGACCGCACCGGGCGCGGCCAGCGTGTCGACATCCCGATGTTCGAGACCATGGCCGGCTTCGTCATGGGCGACCACATGGGCGGGCTCACTTACGAGCCGCCGCTCGACAAGGGCGGCTACGCCCGCCATCTCTCGCGCGACCGCAGGCCGTACAAGACCTCGGACGGCTATCTGAGCGTTATCGTCTACAACGACAAGCAGTGGGAGAACTTCTTCAAGGCCACGGGCCGCGACGATCTGCGCGCCGATCCCAAATTCGCGACCTTCGCCGGCCGCGCCGCCAACATCGACGTGGTCTATGCCGAGCTCGCCCGCATTTTTGAGACGCGTGCCACCGCAGAGTGGATCGACCTTTTGACCAAGGCCGACGTGCCGGTCATGCCGATGCACGATCTCGCGTCGATCCTGCACGATGAGCATCTGGAGGCGACCGGCTTCTTCCCGGTCGTCGACCATCCGACCGAAGGCCCGATCCGCAGCATGAAGGTGACGGCAACCTGGTCGGAAACCGAGGCTGAGCCGGTGCGGCTGGCGCCGCGGCTCAACGAGCACGGCGCGGAGATTTTGCGCGAGATCGGATACTCCGCGGACGAGATCGCGGCCATAGTTCGCGACGGCGTCACGCGCCCGGTGCCGGAGTAGGGAGTACCTCATGAGCTACATCACCGGCGTCGGCCTCACGTCCTACGGCAAGCATGAAGGCTGGTCCTCGCTCGATCTGATGAGCAAGGCGGCGCAAGCCGCGCTTGACGATGCCGGGCTCAAGCGCGCCGAGATCGACGGCATCCTCTGCGGCTACTCCACCGTCTCGCCGCACATCATGCTGGCGACCGTCTTCGCCGAGCATTTCGGCATTCGTCCGTCTTATGCCCACGCCGTCCAGGTTGGGGGCGCCACCGGGCTTGCGATGACGATGCTCGCGCATCATCTCGTCGTGTCGGGTGTCTGCCGCAACGTGCTTGTTGTCGCCGGCGAGAACCGCCTGACCGGGCAGAGCCGCGACGCTTCGATCCAGGCCCTGGCCCAGGTCGGGCATCCCGACTACGAGGTGCCGCTGGGACCGACTATTCCTGCATATTATGGTCTGGTCGCCAAGCGCTACATGCATGAATACGGCGTGACCGAAGAGGATCTTGCCGAATTCGCGGTGCTGATGCGCGCGCATGCCTGCACGCACCCCGGCGCGCAATTTCACGACCTCATCACGGTCGCCGACGTCATGGCCTCGAAGCCGGTCGCAATGCCGCTCAAGCTGCTCGACTGCTGCCCGGTCTCCGACGGTGGCGCGGCCTTCGTCATCAGCCGCGAGCGGATCGGCGAGGCCGGCGTGCGCATCCGCGGCTGCGCCCAGGCCCATACGCATCAGCATGTCACCACTGCGCCCGCGCTCAGCCAACTCGGTGCAGAAATCTCGATTGCGCGCGCCAAGGAGGCCACGGGTCTCGCGATCTCCGACGTGCGCTATTCCGCGATCTACGACAGTTTCACCATCACGCTCGCGATGCTGCTGGAAGACCTCGGCCTTGCTGGCCGCGGCGAGGCGGCGGCTCGCGTGCGCGCCGGTCATTTCAACCGTAATGGCGCGATGCCGCTCAACACCCATGGTGGCTTGCTCAGCTATGGCCATTGCGGCGTCGGCGGCGCCATGGCGCATCTGGTCGAGGCGCATTTGCAGATGACGGGGCGGGCGGCGAATCGTCAGGTCCGCGATGCCTCGATCGCGCTTTTGCACGGCGATGGCGGCGTGCTGTCGTCCCATGTCAGCATGTTTCTGGAGCAGGTGCGATGAGCGAACGAATCGCTGACTGGACCAAGGGCGAGCAGGCGATCGCATTTCAGAGCTGCGGCGCCTGCGGCCACGTGCAGTATTTCCACCGCGCCTTCTGTGCGACCTGCGGCGCGGCCGATCCGCGCGAGGCACGCGCCAGCGGCAAGGGCAGGGTCTATGCGACCTCGCTGGTCTGCCGCGCCGCGACGCCCGAGACGCGCGCGCACGTGCTCTACAACATCCTGCTGGTCGATTGCGCCGAAGGCTTTCGCATGATGGCGCATGGCGAGAAGGATCTCGCCATCGGCGACGAGGTCGATGCGAGCTATATGCCGTTCGCCGGAAAGCTCGTGCCGTTCTTCACCAGAAAGAAATAGTGGGATTTCGTCATTCGGGGGCGGTCCAAAGGACCGAGCCTGGAACGGGTATTCTGGGCCTGGCTTGTGCGAGAGCCACCCCGGAATGACGAAAACTCTGAAACTCCAACTCAACGCACGTAGAACAATACGCTGGCGATGACGAGCATCGCCATCACCGCCAGCATATGCGCGAGCGCTTCCGAGGCCGCCCCCTTGGTGGCTTCCTTCATGCCGATTCTCCCTAGACTTGGGCGTGACTCATCGTTGTGCGCACTGCACACCCGACGGCCAATTGTTTTTACTCGGAACACCCCATGTCGAGTATTTGCTGCAATGTGTCCCCACGCGGCGAATATCGACTGTGCCAGGGTCGATCAGCAATGCGGCGGCATTTTGACTCGATAATGTTGCTCCTGCGGTCGAGCGCGAATACAGTTTCAGGGAACTTTGCCCGACAACGACAATAAGTATCAAAGGCTCCGGGACAATTTCCGGGAAAAACTCAAGGTAAATCATGGCCCGCATCGACTACAGCGATCCGTCCAAGGCAACCGACCGCACCCGCGAAATCCTCGACAAGAATCGCAACGCCAATATCTTTCGCATGATGTCGCACGCGCCGAGCTATTTTGAACAATACTGCCGCCTCGGCGGCGCGATCCGCCACAAGGGCGAGCTCGATCCTGTTGTGCGCGAGCTTGCGATCACCCGCACCGGCATTTTGTGCGAGGCGCCGTACGAGATCATCGCGCACAAGCGCATCGGCAAGAATGTCGGCGTCACCGACGCGCAGAACGAGGCGCTCGAAAACTGGCAGGCTGCGACCTGCTTCGACGAGACCCAGCGCGCCGCGCTCGCTTTCACCGATGAGATCGTGAAACTGAAGAAGCCGACGGACGCGACCTTCAAGGCGATCGCCGCGAGGCTGACGCCGGCCGCGCTCGTCGAGCTGCAGCTCTCGGTCGGCTTCTACATTATGACCTCAAAGTTCCTTGAGACCTTCGAGATTGATCTTCAGCCCGTCACGGAAGTGGTAGGCTGATCAGGCGCTGCCGCGAGGGATGGCCATGACGATCGATGAATATGCGGCCTGGGCCGCAACCATTGCGAAAGTCGATGAGCATCCCTCGAACGAGCGCCTGTCCTATCTCGGGCTCGGTCTCGCCAGTGAATCCGGCGAGGTCGCTGATCACATCAAGAAGCTGCTGCGCGACGACTGGCTCGACAAGGCGGGTCTCGTCGACGAGCTCGGCGATGTCGTCTACTACTGGGCCTGCCTGTGCGCCGCGACGGGCCAGCAGCCATCCGACGTGCTCAAGGCGAGCGCAGCCAAAATCAAGCGACGGCTCAGCGAGGCGGCAAGCCGGTAGGCGCCGCTCACGTCGATGTCAAGATATCCACCTTGGTGTTGGCGACGATCAGGCGATCCGCCAGCAACTGCGCCAGATTGCGCATGATGCGCTCGCTCGCACGCGGGTGCTGCCTGCGAAAACGCTCGAAATCTTTGAGCGGGACTTCGAACGCGGTCGCAGCCATGTCCGCGAACACGTCGGCGGAGCGGGCGGTCTCGATCAGCGCCATCTCGCCAAAGGCCATGCCGGCGGTGAGCGTCGCCAGCCGCACGCCGTCGGGCAGGGTGACATGCACCGCGCCGCTGCGCAGGAAGAACAGGGCATCGGCGGGATCGCCTGTGGTGAGGATCTTTGCGCCGGACCGATAGGTCCGGATCGTGCTGATCGAGGCAAGGTCCGTCAGCTCCTCGGCGCTGAGGCCGTCGAGCAGCGGCTGTTCCGACAGCTCGGTGGTCTCGTGAAAATCGATCGAGCCGCCATGGCGGTAGACGATCTGGTCTTCTGCCCATTCGATCGCGGTATCGAGCAGATAGAAGTCGCGAACGTTCTTCAGTTCTGCGGTCCACTCTCGCAGCGTGTCCCATTCCTTGGAGGCACGCCGGACACCTGAAATCACCACGGTCACATTCAGCGCGGCGAGCTCTTCGAAGGCTTCGGCGATGAGCCGGGCGCCGGCGCGCGTGGTGGAGGTGACACGATGCAGGTCGAACACGACGATTTGCGGCGGCGATTGCCCCGCGAGCCGGCGCGTCACGTAGTCGACCGCCGACAACGACAGCACGCCGACCAGCTCGATCACGCGCACAGCCTCTTCGTGCGCGGCCAGAATGTCGCGCTCCTGCTGACGGCGGACGCGGCGTGACGGGCTCTTGCCGATGTCGTAGTCGGCGATCACGGCGTTGCGGGCGTCGTCGCTGCGGTTGAGCATGTGCAGGTCGTAATGCGAGGACAGCGCCTCGCAGACCTTGATGCCGCGCACGCTGTTGCCGTGCTTGTCGAGCTTTGGCGAATAGCTGCCGAGGCCGAGGCGGGCGGGAAGGGCCGCGAGAATGCCGCCACCGACGCCGCTCTTGGCGGGAATGCCGATCCGGTAGATCCATTCGCCGGCATAATCGTACATGCCCGACGACGTCATCACCGATAGCGTGCGCGAGATCGCATACGGCGTCAGCACCTGTTCGCCCGTGACCGGATTGACGCCGCGATTGGCAAGCGTCGCCGCCATCACCGCGATGTCGCGCGCGGTGACCAGCACCGCGCATTGCCGGAAATAGACGTCGAGGACGCCCGCGACATTGTCCGAGATCACCGCATTGGTCTTGAGGAGATAGCCGATGGCACGGTTGCGGTCGCCGGTCTGGCTCTCCGATGTGTACACAGCCTCGTCCACGGCGAGGTCGCGTCCGGCAAAGCGGCTGAGCGCGAGCCGGATCTGCTCGAAGGCCTCGGCGCCCTTGCTCGCATGGATCAGCCCGGTGCAGGCGATCGCGCCCGCATTGACCATCGGGTTGAACGGATGGTTTTCGGAATTGAGCCGGATCGAGTTGAAGGGGTCGCCGGAGGGCTCGACGCCGATCGCGCTCTCGACCTTACCTGCGCCGAGCAGATCCAGCGCCAGCGCGAACACGAACGGTTTCGACATCGACTGGATGGTGAAGGGCACTCGGCTGTCGCCGACCTCGTAGACATGGCCGTCGAGTGTCGCGAGGCTGATGCCAAAACAGGCAGGATCGGCCTTGCTCAGCTCGGGAATGTAATCAGCGACCGCGCCTGAGGACTCGGCGGAGAATTCATTGAGGCAAGTGTCGAGAAACCGCAGCAGCGGCGGCTTCGAGCGGGTCCAGGCAGAGGCGGGCGGCGGTTGCGCTATCATTGCCTCCCTTGTGCATCGCAATCCAGGCATGCGCAACCCGCCGGAGGGCTCGCTGCCGTGACGCCCGAACGCAAGACGGCGCGCGCCATCGCGCTATCATGTGTCTCAGATTGTCGCGGACCGAGAAGCCGCAACGGCGCGTGCTCAGCTCGCGACGATCGCGATAGCTTGACCTTCCGCAACGAGGTCATCGATCCCTACGAGCAGCGATGTGAGCGTGCCGGCCGCAGGCGAGGGCACCGGTATCTCCATCTTCATGGCTTCGATCACCACAATTTCGTCGCCATCCGCAACGGTTCCTCCAACTTGCACGGGAGTTGCGCAGATGCGGCCGGCGACCTCCGTGACGATCTTAATTTCTGGCATGCCATCGCCTTTTTGTTGTCGTTGCAAAATGCCTGAGGTAGCGTCGTCTGCAAGTGGAATTTAATTCCGCACAGCGGAACAATCGGTAGGGATCATGGGACGACGTTCGGAGCGGTTGAGTAGACAAGGTGCACTCGCTGGCGATGCCGGTGAAGGTGATGTCATCCAGGTGGTGTCGCGCGCGTTCGACGTGTTGCGATGCTTCGAGGGCCACGATAGCAGGCTTGGCAATCTCGAGATTTCAAATCGCTGCGGCCTGCCGCGTTCAACGGTGTCGCGGCTCACCCACACGCTGACGCGCATGGGCCAGCTGGTCTATCTGCCGCGTGACCAGAAGTATCGCATCGGCCCGAGCGCCGTGGCGATGAGCGCCTCGATGATGAAGGGCGCACAGCTGCGCAGCATGATCCGCCAGCGCCTCCAGGAAGTCGCCGAGCAATTGCCGGGCACGGTCGGCTTCGTCGTTCCCGATCGCTTCCATCTGGTCTATCTCCAGTTCGCGCGCTCGGCCTCCGCGCTTGGTCTGCACGAGGGCACCGGCAGCCGCATCTCGATGGCCTCGACCGCTGCTGGCGCCGCCTACACGGCGGCCTTGTCGCCGGAAGTCGGCGATGCCTACATCGCGGAAATGGAGCGCGAAGCGCCCGAAGCTGCAAAGATCCTCAAGCCCCGCATCGAGGCCAACCGGCAGTCGCTGCGCGAGCGCGGCTATGTCGTGGCCTGCGGCCTGTGGAGCCCGCACATCAATGGCCTCGCGATGCCGATCTGGTCGCCGCAGTACCAGACCTTCGTGGTCATCACGATCGGTCTTCTCTCGTCGATGTATGACGAGCAGCGTCTGCATGCCGAAGTCGCGCCGCTGATGCTCGCGCTCGGCCGTTCGCTCGGCAGCCTGATGGAGGGCGCCGAAGGCGACGTCTTCAACGCTCGTATCTCGCGCAAACCGGTCGCAATGGCTGTGCACAACAATAACAAGCCGATCAATTCGGAGGGAGTGAATGAACTGGAAGCCGGAACTCGACGAGCTCGCCCGGCGCGAAGCCTTCGCGCGGGAGATGGGCGGCGTTGACAAGGTCAAGCGACAGCATGACCAGGGCCGGCTGACTGTTCGGGAGCGCATCGACAGACTGATCGACAAGGGTAGCTTCCACGAGATCGGTGCCGTCTCCGGCATCGGTGAGTACGATCCCAACGGCGAGCTGAAAACCATGACACCGGCGAACTGCGTGTTCGGCCGGGCGCGCGTTGACGGCCGCACGGTCGTCGTGGTCGGTGACGATTTCACGGTGCGCGGCGGCTCGGCGGATGCGTCGATCTCCGCGAAACCGTTGATGGCGGAGGAGATGGCGCACGACTTCCGTCTGCCCATCGTCCGCATCATCGAGGGTTCCGGTGGCGGCGGCTCGGTCAAGACCATCGAGACCAAGGGCGCGGCGAATTTGCCGGGCGGCATCGGCGGCACGCGCTGGTATCGCTTCACGACGGAAAACCTGTCGCGCGTGCCGGTGGTCGCACTCGGCCTCGGCTCGGTCGCCGGCCTTGGCGCGGCGCGCCTTGCCGCCAGCCACTATTCCATCATGACGCGGAAGTCCGCGATGTTCGTCGCGGGACCGCCGGTGGTGAAGGCGCTGGGCCAAAATCTCTCGAAGGAGGAACTCGGCGGCGCCGACATTCAGACCAAGGCCGGCGCGGTCGACCATGCCGTCGACACCGAGGAGGAGGCTTTTGCCTGCGCGCGGCGCTTCCTGTCCTATCTGCCGTCATCGGTCCACGAGTTGCCGCCAACCTTGCCCTGCATCGACAATCCGGAGCGCAGCGAAGAGGCGCTGATGAATGCGGTGCCGCGCAACCGCAAGCAGGTCTACAAGATGCGGCCGATCATCGAGCAGGTCGTCGACAAGGGCTCGTTCTTCGAAGTCGCCTCCAATTTCGGCAAGCCGATCATCGTGGGACTTGCGCGGCTCGAAGGCAGGGCGGTGATGCTGCTCGCCAGCGACAGCTTTCACTATGGCGGCTCCTGGACGGCGGATGCCTGCCAGAAGGTGGTGCGCTGGGTCGACTTCGCCGAGACCTTCCATCTGCCGATCGTCTATCTCATGGACTGCCCGGGCTTCATGATCGGCCTCGATGCCGAGAAGGCGGCAACCATCCGTCATGGCGTGCGCGCCATGGCCGCGGTCAACCAGACCACCGTGCCCTGGTGCACGGTGATCCTCCGCAACGCGTTCGGCGTCGCCGGCGTGGTGCATCAGCCGGCCGACCGCTTCTCGATCCGCTACGCCTGGCCGTCGGCCTATTGGGGCTCGCTGCCGCTCGAAGGTGGCATCGAGGCCGCCTATCGGGCCGACATTGACGCCGCCGAGGACAAGGCCGCCAAACTCAACGAGATCCAGGAGCGGCTCAACAAGCTGCGCTCGCCGTTCCGCTCGGCCGAAAAATTCTGGGTCGAGGAGATCATCGACCCGCGCAAGACGCGCTCGCTGCTCTGCGAGTTCGCGCGGCTGGCCGAGCCGCTGCGAAAAGCAGGGCCGCCGGAGAACATGACGATCCGGCCGTAACGCCTGCCGTCATTGCGAGCGCTTATCCGCCGAAGCTCGAAGAGCGAAGGCGGAAGCGACACGATTCAGCGTCTCACCGCGAACACGGTCCGGGTTGGCTTGTCTCAATCGGGACACATTCGAATCAGCTGCGCCCAAATCCAGCCATTTTTCGCCGCTCTTCAGGCCCATTTCGGTCAAACCGATATCGGTAGCTCATCGCGGGGCAGGCCCTCCAGACGGAGTCCTGCAATGATCAAGTCAGTAATTTCTGCGTGTTTGCTAATTGCCATTAGTTCAGTTGCCTCCGAAGCGCGACCCTCTCGCAATGTTCAAGCGCCTGGGTGCAACGTCACCATGCCCTGCGACTTCTCGTATGTGCAAACGCAACGCGAACGGGCTCCCAGGCATTCCCTGCAAGCCTATCGCGCAACGCAAATGAAGGTGACCGACGCGGGGTACACCGCCACGACAATCAGCGTGTCCGGCGGTGGTCGCATCATTGGCGGCCGTCCGGCCGGTTGTCCCTCGTCCTTCTGCGGCTGTGGCGCGGCGCTGCGCGTCTTCGGCCATCACGTGCCGGAATTGAACCTCGCTGCCAACTGGCTGCGTTTCCCGCGGACGTCGCCGGCGCCGGGAATGGTTGCAGCGCGCCGCGGGCACGTCTTCGTTCTGGAGCAGCCTCTCGGCGGCGACATGTGGATGGCCTATGACGCCAATTCGGGCGGTCACGCCACCCGCATGCACGCGCGTTCACTGCGAGGCTACACCATCGTCAACCCGCACGGCTGAGACGACGGGGAGGGTGCTCGGACTCATCACACCCGCAGCACCTTCCCCGGATTCATGATGTTCTGCGGGTCGAGCGCGCGCTTGATGGTGCGCATGATGTCGAGCTCGGTCTTCGAGCGGTAGTGGCTGAGCTCGTCGAGCTTTTCGATGCCGATGCCGTGCTCCGCCGAGATCGAGCCGCCCATCGAGGTGATGATGTCGTTCACGGCGCGTGTGATCGCGGCGGTGTATTGGTTCAGCGTCTGCTGATCCATGCCCTTCGGCCCCATGAACGAAAAGTGCAGATTGCCGTCGCCGATATGCCCCAAAGGATAGGGGCGAATGCTCGGGAGAATATCGAGTACGGCCTTGAGCCCCTTGTCGACGAACTCCGGAATTCTGGAGATCGCCACCGACACGTCGTAGCTGATCCCCGGACCCTCGGCGCGGGAGGCCTCGGCCATGGCTTCCCGGATGCGCCACATGTTGCGCGATTGACTGACGGTCTGCGCAATCACCGCATCGAGCACGCGACCGGCATCGAGTTGATCGGCGAGAAACTGCTCCAGCTTCTCCGACATGCCAGCGGCCCCGTCCTGCCGCGGGCGCGAGGACGACCATTCAAGCAGCAGGTACCACGGCGTATCCGCCTTGAGCGGATCCTGGACGCCGGGGATGTGGCGCATCACGAGATCGACGGCCGCGCGGCTCAGCAGCTCGCAGGACCCGACATTGTCCTCGGAGGCCGCATGCGCTTCGGAGAGGATCTCCAGCGCCGCGCTGGGATCGCGGACAGCCAGCCACGCCGTGCAGACGTCCTTCGGCGCCGGCCATAGCTTGAGGACCGCCTTGGTGATGATGCCGAGCGTCCCTTCGGCGCCCATGAAGAGATGCTTGAGGTCGTAGCCCGTATTGTCCTTCTTGAGCGCACGCAATCCGTTCCAGACGTCGCCGTTGGGCAGGACGACCTCGAGCCCGAACACCAGGTTGCGCGCGTTGCCGTAGCGCAGCACCTGCACGCCGCCGGCGTTGGTGGAAAGATTACCGCCGATCATGCAGGAGCCCTCGGCGCCAAGGCTCAACGGCAGGAACCTGTCGTGCTTGGCCGCGGTCTCCTGCAGCGTCTGCAAAACGCAGCCGGCCTCGACCGTCATCGCATAGCCGACGGGATCGACCTCCAGCACGCGGTTCATGCGACCGAGCGACAGCACGATGCCGGTGTGCGCAGGCCAGGGCGTGGCGGCGCCCATCAGCCCCGTGTTGCCACCCTGCGGCACGATCGCGACGCCGTGTTCGTGGCAAAGCCGGACCACTTTCGAGACCTCCTCGGTGCTGCCGGGACGTATGACGGCCCCGGCGCCGCCAACCAGCAGCCCGCGCCAGTCCGTGACGAACGGCTGTTTGCTGTGTTCGTCTTCGATAAATCCCTTCTCGCCCACGATCGCGCGCAACGCGTCGCGCAGCTGGGCGGTCAAAGGCGCGGTCGGAATGGTGGGTACGGGCGACGGGAAGGCAGTCGGCATTTTGTTTCCTCTGGCGCATCTTGGTGTGCACTGCGCGCGCGAAGCGCTTGGGGAGCATTGTCCACGTTTGGTCCGGGAAGTCTAACGGCAATATCGGTAACACCAGGACAAACTCCGGCAACATCTCTCAATATCCCCGCCAACAATTTGTGCCTGTCCCGGTCTGACTTGATCGCCGCCCGTCGGGCAAAACACCCTGTCAATCCCTCCGCCCAAAAACATTCCTATTTACCGAAATTCGGATATAGCGCATATTGTGCCCATCCCGCCCGCTACAAGGGCGTTTCGCGATCGTCACGAGACGCGGGCAGGGAGGCGGTGGCCGCGACGACGTCGGCGCGTAGTCCAGGCTGCAGGGCGTAGCTCCTTCAATGGTGCTGCGTGAGCAGCGTGAGCGCGGCACGACACGGCGTTGACAGCGTTCTCGTTCGGTCCCGATGGCGAGCGCACGCCAGCCATCGGGACAAAGGCGGGGATGTGCGCGGACGGCAAAATCGTGTGGTCCTGGCGCCCGGAGTCTGTGCGTCAAGTCTTGTGGTGATGTGTGTCGTCCAACCGGGCCCGCACATCAGCCATCCGCAAGGCGACGGGGGCAATAGCGCATCGCTCCCCGGGGAGAGCGCGACATAAGCCGTAAAGCCATTGCGCAGGGAAGGCCGGGCGTTCCGGCGTCACCTGTTGTCCAACCCGTGCGCGTCTTTTCCGCACACGGGACGCGGGTGCCAGTCGGCGCCCGGCCTTCCCTGCGCCCTTTCTTAAACAGGGTGCGAAGAAGATCGCAAAGCTCGGGCGGAACAGGCCGCGAGAACGCGGAAGTGTGTCCGTGAAAAGTATGCCTGCAAGTAAGACGTAAATCAGAGAGCGCGACTATGCCCCTTGCTCCGTCATTGCGAGCGCAGCGAAGCAATCCAGACTGTCTCCACGGAGGGATTCTGGATTGCTTCGCTGCGCTCGTTATGACGAGGAGGATGGAGCTATGCGCTCTCCGTCTCCCGATGCACGTCGTGCACCACGAGCCCCATGCCTTCGTCCGGCATCTTGATCCAGTCGCGGCGCTTCAACGTGCGCTTGGTGTCCTCGTAGCCGCTCGTCCAGTGCTCGCGCATCGAGGTGCCCGAGAACTCGTGATCCTTGGCGTCGCCCTCATAGGCCTTCTGCTGGTAGATCAGGTGCAGGATGGCGATCTCCGGCATGTGGCAGAGGCTCGTCTTGAGGCCACGATCCTCGTCGGAAAGCTGCTCGTCCGGGATCTTCGCGAGCGCCTTGTAGAGCAGCACTTTGAGATTATGGGCGCGGCGGTAGACGTCGGTATTGTGGCGGGTGCGCGAGGAATACATGATGTCCTTGTGGCGGGCCATCACGTCCTGGATCGAGCGCGGCAGCACGCCGCGGGCGCTGAACAGGTCGACCTGGAACACCAGCGAATTGAGCGCGTCCTCCTGGTCGAGCAGATGTTGCAGCGGCGTGTTGGAGACGATGCCGCCGTCCCAGAAATGATCGGTGCCGATCCGCACCATCGGCAACGCCGGCGGCAGCGCGCCGGAGGCCATGACGTGCTCAGGTTCGATCTCGTCATGGGCGTTGTCGAAATAGATGAAATTGCCCGACAGCACGTTCACCGCACCGACGGCAAAGCGGGTCTTCTTCGTTGATGAGATCGAAGTCGCAGAGCTCGAGCAGCGTCGCCTTGAGCGCTGCGGTGTCGTATTAGCTGGTCGCGGTCCGGGCGCCGATAGGGCTGAGCCAGGGATTGGTCTGATGTGGGGTGAAGAAGCCCGGCTGGCCCATCGCGGACGTCATCCAGGAGCTGTAGAGGTTGCGCCACTGCCGGAAGATGTCACCATCGGGCGTGTAGTGCCAGATCTTGCGGTTGGTGATGCGCTCCCAGAAGATGCGCAGTGCCTCGAGCCGCTTCTCCGGCTTGTTGCCGGCGATGATCGCGGAGTTGATCGCGCCGATCGAGACGCCGGTGACCCAGTCCGGCTCGATGCCGGCCTCGTGCAGCGCCTGGTAGACGCCGGCCTGGTAGGCGCCGAGCGCCCCGCCGCCTTGCAGGACCAGCGCGACGCGGTCGCAGCGCTCGGGCCGCCAGCCCCGTGCGGGCGGCTGATGGATCTGATGTGTCGGTTGCGACGTGCGGGCGTCCATGGTGATGCCTCCTGCTTATCCCAAACGATTGCGGGCGGTGGTGACGGCGTGATGACAAAGTTGGCGCCGATGCATCCTTTGCATGCAGGTCAACCGCGACGGGAATGGCGGAGGTCGTGTCCCTGACCGCAATCGTCACACCGCAGTCAAGGACTGTGGCTAGCAATTTGCATCGAGGCGAGATGTTGCCGGCCGAGCATCACACAGGAGACCAGGATGCGCAGGGAAGACGTACTGAGACTTCCGTCCATGCCGGCGGCAGGGCCGAGCTATCCGGCCGGCCCGTACCGCTTCGTCAACCGCGAATTCCTCGTCATCACCTACGAGACCGACCCGGACCTGATCCGTGCCGGTCTGCCGGAGCCGTTGGAGCCGATCGATCAGCCGATCGTGCACTATGAATGGATCAAGATGCCTGATTCCTCCGGCTTCGGCAGCTACACCGAGTCCGGTCTCGTGATCCCGGCGCGGCTGCGCGGCGAGGAGGTCAACTTCGTTTCTCAGATGTATCTCGACGATGATCCGCCGATCGCGGCGGGCCGCGAGATCTGGGGCTTTCCCAAGAAATATGCCCATCCGAAACTCGAGATCGTCAAGGACACGCTGACGGGCACGCTGGAATATGCCGGCCAGCTCGTCGCCATGGGCACGATGGGTTACAAGCACGAGAGCATGGCCGGCAACGGCGATCTCACCCGCGCCACGCTGTCGAAGACGCAGGTCAATCTGAAGATGATTCCGGGCGTCGACGGACACCTCGAGGTCTGCCAGCTGGTCGCGATCAACCTCATCGATATCGTGCCGAAGGGCTCCTGGATGGGCCCCGGCCGGCTCCATTTGGTGCCGCACGTCAATGCGCCGGTTGCGGATTTCCCGGTTCGCCGCTGCATCGGCGCGCATCATTACATCGCCGATCTGACGCTGCCGTTCGGCCGCGTGGTGCACGATTACATCAAGGAAGCGGAGACTGCAGCCGCCACGGGGCTGGCCGCGGAGTAGGGCGGCACAGCATCATCAAACTGTAACACTGGCGTAATGTAATCGAGTACCCGCGAAGATCCGGAGGAGACGAACAGTCCCTCGGATCTGGGCTGCATTGACGTGGGAGCGAATATGGTCGAGGCGGCAAAGCTTGCCAGCGTGATGTCGGATGTTGCGCCGGCCATTCCCGGCCTGGTCTGGGCGTTCCGCCTGCACAGCGATGGCAGCGCCGAGGCGCTGCCGATCGACCAGCCGATCGAGTTCAGCCATGACGGCCGGCTCTGGCTGCATTTCAATCTGACAGACGCGCGCGTGCGGTCGTGGATTGCGGCCTCACAGCTGCCGCCGCTGGCGCGCGACCTCCTGTTGTCGAACGACACGTTCCAGCAGCTTCACGTCATCGATCATTGCGTCTACGGCGTGTTCTCCGATCTCGTCCGCGACATCGATGCTGCGACTGAAGAGACCGCGTTCCTGCGCTTCGCCATGACCGAGCATTTGCTGGTCTCGGGCCGCCACCAGGCGCTGTGTTCGGCGGATGCGACGCGGCGCGTGCTCGAAGGCGGTTATCGCGTCGACAATGTCGCCCATCTGCTGGAAAAGATCGTCGACGAGGTCGCCGACACGCTTGACAGGATGGCCGACACGCTGGGCCAGGAGGTCGACGGCATCGAGGAACGCATCCTCGCCGATGATGTGAAACCGGAGATGCGCCGTACGCTTGGAAGGTTGCGCCGGACCTGTGTCAGGTTGCACCGCCAGCTCACCGGCCTGCGCGTGCTGTTTCACCGGCTCGACCAGAAGAACACCGATCATTTGTCGCCGGGCTTGCGCATTCAGGCCGGAAAGCTCGCCCAGCGCCTCGACGGTCTCGATCACGACATCGTCGAGCTCCGCGAGCGCAGCCGCCTGCTCGAGGAGGAGCTGCGCTTCAAGAACGAGGAGGAGAGCAACAAGCATCTCCATACGCTGTCGATCGTGACGACGCTGCTGCTGCCGCCGACACTAATCACCGGCATCTTCGGCATGAACACCAAGGGCCTGCCGCTCACCGACGTCGACGAGGGCTTTATTTATGCCGCCGTGCTGATGGCGTCGTCGATTGGAGCGGCCTATCTGTTCATGCGGCGCACCGGCATCTTCAAAAAGTAGCGCATGCCAGCCGGTGTCAGCCGTGAGTGCGATTGCCCAGATATTTGCGTTACGACTCTCGCTCGTGATCGCGGCGGTGTTGTTCGCGAACACCGGCGCATTCGCCGGCGCCAAGGACGAAAGCGCCGCCGACTGGCTGTTCCCAGAATGGTTCAACGAGTGGCATGACGGTCTCGTCAACAAGGGGCTGAATTTCGGCGCGACCTACATCGCCGACAACATCGGCAATGTGTCGGGCGGAGTGTCGCGCGGCGCCATCCAATTCGGACGGCTCGATCTTTCGGTCGACGCCGATCTCGACAAGCTGGTCGGCTGGACCGGCGGCCGCTTCTACGCCAACGGCTACATCATCTATGGGCGCGGGCTGAGCCGCAACTACATCCACAACCTCGCCACGATCAGCGAGATCGAGGCGCTGCCTGACCAGCGGCTCTACAACGCCTATTTCGAGCAGAGCCTCTTCAACGACCGTCTGAACATCAGGGCCGGCCAGCAGGCCGCCGACGTCGAATTTTTCGACAGCCAGACCGACGACCTCTTCATCAATGGCACTTTCGGCTGGCCCGCGATCAAGGCGACCAACCTGCCGGCCGGCGGCCCGGCGCCGCCGATCGCGGTGCCCGGTATTCGCGTCAAAGCTCAGGTCGCGGACAACGTCACCGTCTTCGGCGCGATCTTCAACGGCAATCCGGCCGCGCCCGGCGATGGAGATCCGCAGACGCGCGACAATCATGGTCTCGCCTTTCGCGTCAACGATCCGCCCTGGCTGATCGGGCAGGTCGACTTTGACTATCACGTCGACATCGGCGGAAGCGCGCTTGCCGGCAATGTCACACCCGGAGGCTGGTATCATTTCGGCGACTTCGACAGTCAGCGCTTTGCTGCGGACGGATTCTCGCTCGCAGACCCGACTGGATCCGGCATTCCGGCGAAGCTTCGCGGCAATTACGGAATCTATGCAGTCGTCGAGCAGGCCCTCTGGCGGCCGCCAGGGACAGAAACCGAAAAGACCGTGTCGGCCTCGATCCCCGGCGTCACTGCCTTCGGCCGCATCGCCTACAGCCCGCCCGACCGCAATCTGATCGACCTCTACCTCGACGGCGGCGTCGGCTTTGTCGGCTTTGCGGCCGGCCGTCCGCTCGATCGGTTCGGAATCGGATTGGCCTATATGCGGATTTCGGGCGCAGCACGCAGCCTCGACGTCGATACGCAGTTTTTCAACGGCATCCAGAGCCCGGTGCGCAGCAGCGAGGCCTTGCTCGAAATCATCTACGAGGCGCACATCAAGCCGGGCTGGCTGATCGCGCCTTACTTCCAATACGTGTTCCAGCCGTCCGGCGGCATTCCGAACCCGGGCGATCCGACCGGCGTGTCGCGGATTGGTGACGCCGCAGTGTTCGGCGTCACCACCACGATCAAGTACTAGGCCATCGCGGGTTTCGGTTGCGGTTTCGGCTGCCGCGACAGTGTCAGTACGATCAGCGAAGCCAACACGCAGAGCGCGCCGGCGATGAAGAAGGCGGGCAGGTAGCTCTGGAGCAATGTCCGCGACAGGCCCGCGCCAAAGGCAGCAGCACCGGCGCCGAGCTGATGGCCCGCAAAGATCCAGCCGAACACCAGATTGGCGCGTTCGGGCCCGAATTTCTGCGCGGTTAGTCGCACCGTCGGCGGCACGGTCGCGATCCAGTCGAGACCGTAGAACATCGCGAAGATCGACAGGCCGTAGAACGAAAAATCGCTGAACGGCAGGAAGATCAGCGAGAGCCCGCGCAGGCCGTAATACCAGAACAGCAGGAAGCGATTGTCATACCGGTCCGACAGCCAGCCCGACATGATGGTGCCGAAGAAGTCGAAGATGCCCATCGCCGCCAGCAGGCTCGCAGCCTGTACCTGCGGGATGCCGAAATCGAGACACATCGGGATCAGGTGCACCTGCACGAGACCGTTGGTCGAGGCGCCGCAGACGAAGAAGGTCGCAAACAGGATCCAGAACGCGCGCGACTTCGAGGCGTCACGCAGCGTGCCGAGCGCCACGGCTGTGATCGACCCGTTGTTCGCGGGCGGCGCGGGCAGCGGCTCGGTGCCCTCATCGCCGAAGGGGCGCAGGCCGAGATCGCTCGGCCGATCGCACATCACGAGCAGCACTGCCAATGCGGACACGCCGAGCATGATGCAGACGAAGCCGAGCGCCAGGCGCCAGCCGTAACGTTCGGTGAGGCTTGCGAGCAGCGGCAGGAACACGAGCTGGCCGGTGGCGACGCTCGCGGTCAGGACGCCGACGACGAGGCCCCGCCTTGCTGCGAACCAGCGGGTTGCGATGGTGGCGCCCAGCACCAGCGCGGTCATGCCGGTGCCGATGCCGATCACCACGCCCCACAACGCCACGAGCTGCCAGACCTGCGTCATGCCGAGCGAGGCCACCAGGGCCGAGACCACGATGAGTTGCGCGGTCAGCGTGACGTTGCGCAGGCCGTAGCGGTTGAGCAGGGCCGCCGCGAACGGCGCCATCAGCCCGAACAGGATGAAGCGGATCGAGAGCGCGGAGGAGATTTCAGCGGTGCTCCAGCCGAACTCCTTTTGCAGCGGAACGATGAACACGCCGGGTGCGCCGACCGTGCCGGCGCTGATCAGCGCGGCGAAGAAGGTTACGCCAACCATCACCCAGCCGTAGTGGATGTTGCGGCGGCCGAGCGCGGCCGCGAGCCAGTTCGAGATCATTGCCCCTCAATCGTGGTTGGCGGGCGCCGGGAGACCCGCGTCATTGTTGCAGTCTGGCACGTAAACGGGAAGTCTGAAATGACGGACTTCCCTCAATTCAGGACATCTCCGCTTTGATACCGAAGCTGCAAATGCAACCGCGCCGGGCCTGAGAAATTGTCGTGGTTCGAACGGAGGAGGGCTGCTTACCGCTTCCGATTCACAAACGCCTGCATCAGCCGCGTAGGCTCGTCCGTCAGGAACGACTCGCCGAACACCTTGACGCTGAGGTTCACCGACTCCGTCAGCGGCAGTTCCTCCCATTGTCGCAGCAGTGCCTTCTGCGAGCGCAGCGCCTCGGGGCCGCATTCGAGCAGCGCTTTCACGACGTGCTCGACTTCGGCGTCGAGCCCGCCCTCCGGCGCGACCTTGTCGATCAGGCCCCAGGCAAGCGCCGTCGGCGCGTCGATATTCTCCGCGGTCATCACCAGCCAGCGCGCGCGGGCCCAGCCGATCAGGCGCGGCAACAGCGCGGCATGGATCACCGACGGGATGCCGACGCGAACCTCCGGCATGCCGAAATGCGCATCTTTCGCGGCGATCCGGAAGTCGCAGGCCGCCGCAACCTCGAGCCCGCCGCCGAGGCACCAGCCGGGCATGCGCGCGATCACGGGGGTGGGGAATTGGCGCACGGCTTCGCAGAGATCGCGCAGGCGGCTGATGAAGGCCTCGGCCGATGTCTGGTCGAGCTTGGCCATCTCCTTGATGTCGGCGCCGCCGATCATGCTCTTCTCGCTCTGGCCGCGCAGCACCACGACGCGAATGCTTCGGTCAGAAGAGAGCTGCTGCAGGCCTTCGCGAACCGCGTCGGTCACGGGCGAGCCCAGAATATTCAGCGAGCCGGCATTGCAAATTGCGACATGAACGACGCCGCGCGCATCGCGCGTCACGCCGCAGTGGTTGTTGAGCATTTCCATCGTGGGATCTCGAAGGTTGGTGGACATGCGCGACAGCACGCCGGTCGGCATTACTTCCGGGCCGAAATGCGTCCCTTGTCAAGCGGGTGGGTTGGAGTTGCCAGCGCGAAGTCCGCAACATAGTATGACATAAATCATACAAAGAGGCCACCCGTGACCGAACCCGCCCAACTCGAGCTATTTTCAGCCGCGCTGCGGCGCGAGCGCGTGGTGGACTGGCAGGTGCCTGCGCCCGTTGCAAAGGCGGCGCTGGGCTTGTCCGGCATCGACGCCATGCTCGGCATTCGTGACGGCCGGTTGCCGCCGCCGCCGTTCGCAAAGCTGATCGGTTTCATCATGGCTGTGGTCGAGCCGGGCCGGATCGTGATGGAACTGGAGCCGCGCGAGGACTTAGAGAATACCATCGGGCTGCTGCATGGCGCGACTGCCGCCGCGCTTCTCGACACCGCCATGGGCTGCGCGATTTCGACGCGGCTTGAGGCCGGACAGTCATCAGTAACTCTCGACCTGAAAATGACCTTCCTTCGTCCGCTCTCGGTCCGGTCGGGGCTGATCTCGGCCGAAGGCAAAATCATCAAGCTGGGGCGCCAGACCAGCTACACCGAAGGTTTCGTGCGCGACGGCAGGGGGGCCCTCGCAGTCCATGCAACTGCAACCTTTTCCATGATCGGCAACAATTTTACGGGGAATTAATGCGCCGTCGGACCGATATCCGTGTTATAAGATGACCTCCGACATCCAATGAGAGCCGCATGCGCTATTCTCGGGAACACAAGCAGGAAACCCACGACCGCATCGTGAAGAAGGCGTCTGTGCGGCTGCGCGAAAAGGGGGCCCATGGCATCGGCGTCGCCGACCTCATGAAAGAGGCGGGCCTCACCCATGGCGGCTTCTACGCGCATTTCGATTCCCGCGAGGCGCTGGTGATCGAGGCCTTTGCCTATGCGATGGACCGCTCGGTCGAGCATTGGCGCAAGCAGTCCGATCAGGTTGCGCCCGAGAAACAGCTGACGCAGATCGTCGAGACTTATCTCTCGGTACTCCACCGTGATAATCCCGGCCATGGCTGCTCGATCCCCGCGCTCGGCGCCGAGATCGCCCGCGAGAGCCCGAAGACGCGAAAAGCCTTTGCCGGCAAGCTCGACGAGATGATCGAGATGATGACCGATTTCATCCCCAATCTGCCGCGCAAGGCCGCGCGCAAGCAGGCGATCGCCACGCTGGCGACGATGGCCGGCACCCTGCTGCTGGCGCGCATTGCCGGCTCGAGCGAGCTGTCGGACGAGGTGCTGAAGGCGGGCAAGGACAGTGCGCTCGACAGCGCACGGCGTGAGCCTGCGAAGGCTGTACCGGCCAGGAAGAAGCAGAACTAGGCGAGATGCTGGAGGGTGGGCAAAGCGAAGCGTGCCCACCAGTTAGCCGTGAGTCGAGAGAGATGGTGGGCACGGCGTTAGGGCGCCTTTGCCCACGAGACCGTCGTTCACCGCCCCGCAAACAACGCCCGCTCGCGTTCCACGATCTCGCCGATGTAATCCGCCACCGCCCTGATCCGCGCGAGATCCTTGCTGTCGGCGTGCATCAGCATCCAGAACGTCCGGGTGATCGAGATCTCTTCCGGCAGCACCGCGACGAGCTGCGGATAGTCGCTCGCCATGAAATGCGGCAGCACCGCGATGCCGAAGCCCGCGAGCGTGGCGTTGAGCTGCGCGATCAGATTGGCGCTGCGCAGGCGCGCGGAGATCCGCGGCGACACCTGCGGCAGATAGTCGAGCTCGGGCGTGAACAGCAGCTCCTCGATGTAGCCGACGAAGCGGTGCTGTGGCAGCACCTCGCGTGAGGTGATCTTGGGGAAGCGACCGAGATAAGCGGGCGACGCGTAGAGCCCGAGGCGGTAGTCGAGCAGTTTGCGGCCGACGATGCGGCCTTCCTTCGGCATCGTCAGACTGATGGCGATATCCGCTTCGCGCTTGGAGAGACTGAACAGCCGCGCAGTGGCTACAAGTTGCAGATCGAGATCGGGATAGCGGTCCGCGAAGGGCGCCAGCCGCGGTGCCAGGAAGGCGGTGCCGAACCCGTCGGGCGCGCCGATCCGCACCGTTCCGGTCAGCCGCGCCACCGAGCCGCCGACCTGCTCCTGGTTGGCGACGATGGTCGATTCCATGGCTTCGGCGCTGTCGGCGACGCGCTGGCCGGCCTCGGTGAGGAGATAGCCGGTCTTGCGCCGGTCAAACAGTTTAGCGGAGAGGTGCTTTTCCAGCCGGTCGACGCGGCGGATAACCGTGGCATGGTCGACTCCGAGCTGTTTTGCCGCAGCCGACACCGAGCCGCCCCGCACGATGGCCAGCACGAAGCGAAAGTCGTCCCAGTCGATGTGACCTTGATCCAGCATTTTCGCACATCTATGGTGCATTATCTCAGACTTGAATCCTATAAAATGCAGGTCGATAGGATTTGTCAAAGCATTCAAGCTCGGCCTCAAGGAGATCATTCCATGCGTTCAGTCGGACATTTCATCGGTGGCAAGGAGGTCAAGGGCACTTCGGGCCGCACCGCCGACGTTTTCGAGCCGATGACCGGTGACGTCCAGGCCAAGGTCGCGCTGGCTTCCAAGGCCGAAGTTCGTGCCGCCGTCGAGAACGCGCGCGCAGCACAGCCCGAGTGGGCTGCGACCAACCCGCAGCGGCGCGGCCGCGTCATGACGAAATTCGTCGAGCTGGTGCAGCGCGACTACGGCAAGCTCGCCGAGTTGCTCGCGCGCGAGCACGGCAAGACCGTGCCCGACGCCAAGGGCGACATCCAGCGCGGCCTTGAAGTCGCCGAATTCGCGTGCGGCATCCCGCATCTGATGAAGGGCGAGTACACCGAAGGTGCCGGCCCCGGCATCGACATCTATTCACTGCGCCAGCCGCTCGGCGTCGTCGCCGGCATCACGCCGTTCAATTTCCCGGCGATGATCCCGATGTGGAAGTTCGCCCCCGCGATCGCCTGCGGCAACGCCTACATCCTCAAGCCGTCGGAGCGCGATCCGGGCGTGCCGATGATGCTCGCCGAACTCATGATCGAGGCGGGCCTGCCGGCCGGCATCCTCAACGTCGTCAACGGCGACAAAGAGGCGGTCGACGCCATTCTGGACGATCCCGATATCAAGGCCGTCGGCTTCGTCGGCTCCACGCCGATCGCGCAGTACATCTACGAGCGCGCAGCCCAGACCGGCAAGCGCTGCCAATGCTTTGGCGGCGCCAAGAACCACGCCATCATCATGCCGGACGCCGACATGGATCAGGCCGTCGATGCGCTGATCGGCGCGGGTTACGGCTCGGCCGGCGAGCGCTGCAT
Organism: Bradyrhizobium sp. LB11.1; assembly: GCF_040549385.1. Classification (NCBI taxonomy): domain Bacteria; kingdom Pseudomonadati; phylum Pseudomonadota; class Alphaproteobacteria; order Hyphomicrobiales; family Nitrobacteraceae; genus Bradyrhizobium; species Bradyrhizobium sp. LB11.1. The sequence goes on along the minus strand of NZ_JBEPTH010000003.1, from coordinate 506,149 downwards.
GGCGGTTTCGGTCGCCGTGCCCGTCGGCAAGACCACCGCAGACCGCCTCATGGAAAAGCTGATCCCGCGCGTCGAGTCGCTCAAGATCGGCACCTCGATCGATCCGTCCGCCGATTACGGTCCGCTGGTCACGCGCGAGGCGGTCGAGAAGGTCAAAAGCTACATCGACATCGGCATCAAGGAAGGCGCGACGCTCGCCGTCGACGGCCGCGGTTTCAAGATGCAGGGCTACGAGAAGGGCTTTTATCTCGGCGGTTCGTTGTTCGACAACGTCACGAAGGACATGCGGATCTACAAGGAAGAGATCTTTGGCCCGGTGCTCTCGGTCGTCCGCGCGCACGATTACAAGGAAGCGCTGGCGCTGCCGTCCGACCATGACTACGGCAACGGCGTTGCCATCTTCACCCGCGACGGTGACGCCGCGCGCGACTTCGCGGCCAAGGTCAATGTCGGCATGGTCGGCATCAATGTGCCGATCCCCGTGCCGATCGCCTATTACACCTTTGGCGGCTGGAAGAAGTCGGGCTTCGGCGATCTCAACCAGCACGGCCCGGACTCGATCCGCTTCTATACCAAGACCAAGACGGTGACCTCGCGCTGGCCGTCCGGCGTCAAGGAAGGTGCGGAGTTCTCGATCCCGACGATGAAGTAGGGCTGTTGCCCAGCCCGTCATTGCGAGCGCAGCGAAGCAATCCATCTCGCCGCGAAGAGAAAGACTGGATTGCTTCGTCGCTTCAGCGCAAAATTACTTTGCAATTTTGTCGCGAGCTCCTCGCAATGACGAGAAAGGTGAGCATCCCGGCATGCAGTTCGCCCTGAATGAGGATCAAGTCGCGGTTCGCGACATGGCGTTGGCGTTTGCGGCGGAGAAGATCGCGCCGCATGCGTTGCGCTGGGACGAGGAGAAGCATTTTCCCGTCGACGTGATGCGCGAGGCCGCCACGCTCGGCATGGGCGGCATCTATATCCGCGAGGATGTCGGCGGCTCCGCCATGACGCGGTTCGACGCCGCGCTGATTTTTGAAGCGCTCGCGACGGGCTGCCCGACGACGGCAGCCTTCATCTCCATCCACAACATGGCGTCCTGGATGATCGATGCCTTCGGCAGCGACACCCAGCGCCATAAATGGTTGCCGAAGCTCTGCACGATGGAGCTGATCGCGAGCTACTGCCTGACCGAACCGGGCGCCGGTTCGGACGCAGCAGCGCTGCGTACCCGCGCGGTGCGCGACGGTGATCACTACGTCTTGAACGGCCAGAAGCAGTTCATCTCCGGCGCCGGCGGTACCGATCTGCTGGTCGCGATGGTCAGGACCGGCGGCGATGGCCCCGGTGGCATCTCGACGCTCGTCATCGACGGCAAAACGCCCGGCGTCTCCTTCGGTGCCAATGAACGCAAGATGGGCTGGAACGCGCAGCCGACCCGCGCGGTAATCTTCGAGAACGCCCGCGTGCCGATCGCCAACCGGCTGAGCGAAGAGGGCGTCGGCTTCAAGATCGCGATGGCCGGTCTCGATGGCGGCCGCCTCAACATCACGGCGTGTTCTCTTGGCGGAGCCCAAACTGCGCTCGACAGGGCGCGCTCTTACATGAAAGAGCGCAAGGCGTTTGGTAAACGTCTCGACGAATTCCAGGCGCTGCAATTCAAGCTCGCTGACATGGCGATCGAGCTGGAAGCCGCGCGCACCTTCCTGTGGCGTGCCGCGGCGGCCCTCGACCGCAAGGACCCCGACGCCACCATGCTCTGTGCGATGGCAAAGCGCTTTGGAACCGATGTCGGTTTCGAGGTCGCCAACGATGCGCTCCAGCTCCACGGTGGCTATGGCTACCTCAGCGAATACGGAATCGAGAAGATCGTGCGCGATCTGCGCGTGCATCAAATCCTCGAAGGCACCAACGAAATCATGCGGCTCATCGTGGCGCGCAAATTGATCGAGGGCGCGCGATGAGTTCGGTGGAGGAGGGCGACCTTATCGTTCGCCGCGAGGGCGCGGCGGGCGTGATCCGCCTCAACCGGCCCAAGGCGATCAACGCCATGACCCTGGAGATGTCCATCGGCATCGACGCGGCGCTCGACAAGTTCGAGACCGATCCTGAAGTCGCCATGATCATCCTGGAAGGCGCCGGCGAACGTGGGCTCTGCGCCGGCGGCGACATTCGCGGCCTCTGGGAAAGCTCGCGCGAAGGTGGTGATCTCGGCGCGCGGTTCTGGCGCCAGGAATACATCATGAATGCGCGGATCGCGAAGTATCCGAAGCCTTACGTGGCATTTATGGACGGCCTCGTGATGGGTGGCGGCGTTGGCCTCTCCGGCCATGCGAGCCATCGTGTCGTCACCGATCGCACCAAGCTGGCGATGCCCGAGGTCGGGCTCGGCTTCTTCCCCGATGTCGGCGGCACCTGGCTGCTGTCGCGCTCGCCCGGCGAGATCGGCACCTATTTTGGTCTCACCGGCCAGACCATGAATGGCCCCGACGCGATCCATGCAAAATTTGCGGACGCCGTGGTCCCGGCGGTCAAATGGCCGGAGTTGCGTGAGGCGCTGACCAAGGTCCGTTCGGGCGCAACCGCAGCCGACGTCACCAAGCTCATCAATGGATTTGCGACCGGCGATGCGGCAGGTCCGGTGGGGGCCAAAGAGCCGATCATCGACGCGCTGTTCGGCTTCGACCGCATGGAAGATATCTTCGCTGCGCTCAGGCGCGACGGCTCGGAATTCGCGCTGACGACGCTCAAGACGCTCAACGAAAAATCGCCGCGCGGCATGGTGGTGACGCTGAAACTGTTGCGGCTGGCGCGGACGGCGTCGAGCCTTGAAGAATGTCTGGTGCGCGAATATCGCGCCGCCTGCGAAGTCTTCCGCAGCGATGATTTCCGCGAGGGCGTGCGCGCTGCCGTGATCGACAAGGACCGCAATCCGACCTGGTCGCCGCCGCGGATCGAGGATGTGACGGCCGAGATGCTTGTGCCGTATCTCGCCGAGATCGGCACCGGCGAGCTGAAGTTCAACTAACAACGTTCAAGCGGAGGAAACGAAGATGGCCACGATCGCATTCATCGGTCTCGGCAACATGGGCGGCCCGATGGCGGCCAATCTGGTCAAGGCCGGCCACAAGGTGGTGGCCTTTGATCTCGCCGAGGCATCGCGAAATCAGGCCAAGGCGGACGGCGCCAGCATCGGTGAAAGTGCCGCGAGTTCGGTGAAGGGTGCCGACGTCGTCGTCACCATGCTGCCGGCCGGCAAGCATGTGCTCGGCGTCTGGAACGAGGTTGTTCCCGCCATGACCAAGGGCGCGCTGATCATCGATAGCTCCACCATTGACGTCGAAAGCGCGCGGCAGGCGCATGCGCTCGCAGCCAGGAGCAGCGTGCTTTCGGTCGATGCGCCGGTCTCCGGGGGCACCGGCGGTGCCAAGGGTGCCACGCTCACCTTCATGTGCGGTGGCGAGGAGAACGCGTTCGCAGCGGCAAAGCCGGTTCTGGAGAAAATGGGCAAGAAGATCGTCCATTGCGGCGGCGCCGGCGCGGGGCAAGCGGCAAAGATCTGCAACAACATGATCCTCGGTATTTCCATGATCGCGGTGAGCGAGGCGTTTGCGCTTGGCGAAAAGCTCGGCCTCTCGCATCAGGCGCTGTTCGACGTCGCTTCGACCTCGTCGGGCCAGTGCTGGTCGCTCACGACCTATTGCCCGGTTCCAGGCCCGGTGCCGACCTCGCCCGCCAACAACGACTACAAGCCGGGCTTTGCCTCGGCGCTGATGGTGAAGGATCTGACCCTGGCGCAGGACGCGGCGAAGGCCGCAGGCGCGGCCACGCCGCTCGGCAAGCATGCGCAGGAGATCTATCAGTCTTTCGACGCAGCCGGGCAGGGCGGGGTGGATTTTTCCGGAATTATCAAGCACGTTAGGGATCTAGCCGGGAAAGCTTGATGACGACATTTCAGGAAGCGCGCGCGTTTCTGCTGCACAACCGCACGGATTACGAGACAGCGGTCAAAGACTTCCGTTGGCCCGATCCGGTCCCCTTCAACTGGGCGCTCGACTGGTTCGACGCCGAATTGGCGGCGAATGCGGAGAGCAAAGATCGGCCCGCGCTCTGGATTGTCGATGCCGCGCAGAACAAGCAGACAAGATTGTCCTTTGCGGCGCTCTCGAAGCGCTCGAACCAGGTCGCCAACTTCCTCCGCGCGCAGGGCTTGAAGCGCGGCGATCATCTCCTGCTGCTTCTCGGCAATGTCGTTCCCCTGTGGGAGACGATGCTGGCGGCGATGAAGCTCGGCGTTGTCGTGATCCCCGCGACCACGCTGCTCACGGCCGAAGAACTCCGCGACCGGCTCGACCGCGGCAGAGCGAAGGCGGTAGTGGCCGCCGAGGACCAGGTCGCGAAATTCGCAAGCCTTGGTGCCGAGAGCATCGTCCGCATCGTCGTCGGCGCGGCCTCCGATGGCTGGCTTGCCTATGACGAGGCGGCGCAAGCGCCGGAGCGTTTTACGTCGGACGGTCCGACCAACGCCGACGACCCGATGCTGCTCTATTTCACCTCGGGCACGACGGCAAAGCCAAAGCTCGTGCGGCACAGCCAGCGCAGCTACCCGGTCGGCCATCTCTCGACCATGTACTGGATCGGGTTGAAGCCCGGCGACGTCCATCTCAACATCTCGTCGCCCGGCTGGGCCAAGCACGCCTGGAGCTGCTTGTTCGCGCCGTGGAACGCGGGCGCGACCGTGTTCGTGGTCAACCAGCCGCGCTTCGATGCCAAGGGCCTGCTCGCCACCATCGGCCGCTGCGGCGTCACCACGCTGTGCGCGCCGCCGACGGTGTGGCGGCTGTTCATTCAGGAGAACCTGGCGTCGTTCAAGGTGAGCCTGCGCGAAGTTTGCGGCGCCGGCGAACCGCTCAATCCGGAAGTGATCGACCAGGTGCAGGCCGCCTGGGGCCTCACCATCCGCGACGGCTACGGCCAGACGGAAACGACGGCGCTCGCCGGCAACTCGCCGGGCCAGAAGATCAAAGTCGGTTCGATGGGCCGGCCGCTGCCGGGCTATCGCGTGCAGGTCAGCGATGCCGATGGCCATCCGGCCAAGGAAGGCGAGGTGGCGTTGCTGCTGGGCGCTGACCGTCCCGCCGGCCTGATGCAGGGTTATCAGAGTGACGACGGCAAGCTCTCCGGCGCCGAAGGCGAACTCTATCGCAGCGGCGACGTGGTGTTCGAAGACGACGACGGTTATCTCACGTTCGTCGGCCGCTCCGACGACGTGTTCAAATCCTCGGATTACCGCATCAGCCCGTTCGAGCTGGAGAGCGTGCTGCTCGAGCATGAGCTTGTCGCCGAAGCCGCCGTGGTGCCGAGCCCGGATCCGATCCGGCTCGCAATCCCCAAAGCGTTCGTGCTGCTGACCTCGGGCGCGGAGCGAACGCCGGAGACGGCGCTCTCCATCTTCCAACACCTGCATACGCGGCTGGCGCCGTTCAAGCGCATCCGCCGCCTCGAAATCGTCACGGAACTGCCGAAGACGATCTCTGGCAAAATCCGCCGCGTGCAGCTACGACGGCTCGAACGCGACAATGATCGCGACGATCCGCTGCGCGGCCGGGAATTCCGTGAGGAGGACTTTCCGGAGCTGCTCAAAACAAGAAGTGAGACCTAAGTGAACGAAATCTGGAAGAAGCCGCCGATCACGATCGAGGCCTATCAGGCCATGGTTGGCAAGGAGATCGGCGTATCGTCCTGGCACCTGATCGATCAGCCCCGCATCGACACCTATGCCGACGTGACCGAGGATCATCAGTTCATCCATGTCGATTCGGAACGGGCGAAGAAGGAGACGGCGTTCGGTACCACCATCGCACACGGCTTCCTGACGATGTCGATGATGTCGGTGATGTCCTACGAAGTGATGCCGGCGATTGCGGGCACCACGATGGGCGTCAATTACGGCTTCGACAAGCTGCGGTTCATCTCGCCGGTGCGTTCGGGCAAGCGCGTCCGCGGCCGTTTTGTGCTCTCCGAAGCCAAACTGCGGAAGCCCAACGAATTGCAGTCCCGCACCAACGTGACGGTGGAGATCGAAGGCGAAGACAAGCCCGCGCTGGTCGCGGAATGGCTCGGCTTGATCTATTTCGCGTAAGTCGGGCCGTCAGGGCCGGGCTTGACCCGGCCATGCATCGCTGCTCAAAAGCTGTCGAATTTTCGCGGTCTCACCCTCTCCCCTTGTGGGAGAGGGCGGCTTCGCGGAACGCGAGACCGGGTGAGGGGCATCTCTCCGCGGAGTCGCTTGTGGAGATAACCCCTCATCCGGCGCTTCGCGCCACCTTCTCCCACAAGGGGAGAAGGAAGAAGACAGGAACTGCACAATGGCTATCAGGTTCGACGGACGCGTCGCCATCGTCACCGGCGCGGGCAATGGTCTCGGAAAGGCGCATGCGCTTGGCCTCGCGAGCCGCGGTGCGAAAGTCGTGGTCAACGATTTCGGCGGCGCGCGTGATGGCAGCGGCGGCTCACTCTCGCCCGCCGAAGCCGTGGTCGAGGAGATTCGCAAGGGCGGCGGCACCGCGATGGCCGACGGCGCCGACGTCTCAAATTTCGAGCAGGTCACCGCCATGGTCGAACGCGCCACCAGGGAGTGGGGCAGCGTCGATTTGATGTGCGCCAATGCCGGCATCCTCCGTGACAAGTCGTTCGGCAAGATGGAAGCCGCCGATTTCCAGAAGGTGCTCGACGTGCATCTCGTCGGCACATTCTACTGCTGCAAGGCGGCCTGGGCCGGCATGCGCGACCGCAACTACGGCCGCATCGTGCTGACGACGTCGTCCTCCGGCCTCTACGGCAATTTCGGCCAGGCCAACTACGGTGCGGCGAAGTCCGGCATGGTCGGACTGATGAACGTGCTGGCCGAGGAGGGCCGCAAGACCGACATCCGCGTCAACATCATCTCGCCAACCGCAGCGACCCGCATGACCGAAGAGCTGCTGCCGCCGCAGGCGCTGCAGCTGATGAAGCCGAACGCGATCACGCCCGCGGTCGAGTACATGCTGAGCGAGGACGCGCCGACCCGCACCATCATGGGCGCCGGTGCAGGATCGTTCGCCGTGATCAAGATTCTGGAGAGCGAAGGCATCAACCTGCCGGAGTCCGACTGGACGCCGGACGCGGTCGCCGCGCATTTCGCCGAGATCAGCGACATGTCGAAGGCCAAGGCGCTAACGGGTGCGTTCGAGCAGACGCAGAAATACGTCGCGCAGGCCGCGGCGCGGGCGGGGATCAAGCTCTGAGTGACGTCGCCGTCATCGGCGCTGGCCCCGCCGGCTTGATGGCGGCGGAGGTGCTCGCGTCGGGCGGCGCCCGCGTCGCCGTCTACGACGCCATGCCGTCCGCAGGCCGCAAATTCCTGATGGCCGGCCGTGGCGGGCTCAATCTCACCCACAGCGAGCCGCTGCCGGATTTCCTCGCGCGCTACCGCGAAGCGATGCCGCATCTGCGCGCTGCGGTCGAGGCGTTTCCGCCCGATGCGCTGCGCGACTGGAGCGCGACACTTGGGCAGGTGACCTTCGTCGGCAGCAGCGGGCGTGTGTTTCCTAAAACGTTCAAGGCCTCGCCCTTGCTGCGCGCCTGGCTGCGGCGGCTGGATACGGCTGGCGTGCAATTCGCGTTTCGGCATCGCTGGGCCGGATGGGACGCGGAGCGGTGGCTGGAGTTTCAAACGCCGGACGGCCCGCTTGCCATCGAAGCCGGCGCAACGGTGCTCGCGCTCGGTGGCGCGAATTGGCCGCGGCTGGGCTCGGATGGCGCGTGGGTCGATTACCTTGCCGCGAAGGGCGTTGCCATCTCAAAGCTCAGGCCGGCCAATTCCGGCTTCACGGTCGCATGGTCCGACATCTTCCGCGATCGGTTCGAAGGCCAGCCCCTGAAGGGCGTGGCGTTGACCGTCGGTGCGCACACGGTACGTGGCGAAGCCATGATCACTCGCCGTGGCATCGAAGGCGGCGCGATTTACACGCTGTCGGCGGAGCTGCGCGAGGCGGTGCTGGGGATCGGGCAGGCGCGGCTGACGATCGCCTTGCGGCCCGATCTCGACAATGCGGCGCTGACCACGCGCCTGTCGGGCACGCGTGGCAAGCAATCCCTCGCGAACTTCCTGCGCAAGGCTGCGCAATTGTCTCCGGTCGGCATCGGCCTGATGCAGGAGGCGGCCATTGCGTCCGGCCGTCCGCTGGCAGCGCTCTCGCCGGCTGAGCTTGCGCATCTGGTGAACGCGATTCCGCTTCAGCTCACGGGAGTAGCCCCGATCGACCGCGCGATCTCGACCGCGGGCGGGATTGCCTTCAACGAACTCGACGACCACTTCATGCTGCGCAAATTGCCGGGCGTGTTCGCCGCCGGCGAGATGCTGGATTGGGAGGCCCCGACCGGCGGTTATCTGCTCCAGGCCTCCTTCGCGACCGGCGCGGCCGCGGGCAGGGGCGCGTTGCGATGGCTTGCATCGTCCTGATCAAGACGTGCCGGTCCTGGTCAGAAGATCGGTGAGGAGTCCGAGCACGCCAAAGCTCGCCGCGACCACGCAGACCGCGGTCCAGCCGCCGTAGCTCCAGGCCAGTGAGGCCATCGCGGAGCCGACCCCACCGCCGATAAAGAACAGTGCGACGAACAGGCCGTTGATACGGCCGCGTGCCTCGGGCTGTAACAAATTGACGGCGCGGCGCCCGAGCGTCTGGTCGGCAGTGATGCCGATGTCGAGCAGGATCGTGCCGAGGCTCAACACCAGCAGAGCCGCGATGCGGGACTCCAGCGCACCGGCCCAGGCGCAGAGCGCGAGCGAGCCGATGATGCACAGATGAGCCGCGAAGAACAGCGGTCTTGCCCAGCCCTTGTCGCCAAAGCGGCCGGCGATCGGCGTCGCCGCGGCGCCGGCGACGCCGATCAGCGCGAAAGCCGCAATGCCCTTGGCGTCGAGCCTAAACGGTGCATCCGGCAGGCGGAGCGCGACCGCGGACCAGAAGGCGGTGAAAGACGCCATGACCAGGGCAGCAGTCCAGGCCCGCACGCGCAGCACGGGCTCTTGCCGCAGCAGGTTCGGGAACGAGCGGAGCAATTCGCCATAGCTTACGCGTGCGGCTGGCTGCAGCGTTGGCAGATAGCGGCCGAGGGCGCCGGCAAGCAGCGCCATCAGTGCGGCCGAGGCGACGTAATAGGCGCGCCAACTCCAGAGATCCGCGATCAGGCTCGCCGCGGGCCGCGACAACAGGATGCCGATCATCAATCCGCTCATCACCTCGCCGATGGCCTGGCCGCGGCGTTTCGGCGCGACCATGGATGCGACCAGCGGAACCATCATCTGGATCGCCGCACAGGAAGCGCCAAGGACGAAGGTGGCAAGCAACAGGAGTGCAGGCGTCGGCGCGAGCGCCGTCGCCAGGGCAGCGACGATGGCGCTGCCGAGCGTCCGAAGGATCAGGCGGCGGTTCTCGACGAGATCGACCAGCGGCACCAGCAACAACAGCCCGAGTGCATAGCCAAGCAGGGTCAGCGTGCTGACGAGGCCTGCCTGCCAGGCGGTCATGGCCAGCGATCGGCCGATCAGTCCAACAAGAATCTGCGGTGCGAACAAATTGGTGACGACGACGCCGGTGGTGATGGCGCCGAGCCAGATCAGCGATCGCTCGGCGAGTTGCTTTCGGGATGCGAGCTTGCTGGTTTCGGAGATGGTCATGGGACCTCGCGGGCTGGTGCGGGATCCCCCTTTAAGCGGGATGAGAAATATGCTACAATTCAATTAAGTCTATAAAGAATATGCGAGTTAGTTATGAATACCCATGACCTCGTCGCTTTCGTCGCGGTGGTCGAGACCGGATCAATCGTCGCGGCCTCGACGCGCCTCAATCTCACTCAACCCGGCGTGACTCGGCGCATCCAGAATCTCGAGGAGATGCTGGGTGCGCAATTGTTGGACCGCATGTCGAAACCGCTGAAGCCCACGGCCGCGGGTCATGAGGCTTATGAGCAGGGCCGCCGCCTGCTGAGGATGCTGGATGATCTCAAGGCCGGCGTCGCCAATGACGGCGTGGTGCGTGGCGAGTTCAGGCTTGGACTCACGCCGTTTCTCTCCGAGGCCGGGCTCTCCGCGCCGCTCGATGCGGTGCGTGCCGGGTTTCCGGCGTTGAGCGTGCGCGTCGTCTCGGGCTGGTCGCCCAACCAGGTCGAGCGGGTCAGCCGCAACGAGCTGGATGCCGCGGCGATCTGCCTGCCCGACGGGGCCGCGCCGCCCGCCGATCTCGTCGCCGACGATCTCGGTTCGCAGCCGGTGGTGTTCGTCGTCGCGCGCGAGACAAAGATCCCGCTCACCGTTGACCTGGAACGTCTATCGCAGCTCTCATGGGTGATCAACCAGGACGGCTGCGGATTTCGCGACACGCTCAAGCGCCGCTTCGATGCCGAGCATTTGCCGTTCACCGTCGCCGTGGAGGCGCTCGACAGCGAGCTTCGCCTGTCGCTCGTGGCGCGAGGCCTTGGCGTCGGCCTGGTGACGCCGCTCGCGCTGAAGCGCAGCGCGTTTCGCAACAAGCTCAAGGCGGTCGCTGCGCGGGACTTCAATCCCGCCGTGCGCGCATGGCTGGTGCATCGCCCGCCGGCGGGCCGTCTGACCGGACCGATCAACCTGTTCCGCGATGGCCTGGATCGGGAGCTACAGGCTCTGATACGCGCCTAGCGCAGCTTCCCGCGCGCCGCCACCGGCAGCGTGCCGATGATCTCTTCGCCGCGGACCATCACCACCTCGTCCATCATATTGACGACGACGCAGACGTGGTTCGGTACGATCCGCACGACGTCGCCGACATTCGGCCTGGTGTTGCTGCGGGAGAGGTCGAGGAAGCCATGTTCCTCGGCGAAGCGCGCGATCTTGGCTTCGGGATGCTCGAGGATCAGGCCGTGGCCGTCGAGCCCGCCGGTATCCGTCGTCAGCGTCTTCGAGCCGGCGTCGAGAATGCCGCGCTCGGGCGCGGCGCGGCTCACCACCGTCGAATAGATGTGCAGCGCGCAATCGTCCCAGGTGGCCGAGCCAGCCGCCACCTGCATGCGGTCGTTGTAGATGTAGGTCCCGAAGCGATGTTCGGTGCCGCCCTTGAGCTTGCCGATATTCTTGAGGTTCGGCGTGCCGCCGGTCGAGACAATTTTGGCATCGAGCCCGTGCGTGCGCACGCCGGCCAGCGCCTCGTCGAAAAACTTCTGCGCATCGCCCCAGCCGGTCTCGGTCGGGTAGAGCATGAAGCCAGCAAACTCCAGGCCCTTGGACGCTGCAATCTCGCGCGCCAGCGCAATCGCTTCCGTTGGGGTCTCGACGCCCGCGCGCTTGCGCCCCGTGTCGCATTCGACCACGACCGAGAGCGGACGTCCCGAGGCCGCGGCCGCCTTCGGCAGTCCGGCAACGACGGTTGAATTGTCGGCGGCGACCGTCATGTTGGTCTTGGTGTTCAGCGCGCCGAGGCGCGCCATCTTTTCCTCGCCCAGCAGATTGTAGCTGATCAGGATGTCGTCGATGCCGGCATTGGCCATGATCTCGGCCTCGCCGATCTTCTGACAGGTGATGCCCTTGGCGCCGGCCGCGACCTGCATCTTCGCGATGGTCGGGTTCTTGTGCGTCTTGATGTGCGGCCGGTTGGCGACGCCGGCGTCGTCGCAGGCCTTCTGGATCCGCGCGATGTTGCGCTCGACCTTGTCCATGTCGATGACGGCGCAGGGCGTGCCGTATTCGCGGGCGATCTTGGCGGCGAGGGGAGTGGTCATGATTCAAGCCTGCTCTATTTCTTCGCGAAGCATTTCAAGTTCGAGCCAGCGCTCTTCGGCGGCGGAGAGTTCTTCATGCGCCTTGGCGATGGCGGCTGACGTGTCGTCGAATTTCTTGCGATCCTTGGCATAGAGATTGGGATCGTGAAGCACGCCCTGCAGTTTGGCAATGTCGGCCTGCAGCGTCTCCATCTTCTTCGGCAGCGTTTCCAGCGCGTGCTTCTCGTTGAAGCTCAGCTTCCGCTTGGACGCGGACGCGGGAGCAGTGGAGCGCTCCTCTTTCTTCTCGGCGGACGCTTGCGCCTTGCCCGTCTCGCGCTTCAGGTCGGCGCCGCGCTGCGTGAGCATGTCGCTATAGCCGCCGGCATATTCGGTCCATTTGCCGTTGCCTTCGGGGGCAATCACGGAGGTGACGACGCGATCAAGGAAGTCGCGGTCATGGCTGATCAGGATGACAGTGCCCTCGTAGTCGCCGAGCATGTCTTCGAGCACGTCGAGCGTTTCGAGATCGAGATCGTTGGTCGGCTCGTCCAGCACCAGCAGGTTCGATGGCTTGGCCAGCGCGCGCGCCAGCATCAGGCGGCCGCGCTCGCCGCCTGAGAGCACCTCCACAGGCGTGCCGCGCTGCTCCTGGGCAAACAGGAAGTCCTTCATGTAGCCTACGACATGCTTCGGCTTGCCGCCGACCATGATCTGGTCGCCGCGGCCGCCGGTCAGCGCCTCGGCCAGCGTCGACTTGGGATCGAGGCTTTCGCGGTGCTGGTCGAGCGTGGCCGTCTCAAGATTGGCCCCGAGCCGCACCGTGCCGGAATCCGGCTGCGCGCCGCCGGTGAGCAGATTGACCAGCGTCGTCTTGCCGGCGCCGTTGGGACCGATGATGCCGAGCCGGTCGCCGCGCTGGATGCGGGTCGAGAAACTATCGACGATGATACGGTCGCCAAAGGCTTTGGTGATGCCCTTGGCTTCGATCACCAGCTTGCCGGATTGCTCGGCTTCTGCGGCGGCGAGACTGGCGGTGCCCGCGGTGCCGCGATAGTTGCGGCGCTGGTCGCGTAGCGCATGCAGATTGCCGAGCCGCTTGACGTTGCGCTTGCGCCGGCCGGAGACGCCGTGGCGGAGCCAGTGCTCCTCGTCGACGATCTTGCGGTCGAGCTTGTGTTGGTCGCGCTCTTCCTCGGCCAGCACCTCGTCGCGCCAGGTCTCGAACGAGGCAAAGCCGCGGTCGATCTGCTTGATCTTGCCGCGGTCGAGCCAGGCGGTCGAACGCGAGAGATTGGTGAGAAACCGGCGGTCGTGGCTGATGATCACCAGTGCGCTGCGGCGGCTGTCGAGCTCTTTTTCCAGCCATTCGATGGTGGCGAGATCGAGATGGTTGGTCGGCTCATCCAGCAGCAGAATGTCGGGCGAGGGCGCCAGCACATGCGCCAGCGCCGCGCGACGGGCCTCGCCGCCGGAGAGATTGTGCGGGTTCTCGTCGCCGGTGAGCCCGAGTTGCTCCAGCAAATAGTGCGCCTGATGCTGGTCGTCACCGGGCGCGAGCCCCGCGTCGACATAGGCGAGCGTGGTCTTGTGGTCGCCGAAATCCGGCTCTTGCTGCAGATAGCGAACCGTCGCGCCGGGTTGCACGAAGCGCGTGCCGCCGTCGGGCTCGACGAGGCCGGCTGCGATCTTCAGCAGCGTCGACTTGCCGGAGCCGTTGCGGCCGATCAGGCAGACTCGCTCACCTTGCGCGACATTGAGCTCGACGCCGCTCAGAAGCGGCGTACCGCCAAAGGTCAGCTTGATGTCTTTGAGTTGGATCAGTGGCGGCGCCATAACTAACCTTGGCTCGTAGCGGACGCATCAGTGCGGCGGCGCTGGATCCGGCGCAGCGTCTGGTCGAGCGCGGAGAGGAATGTCGAGCGGTCGCGCGGCGCGAACGATCGCGGACCGCCCGTGACTTCGCCCGCCGAGCGCAAATCGGTCATCAGATTGCGCACGGCCAGTGTCATGCCGATCGACTCCTCGGTGAACGGCTTGCCGTTCGGTGCGATCACGTCGGCGCCCGCTTTTACGCAGCGGCTGGCGAGCGGAATGTCTGAGGTCACGACGACGTCGCCGGGCTTGACGCGTTCCACGATCCAGTCGTCCGCGGCGTCCATGCCGGCGCCGGCCGCGATCCGCTCGATCAGCGGATCCTGCGGCACACGAATAAGGTTGCCGGCGACAACGCTCACGGGCACGCCGTGCCGGAGCGCGACGCGGTAGATTTCGTCCTTCACCGGGCAGGCGTCGGCGTCGACATAGATGCGGGTGGGGGTGTCGGTCATTCGCCGCGTGGTACCCCATTCGGGCTCCAAAGGCGAGGGGATTGACCGGTGTTCCCCGGGGCCTACGATCGGCTCCGAAACAACAAAATACAGGGAAGGCCCGCCATGCCGAACCGGCTCGAAACCTACCGCGTTGCTGCCTACAACACCGCAAAGCAGTCCGAAAACAGAATGCACGATGACGCGGCGGCACGCCGCTTCGGTTTTTCCGGTGGCCTCGTTCCGGGCGTCGATGTCTTCGCCTATATGATGCACGTGCCGGTGGCGCGCTGGGGCCGCGATTTCCTGTCCCGCGGGCTGGTCGACGCCCGTTTCATCAAGCCGGTCTATGACGGCGAGACCGCCGATGTCGATGCGACCGAGCACAACGGCCTGCTCACGATCGAAGTGTTCAGCCGCACCGAGCTTTGTGCTACCGGAACAGCGTCGCTCGCGGCGACAGCTCCGGCGGTGTCATTGGTTGATTACGTTGAAGTCTCGGCGGTTGCCGAGCGCAGGCCGGTCAGTCCTGCGACGTTCGAGGTCGGCAAATGGCTCGGCACGGCGCCGCGCCGCTGGGCCGGGCAGGATGCGACCGGCTATCTCGCCGACGTCAGAGAGACCGATCCGGTTTTCGCGCGCGAAGGGCTCGGCCATCCCGGCCTGATCCAGCGCGTCATGAACCGCGTCCTGGTCGACAACACCATTCTGGGCCCGTGGATCCATGTCGGCAGCCGCATGCAGCTGTTGTCGACCGCGCGCGTCGGTGACGAGATCGTCGCGCGGGCGAAGGTGACCGCGAATTACGAGAAGAAAGGCCACCGCTTCGTCGAGCTCGACGCGCTTGTCGTGGCCAACGGCACAACGCCGCTGGCGCATTGCCAGCACACCGCGATCTACCAGCCGCGCGAGCAGGCGGCGGCGTAAGTCTTACGCCGTGCCCTTCGCGTCCTGGATCGCCCGCCACACGCGCTCAGGCGTCAGCGGCATGTCGATATGCTTGATGCCGTAGTCCGACAACGCATCGAGCACCGCATTCACCACGGTCGACAGGCTGCCGGCGCAGCCGGCCTCGCCGCAGCCCTTGGTGCCCAGCGGATTGCTCTTGGCCGGCACCGGATGATCGCCGACCTCCATGAACGGCACGTCCTCGGCGCGGGGCAGCGCGTAGTCCATCAGCGAACCCGTGATCGGCTGGCCGCTCTCGTCGTAGCGGACATGCTCCATCAGCGCCTGGCCGATGCCCTGAACGACGCCGCCATGAAGCTGGCCCGCGACCAGCATCGGGTTGATCACGGTGCCAAAGTCGTTCACGGCGCTGTAGCGCACGATCTGCACGATGCCCGTATCCGGATCGACCTCGACCTCGGCGACATGGCAGCCGTTCGGGAAGGCTGACGGGACCGGCTCGCTGGTGTGGTCGACGTCGAGCGAGTCAGGCACGCCGTCCGGCACCTTACCGTCATGCAGCTTCTTGGCGAGCTCCATGATGTCGATGCTGCGGTCGGTACCGGCGATGGTGAAGCTGCCGTCGGCGAACTCGATGTCGGCTTCTGACGCCTCCAGCATGTGCGCGGCGGCGCGCTTGCCCTTCTCGATCACGAGCCTCGATGATTCCACGATGGCTTGCCCGGTCGCGGTGATCGAGCGCGAGCCGCCGGTGCCGTTGCCGGTGTGGACGATGTCGCTGTCGCCCTGCACCAGCTTCACGCTCTCGAAGGGAACGCCAAGCTGCGCGCACAGCACCTGCGCGAACGGCGTCGCATGGCCCTGGCCATAGTCGAGCGTGCCGGTGATCAGCTGCACGCTGCCATCGGCATCGAACACGATCTTGCCGAGCTCGGGGCTCGGCGGCGCGGTGACCTCGAGATAGGAGCCGACCGCGATGCCGCGCAGCTTGCCGGCCTTCTTGCTGTCCTTCTTGCGCTTGGCAAAATTGTCGTGGTCGGAAATCTCCAGCGCCTTGTTGAAGACGGCCTGGAAGTCGCCGCTGTCATAGGTGACCCCGGAGGAGGCGGGGAAGGGCATCTGGTTCGGCTTGATGAAGTTGCGCTTGCGCATCGTGAGCCGGTTGATGCCCATCTCGTCGGCGGCGCGGTCGATCAGCCGCTCCATGTAATAGTTCGCCTCGGGCCGTCCGGCGCCGCGATAGGCGCCCATCAGCGTGGTGTTGGTCAGCACTGTCTTGATGTCGACGCCCATCAGCGGCGTCCGGTAGACGCTGGAAAAGTTCTTGCCGGTGTTGAGGGAGAGCGGCCCCGGCGCGACGCCGGTGATGTAGGCACCGAGATTGCCGTAACCGGACAGCTTCGCCGCGAGGAAGTGCCCCTCGGCATCGAGCGCGAGCTCGGCATGGATGCGCTGCGCGCGGCCGTGGCTGTCGGAGAGGAAGCTGGTGGAGCGCTCGTCGAGCCACTTCACCGGACGTCCCAGCGCCTTCGCCGCATACAGGATGCACATATATTCGGGGTAGTTGACATTCTTCATGCCGAAGGAGCCGCCGACATTGGCGGTGAGGATGCGCACCTTCTCGTTCGGCACCTTCAAATTCTTGGCGAGGTTGGCGCGGTTGCCCGCGACGCCCTGCGTCGGCATCTGGATGGTGTAGCGCTCGGTGGCCTTGTCGTAGGAGGCAAGACCCACGCGCGGCTCCATCGAGACCACGGCGACGCGGGTGTTCTCGATGTCGACCTTGGTGACATGGGCTGCGCCGGAGAAAGCGGCGTTCACCTTCTCCATGTCGCCATAGTGATAGTCGAGCGCCACGTTGTTCGGGATGTGGTCGTAGAGCTGGGGCGCGCCGGGCCTGGTGGCTTCCTCGGGATCGGTCACCGCCGGAAGCGGCTCGATATCGAGCTCGACAGCCTCGGCCGCGTCACGGGCCTGGGCCAGCGTGTCCGCCACGACGAAGGCGACGGGATCGCCGACGAAGCGGACCTTGTCGGTCGCCAGCGGCTGGCGGTTGGTCTGGAGCAGGGGTGAGCCGTCGCGGTTTTTCAGCGGCAGGCCGCAGGTGAAGGGGCCGTAGCCGGCGGCATCGATGTCCTTGCCGGTCCACACCCCCAGCACGCCCGGCATCGCTTTCGCGGCGTCGGTGCCGATGCCGCGGATCACGCCATGGGCATGGGTCGAGCGGACGACCACGGCATAGGCTTGGCCGGGCAGATTGAAATCGTCGGTGTAGCGGCCCTTGCCGCGCACCAGCGTGTCGTCCTCCTTGCGGCGGACCGGCTGCCCGACGCCGTATTTTTGCAGTGCAATAGCGTTTTCGAGCGTGGACGATTTGGTGTGTTCTTGCATGGAAATGACCTGAAAAGCCGGCAATTGCGCGTTTTGCGGGCGCCTTGGGGGACCGGTACCTCTGAGATAACCCACGGACCTCTTCACGACAACGCATGAATGGGCATGGTCCCATGTGATGCGTTGTTGCGCATACCCGCCGCGCTGCTAATGTTTCAGGCGAAAAAGCAATTCCAGACCGGCCTGACCGGCCGCGGAAAGACAGTTTGTATGAATGACCACACGCGGCTCCGCGACGGCCATGTGCCGCACGGTGAGCTGGAGGGGTCGATGGCGGCGGTGGCGTTGGCCCCCGAACCGGCCGTCCCCGCGCAAGCGGGAACCGGCGTCTATGCGGCGCTGGACCTCGGCACCAACAATTGCAGGCTCCTGATCGCCTGTCCGACCCACGATGGCTTTCGCGTGGTCGATTCCTTCTCGCGCATCATCCGGCTCGGCGAGGGCGTCTCGGCGACGGGCTCGATCAGCGAGGCCGCGATCGATCGCGCCATCGGCGCGCTCAGCATCTGCCGGGACAAGATCAACCTGCGCAAAGCCAAGCGGCTGCGGCTGATCGCGACCGAAGCCTGCCGCGCGGCCTCGAATGCAGAGGGTTTTCGCAGTCGCGTCGCAGCCGAGACCGGCATCGAGCTCGAGGTGATTGACCGTGAGACCGAAGCTTCGCTCGCCATGCTCGGCTGCTCGCCGCTGGTCGACCCCAAGGGCAGGGGCGCCATCCTGTTCGATATCGGCGGCGGCTCGACCGAACTGGTGCGGATCGAGCGCGATCCCGCCAATCCGGAGCCGCGCATCAAAGCCTGGATGTCGATCCCGCTTGGCGTCGTGACGCTGGCCGAGCAGTTCGGCGGCCGCGACGTGACGCCTGAGATCTATGCAGCGATGGAGCAGGAGGTCGCAAATCACATCGCGCCGTTCGCGGAACAACACAGCCGTGATCTCACCGACATGCATCTGCTCGGCACCTCCGGTACGGTGACGACGCTCGCCGGCATCCATCTCAATCTCGCGCGCTACGACCGCCGCCGCATCGACAGCATCTGGATGAACGATGCCGATATCACCGCGACCATCAGCAAGCTGCTCGGCATGAGTTACGAGGACCGCGCGAACAACAGCTGCATCAGTATCGAGCGTGCCGACCTTGTGCTGGCGGGCTGCGCCATCCTCGATGCCGTCCGCAGCGCTTTCCCGCTGCCGCGCCTGCGCGTCGCCGACCGTGGCCTGCGCGAAGGCATGCTGGTCGAGATGATGCGCGAAGACGGCGCGCTCAGGAGCTGGTGAGATGGCCAAGGACACCACCGGCCGCTTGCACGTCCAGGTCAAGACCGGCGGCAAGCGCAAACTCTCGTCAAAACTTTGGCTGGAGCGGCAGCTCAACGATCCCTATGTCGTCAAGGCCAAGGCGGCGGGCTATCGCTCGCGCGCGGCGTTCAAGCTCCTGGAGATCGACGACAAGTATCGGTTTTTGAAGCCCGGCATGACCGTGTTCGATCTCGGCGCGGCGCCGGGCGGCTGGAGCCAGATCGCCGCCAAGCGCGTCGGCTCGGTCGACGGCAAGGGTAAGGTGGTCGCGATCGACCTGCTGGAGATGCCGGAGATTCCCGGCGTCGACTTCGCCCAGCTCGATTTCATGGACAATGACGCGCCGGAAAAATTGACCACGATGCTCGGCGGCGGCGCCGATGTCGTGATGTCCGACATGGCCGCCAACACCACCGGTCATCGCAAGACCGATCAGCTCCGCATCGTTGGCCTGGTCGAGACGGCAGCCGCCTTTGCATGCGACGTGCTCAAACCCGGCGGGACGTTCCTGGCCAAGACATTCCAGAGCGGCGCCGACGCCGATCTGCTCGCCCAACTCAAGCGCGATTTCGCGGCCGTACGTCACGTCAAGCCAGCGGCGAGCCGGCAGGATTCGTCGGAGCGCTACGTGCTCGCGACGGGATTTCGCGGCGAGGGGAAAGCGTAGCCACGAATTCCGTCATTGCGAGGAGCGGGTAGCCCGCATGGAGCGAAGCGGAATGCGGGACAGGTCCCGGATTGCGCTTCGCTCCATCCGGGCTACTGGACTTCGCTACCCTAGCCGCTGGTCCCGCATGTCCTGCGTGTCTTCCGTCGCCACCTTGACGGCGGCGGTTGTCGCGCTCTTGGCTGCGCCCTTGCGGCTTGCGATCTCCACCGCCTTGCGGCCGGAGATCTCGTGGCCGGCGTCGTCGGGCATCTGCCAGAAGAACCAGCTCGACGCCGCCGAGGTCAGCGCCACCACGACGAAGGCCGGCGCGAACACGGTGGCGTTGAGCTCGCTGACATGGCTGAGCCACATCGTGGTCTCGACCGAGGCGGCACCGACCGCGACGCCGGCGGAGACCGCGAGCTGCTGGTTGACGCTGACCAGCGTGGTGGCGCGGCTCATCTGCGCACTCTCGACGTCGGCGTAGGCCACGGTGTTGATCGCGGTGAACTCGAGCGAACGGAAGAAGCCGCCGACCACCAGGATGATCATGATGATCAGCAGCGGCGTCGTCACCGTGAACAGCGCGCAGGCGGCGAGGAAGACCGCGCTGACGATCGCGTTCACCGTCATCAGATTGCGGAAGCCGAAAGCGCGGATGAGCCGCGCGGCCAGCGCCTTCATGCCCATGGCGCCGAGCGAGGAGCCAAACGTGACAAGACCGGACTTGAATGGGGACAGGCCAAAGCCGATCTGCATCAGCAGCGGCAGCAGGAATGGCAGCGCGCCGATGCCGAGCCGGAACATGAAGCCGCCGAGAATGGCCGCGCGCAGCGTCGGCAGGCTGAGGAGCGAAAAGTCCAGCACGGGCGATCCCGTCCGCCGGGCATGGATGACGTAGAGCGTCATCGAGATCGATCCGCCGACGACCAGGGCGGCGATCGTGCTCCAGGGCAGCAGATTGAGGCCGGCCACCGACAGGCCAAAGGCGATGCCGGCAAGCCCGATGCCGGCGAGCACCATGCCGTAGAGATCGAACGGTTCGCGGTTCTCGCTCTTGATGGGATCGATGAAGCGCAAGGCCATGAAGATGCCGAGCAGCCCGATCGGAATGTTGATCAGGAAGATCCAGTGCCATGAGGCGTAGGTGGTGATGAAGCCGCCGAGCGGCGGGCCGATCACGGGACCGATCAGGGCAGGGACAGTCACCCAGGCCATGGCGTTGACCAGCGCGCTCTTGTCGACGGAGCGCAGCAGCACGAGGCGCCCGACCGGCGTCATCATCGCGCCCCCCATCCCCTGGAGGACGCGCGCGAACACGAAGTCGATAACCGAGGTCGAGAGTGCGCAGCCGACCGAGCCGACCATGAAGACGCCGACGGCGATCGCGAACACCATGCGGGCGCCGAACCTGTCAGCGGTCCAGCCGCTCGCCGGGATGAACACCGCAAGCGACAAGAGGTAGGACGTGATCGCGAGCTTCAGCGTCAGCGGGCTGGTGCCGATGTCGGCCGCAATCGCCGGCAGCGAGGTGGCGATCACCGTGGAGTCCATGTTCTCCATGAAGAGAGCGGTGGCCACGATCAGGGGAATGATGCGTTGCTTGTCGACCATGACGGATTGGTAATGGAAATCAGAAGGAAGAGCGAGAATTGCGGCTTATCACCGCCGCTAGCACTCGACCATTGCGGATCAACGCATAGCACCTAAATCCTGCGCTCGTTCCTTCGTCATCCCGGGCTCGCAACTTCGTCGCGCTCCGGGATGGCGGTGGGCAGGCCGTTGCCTGGCTGTCCCGCTGAACTTGCCTAAAAAGCCTGTGCATGGCTGGCCAGCGGTCCGATTTGCTTTGATTCGTCGCGCGGCCGTGCTATCGACCCGCGTCAACCCCACCGATGGGCTCCGATTCTCCGGCGATGCCGCAAGGTACGCCGAGGGCGGCGCTCATCCATACTTATTTGCGGCACGGCCGCAGGAAGGAGTTGGCATATGGCCACGGTGCAGCAAGGCATTCGCGAAGCCTTTACGTTCGACGACGTGCTGTTGAAGCCGGGCTTGTCGGACGTCATGCCGGGCGAGGTCGACATCCGCTCTCGCGTCACCCGCGCCATCCCGCTCAACATCCCGATCATGGCCTCCGCCATGGACACCGTCACCGAGGCCCGCATGGCGATCGCCATGGCGCAGGCCGGCGGCCTCGGGGTCATCCACCGCAATTTCGATCCGGAAGGCCAGGCCGCCCAGGTGCGGCAGGTCAAACGCTATGAATCGGGCATGGTGGTGAACCCGCTCACCATCAGCCCTGAGGCCACGCTCGACGATGCGCTCAAGCTGATGAGCGATCACGGCATCTCCGGCATCCCCGTCGTCACCGGCGCCGGCAAGTCCACGCCGGGCAAGCTGGTCGGCATCCTCACCAACCGCGACGTGCGCTTTGCCACCGACCGCCGGCAAAAAGTCTCCGAGCTGATGACGCATGAAGGCCTCGTCACCGTGCGCGAGAATGTCAGCCAGGACGAAGCCAGACGATTGCTGCATCATCACCGCATCGAAAAGCTGCTCGTGGTCGATGAGCAGTATCGCTGCGTCGGCCTGATCACCGTAAAGGACATGGAGAAGGCGGTCGCCCATCCGCTCGCCTGCAAGGACGCGCAGGGGCGCCTGCGCGTTGCCGCCGCCACCACGGTCGGCGACACCGGCTTCGAGCGCACCGAGCGGCTGATCGATGCCGGCGTCGACCTCGTCGTCGTCGACACCGCGCACGGCCATTCCCGCCACGTGCTGCATGCGGTGAACCGCATCAAGCGTCTCTCGAACTCCGTGCAGGTCGTCGCCGGCAACGTCGCGACCGCCGAGGGTACGCAGGCGCTGATCGACGCGGGTGCGGACTGCATCAAGGTCGGCATCGGTCCGGGCTCGATCTGCACCACGCGCATCGTCGCCGGCGTCGGCGTGCCCCAGCTCACCGCGATCATGGATGCTGTGGAAGCGGCGAAGAAGTCGGACATCCCCGTCATCGCCGACGGCGGCATCAAGTTCTCCGGCGATCTTGCCAAGGCGCTCGCCGCCGGTGCGGACATCGCCATGGTCGGCTCGCTACTCGCCGGCACCGACGAGACGCCCGGCGAAGTCTTCCTGTGGCAGGGCCGTTCCTACAAAGCCTATCGCGGCATGGGCTCGGTCGGCGCGATGGCGCGGGGATCTGCCGACCGCTACTTCCAGCAGGACATCAAGGACACGCTCAAGCTCGTGCCCGAAGGCATCGAGGGTCAGGTGCCCTACAAGGGCCCGGTCGGCAACGTCATGCACCAGCTCGCCGGCGGCCTCCGCGCCGCGATGGGTTACGTCGGTGCCAAGGACATGAAGGAGCTGCACGAGAAAGCGAATTTCGTCCGCATCACCGGCGCGGGCCTGCGCGAAAGCCACGTCCATGACGTGACGATTACCCGCGAGGCGCCGAACTATCCGGGCGGGGGTTAGTCGCTGCAGCCTTGTAGCCCGCATGGAGCGAAGCGAAATGCCGGGAAAGTCCCGGATTGCGCTTCGCTCCATCCGGGCTACGCGAGTCCTTTTCTGTTGACGCAACTGGATTGCTCCGCTTCCGTTCGCCCCGAAAGACAATTCGGAGGAAGCCATCATGTCCCAAGGCAAGCGCATCGTTCTCGCCGCACGTCCCGTCGGCGAACCCAAATCATCGGATTTTCGCCTGGAGGAATTCGCAGTCCCGACGCCGGGTGCGGGTGAGGTTCTGCTGCGCACGATTTGGCTGTCGCTGGATCCCTATATGCGCGGTCGCATGAGCGACGGTCCGTCCTATGCCGCGCCTGTGCCGGTCGGTGGCGTCATGGAAGCCGGTACGGTCAGCGAAGTTGCCGCGTCCAACAATCCGAACTTCGCCAAGGGCGACATCGTGCTTTCGCGCGCGGGCTGGCAGACGCATGCGATCTCCGACGGCAAGGGGCTCGCCAAGGTCGATCCAAAACTCGCACCGATCTCGACCTCCATCGGCGTGCTCGGTATGCCCGGCATGACCGCCTACACGGGCCTGCTCGATATCGGCAAGCCGCAGGAAGGCGAGACCGTCGTTGTCGCCGGCGCCTCCGGCGCGGTCGGCTCGGCCGTGGGCCAGATTGCCAGGATCAAGGGCGCGCGGGCGGTTGGCATCGCCGGCGGCAAGGACAAGTGCGACTACGTCGTCAAGGAGCTCGGCTTCGATGCCTGCATTGATCACCGCGATCCCGATCTAGCCGCGAAGCTGAAGGATGCCTGCCCGAAGGGCATCGACGTCTATTTCGAGAATGTGGGCGGTGCCGTGTTCGAGGCGGTCTTCCCGCTGCTCAATCCGTTCGCGCGTGTCCCGGTCTGCGGCCTGATCGCGCATTACAACGACACCGAAGCCAAGCCGCCGAAATGGGCGGCCTCCATGATGCGCGCGACGTTGACCAAGCGGCTCACCTTCCGCGGCTTCATCGTCTCCGACTTCGCCTCCCGCCATGGCGACTTCCTGCGCGACATGTCGGGGTGGGTCCGCGACGGCAAGGTGAAGTACAAGGAGTTCGTCACCGAGGGCCTGGAGAGCGCCCCCGGCGCCTTCATCGGGCTTCTGAAGGGCGCCAATTTCGGCAAGCAGCTGGTCCGGGTCGGGCCGGACCAGGCTTAGCTGCTGGGCTGTGAGCGTCTCCTAGATGGCCTCGAGCGTCCACTAGTTGCACCGGTGTCACACGCCTGACACCGGTGGTTAACAAAGAGTCACCGATCGGCCACACCTGCTCGTAAAAGGCGCAAAGCGTGACCGACGGTTCATTGACGCCGGGGCGAAGGCATTGAATCATCGCGCATATTTCAGGTGCTGCGATGTTAGAGATCGGTATTTTCTGCGTAATCCTTTTGGCTGCCGGCTATTGGGCGGCCATGTATGTCATGGGGCGCCATGACGACGTCATCCACGGCAAGTTCGTGCACAGCGAGGATGAGGGCCCGCTCGTGCGAGTTCCGATGCCGACACCTCCGCCGCGCTTTCCCAATCGTGCGGCCAAGGCGGCCGAGCCCACCAGCATGACGCCCGCGAATGATGCTGCAGCTCGGTCTGTGACCAGCGAAGCGCTGCAATCCTTGCTCGCCGCGATCCAGCAGGATCTCAAGAGCGTCGCCTGAGAGGCGAGGCGCGCGCTTAATGCTCGCCGCCCATCTGGGCGAAGAGTTCTTCGATATCGACCTGGCCCGCCGCACGGACGTGGCGCACTTCGAAGCTGTCAGGGGCGAAACGGTACGCGACGAGGCCCGTCTCCTTGATCGCGATCCGGTCCTGGCGCGCGTCGTTGATCTTGAAGCCGGCCGAGGGCGCCCAGACGTGCCGCGTGTGGCGGAACGTGAAGTCGCGACGTTGGTGCACGTGACCGCTGGCGATCAGCCGCAGATCGACGCGCGCAAACATCTCGATCAGCCGTGCGCGTGCCGGCTGCGGCACGTAGCGGATCGAGGTCTCCGGCGTTTCGGGATCGTCGGGCAGGTTGAGAAACACCGGCTTGTGCAGGAACAGCGCGACCGGCCTGCCATTGACCTTCGCGATTTCCGAGGCCAGCCAGTCGAACTGCTCGGCCTCGAACGCCAGGCCTGAATTCATCACCAGCGAGTTGAGCCCGATGAAGCGCCAGCCGGCGGCATCGAACGACCAATGGTCCTCGCCGATGATGTCGCGGAATTGCTGGCGGTGGACTTCCGCGATCGGCGGCTTCGGCGCCGGCCCGAGTGCGGTCGGGTTGTCGCCGATGTCGTGATTACCCGGCAGATAGCGACAGTCGACGGGCAGAGCTTCATGCAGGCTCTTGGCAAACGCCACATCGTCGCGGCTGGTGGGACCGTCGAAGGACACATCGCCGGTGTTGATGACGAGATCGGGCCTGTCAGCGTCGATGTGCTCGCTGACCGCCTGGAAGTTCGCAATGAGGCCGGGGAAGCGCCGGCCGAGATGCGTGTCGGAAATCTGGGTGATGCGAAAATCTGACATGCGCAAAGTATCGCGCGGTCAAACGTCGGAACGATGACGCGCGCGTGCAATCTGTGATCGAACAAAGTTTAAAGCACGCGATACCCGCCATGGCCGACATCCAGATGCCGCCGTCGGCGGATTCGGTCCAAAGGCCGGACAGGGTGTTCATGGTGCTCTCTTGGCGATCTCGCGCCTTGTGGGCCTGCAATGGGCCAAAATCGCTCTAATGATCGGCAGTTGGTCGCCGCATCGGGAACGCCGGTTCAACTCGTCGATTGTCAGCGCCAGAAGTCGCGGCTAATGACGGTCTGCGGCACGCCGCCTCACGGGAAAGTTCCGATGTCCGTCCAAATGGTTTTGTTGCCGGTCTTCGTGCAGATCGGGCTCACCTTCGCGCTCCTGCTCGGTATGGTGTTCGGGCGCCGGAATGCGCTGGTTTCGGGCGACACCAAGATCCGCGACATTGCGCTGGGCGAGCCGAACTGGCCGAAAGGCGCCACGCAGATCGCCAATTGCTACCGCAACCAGTTCGAGCTGCCGGTGCTGTTCTACGCCCTGATCGCGCTGGCGCTGCCGCTCCGCCATGCCGATCTCTTCATCGTGCTGATGTCCTGGGTGTTCGTGGTGACGCGCTTTGCCCATGCCGGCGTGTTCGTGACCTCGAACGATCTCGGCCGGCGCTCGTCGATCTGGCTCGCCGGCGTGCTGGTGCTGCTGGCGATGTGGATCTACTTCGCACTGAAGATTTTGTTGCTGATCTGAAAGATTCAAATGACTCCCGCTGCCCGGCTGTCCGCAGCCATTGAACTGATTGACACCATCGAAAAGGACCGGGTGCCCGCGGCGAAAGCGCTGAAGGAGTGGGGCA
This sequence comes from Bradyrhizobium sp. LB11.1, assembly GCF_040549385.1. NCBI lineage: Bacteria > Pseudomonadati > Pseudomonadota > Alphaproteobacteria > Hyphomicrobiales > Nitrobacteraceae > Bradyrhizobium > Bradyrhizobium sp. LB11.1. Next base: position 479,975 of record NZ_JBEPTH010000003.1, on the reverse strand, counting down.
CCGCGCACCGCTTTGCCGGCTCCGGCGACCGTGCCGCCATTGCCGGCCTCGTCTGGGACGTGCTGCGCCGTTACGCCTCGAGCGCATTCCTGATGGATTCCGATACCGCCCGGGCGCGCCTGATCGGCATGCTCCGCCTCGAGCGGAGCATGGACACGGCCACCATGACGGCGCTGTTCGACGGCAGCCGGTTTGCACCCGAGCCGCTGACGGAGGCGGAGCAGGCAGCGCTCAGCCATCGCTCGCTGAAAGATGCGCCCGCCGCGATCGCCGGCGACTATCCGGAATGGCTCGATTCTCACCTGGCCAGGGTATTCGGTGACGACCGCGTCGCCGAGGCGGTGGCGATGGCGAGCCGGGCGCCGCTCGACCTGCGCGTCAACACGCTAAAATCCAGCCGCGACAAGGTGCTGAAGGCGCTTGCTCATCTTCATGCGAAACCGACGCATTGGTCGCCAAATGGCCTGCGCATCGCGCTTTTGGCCGATGCACGCAATCCCGGCATCGCGGCCGAAGAGGATTTCATCAAGGGCGGCGTTGAAGTGCAGGATGAAGGATCGCAGCTTGCGGCCCTCCTCACCGCGGCAAAACCGGGCGAGCAGGTGATCGATCTCTGCGCCGGCGCCGGCGGCAAGACGCTGGCGCTCGCAGCTCAGATGCAGGGCAAGGGACGGCTGATCGCGACCGACAGCGACAAGCGCCAGCTTGTGCCCATTCACGAGCGCCTGTCGCGCGCCGGCGTCCACAACGCCGATGTCCGCACGCCCAAGGGCGAGGCCGATCCGCTGGCCGACATCCGCGCCTCCGCCGATCTCGTCGTCATCGACGCGCCCTGCACGGGAACCGGAACCTGGCGCCGCAATCCCGACGCCAAATGGCGCATGCGTCCGGGTGCGCTGGAGATCCGCCTGCGCGACCAGACAGAGGTGCTGGAGCGTGCCGCGCCGCTGGTGCAGGACGGCGGCCGCATCGCCTACATCACCTGCTCGGTTCTCCCAGAGGAGAACGGCGAGCAGGTGAGGGCCTTTGTCGCGCGCCATCCGGAGTTCGCAGTGGTGTCGCCGGAGCAGACCGCGAGCGTGCTCTGGGACAAGGCCGAGGAATTTGCGCAAGCCGCGCTGCGGTCGGACGAGGGCTGGCTCATGACCCCGCGCCGCACGGGGACGGATGGGTTTTTCGTCTCGGTGCTGAAAAAGGTGGGCTGAACCCCAAACAAAAACCCCGCGAACCGGAGTCCCGGTCGCGGGGTCTTTTGAACTCTACGATCTGCCGGTACGTCCGTGGTCAGATCGCGAATTGCGCGGTCAACTAGCCGGCGCGGAGGTTGTCGGCCGAGGACTTGCCGCTGCGGCGGTCCGCAACGATGTCGAACGAAACCTTCTGGCCCTCATTGAGGGTGCTCAGACCAGCGCGTTCAACAGCGCTGATGTGAACGAAGACGTCCTTCTGGCCGTCATCCGGCTGGATGAAGCCGAAGCCCTTTTGGTTGTTGAACCACTTCACGGTGCCCATTGCCATAGTCATTTCCTTTCAATTGACGATGCACTCAGGGGGACAAATGCGCAATATTTGCGCCCACGTCCCGATTGGTCGATTTTGGAGAAATACCTGAAACGTGCTCGCCCATTGAAGTGAGACGGAGCGGCCCAGTCGTTCGGCCAAGGATCGATGCTGTCGAATATATCGATTTATTGGGGCAAGTTCAAGGCACCACGCGCTGACAGCGAGGGCAGCGAACTTTGCTATTTTGCGCTGCAAAACGCGGGTCGAGGGGTCCGTCAATCCACGATAAACAGCGTCGCGCCCACCGCCGTCGAGGAGCGATGCGCGGCGTCGCCAAAATCCGAGACCTGGTAGCTCATCCCCGCAATGAGCTTGAATGTGCGCCCGTCGCGCAGGTCGCTGTCGAGCTCGCCCGCGAGCACATAGAGCACGTGCCCGCGGTCGCACCAGTGATCAGCGAGATAGCCCGGCGAATACTCGACCATCCGCACCCGGAGATCGCCGATGTTGAGCGTCCGCCACAGCGCGTGCCCGGTCTCGCCGGGATGCGTGGTGGCCTCGACCTTGCTCCAGTCGGTGACGGTGAAGGGCGAGGTGGGGAGCTTCATGATGGGGGTCCTGTCGTTGAGCAATGCTGCGTGGGGTATGCTCTTAGCAACAAACTCCGTCATTGCGAGGAGCCCTTGCGACGAAGCAATCCAGACTGCCGCCGCGGAGGGATTCTGGATTGCTTCGCTTCGCTCGCAATGACGGGGAGAGAGCAACGTCAATGCGGCAGATGGTTCGCCGATCCCTGCACGATCAGCCCCGCATCATTCACCCGCAGATATTCGCAGATGCGCTTGCCCCGCTCGTTCTCGTAAAACACCACCACGCTGTCCGGGCTGACGAATACGTCGATCAAGGAGAAGTGCAGGTTCGGGATCAGCCCGAGCGCCTTGCCCCAATACGCCCGCAGCGCATCCTTGCCGCGCACGGTGCCGCTGGCATCGAACCCCATCGCCGGAATGCGATCCGAGGTCATCACTGTCGCGTCGTCGTAAAGCGTCAGCACGCGCTCGAGATCGCGGGCATTCCAGGCCTCGACCCACGTGCGGCCCAGCGCGGCAAGCGTTGATGGTTGATGGAGCTGTGACATGGCAATCTCCCTGATTGGCCCCTGTTTGGTGGATGGGGTAAATTAGGTCAATAATACTGACATATATCCATTTGTCCATGCCCAAAGAAGGATGTGGGCGCGCGGTCCGCGCGGTTGCGGGGAGGGCGTGTGTCGCGTATTTGCTTGCCATGACAGCAGCACAGAACGACCGCTCCGCGCCGGCGCCGACCGTGGCCTCGGCGCACGACAAGATTCTCATCGTCGACTTCGGCAGCCAGGTGACGCAGCTGATCGCGCGTCGCGTGCGTGAGGACGGCGTCTATTGCGAGATCGTCCCGTTCAACAAGGCTGAAGAAGCCTTCAAGGAGATGAAGCCGAAAGCGGTGATTCTCTCCGGCGGCCCGGAGTCGGTGCATGAAGCCGGCTCCCCCCGCGCGCCGCAGCTGATCTTCGCCTCCGGCGTGCCTGTGCTCGGCATCTGCTACGGCCAGATGACCATGGCGGCCCAGCTCGGCGGCACCGTCGAGGGCGGCCATCATCGCGAGTTCGGCCGCGCCGACGTCGAGGTCAAGACCGAGAGCAAGCTTTTCGAGGACGTCTGGTCATCAGGCAGCAAGAACCAGGTCTGGATGAGCCACGGCGACCGCATCACCAAGATGCCGCCGGGCTTCTCAGTGGCCGGCACCTCGCCGAATGCGCCCTTCGCGATCATCCAGGACGAGAAGCGCAAGTACTACGGCCTGATGTTCCACCCAGAAGTCGTGCACACGCCCGACGGCGCGAAGCTGATCCGCAACTTCGTGCGCAAGATCGCCGGCCTCTCCGGCGACTGGACCATGCGCGCCTTCCGCGAGGAAGAGATCGCAAAAATCCGCGCGCAGGTCGGCAAGGGCAAGGTGATCTGCGGCCTTTCCGGCGGGGTCGATTCCGCGGTTGCGGCCGTGCTGATTCATGAAGCCATCGGCGACCAGCTGACGTGCGTGTTCGTCGATCACGGCATGCTCCGCCTTGATGAGGCCAAGACCGTCGTCGACCTGTTCCGTCACCACTACAACATCCCGCTCGTGCACGTGGATGCGTCGAAGCAGTTTTTGGGCGAGCTCGAAGGCGTCACCGATCCCGAGACAAAGCGCAAGACCATCGGCCGTCTCTTCATCGAGGTGTTCGAGCAGGAAGCCAAGAAGATCGGCGGCGCCGACTTCCTGGCGCAAGGCACGCTCTACCCCGACGTGATCGAGAGCGTCTCCTTCACCGGCGGTCCCTCGGTGACGATCAAGTCGCACCACAATGTCGGCGGTCTGCCTGAGCGCATGAACATGAAGCTCGTCGAGCCCCTGCGCGAGCTGTTCAAGGACGAGGTGCGCAAGCTCGGCCGCGAGCTCGGCCTCCCCGAAATCTTCGTCGGCCGCCACCCGTTCCCGGGCCCCGGCCTCGCCATCCGCTGCCCCGGCGACATCACCCGCGACAAGCTCGACATCCTGCGCCAGGCCGACGCCGTCTACATCGACCAGATCCGCAAGCACGGCCTCTACGACGACATCTGGCAGGCCTTTGCCGTGTTGCTCCCCGTCAAGACCGTCGGCGTCATGGGCGACGGCCGCACCTACGACTACGTCGTGGGCCTCCGCGCCGTCACCTCAACCGACGGCATGACCGCGGACTTCTACCAGTTCGACATGAAGTTTCTCGGCGAGACCGCCACACGCATCATCAACGAGGTGAAGGGCGTGAACCGGGTGGTGTACGACGTGACGAGTAAGCCGCCTGGGACGATTGAGTGGGAGTAGGGGCTGCTCTCTAGGTTTTTTTTCACTGGTCGTTACTTCCCGGAGAGGCGGCGCGGCATAGATCATGGCTTTTGGGGTCTTCATCCATCGATCGGATTCGATTTACGATGACAGCCCCGCTGAACAATATCAGTTTCCTAGTCAATATCTCCGCCGAGTTGAGGCGTGCGTTGGCGATTGGATAATCTACTATGAACCAAGCAAGGTCGCCGAGACGCGCGGCTACTTTGCGATTGCGCGGGTTCAGCAGGTTATTCCCGATCGCGCCACTTCGGGGATGTATCTCGCTCTGATTGAGCCCGGAAGTTATCTCGATTTTGCCAATCCGGTCTCCTTCAATGGGCCAACTGGTCCTGTGGAACGTGGCGTCCTGAACGAGCAGGGGCGAATTTCAGGACGCGCTCAATCGGCCGTCCGTCCAGTTTCTTCGGACGATTTCGATCGAATATGCGGACTTGGTCTCGCGGACAATACGCCTCTACTACCGCGACGCGATGATGATGTCCCGCCGCTCGATCTCAACGAGAAGCAGAAGCCTTTCATCTTCGAGCACCATCGTGACCGCGTTAGCTTGACGCTCTCGAGAGTTTTGCGCGACCGGGTCTTCCGCCGCATTGTGCTACGCGCCTACGATGAGCGTTGTGCCATCACGGGGCTAAAGCTCGTCAACGGAATGGGACGTGCGGAAGTCGCCGCCGCTCACATTAGGCCAGTTGAGGCAAACGGACCTGACATCATTAGCAATGGCATTGCTCTTTCCGGCACCGCGCATTGGATGTTCGATCGAGGTCTAATCGGCCTGGCCGACAATTTGGAGATATTAATCTCGCGCCAGACAAACGATTCGGATGGAGTGCGGTCGATCATCAATAAGAGCGGCCATGCACTTCCGCCGCACCGATTATCAGATCGCCCACACCCGCATTTTCTAAAGTGGCACCGCGAGCATTGCTTCAAGCAATAGGCGAGGCAGGCTTACCCCTGTTCGAACGTGATCTGATGTCCGTGGTTGCAGGTTCCTTGATATACGGCGAAATCTCAGGTATGACTACAGTAGTCATATAGGTGTCTCATGCGCGAAATCCAACTTCGTGACGCGAAGGCCAACCTCTCCGCGGTCGTCGATGAAGCCATCGACGGCAAGCCTGCGGTGATCACGCGTCACGGCAAGAAACAGGCGGTGGTCTTGAGCTACGACGAGTGGCGCCGGCTCTCGCAGGTCCCGAGCTTTGGGCGTCTGTTGACGGCGGCTCCCGTGAAAGCGGGCGATTTGCCGGCGCGCAATCGGTCCAGGCTGCGCAAGACCGACTTCTGAAGCGTGTACCTCGTCGATACCAATGTCATTTCTGCGGCCTCGCCGAACCGGCTGGCTCCGGCGGCGATGGTCGAATGGATGGATGCACAATCCGCCTCCCTGTTCTTGTCTGTCGTGACCATTGCGGAGGTCGAGGACGGAATAGCCAAGCTGCGCCGCGAGAAAGCCACGCGCAGGAGCAAGGATCTGGCCCAATGGCTTGAGGCTGTGTTGCATCTCTATGGCGACCGAATTCTGACGTTCGACACACAGGCGGCGCGGCTCGCGGGGGAGCTATCGGACCGGGCCCGCGGGCAGGGGCATGCGCCCGGATTTGCGGACATCATCATTGCTGCGACAGCACGCCAGCATGTGCTGACGGTCCTGTCGCGTAACGTCAGACACTTCAAGCCACTCGGTGTGCCGGTGCTCGATCCCTTTGTTGATTTGCCGAGGTCCTGATTGTTGCGCAGGTGGCAATCAATGGTGGGGCACGCACAACGCCCACAGCGCCTTCATGGCGCGCGGCGTTCACGGCCAGGGCATCTACATCGATCCAAAAGCCGAAATGGTGATCGCGCGTTACGCCTCGCACCCCGTCGCGGGCAACGCCGCCAACGATCCCGTGACACTGCCGGCGTATATGGCGTTGGCGAAGGCGCTGATGGCGGGGGGATAGGGAGGGTGCGTAGGGCTTGCCGTTGATTACATATAGGTGTATGTAAATGGCTATGAGCCACATCAGCATCCGCGATTTGCAGAAGATTTCCGGCGAGGCGATCGGTGCGTTGCCCGGTCCCACGCCGGTCAAGTCGGGTGAGCGGACAGTCGGCCTGCTCATCCCTCTTAAGGCGACCGATCCGGATCGGCTTGCTGCGGTACTGGCGCGGGCCGAGAGGCTTGCGAAAGGCCGCGACGTCGCCGCGGACAACGCGGCGCTCGCTGAATTTGGCGACGTCGATCCGGTCGATTGGTCCGTCTCGGCCGTGAAAGCGCTCACAGCCAAGTCCAAATCAAACCCGAAGGCATGAGACGGCCGTCGACCACAATCGTCATCGATGCGGCCATTCTGATCGCCGCCGTTCGTGGCCGAAGCTCCGGCGCACTCCTGCAAGCTGCCGAAAGCTCGGTTCTGGTGACGACGGACCGAGTTATGCAGGAGGCGCGCCGGCGCATCACGCTCGGATTGCGGCGTCCGGAGCTGATCGAGGTGCTCGACGATCTGGCCGAATTACTCACGATCGTTCCCGTCGCCGCATTGGCGCCCATGCTTGACCGATGCGGGGAGACGCTTCGTGACGCCGTGCCGAGTCGCAACGGAGCCGAACGCGACGCGCATGTGCTGGCACTCGCCTGGAGCGTCGATGCTGACGTTTGGACGACCGACCGCGACTTTGCCGGAACGGGTGTGGCGACGTGGTCGACGCCGAATTTCATGCGCGCACTTGTGGAGATCGACTAGCGTTTTTGTAGCCCGGATGGAGCGCAGCGCAATCCGGGAACAGACCAACCGTTTCGCGCAGCTGCTTGTGTGGCATGAATCCCGGATTACGCTGCGCTCCATCCGGGCTACGGATCCCTGCCAAACCGCAAGATCGGTCGAGCGTCTAGTGCCCATCATCGCCTAACTGAAGCCGCCACGGAGGAGGGACGATGACGGCGGCGTTGCAAAACTATCAGGACCGGATGCGGCGGGTGCTGGATCATATCGACCGGCATCTCGACGCGGATCTGGACCTGGACAGCTTAAGCGCTGTTGCGGCCTTCTCGAAGTTTCACTTCCATCGGCAGTTCACGGCGACCTTCGGGTTGTCCGTGCATCGCTATGTCCAGCTCGCCCGGATGAAGCGCGCTTCATACCGGCTGGCCTACGTGGACGCGCAAAGCGTCACGGACATCGCGATGGATGCCGGTTACGAGGCGCCGGATGCCTTCGCCCGCGCCTTTCGGCAACGGTTCGGGCAATCGCCGTCGTCGTTCCAAAAGTCTCCCGATTGGGAGCCGTGGCTTGCGGCCTTCGGGCCTTTAGACAATGCGAGGAGCAAGCTCATGAAGACAAGTTTTGCCAGTGACGACGTGACGATCCGCGACGTGCCGACCACACGGGTGGCGATCATGGAGCATCGGGGGAGCCCTGCGACGCTCGGCGCCACCATCCAGCGCTTCATCGCCTGGCGTAAGGCGGCCAACCTGCACCCCAGCACAAGCCCGACCTTCAACGTCTGGCGTTCCGAGCGGCGGCCCGCGCAGCCAGCCGATTACAGCGCGGACCTCTGTGTCGGTACCGATCAGCCGATCGCGGCCAATGACGAAGCGATGAAGGCCGGCGAGATCCCCGGCGGACGCTGCGCCGTGCTGCGCGTCGTCGGCTACACCGACAATCTGGAGCCCGCCGCGCTCTATCTCTATCGCGACTGGCTTCCCGCCAGCGGCGAGGAGGCCCGCGATTTCCCGATCTATTGCCAGCGGCTGAGCTTCTTTCCGGAAGTGCCGGAGCACGAGGCCGTGGTGGAGCTGTTTCTGCCGTTGAAATAGCTGCTCGGAGGGCGGCCTGTCCCTTCGCCCTCGTGCGTCAGGTGGGTCGGAGGACCCTCATGGTGAGGAGCGCGGAACGCGCGTCTCGAACCATGAAGGCCCGGATCGCGCCCGTGGCCATCCTTCGAGACGACCGCTGCGCGGTCTCCTCAGGATGAGGAGAATAATGCCATTCCAGGAGAACTAACTCGCTCTAGCCCCGCGCCATCTTCTCGAACCGCTTCACCAGCCGCTCGCGCTTCAGCCGCGACAGCCGCTGGATCCAGAACAGGCCGTCGAGCTGGTCGATCTCGTGTTGATGGCAGACAGCGCGCAACCCGTCGGACTCCTCGCTTTGCGTCTTGCCGTCGAGATCCTGATAGCTGATCCGCACGCGCGCGTGGCGCTGGACGTCGTCGTTGACGCCGGGCATCGAGACGCTGCCTTCCTTGTGCAAAATCATTTCCGGCGAGGCCCATTCGATCTCGGGATTGACGTAGGTCTGCGGGGCTCTGGCGTCGAGCTCGAGCACGACGACGCGCAAGGGCACGCCAACATGCGACGCCGTGATGCCGATGCCGGGCGCGGCGCGCATGGTCTCCAGCAGATCGTTCGCAAGCTCGCGCAAGCCGCCGTCGAAGGCGGTGACGGGGCGGGCGCGCATGGCGAGCCGGCGGTCGGGATAGCGGACGATTGGGCGAATAGTCATGTGCGGCTCCTACCACTCACGGGGGAGTGAAGCACTGGTCCTTGACGCCCTACCAACTGGAAGGTAGTTAACTTCCATGACCAACGCTTCCTCGACCGCCGACGATATCCTGGCCTGCGCCCGCACGCTGATCATCGCGGGCGGCTACAACGGCTTCAGCTACGCCGACGTGGCCGAAGTCGTCGGCATTCGCAAGCCGAGCATCCACCACCACTTCGCCAGCAAGGTCGACCTCGTCCGTACTCTGGTGTCCCACTATCGCGAAGAGGCCGTAGCCGGACTGTCGGCGCTCGAGCGCAATATCGATGACCCGCGCGAGCAGCTCAAAAGCTATGTCGGGTATTGGGAGGCGTGCATCACGGACGCGAGCGTTCCTTTCTGCGTCTGCGCGCTTCTTGCGAGCGAGCTTCCGATCTTGCCGGAGGAGGTGGCGCTCGAAGTCCGGGCCCACTTCCGTTCGCTGGCCTCTTGGCTGACGTCGGTAATGGAGCGCGGCAAGCGGAAGGGGCGGTTCAAATTCTCCGGCGCAGCCCGGGTCGAGGCTGAAGGATTCATGGCGACCATTCACGGCGCGATGCTGTCGGCGCGCGCTTATGGCGATCCCAAAATGTTCGGTGTGATCACCGCACCGCTGCTGGATCGGCTGTCCGCGAAGCACTGAGATATCGGCGAGATGACAACGGCACCCACAGGCATCGGGGTGAACGCATCCTGCTGTGCGAAGGCTACCAACTATTAGGTAAGGAGAGAAGGCGATGACTCACTATCAGATGGATCTCGTTCTTGACGATCGCGAGCAATGGCTCAAACAATACTACTTCCTCCGCGGGGCGTTCTCCGTCGTCTGGGTCGCTGCCGCGTTTGCCGTCGCGCCGTCATCTGCGGCGATCGCCGGCGCCTTGCTCGTGCTCTATCCGGCATGGGACGCCGCAGCCAATTTCCTCGACGCCTTGCGCAGCGGAGGCCTCAGTCAAAACCGCACGCAGGCACTGAACGTCGTAGTCAGTCTCGCGACATCAGTCGCCGTCATCGTCGCCTTGCAAGCGAGCATGAACGGGGTGCTCGGCGTGTTCGGCGCATGGGCGATTCTCTCAGGCTTGCTCCAACTGGGGACGGCGATCCGGCGCTGGAAAAGTTTTGGCGCGCAATGGGCCATGGTGCTCAGCGGTGGTCAGTCGGCACTCGCGGGCGGGTTCTTCATTTTTCAGGCCACGATGCCCGCAGTCCCATCCATCGCGAATGTCGCGGGCTATGCCGGCGTCGGTGCGCTCTACTTCCTGGTCTCGGCGCTTTGGCTCACCGTCAGCGAGTGGCGTCAGCGCGCCAAGCGGGTCTGAAGCAGCATCATTTGCGGCACGCTGACGACCGGATGCAGGGCAATCGCATATGGCAGTTTGCGCGATCGCGGCGCGCGCCTCGTCCTTCGAGACGACCGCTTCGCGCTCTCCTCAGGATGAGGCTAAGTGACATCGGTGCTGGTCGAAACGACGGCCGCGCACTCGGTCCTCATCCTGAGGGCCCGCCAACGGCGGGCGTCTCGAAGGATGGCTATGGGGGGAATCGCTCCCATATGCGATTGCCCTGCGACCGGATGGCGCCGCGCGATGTCAGCGCTCTGTTCACAACCCGGTTTTAGCCGCTACAAAGGTTCAGACGAAGCGGCTATGCTCCACGCTGGTAAATCGCTGTGGATACAGCCGCACGTGCTATCTGAAGTTCTCAATCGCAAAGACATCACCAGTTACTTCAGCCGAGCTGCGATGGAGAAGGCGCACGTCTATCAGGCGGAGCGCCGGGTCTCCAGACTGGCGGTCAGCGACGACCTGACGCATGTCGGCGCCCAGGTGCGCGGTAGCCAGGGAAACGTCTACAGCGTCGACATCAATTTGAAATTTACGCATGGCGAGCTCGCCGACATCGACGGCGATTGCAATTGTCCGATGGACTTCAATTGCAAGCTCGTCGCGGCGACCCTGCTCGAGGCGATGAGCGACAACGATCCGGTGGAACAGGCGCCGCAAACGGGCGCGCAAACCACCAAGGCGCCTGGTTACGCCGCGCCCCCGGCGCTCTCTCTGGAACTGAACAACTGGATCGATAGTGTCGGCCGCGCGGCGAGGGGAACCGATGATACCGGGGACGAGAGCCAGCGCCTCGTGTACTGCCTGGCCCCGTCGCGCGATGGCAGGCCACGCCTCGCCATAAGCCTGCGCTCGGTCCGGACGCTGAGGAGCGGCGCATTGGCCGACAACTACACCAGTCCGAGCCAATACGAGTTCAAGCCGGAACGAGCGCCAAAGTACTTCCGTGAGATCGACGTCGACCTCGTGACGCAGATCGCGACCCGCTTTCGTGATTACTATACCGAACTCCCGTATCCGGTCGAGCTGTTGCAGCGGATCGTCGCGACTGGCCGGGCATTTTGGCTGGATCACAAGGGCAGGCCGATGAAGTGGGGCGATGCGCGCGATGGCCGCATCGAATGGCGCGAGGCCGGCAAGCGGTCCGTCGCGCCATATCTCGTCGTGCCGGGCGCGGTCGCGCTCAACGCCGAACCGCCGGTTTATGTCGAAGAGGCCGGCGGGCTGATCGGGCCGGTCCGGTTGGGGCTGTCGGCGCGTCTGGCGGGTCAGTTCCTTTCGGCGCCCGCCATTCCCCGCGCGCAAGTCGAGGAGGTGTCACGCCGCCTGAGCCAGAAGCTGCCTGCACTCCATCACGGAATTCTGCCTGCGCCCGCTCCCAACGTGACAGAGATCGACGAGGATCCGAGGCCAATCCTGCGGCTGAAGCTCGGGCGTTTGAACACGAGCTACTACTATTACGCCCGCGACAAGGACCAGCAACGGGGGCCCTTCGCAGTCGCCAGTGTCGGCTTTCGCTACGGCCGGTTCGAGATCGATCCGACCCAAAGGCCGACCCGCGTGGAGCTGTTCGAAGCAGGGCAGGTCTATGCAATCAAAAGGCGGCAGGGCAAGGAGCGGCAGGCGCGTCAACGGCTGGCAGCGGTTGGTTTTGTGGATGCGCGGTCGGCGCACCCGACGCTCGACTTCGACAATGCCATGGACCTGGGGCTCGGCGATCGCGGCAAGTGGTTCGCATTTCTGTCCCTCCATGCCGAGCAATTGCGGATGGAAGGCTTCGATATCCTGATCAGCGACGACTTTCCGTTCCGGCTGGCGGAGTCCTCGGGCGATTTCGACGCGGTGCTGGAGTCCAGCGGTATCGACTGGTTCGAACTGGCGCTCGGCATCGAGATCGACGGCGAGCGGCACGATCTCGCGCCGCATCTGGCCGCGCTGGTGTCGGAACCGGGATTCGCACCCGACCTCGTCAAACAACTCGCCGCGCAGGGCGACCCGTTCTATCTGCCGCTTGCCGACGGCCGGCATCTCGCGTTGGCTGCCGACCGGTTTCTTCCGCTCGTGCTTGCGCTGCATGGCCTTCAGATGACCGGCGCGTTCGCGCATGGCGCGGGAAAGCTCCGGCTGTCGCGCATGGACATCGTTCCGCTGCTCGACGTGGAGAATGAAAAGTTTACGTTTCGGGGCGCCGACAATCTGCGCCATCTCGCCGGCTTAATTCAATCTCGGGGGCTGACCGCTCCGCAGCTGCCTCCGACCTTTCGTGCCACGCTTCGGCCTTATCAGGCGCAGGGCGTCGCGTGGCTCGATCTGCTCCGCGAGAGCGGATTGGGCGGCGTTCTGGCCGACGATATGGGGCTGGGCAAGACCGTGCAGATCCTGGCCCTGATCTCGCTGGAAAAGCAGCGCGGTCGCATGACCGATCCTGTGCTGGTCGTCGCGCCGACCAGCCTGATGACAAACTGGTCCGCCGAAGCGCAAAAGTTTGCACCGGACCTGAAAGTCCTCGTCCTGCATGGGCCGGACCGCAAGGAGAAGTTCGACCTTATCGCCGGACACGATCTGGTTCTGACCACCTATCCGCTGATCGCAAGGGACCGCGAGGTCCTGCTGGAACGCGAATGGCACATGGCCGTGCTGGACGAGGCCCAGACGGTCAAGAATCCCGATGCCGCCACCACGCGATGGCTGCGCGAGACGAAGGCGCGACATCGCTTCTGTCTCACCGGAACGCCGATGGAAAACCACCTTGGCGAACTCTGGTCGATCATGAGCTTCGTTAACCCCGGCTATCTCGGCGACAAGGCTGCCTTCGCGCGCCAATGGCGCACACCGATCGAGAAGCGGGCCGACAAGATGCGGGCCGCGGTGCTGGCGCGGCGCGTCAAGCCGTTCCTGTTGCGCCGGACCAAGGCGGAAGTGGCGACCGAGCTGCCCGCCAAGAGCGAGATCGTCGAGACCATCGTGCTGGAGGGACCGCAACGCGACCTCTACGATTCGATACGGCTGTCGATGTCGCGCAAGGTTCGCGAGGCCATCGCAGAGCGCGGCCTGGCAAAGAGCCATATCGTGGTTCTCGAAGCTCTGCTCCGGATGCGGCAGGCATGTTGCGATCCGGCGCTGCTCAAGCTCGATGACGGGGTCGAACGGCCGTCGGCCAAGCTCGATCGCCTGATCGAGATGGTGCGGGAACTGGCGAGCGAGGGACGAAAGATCATCGTGTTCTCGCAGTTCACCTCCATGCTCGATCTGATCAGGCGGCCCCTCGACGAGGATGGCTTGCGCTACAGCATGCTCACCGGCAAGACCAAGGATCGCAAGACAGCGATCGAAGCATTCCAGAACGGTTCGGCGCAGGTCTTCCTGATCAGCCTGAAGGCGGGCGGCGTGGGCCTCAACCTGACAGCAGCCGATACTGTCGTCATCTTCGATCCCTGGTGGAATCCCGCCGTCGAGGAACAGGCGATCGATCGGGCCTATCGGATCGGACAGGACAAGGCCGTATTCGTCTACAGGCTGGTCGCCGCCGGCACGATCGAGGAAAAGATGGACGAGCTCAAGGCGCGAAAGCGCGCGCTCGCCGATGGCCTGTTCGACCGTGAAGGCGGGATCGGGTCGGCCCTCACGGAGAGCGACGTGAATGCCCTGTTCGACGCGTAGCCCGGCGCGGAGCGGCAGGCGCTTCGGGACGATGCGATCGTGGATGCGGGATGATGACATCATGCAGGTGTTTTGCCCGACGTGTCAAATCGCGGTGTGACATCGTGAGTGACCGGCGTTGCAACTCACCGGTGCCGTAAGTCATTGATCCCGCTGCGGCCGGCTACTGTGCATGGGGTTGTTTTCGACATCTTGTTGGTGGTCACCGCCGCAAAAATTTGCGCTAAGCTGTCGGCCCCCACGGTTCCCATTCGTCTTCCACCCAGACAGACCTGACGGGAGACAACAATGAATGCTTCCTCTTATCGCTGGGTAATCGTCGCCGCCGGCGGCTTGCTCGGCTGCGTCGCGATCGGCGGCATGTTTTCGCTGCCGGTGTTCCTGCAGCCGATCGCAAAAGACACCGGCTGGTCCGTGACCGGCATCTCAAGCGCGATGACGATCGGCTTCCTGGCGATGGCCTTCACCAGCATGGCGTGGGGCACGCTGACGGATAAATTTGGTCCGCTGCCGGTGGTGCTGACCGGATCGATCGTGCTGGCGCTGAGCCTGTTCGCCGCAAGCCATGCGACCTCGCTGATCGCGTTTCAGTTCGTCTTCGGCCTGCTGGTCGGCGCCTCCTGCGCGGCGATCTTCGCGCCGATGATGGCGACCGTCACGGGCTGGTTCGACACCCATCGCAGCCTCGCCGTGTCGCTGGTGTCGGCCGGCATGGGCGTGGCGCCGATGACGATGGCGCCGCTCGCGGCCTGGCTGGTGTCCCATCATGACTGGCGCACCGCGATGCAGATCATCGCGCTGGTCGTCGCCGTCATCATGATCCCGGTCGCGCTGCTGGTGCGCCGGCCGCCAGCGCTGGCGCATCCGCCGGTCGCGGCAGCCGGCCAAGGCGGGCCGCGGAACGAGATGTCGGTGGGCGAAGCGCTGCGCTCGCCGCAATTCATCATCCTGCTCGCCACCAATTTCTTCTGCTGCGCCACCCATTCCGGCCCGATCATCCACACCGTCAGCTATGCCGTGAGTTGCGGTATCCCGCTGATCGCGGCGGTGACGATCTATAGCGTCGAGGGATTGGCCGGTCTCGGCGGCCGCATCGCCTTCGGCCTGATGGGTGACCGTCTCGGCGCCAAGCGCGTGCTGGTCTCGGGCCTGCTCGCGCAAGCCTTCGGCGCGCTCGCTTATGTCTTCGCCCACGAGCTCACGACCTTCTACATGGTGGCGACGGTCTTCGGCTTCATCTATGCCGGCACCATGCCGCTCTATGCGGTGATCATCCGCGAAAACTTTCCGCTCAAGATGATGGGCACCGTGATCGGCGGCACCGCCATGGCCGGCAGCCTCGGCATGGCGACGGGCCCGCTCGCCGGCGGCCTGATCTACGATGCGTTCTCCAGCTACGCCTGGCTCTATATCGGCTCCTGGGCGATGGGCCTCGGCGCATTCCTGATGGCGATGACGTTCAGGCCGTTCCCGAAGCCGCAAGCCGAGCCCGCGCCGGTGGCGGCGTGACGAGGTCTACGACCGGATCTGTTTTTCGAAGAACAGATCCGGATAGGGATCGTCGTTGAACCGCGGGATCTCGCGCCAGCCGGTGGTGCGGTAGAGCTGGCCGGCCTCCGGCAGCGCGCTGTTGGTGTCAAGCCGCAACAGTGCGATGCCGAGCCTACGCGCGGCATCCTCGGCAGCATCCATCAGGCGCTTGCCGAGCCGCATTCCGCGTGCGGAGGGCGCAACCCAAAGCCGCTTGATCTCGGCATAGCCGTGATCGGTGCCCTTCAGGCCGATGCAGCCGATCGGCAGTGTGTCCGACATCGCGACGATGAAGCCGCCGCGCGGCCGGCGCATGTCCTTGGCATCAGGATCGCGCGACAGCGAGACGTCGAAGCCCTGTTTGAAACGGCGGCCAAGTTCGGCGTAATATTCCCTTAGGCAATAGCGCGCCTCGTCGCTGCGCGGATCCATCTCGGCGAGCGCGATACGGTCGCGCGTCAGCGCGGAGGCGATCAGATCCATCGCCGCGAGCAGCGCCTCGGCTTGCGAATTGCGGGCGAGAAAGCCCTCGGCCTGCTTATTCGACAGCGCCTCGTAGGCCGCGTATTCGCGCCTGCCCGCGCGCGTCAGGCTGACTACACGGCGCCGCGCATCATCCTCATGCGCGTGCGTCTCGATCAGGCCTTCATCTTCCAGGCTGCGCAACAGCCGGCTCATCAATCCGGAATCGAGGTTGAGATAGTCGCGGACCTCGCCCACATCCGAGCGACCCTGTCCGATCGCATTGAGCACACGCGCCGCCCCGAGCGGCCGCCCGCGGCCGAGGAACGATGTATCGAGCGCACCGACGGCGGACGTCACGGCACGGTTGAAGCGGCGGACGCGGGAGATGGGATTCAGCATTGTCTGACGGTAGTCAGATATAAATCTGTCGTCAATCGCCTCCGGATTTTGCCTGTCCGTACTTCGCCCGGCACGTCGCGGGGACGCTCGACGGCGAGGAGTATTATCGACGCTGCGTCGCGATCCTGGCGGATGTCGGTTGGATCGGCCCCATGTCCGGCGGGCGAAGCTCTAGTCTAGCCTGAGCTCCTTGCGAGCCTTCCGCGTCAGCTTGGTCACGATGAGAGCATGAGCCTGTGCGAGATAGGCCGTGAGCTCGGCATCCGGCAGTGCATTGTTGCTGACGAGCTGCACCCATTTGGCCCGCGCGAGATAGGGCGCGGGCCGCGCCAGGCCGTGCTCGATCAGCATGGCGTAGGCAATGTTCGAGACCTTGAACAAGTAGCCGCCGGAGCCGGCCGTGAAGCCGCCGCTCAGCGCGAACATCTTGCCGCCAACCTTGAACACAGAGGTGCCTTCCCACTGCACCACCTTGGTGGCAGCGGGCAGGCGCAGGCAGCGGGTTTCGAAGGTTCTGGGAGTCATGGCGCGTTCGAGAACCAGGCTGGTGTGATGGCGCATCGCGCGCCGATATTCAAGCATATGCGGTCGTTGCTGGTTGATCTTGCGAGCGAACGACTACAAGGATCATCCCGAGCTTGATGAGTTCGACAAGCTCGTCGTCGAATATTCGATCGCGGTCACCAACAACTGGGACAGGTCGCGCGACGAGATCTTTGCCCGCCTGAGCACGCACTTTTCGGAAGCCCAGATCGTCGAGCTGACTTGGCACATCGCGCTCCGCGGCGCCTTCAACCGCTTCAACGACATCCTCCAGCTTGAGGTCGAGCAGGCCGTCCCGCACGGCGAGGCTGCCGAGTAGCGGCCGGCGGCGGGCGCGCAGCAATCGATCACAGACCCGTGAGTTGCATCGAGGATATCTCAAATTATATCGTACGATATGTTTTGAGAAAGGACGTAAGATATGTTCGGCAAACACCGAGACCACAGAGACTTCCACTTTGGGCACTTCGCCCACTTCGCCCACTTCGCCATGGGCCGACATGGCGGGCGGCATCGCTTCGGCCGCGGCGGGCATGGCTTTTTCGGGCGCGGCGGCGACGATCTTCCCGGTGCGCGGCGGCTGTCGTCGCAGGACCTTCAGCTCGTAATCCTGGCACTGCTCGCCGAAAAGGCCGCGCATGGCTACGAGCTGATCAAGATCATCGAGGAGCGTTCGGAAGGATTTTATACGCCGAGCCCGGGCGTGATCTATCCGGCGCTGACTTATCTCGAAGAGGTCGGCCACGCGAGCGTCGCGCAGGACGGCGGCAGAAAACTCTACAGCCTCACGCCGCAAGGCGAGGCGCATCTTGCCGAGCAGCGCGGGACGGCTGATGCGATCCTCCAGGCGCTGTCGCGGATCGGACGCCGCATGGACGAGGTGCGCGAGGCCTTTGCCGGCGTCAGCGATCTCGATGCCGATGCCTCCGACGAGATGCATCGCGCCCGTCACAATCTCAAGCGCGCGCTACGTTCCAAGCACGGCAGCGATTCTGCCGAGGCGCGTCGCATCGCCGGAATTCTGGAGCGTGCGGCCGCGGAAATCCTCGGCAAGTGACTGACGCAAGTGACGCAAGGAAAGCAAGACATGACCGATCGGCCGCACAGCCCGATTCAGGATCCGCGCGTGAACGCGGTGATCGCGCGCCTGCAGGGCGCGCGGTAGCGGCCTTCCGGCGGCGGACCGCGCAGCTCTTTCAACAGCCGCGACTCCCACGCCCGCGCTGTGCGTATCGGGCGGGCGAGCGCCGAAGGGGCGCTCGCCCATCGCTGTAGCCCGGATTTCGCTTCAGCGTAGTCCGGGACTGTCGTGTCCGCATGGATACTGTTGCTTTCTGGGGCCCGACTCTGCGCAGCAATGCTACGCATTGCAGCGCCTCCGGGACACGAGAGTGGAGCATGCCGCCTCTTCACACTCCGTCATGACGAGCACAGCGAAGCAGTCCAGAAATGCATCCGCGGAAAGATCTTGGATGGCTTCGCTGCGCTCGCAATGACGGAGTTGATGCAATTGCGCGCCTCTTTGTGAGTTGTGCATGCGACCCAGACCGCTACGATGAATTTTGTTCCCGGAGCGGACACGGCAGCAGCAAGCGGAGGCGATATGAGCAAGCAGGACCACAAAGTCAAAGGATCGGACCTGTTTGTCGCGGCGCTGGAGAACGAAGGCGTCGATCGTATCTTCGGTGTTCCCGGCGAAGAGAATCTTGATCTCGTCGAATCGTTGCGCACCTCAAAAATTCAGTTGATCCTGACCCGCCACGAGCAGGCCGCTGCCTTCATGGCAGCGACTCATGGCCGGCTGACCGGTAAGCCCGGCGTCTGCCTGTCGACGCTCGGCCCCGGCGCGCTCAATCTGTCGACGGGGGCCGCCTATGCACATCTCGGCGCTATGCCGATGATCCTCATTACCGGCCAGAAGCCGATCATGAGCAGCCGGCAGGCGCGCTTCCAGATCGTGGACGTGGTCGCGACCATGAAGCCGCTGACGAAATTGTCCCGGCAGATCATCAACGCCTCCTCGATTCCGACCGTGGTGCGCGACGCTTTTCGCGTGGCGATGGAGGAGCGGCCGGGTCCCGTGCATCTCGAGTTGCCAGAAGACGTCGCGGGCGACGAGGTGCCGGCCGTTCCCGTGATCCCAATCCACCCGATCGAGATTCCGGTTGCGCATCGCGCCGCGCTCGACCGCGCCGCCGAGATGATTTTGGCCGCAGCGCGTCCGCTCGTGATGATGGGCGCCGCGACCAGCCGGCCGCGCTCGACCCACGGCATCGCGAGCTTCGTGCGGCGGACCGGCATTCCGTTCTTCACCACGCAGATGGGCAAAGGCACCGTTCCCGGCGGCACCAATCTCTACATGGGCACCGCGGCTCTGTCCGAGCGTGATTATGTCCACGATGCCATCGACGCCGCCGATCTGATCGTGGCGATCGGCCATGACCCGATCGAGAAGCCGCCCTTCATCATGGGGCCATCGGGGCCAAAGGTGATTCACGTCAGCTACACCTCGGCGAGCGTCGAGCTGGTCTATTTTCCTGACGCCGAGGTGGTCGGCGATGTCGGCCCGAGCCTGGAGCTTCTGGCCGACCGGCTCGAAGGCAAGCTGCCGCAGGCGGCTGCGCTGCTGCCGCTGCGCGAGGAGATCCTCAACCACATCGCCGACCGCGCCACCGAGGCGCGCTGGCCGCCGACCCCGCAGCGTATCGTGCACGACATCCGCCAGGTCATCCCCGAGAACGGCATCGTCGCGCTCGACAACGGCATGTACAAGATCTGGTTCGCGCGCAACTACCGTACCCGCGTCGCCAACACGCTGCTGCTCGACAACGCGCTGGCGACGATGGGCGCCGGCCTGCCGTCGGCGATGATGGCCGCGATGCTCTATCCCGATCGCCGCGTGCTCGCAGTTGCCGGCGACGGCGGCTTCATGATGAACAGCCAGGAGATGGAAACCGCCGTCCGCCTCAAGCTCAATCTCGTCGTGCTGGTGCTGGAGGACAACGCCTACGGCATGATCCGCTGGAAGCAGGCCGTGGACCATTTCGCCGATTACGGCATGACATTCGGCAATCCCGATTTTGTGCTCTACGCCGAGGCCTATGGCGCCAAGGGCCACCGCATCGCAAGCATCGACAGCTTCGGCCCGACGTTGGACGCGGCCTTCAAGGAGGGCGGCGTGCACCTGGTCGTGATTCCGATCGACTATTCCGAGAACGTGCGGGTGCTGGTCGACGAACTGCGGGCGCGGCAGAAATAGGAGGAAATTCTCGAAAATTGCTGGGAGGATCATACCAGCCATTCCTTGATATATATCGTGACACGATATATTGCAGGCGCGAACGATCCTCCCAAAAGAGAAATACATGCGCCAGACCCCCGACATGACCGGCGGCCTCCCGCGTCCTCGCGGCAAGCCCGGAGATTTTACCGCCGACCGCCGCGTGCTGGTCCTGATCGGCATGTCGCTGCTGGTCGGTAGCCTTGGCGCCGGGGCCGCCTGGGTGCTGCTGAAGCTGATTGCGCTGGTGACCAATGTGGTCTGGTTCGGTCATTTCAGCACCGAGAATGTCTCGCTGGCGAATGCCCATCCGGGGGTGTGGATGGTGCTGGCGCCGGCGCTGGGCGGTCTCGTGGTCGGGTTGATGGCGCGGTTCGGGTCGGAGAAGATCCGGGGCCACGGCATTCCTGAAGCGATCGAGGCGATCCTGATCGGCGGCAGCCGGATGCAGCCGAAGGTCGCGATCCTGAAGCCGTTGTCCTCGGCGGTGTCGATCGGAAGTGGCGGTCCGTTCGGCGCCGAGGGACCGATCATCATGACGGGAGGCGCGATCGGATCGATCTTCGCCCAGTGCTTCCATCTCACCGCGGCCGAGCGCAAGACGCTGCTGGTCGCGGGCGCGGCCGCCGGCATGACGGCAATCTTCGGTACGCCGATCGCGGCGGTACTGCTCGCGATCGAGCTGCTGCTGTTCGAATGGAAGCCGCGCAGCTTCCTGCCCGTGGTGACGGGGGCTGTGATCTCGGCGGCGTGGCGCCCGCTGCTGTTCGGGACAGGACCGCTGTTTCCGTTTGCGGAGCGGCCGGACCTTCCCTGGTGGGGCCTCGCGGCTGCGATCGGCGTCGGCATCGTCGCCGGCCTGCAATCCGGATTGATGACGCGGCTGCTCTACGCGATCGAAGACCTGTTCGACCATCTGCCGGTGCACTGGATGTGGTGGCCGATGCTTGGCGGCCTGGTCGTCGGCCTTGGCGGGCTGATTGACCCCCGCGCGCTCGGCGTCGGCTACGACGTCATTGGCGATCTCCTGTCCGGCCACATGGTGCGCGACGAGGCGATACGGCTGCTGCTGGTGAAATCAGTGATCTGGGTGGTCGCGCTGAGCTCGGGCACGTCGGGCGGCGTGCTGGCGCCGCTGCTGATCCTCGGCGGCACGGCTGGCTGGCTGGAGGGGCTGATCCTGCCCGGTGGCGCGTCGTTCTGGGCGCTGGTCGGCATGGCCGCGATGATGGGTGGCACGATGCGCTCGCCGCTGACAGGCGTGATGTTCGCCATCGAGCTGACCGGCAATATCGACATGCTGCTGCCGCTGCTCGCGGCGACCGGCGCGGCGCACGCCGTCACCGTGCTGTTGCTCAAGCGCTCGATCCTGACCGAGAAGATCGCGCGCCGCGGCCAGCACATCACCCGCGAATACGCGATCGATCCGTTCGAGCTGCTGCGCGCGGCCGACGTCATGGTCACGAACGTCGACACCCTGCCGGTCGACATGTCCATCGACGCGGCGGTGGCGTTCTTCACGTCTGATCAGCGCCGTCATAAATCCTATCCGGTCATCGCGGCCGATGGGCGGCTGACCGGCATGGTGACCCGCGCCGACGTGCTGCGCTGGCGCACGGAGGGCGATCATCAGGCGGCGACGCTCGATGATGTGGTGTCGGACACCTCGGTCGTGCTGGCGCATCCCGACGACGTGCTGGGACGGGTGGCCGATCTCATGGTCGCCTCCGATCTCGGGCGGTTGCCGGTAGTGGATCGCGCCAGCCATCGCGTGGTTGGCCTCGTCGCGCGCAAGGATTTGCTGCGAATTCGCGCGGTCGTGAACGCGCAGGAGGAGGATCGCAACGCATATTTCCTGCGCGAGAAGGCGCTTGTGCCGGAGGCGCGGATCGCGGAAGGTCTGCCCCTCTGAACTCCAGCACTGACAGGAATGAGCATGACTCGCGTTCGCTGTATCACCGAGATGGGCATGGGCGTCGACGTTCACGGCAAGGACGCCACCAAGGCGGCGAAGCGAGCGGTGTCGGACGCGATCAAGCATTCGAGCCTCGGCTTCTTCCGGATGATCGGCAAGACTGCGAATGCATGTTCGTCGACGTCACCATCGCGGTGCCCAATCCGGAAAGTGTCGACAAGGAGGCGGTTGCGAAGGAGCTTCCTTACGGCACGGTGACCGTCAACGCGGTCAAGGGCGGGCTGGAGATTCCCTCGGCCCCGGAACAGGGCAACGACCCCATCCTCATTGCCAACGCCGCAGTCATCGTCAGCTTCGATAAGGACTAGGTTCGTGTCCGACAGCGATGTGGCGCTGCTGGATCGTCCGATCTGGAGCGCGTTGACGACGAGCCATAAACATCTGGCCGAGGGCGGCCCGCGCGCGCTGCGCTATCCCGTTGACATGACGCCATTCGCCGACATGGCTGACATGTCGGCGGCGAGTTTCGCCGCGCTCGGTGATCTCATGTCGGACACGCAGGTTGTCGCGCTGTTCACGCAGGACGCCGTCGATGTTCCGGCCGGCTTCAAGGTCGTGCTGGCCGAGACTGGCGAACAGATGATCGGCTCACCTGCGGATAGCCCGTTGCGTGACGCCGAGATCGTGAGGCTCGGGGCGGCCGACGTTGCCGCGATGATGGCGTTGACGGCGCTGACCAAGCCGGGCCCGTTCGCGTTGCGCACCCATGAGCTCGGCACGTTCCTCGGCATTCGCGTCGGTGCTGAATTGGTCGCGATGACCGGCGAGCGCATGAAGCCGGGAAAGTTCGTCGAGATGACCGCGGTCTGCGTCCATCCCGACTATCGCGGGCGCGGCTACGCGCAGGCGTTGCTCGCCGCGGTCGCGCGCCAGATCGAGGCGCGCGGCGAGATTCCGTTCCTGCACGTGTTTTCGAACAACACGTCTGCCATCGCACTCTATCAGCGCCAGGGCATGCGCATTCGCCGTCGTCTGCACGTCACGGCATTTATGAAGCAGGGATGACGGCCCGGCGATGTGCGCCGGGCCTTCAATCTTAGGTCGTGTAGTCGACGAGCAGTGCGCTCGATGCGTTGGAGGACGCCGAGTTGCCGCTGGAGCTATAGGAGGTCGACTGGCTGGTTGCGTTCTGAAGCAGCGAGATCAACTCCCTCATCAGCTCGGCTCGTGCGAACGGGCTTCCCCGCGGGCGATTCGTGGCTATATCCATCGCAACCAATTCGGGGAGGAGCCAATTTATGGACGCCAGGACACCAGATTTTTCCGCTGTGCGGACGGCGATGCAGCGCTACGTCGATCAGGAGATCGTCCCCGGCGTGTCCTGGGCGGTGCTGCGCGGACGCGAGGTGGTCGACCAGCAATGCGTCGGCTTTGCCGATCGCGAGGCGAAGACGGCGCTCCGGCCGGACCACATCTTTCGTGCCTTCTCCAACACCAAGATCTTCGTCACCTCTGCGATCATGCTGCTGGTCGAGGAGGGCCGTATCGGGCTCGATGACGTGATTGAAAAATTCCTGCCGCAGCTTGGCAATCGCAAGGTGCTGAAGCAGGGCGCTTCGAGCCTTGCCGATGTCGAGCCGGCGAACAGCCCGATCACGATCCGGCAGCTTCTGACCCATACGTCGGGCCTCAGCTACGGCATCTTCGATCCCGGGACGGTGCTCTTCAAAGGCTACAACGACGCGCGCGTGCTCAATCCGCTGACGCCGCTGACCGACATGATCGACAAGCTCGCAGATCTGCCGCTGTCCTATCATCCCGGCACGAGCTGGGAATATTCGGTGGCGACCGATGTGCTCGGCCGCGTCGTCGAGGTCGTCTCGGGCAAGCCGCTCAACGTCTTCTTCAAGGCGCGCATCCTGGATCCGCTCGGCATGACCGATACCGGCTTCTCCGTGCCGGAAGCGCAGCAGGGCAGGCTGGTCGCGCACTATACCGGCGCCGACGTGCTCGATCCGATGAAGCCCGGCCTCACGCGCGCCGATAATCTGCCCTATCCGCAGGCCTATCGACGGCCGTTCCCGCGGCTGTCGGGCGGCGGTGGGCTCGTCTCGACCTTGCCGGACATGCTCGCTCTGGTGCGGGCGCTGTTGCCCGGTCCGGATGCACTGCTGAAGCCGGAGACGCTGCTTCAGATGATGACCAACCAATTGCCGGCGGGCCAGGTCATCCGCTTCGCCAATCTTGGCCCTATGCCGGGCAAGGGCTTTGGCCTCGGCGGCGCCGTAACCTTCGCGCCGACGCAGTTTGATCCCCCGAATTCCACGGGCGAATTCCAGTGGGGCGGGCTCGCTGGCACCCATTGGTGGATTTGTCCTGAAGCCAATACCGCCGGCGTGCTGATGGCCCAGCGCCATCTGGGCTTCTGGAATCCATTCTTCTTCGAGTTCAAGCGCCTAGCCTACCAGGCGGTGGGAGGCTGACCGCGAAAGAATTGCAGGCGCCCGCGAATCCTTTTGCGCCACCGCGCCCTCTTTACGGTCGAGGCATTCCGCTTCGGCTGATGGAGGTTGTGATGGCGTTTTACAGGAAGAACATTGGCGCCCTGCACCAGGCAGTGCGGGTCGCCGCGGGGACTGCGGTAGCGATCGCGGCATTGATCTATCTCACGGGTGCGGCGGCGTGGCTGGTCGCGCTCGGCGGCGCCGGCTTCGCGCTGACCGGCTTGGTCGGCTATTGCCCAATGTGCGCGATGGCCCGTATTGGACGGGGAGGCGTGTCGTGAGCGCGGCTGCGATCTCGCCAAACCTGTTCGAGGCGGCGCGGCTCGGCGATCCCGAGGCGATCGCCCGTCTGCTCGAGACGGCACAGCCCGATATCCGCCGCTACGCTCGCGCGACCTGCCGCAGCTCGGCGGACGCCGAGGACGCGGCGCAGGAGGCGCTGTGGATCCTGTTCCGGCATGTCGGCACGATCCGCTCGTGGCTCGCATTTTCGGCGTGGTTGTTCAGCGTCGTCCGCCGCGAGTGCCTGCGGCTCGCGCGCAAGGCGGGCCTCGCGCCGTCGATCGATGAGAGCGAGGCGGAGGCCGCGCTGCTGTCGCGGCCCGAGGTCGATTTGCGGCTCGATGTTGCCGCGGCCTTTGAGGCACTGCCACTGCACTACCGCGATGTCGCGCTGATGCGCGACGTCAAGGAAATGACCATCGCCGAAATCGCCGAAGCGCTCGGCGCGACGCGGCAGACCGTGAAGGCGCGCCTGCATCGCGCCCGCGCCCTGATGCGCGAATATCTGACGAGGTGAGCCATGTCTGATTATCAAACCCCCGACGATCTGAAATCGATCCCGGCCTTCGTCGCGCTGGCGCCAGCCGAGGCCAATGCGTTCCTGGCGTTCAACCACGCGGTCGAACGCAAGGACGGACTGATCCCGCCAAAATATCGCGAGCTGATCTCGCTCGCGGTCGCGCTCACCACGCAGTGCGCGTATTGCCTCGACGTGCATACGGCGCAGGCGGCGGAGGTCGGTGCCACACGCGAAGAGGTAGCCGAAGCTGCACTGATTGCAGCGGCCGTGCGCGCCGGCGGCACGCTCAGCCATGCGTTGTTGGCGCAGCGGCTGTTTGAGCGGTATGAAGGCGCGGGATGAGCGAACGTTGGTTGGAGGCGGAACCGTACATGTGAGAATTATCTCGGTCTCGATGGATTTCGCTTCGGCTGGATTGCCGCGTGGATCGATGACCGCGGCGGTCACGGCTTTGACTATTCGCCGGGCCTCACGCGTTTGATCGCGATGCCGCATGCGCGTGCAATGATCGACATGCCGATCGGGTTGAACCCGAGCGGCTATCGAACGTGCGACTTGCGTGCGCGCAAAATGGTGGGCCCCGCCGTGTTTCTGGGGGCCCGCCGCGATCTCTGGACATTTCCCGACATGCGTTCGTCCGGCAGATCTAGACCGGGAAAATTAGGCAATTTATTTGAACCATTCAGGAACTGGCGACGGTCGGTCTGCGTTCCCCGTCCGAACATATGACAGAGAAGCTCGTGCGATGAATGATGCCAGTCAATTCGCGACCGCGATGCTCGCGCTCGTTTTCACCGGAGGATTGCTCGTCACCGGGCAGCTCTTCATCGAACAACGGGCACAGCGCGACGTGGTCTACGCCACCAGTCATCTGCTGCGTCCATTGTGATTCGTCTGAATGACTCGACCTTGCGCCGTTCGATGGCTCGCCTAGATTAAGCGGCATCTCACGAACGAATCCGGGGTCCCGATGTCTGATCTCTCCGCATTTCCCATCACCAAGCGCTGGCCTGCCAAACATTCCGAATTGCTTCAGCTCTATTCGCTGCCGACGCCGAACGGCGTGAAGGTCTCGATCATGCTGGAGGAGATCGGACTGCCTTACGAAGTCCATCTCGTCGACTTCGGCAAGGACGACCAGAAGACGCCGGAATTCCTCTCGCTCAATCCGAACGGCAAAATCCCGGCGATCCTCGACCCCAACGGCCCCGGCGGCAGACCGCTGCCGCTGTTCGAGTCGGGTGCGATCCTGCAATACCTCGCGGAGAAGACCGGCAAGCTGCTGCCGCAGGACGCTGCGCGCCGCTACCAGACTCTTGCGTGGGTGCATTTCCAGATGGGCGGAATCGGGCCGATGTTCGGCCAGGTCGGCTTCTTCCACAAATTCGCCGGCAAGGATTTTGAAGACAAGCGGCCGCTTGAGCGTTACGTGGGCGAGTCCAAGCGCCTGCTCGGCGTGATGGACACGCATCTCGCGAGTCGGCAATGGTTCATGGATAACGACTACACCATCGCCGACATTTCCATGCTCGGCTGGGTGCGCAACCTCATCGGCTTCTACGGCGCCGGTGATCTCGTCACGTTCAGCCAGTTCAAGTCGGTCGGTGCCTGGCTCGAACGCGGGCTGGCGCGGCCTGCTGTGGAGCGCGGATTGAATATTCCGAAGCGGCCGTGAAATTAGCTTAGTCAGTTATTTTTATGATCAAGGCGGATTTTGGCCAAGTCCGGACGGCTTGGCCTAAAAAACAGAGGGATAGGGCGATGGGAGGCCGGCGAAGGCAATGCCTGCCGCTAGAACAGCCGTCCGCCGTTCGGCACCGGCTTGCTCGGCTGCATCAGTACGACCTTGCCGTCGGCATCCGGGAAGCCGAGCGTCAGCACCTCGGAGACGACCGGTCCGATCTGGCGCGGCGGGAAATTGACGACGGCGGCGACCTGCTGTCCCACCAGCGCCTCGAGCGGATGGTTCTCGGTGATCTGCGCCGAGCTCTTGCGCACGCCGATGGCCGGGCCGAAGTCGATCCACAGCCGCCAGGCCGGCTTGCGTGCCTCAGGGAACGGCTTGGCATCGACGATGGTGCCGACGCGGATATCGACTGCGAGGAACGTATTGAAGTCGATGGTCGGCGAGGCGACCGCGGCGGGATCGTGGGTGACGTGCATGGCGTGTCCGCTCGGGAGAGGTCGAAAACGTCGTTCGCAATATTGTCGCGCGAACCGGAGTTTCGTACAACGCCAAAGCCATGACCACAGCACGTCACGACGCATGCGCGAGGACCGTCTTGCCCAACATCATCTATGGCATCAAGAACTGCGACACCATGAAGAAGGCGCGTGCCTGGCTCGATGCCCATGGCGTCGCCTACGAGTTCCACGATTACAAGACTGCCAGCGTGGAGAAGGACAAGCTCAAACAATGGAGCGACAAGCTCGGCTGGGAGACACTGCTCAATCGCGCCGGCACCACCTTCAAGAAGTTGCCGGATGCCGACAAGGAAGGCCTGACCGAGAAGAAGGCGCTGGCGCTGATGCTAGCGCAACCATCGATGATCAAGCGGCCCGTGCTCGAGATCGGCGGCAAGCTCCTGGTCGGCTTCAAGCCGGATGTCTACGACAAGGAAGTCGGTGCCAAATCGCGCAAGAGCTAGTTCAACTCGATGATCTCGGCGGTGAC
The DNA here is from genome assembly GCF_040549385.1 of Bradyrhizobium sp. LB11.1. Taxonomy (NCBI): domain Bacteria; kingdom Pseudomonadati; phylum Pseudomonadota; class Alphaproteobacteria; order Hyphomicrobiales; family Nitrobacteraceae; genus Bradyrhizobium; species Bradyrhizobium sp. LB11.1. The sequence goes on along the minus strand of NZ_JBEPTH010000003.1, from coordinate 451,936 downwards.
GTTCGGACCGCCCGGCCGATCGGCGAATTCGACGACGTCAGCGGCGGCGATGCGGCCGGGCGCGCGGTGAAACAGATCGCGGTCGATCACGGTGCGAAGTTTCGGCCGCGGCAGCGCGTCATTTCCGCGCAGCAGATTCTTGATCTCAAAGCCGCCGTCCTCGCAGAAAGTCTTGAGCGAAGCGATGACGTGGCTGACCTTGTCATCGGTCAGGAACGGCAGCAGCAGCCTTTCATAGGCGACGACGCGGCCGTAGATGTCGTCGACGTCGGCAACGCTGTAGACCGGAAGTCCGCGCGCGGCGCATTCGTGATAGACCGGCATCACAAAGGGCGCGAGCCGTGGCCCGACATAATCCTCCAGCAGGATTCCCTTGCCGGTATGGCCGTAGGCGCGCGAGATCCGCGTGCCCTCACTCTGAATGGTCAGGCGCGGCGTCGGCGTTGAATTGTCCACCGTGTAATAGATGAGATCGGACAGCTCTTCCTCGAGTCGTGCGGGCTGATACTCCCAGATCGCCGGCGCGGTCTGATGGCGCGCATAAAGTCGCAGCCACGTGTTGAGCAGGTCACGCTGCTTGATCGACTTGACGGCGGAAGGAGGGGCGCTGGCGAAATCCAAAACAATATTCCCGGCGAATGAAACCCGTGCATGATCGCCGCGGCGGGAAAATTTTCTATGAAGGCTGGCGCGCGGGACCAAAGACCGTTAACGACGACTTGATGACCGGTGTCTTGCGAACCGGGAGGCCGGCAGGCGCGACATCACAAAACCTTCAACTAAGGGAGCATGAGACTCCCGGCCGGAGGCCTGACCTGCTCAGCTTTCCGCCTTGCCTAACCCCCGTCACCTCCGGCATATTCCGCGCCCGGAGGCGGCGTTCCGGGAAGGCTCCAAGGCCTCCGGAAAGCCGAAGTAACAAGGACAGCCACGTGCATTGCGCGGGCAGGGGGAAATCTGTTTGGCCGATGAGTTCATTCTCGAAACGGAAGGCTTGACCAAGGAGTTCGCGGGCTTCTTCGCCGTCCGCGACGTTGCGCTCAAGGTTCGCCGCGGGAGTATCCACGCGTTGATCGGCCCGAACGGGGCCGGCAAGACGACGTGCTTCAATCTTCTGACCAAGTTCCTCAAGCCGTCTGCCGGAAAGATCCTGTACAAGGGACAGGACATCACCGCGATGGCGCCGGCCGATGTGGCCCGCTTAGGGCTGGTGCGTTCGTTCCAGATATCGGCGGTATTCCCTCATATGACCGCGCTGGAGAATGTCCGTGTCGCGCTCCAGCGCCAGCACGGCAGCTCCTTTGATTTCTGGCGTTCCAAGTCGGTGCTGAATCAGTTCAACGACCGCGCGCGTGAATTATTGAACGATGTGGGTCTCAGCGAGTTCGCCAATACGCCGGCGGTCGAGATGCCTTATGGGCGCAAGCGCGCGCTCGAGATTGCGACCACGCTCGCGCTCGATCCGGAGATGATGCTGCTGGACGAGCCAATGGCCGGCATGGGCCACGAGGATATCGACAAGATCGCAGCGTTGATCAAACGGATCTCGGCGAAGTACACAATCCTGATGGTCGAGCATAATCTCAGCGTCGTGGCCAATCTCTCCGACATCATCACCGTGCTGACGCGCGGGCAGGTGCTCGCGCAGGGCCACTACAGCGAACTCACAAAGGACGAGCGCGTCAAGGAAGCCTATCTGGGAGCCGGTCATGCCTGAGACTGCAATTGCCGAGGCTCCTGCGAAGGCTGCGACCAGCGGCAATATCCTTCAGGTGCGCAACCTCGAATCCTGGTACGGCGAGTCCCACATCCTGCACGGGATCAATTTCGATGTGAATGCCGGCGAGGTCGTCACGCTGCTCGGACGCAATGGCGCCGGCAAGACGACCACGCTGAAGTCGATCATGGGCATCATCGGCAAGCGCGCCGGCTCGATCAAATTCAACAACCAGGAGATCATCCGCGCGACCTCTGACAAGATCGCACGCATGGGTATCGCGTTCTGCCCGGAGGAGCGGGGAATTTTCTCCAGTCTCGACGTGCGGGAAAATTTATTGCTGCCGCCGGTGGTGCGGCCAGGCGGGCTGCCGCTCGAGCAGATCTTCGACCTGTTTCCGAACCTGAAGGAGCGGCTCAACAGCCAAGGCACCAAGCTGTCCGGCGGCGAGCAGCAGATGCTGGCGATCGCGCGCATCCTGCGTACCGGCGCCAGCTTCCTGATGCTGGACGAGCCGACCGAAGGTCTTGCGCCTGTCATCATTCAGCAGATCGGTCACACTATTGCGCGGCTGAAGAAGGAAGGGTTCACGATCCTTCTAGTCGAGCAGAACTTCCGGTTCGCATCCACCGTCGCCGACCGCTATTACGTCGTCGAGCACGGCAAGATCATTGACGGATTTTCCAATGCGGAGCTTGCCGCCAACATGGACAAGCTCCACACCTATCTCGGCGTCTAGTGCGGCCAAGGGTCGGACGGTCACGAGAAGAGTCACGAGGGAAGTAGCATGAAAAAGTCGATTGCATCGTTGTTGCTCGGCACGGCGTTGGCCGTTACCACCGCCGGCGCAGCCTTCGCGCAGGACAAGACGGTCAAGATCGGCGCACTATCCGATCAGTCCGGTCTCTATGCCGACCTCGGTGGGCCCGGCTCGACGCTCGCTGCGCAGATGGCGGTGCAAGATTCCGGCCTCGCCGCGAAGGGCTGGAAGATCGACGTCATCTCGGGCGATCACCAGAACAAGCCGGATATAGGCACCGCGATCGCGCGCCAGTGGTTCGACGTCGACAAGGTCGACGTCATCGTCGACGTGCCGAATTCCGGGGTGGCGCTCGCCGTCAACAACGTCGTCAAGGAAAAGAACGGCGTCTACATCAATTCGGGCGCAGCGACCTCGGACCTCACCAACGCGCAGTGCTCGCCCAACACCGTGCACTGGACCTACGACACCTACATGCTGGCCCACACCACGGGTCAGGCTCTGGTGAAGGCCGGCGGTGACACCTGGTTCTTCCTGACCGCCGACTACGCTTTCGGTGCGGCGCTCGAGCGCGACACCACGGCCGTCATCACTGCAAACGGCGGCAAGGTCGTCGGCGGCGTCAAGCATCCGCTGAACACGCCGGACTTCTCGTCCTTCCTGCTCCAGGCGCAGGCCTCCAAGGCCAAGATCATCGGCCTTGCCAATGCCGGCGGCGATACCACCAATACGATCAAGCAGGCGGCCGAGTTTGGCATCGTCAAGGGCGGCCAGAAGCTCGCTGCGCTGCTTTTGTTCCTCACCGACGTCAAGGCGATCGGTCTGGAAACCGCGCAGGGCCTGAACTTCACTGAGACCTTCTACTGGGACATGAACGACCAGACCCGGGCGTTCTCCAAACGGTTCTCGGAAAAGATGAAGAACGGCGCGATGCCGACCATGGTGCAGGCGGGCGTCTATGCGGGCGTGCGCCACTATCTCAAGGCGCTGGATGCGCTCGGCGGCAATCCTCATGACGGCGTCAAGGTCGTCGAGAAGATGAAGTCTATGCCGACGGAAGATGATCTGTTCGGCAAGGGTGAGATCCAGCCCAACGGCCGCACTATCCACAACGCCTATCTGTTCGAGGTGAAGAAGCCCTCCGAGTCCAAGGGACCGTGGGACTTCTACAAGCTCGTCGGCACGGTGCCGGGCGACCAGGCGTTCACGCCGCTCTCCGAGAGCAAGTGCCCGCTGCTGAAGAAGTAAGACCAACAGCCCGCCGGCTGCCAGCCGGCGGGCACCTCTAGGGAACGCCGAAGGGACTGGGTGCTGGATCGATGCAGGCTCTCTACGCACAGCTACTGGTGGGACTGATCAACGGCTCGTTCTACGCGCTGCTCAGTCTAGGGCTCGCCGTCATCTTCGGCATGCTCAACATCATCAATTTCGCCCATGGCGCGCTCTACATGATGGGCGCATTCGTCGCCTACTTCCTGTTGAACATCGGCGGCATCAGTTACTGGTGGGCCCTGTTGCTGGCGCCGATCATCGTCGGCATCTTCGGCATGATCCTGGAACGGACCATGCTGAAATTCCTGACCGGGCTCGACCATCTCTACGGCCTGCTGCTCACATTCGGCATCGCGCTGATCGTGCAGGGCGTGTTCCAGAACTATTTTGGCTCCTCCGGCATGCCGTACGCCATTCCGGATCAGCTCAGGGGCGGCATAAATCTCGGCTTCATGTTCTTACCGGTCTACCGCGCCTGGGTGGTCATCTTCTCGCTGGTGGTGTGCATCGCGACCTGGTTCCTGATCGAGAAGACGCGCCTTGGCGCTTACCTGCGCGCCGCCACCGAAAACCCGACGCTGGTGCGTGCCTTCGGCATTAACGTACCGCGCATGATCACGCTCACTTACGGATTGGGCGTTGGCCTGGCCGCGCTCGCCGGCGTGCTCTCTGCGCCGATCAACCAGGTACGGCCGCTGATGGGCGCGGACCTCATCATCGTCGTGTTCGCGGTGGTGGTGATCGGCGGCATGGGATCGATCATGGGCTCCATCATCACCGGTTTCGCGCTGGGCGTGATCGAGGGCATGACCAAATATTTCTACCCCGAGGCCTCCAACACCGTCGTGTTCGTGCTGATGGTGCTGGTGCTCTTGGTGAAGCCAACGGGATTGACGGGAAGGGCAGCCTGATATGACAGCCTTGACGGACGACACGCTGCCGGTGACCCCGCGCGCGATGCGTGACGAGATGATCGTCTTCGTGGTGATGGCGCTGCTGCTCGCCTCAGTGCCATTCAGTGGCATCTATCCGTTCTTCGTGATGCAGGCGCTCTGCTTCGCGCTGCTCGCTTGCGCTTTCAATCTTCTGATCGGCTATGGCGGCCTGCTGTCGTTCGGCCACGCGATGTTCATGGGCACCGCCGGCTATTGCAGCGCGCACGCGCTGAAGGTGTGGGCGCTGCCGCCGGAGCTCGGCATCCTCGTCGGTGTTGCCGGAGCCTTTGTCCTCTCGATCATCACCGGCTACATCTCGATCCGCCGTCAGGGCATCTATTTCTCGATGATCACACTGGCGCTGTCGCAGCTCCTGTACTTCATCTACCTCCAGGCGCCGTTCACGCATGGCGAGGACGGCATCCAGGGCATCCCGCAGGGACACATGTTCGGTGTCCTAGACCTGTCCAAGCCGACCGTGCTCTATTACGTCGTGATGGTTGGCTTCCTCGCGGGCTTCCTGCTGATCTATCGCATCATCAACTCGCCGTTTGGCGAGGTTCTGAAGTCGATCCGCGAAAATGAGCCGCGCGCGATCTCGCTGGGCTACCGGACCGACCAGTACAAGTTCCTGGCATTCGTCCTCTCGGGCACGCTGGCGGGGTTCGCCGGATCGCTGAAAGTGTTCGTGGCGCAGAATGCCTCGCTCACCGACGTGCATTGGTCGATGTCCGGCGAAGTCGTGCTGATGACGCTGGTCGGCGGTCTCGGCACCATTTTCGGTCCCGTGGTGGGCGCCTTCGCGATCATCGCCATGCAGCAATATCTGGCGGGCTTCGGCCAATGGGTGACGGTGATCCAGGGCTCGATCTTCGTGATTTGCGTGCTCACCTTCCGCCGTGGCGTGGTCGGTGAATTCGCTCATTATTTCAAGCGATCACTCTAAGCCGTTGATCTAGCTATATATTAATTGATAGCTGAAAGCGGTGGATGATGCGGCACCGCGGGCGTGAGATGACACGCGCGCGGAATGAAAATGGTCTATGACAGTTTCGTGACGGCCCGTTCGGGCCGGGCCATTCCAGCCGGTAGACTATCCCCATGATGCGTTGGTTTCGCGCTTTCCTCCCGAAGGAAGAACGGTTCTTCGACCTGTTCGACCGCCATGCCCAGACCGTGATCCAGGGCGCGATCGCGCTTCAAGGTGTACTCAAGGGCGGCGAAGAGACGCCGGTCTATTGCCAGCGCGTCAACCAGTTCGAGAACGACGCCGACAACATCACCCGTGAGGTGCTGACGGCGGTGCGACGCACCTTCATCACGCCGTTCGATCGGGGGGACATCAAGAATCTCATTACCTCGATGGACGATGCCATCGACCAGATGCAGCAGACGGCCAAAGCGGTGATGCTGTTCGAGGTCCGCACCTTTGAGCCGCCAATGCGCGAGATCGGTGCGCTCCTGATCGAATGCGCCAATCTGGTCGGCCGTGCACTGCCGTTGATGCAGTCGATCGGGCCCAACGTCGCGATGCTGACCGCGATCACCGAAGAGCTGACCAAGCTCGAAGGCCGCGTCGACGATCTCCATGACATCGGGCTGAAGGAGCTGTTCCTCAAGCACCGTGACGGCAGTGCGATGAATTTCATCGTCGGTGCCGAGATCTACGATCACCTCGAAAAGGTGGCCGACCGTTTCGACGATGTCGCAAACGAGATCAACAGCATCGTCATCGAGCAAGTTTAGGGCGGGAGCCGCGCCGTGGATGCTGCGTTGGGTTTTCCCGTTCTGGTCGGATTGATTGCCGTCGCGCTGCTGTTCGACTTCCTGAACGGCCTGCATGATGCCGCCAATTCGATCGCGACCATCGTTTCGACTCGCGTGCTACGACCGCAATTTGCGGTGATCTGGGCCGCATTCTTCAATTTCGTCGCCTTCATGGTGTTCGGCCTGCACGTCGCCCAGACCATCGGCACCGGCATCATCAATCCCGCAATCGTCGATGCCCAGGTCATCTTCGCGGCGCTTGTCGGCGCCATCGTCTGGAACCTCGTGACCTGGGCGCTGGGCATTCCATCCTCGTCCTCGCATGCGCTGATCGGCGGCCTCGTCGGCGGCGGGATGGCCAAGGCTGGAATCCATGCTGCGGTTTGGAGCGGATTGACCAAAGCCGTGCTCGCGATCGTGTTGTCGCCGCTGGTCGGCTTCCTGCTCGCGATGATGCTGGTCGCGATTGTGTCCTGGGCCTCGGTGCGCTCGACCCCCTTTGCCGTGGATCGCGCCTTCCGCATCCTGCAATTCGCCTCCGCTTCACTTTATTCGCTCGGTCATGGCGGCAATGACGCCCAAAAGACGATGGGCATCATCGCCGTGCTGCTCTATTCGCAGGGCCATCTCGGCGGCGAATTCTCGGTGCCGTTTTGGGTGGTCCTGTCGTGCCAGGCGGCGATGGCGATGGGGACGCTGATGGGTGGCTGGCGCATCGTCCGCACCATGGGCCTGCGCATCACCAAGCTGACGCCGATGCAGGGATTTTGCGCCGAGACCGGCGGCGCTGCGACCCTGTTCATGGCGACCTTCCTCGGGGTTCCCGTCTCGACCACCCACACCATTACCGGCGCAATCGTCGGCGTCGGTGCGGCCCGCCGGGTCTCGGCGGTGCGCTGGAACGTGGCGAGCTCGATCGTCTATGCCTGGGTGATCACGATCCCCGCCTCGGCCATCGTCGCGGCGCTCTCCTGGTGGGCGGTCCAGATCTTCAAGTAACGAGCTTCAGCCCGACAATGCCGGCCACGATCAGCCCGATGCTGGCGAGGCGGAGCGCGGTGGCGGGCTCGCCGAACAGGTAGATGCCCAGCGTCGCTGTGCCGACCGCGCCGATGCCGGTCCAGACGGCATAAGCGGTTCCGACGGGCAGTGTTTTGAGCGCGAGCCCGAGCAGGATGACGCTGCCGGCCATGGCCGCGAGCGTGATGACGGATGGAACAAGCCTGGTAAAACCTTCGGTATACTTCAGCCCTATCGCCCAAATGATCTCGAGAAGACCGGCGACGAACAGAATGCTCCAGGCCATGACGACCCTCCGTTCAAGGCAGGGTCGTCCCCGCGAGTAATGACTGACGAAAAGGAGGGCCGTCCCTCCCAAAAGAGCGATATGGGACTGGCCGGAACGCTCCGCAATCACCAAATCAGGCTTGATCAGGCCCATTTTCCCTGCCAAACGCTCCCGCCATGTCCGACATCGCGACCACCGCCGAATCGCCGGCCCGTTCTCCGCTTGCCGCAGAAGTGTCGCGGCGGCGCACATTTGCGATCATCTCGCACCCGGACGCCGGCAAGACTACGCTGACCGAAAAGCTCCTGCTGTTTGGCGGCGCCATCAATCTGGCCGGTCAGGTCAAGGCCAAGGGCGAGCGGCGCAACACCCGTTCGGACTGGATGAAGATCGAGCGCGAGCGCGGCATCTCGGTCGTGACCTCGGTCATGACCTTCGAGTTCGAAGGCCTCGTGTTCAACCTGCTGGACACGCCGGGCCACGAGGACTTTTCGGAAGACACCTACCGTACGCTTACGGCGGTCGATTCCGCCGTCATGGTGATCGACGCAGCCAAGGGCATCGAGGCGCGGACGCGAAAGCTGTTCGAGGTGTGTCGTCTTCGCGATATCCCGATCATCACCTTCATCAACAAAATGGATCGCGAGAGCCGCGACGTTTTCGAGCTGCTCGACGAGATCGAGAAGACGCTGGCGCTCGACACCACGCCGATGACCTGGCCGGTCGGCCGCGGCCGCGACTTCCTCGGCACGTACGACGTCGTCAATGGCGGCGTACGCCTGCTCGAAGGCGGCGGCGGCAAGACGGGCGCTGCGCAACAGATCGAGATCGCGGAGCTCGCCAAGCTCAATGCCAATCTCGACGTCTCCGCAGTCAAGGATGAGCTCGAGCTCGTCACTGAGGCCTCAAAACCGTTCGAGCTCGAAGCGTTCCGCGAGGGCCATCTGACGCCGGTCTATTTCGGCAGCGCGCTACGCAATTTCGGCGTCGGCGATCTGCTGGAAGGCCTTGGCAAGTTCGCACCCGAGCCACGTGCGCAAGACAGCGACCAGCGCAAGATCGAAGCGACCGATCCGCGCATGAGCGCCTTCGTGTTCAAGATCCAGGCCAACATGGATCCGAACCACCGCGACCGCATTGCGTTTGCCCGCCTTTGCTCCGGCAAGCTCAGCCGCGGCATGAAGGCGAAGCTGGTGCGCACCGGCAAGAGCATGCCGCTGTCGAGCCCGCAGTTCTTCTTTGCTCAGGACCGTTCGGTGGCGGATGAGGCCTTTGCCGGCGATGTCGTTGGCATTCCCAATCACGGCACACTGCGCATTGGCGACACGCTGACAGAGGGTGAGGATTTCAACTTTGTCGGCGTGCCGAGCTTCGCGCCTGAAATCGTCCGCCGCGTCCGTCTCACCGACGCGATGAAGGCGAAGAAGCTGAAGGAAGCGCTTCAGCAGATGTCGGAAGAGGGCGTCGTGCAGGTGTTCCGTCCGCGCGACGGCGCACCGGCGCTGGTCGGCGTGGTCGGCGCGCTGCAGCTCGACGTGCTCAAGGCACGGCTCGATGCCGAATATTCGCTGCCGGTCGAGTTCGAGGTGAGCGAGTTCCAGCTCGCGCGCTGGGTCTCCTCGGAGGATGGCAAGAAGCTCGACACCTTTATCGCGGCCAATACGTCGAGTATCGCCGACGATGTCGACGGCGATCCCGTGTACCTGGCCAGGAACGAGTTCTATCTCGGCTATACCAAAGAGCGCGCCGAGGGCATCGAGTTTACCAACGTCAAGGACGTCAAGAAGAAAGGGTAGGGCGTGCCTCGGCCGCTTGAACGCGAGCATGTGAACGCCCGCGGCCTTGACGCTGTCGCTGACGGTGCCACGTTCCACTCACGTGACATCGCGAGCTCAAGGCATGTGGCGCGGCATTCTCGTTCTGATCCTGCTGGCGATCTCGACGCTCGCAGCCGTTGCGCAGCGCCGCCAGATTAATCCGATCCCATTTGCGCACGAGCCGTGCAGCGTGCTCGACAGCAGGCCCTGCACGCCGTCTTATTGCAGCCCACTCGATCACGGGCCCTGCATTCCCGAGATCGACTATCCCTACGGAGAGAACCTCCAGCTCACGATCGAAAGCGTCCCGTCAGACGCCGACCGCGCCAAATACCAGAAGCCGGACCACGATCTCGATACGATCGGCGATCTCTTCGCCGAGTTGCGCACCTGCTGGTCGCCGCCATCAGACAGTGCGCGGACGGGGATGCAGATGTCGGTGCGCTTCAGTTTCAACAAGGCGGGCGGCCTGATCGGTCCGCCGCGCCTCACATACGCGACCGCGGGCGTCCCGGCCGATACTAGGACGATCTATCTCGACGCGATCAAATCATCGCTGAACGCCTGCCTGCCGCTGAAATTCACCAGCGGTCTCGGCGGTGCCCTGGCCGGGCGCCCGATCGCGATCCGCTACGTCGATAATCGCGAAACTGGCAAGTAGCGCATCAGTTGCGACCGGCGGCCAATCGATGATACGCCATGGGCGGGCGCTGGTTGAGGGGAGAATGTCGTGGGTCTGCTGGTCATGATCCTGGGGCTGGTGCTGTTTTTCGCCGCCCATGTTTTTACAACGAAACGTGACGCGCGCGCGCAGGCGGTCGCGCGGCTGGGCGAGGGGACCTACAAGATCCTCTATTCGGTTGTCTCGCTCGCGGGGCTGGGGCTGATCGTCTGGGGCTTTAGCCATTATCGTGCGACCGGCTGGATCGATGTCTGGTACCCGCCGAAGGCGATGAAGCACATCACGGTCGCGCTGATGCTGCCTGCCGTGATCCTGGTGGTCGCGTCATATTTGCGCGGTCGCATTTATGCGACCCTGAAGCATCCGATGCTCGCTGGCATCAAGCTGTGGGCGGCTGCGCATCTGCTCGCCAATGGGGATCTCGGCTCCATCATCCTGTTCGGCTCGTTCCTCGGTTGGGGAGTGTATGACCGCATTTCGCTGAAGCATCGCAAGGACGCCGGCGGACCGCCGATTCCCGTGGGCGGCGTCACCAACGATCTGATCGCTGTTGCTGTCGGCATCGTTGCCTATCTGGCGCTGGCGTTTGCATTCCATCCTGTCGTGATCGGCGTTCCCGTCATGGGCGGCTAGTGCAAAATCCGGAAAAATGTGCGGCGGTTTTCCGATAGATCATGCACAAAAAAGACAGCCAATCAGCGCAAGACAGCAGCCGCGTGCCCATGCGCGGAAGGTGACAAAAGCAGCAAGCCGAGGGCTCTCCGATGGACTGGTCGCAATCTCAGATTCCGCCGATGCGGTTCGAGGCGCGTTTTGGCGATCGGGTTGTACCGGCCTTCACCGATCGGCCTGAGAGTCTCTGGGCGATGATCGCTGATGCCTCCGCGATAAACGGCGAGGGCGAAGCGCTCGTCTGCGGCAATGTCCGGCTCAGCTGGCGGCAGACAGTGGAGCAGGCCGCGCGGATTGCATCGGGCTTTCGCAAGCTCGGCCTGCAGCGCGGTGATCGTGTTGCGCTCCTGCTCGGCAACCGCATCGAGTTTCCGTTGCTGCTGTTCGCCGCCGCGCATGAGGGGCTGGTCACGGTGCTGCTCAGCACGCGCCAGCAGAAACCGGAGATCGCCTATGTCCTGACTGATTGCGGCGCCAAGATCCTGATCCACGAAGCAGGTCTCGCCGAGCGGCTGCCCGATGCGCAGGATGTGCCCGATGTGATCCATCGCGTCGCCATCGACAGCGATCCGGCTCTGTCGCACTTCGCGGTACTCGCCGAAAACGCCCCGGCTCTGGCACCGGTCGACGTGAGTGAAGAGGACACAGCGATGATCCTCTACACCTCAGGCACGACAGGGAAGCCGAAGGGCGCGATGCTGGCTCATTGCAACATCGTGCATTCCTCCATGGTGTTCGTGTCCTGCCTGCAATTGACGGCAGTCGATCGCTCGATTGCGGCCGTCCCGCTCGGGCATGTCACGGGCGTCGTCGCCAATATCACGACGATGATCCGCTGCGGCGGCGCGTTGATCATCATGCCGGAATTCAAGGCGGCCGAATATCTCAAGCTCGCCGCGCGCGAGCGCGTCACCTACACGGTGATGGTACCGGCGATGTACAATCTCTGTCTGCTGCAGCCCGATTTCGAGGGCTATGATCTCTCGAGCTGGCGCATCGGCGGATTCGGCGGAGCGCCGATGCCGGTCGCCACCATCGAGAAGCTCAAGGCGACAATTCCAGGCCTGAATCTTGCGAACTGCTATGGCTCGACCGAGACGACGTCGCCGTCGACCATCATGCCGGGCGAGCTGACGGCGAGCCATATCGACAGCGTCGGCTTGGCGTGTCCGGGTGCGCGGATCATCGCGATGGGGATGGATGGGCGCGCGCTGCCGCCCGGCGAGATCGGTGAGCTCTGGATCCAGAGCGCCTCCGTGATCAAGGGCTACTGGAACAACTCGAAGGCAACGGCCGAGAGCTTTACTGGCGGATTCTGGCACTCGGGTGATCTCGGCTCGGTCGACGCCGAAGGGTTCGTCCGCGTGTTCGACCGGCAGAAGGACATGATCAACCGCGGCGGCCTCAAGATCTATTCGGCCGAGGTCGAATCCGTGCTGGCCGGTCATCCCGCCGTGGTCGAGAGCGCGATCATCGCAAAGCCATGCCCGGTGCTGGGCGAGCGCGTCCATGCGGTCGTGGTCACGCGCATCCAGGTCGGCAGCGACGACCTGCGGGCCTGGTGTGCCGAGCGGCTGTCCGATTACAAGGTGCCAGAGACCATGACGATCACGGCCGAGCCCCTCCCGCGCAACGCCAATGGCAAGGTGGTGAAGCGGCAGCTGCGAGAGCTGCTGGTCGGAATCTAAACAGGGCCGGCGGGCCCCCGGGATATCCCCGGTTGTCGCGTTAACGCCTTGATCGGGCTTGCTTTGCCTTGCCTCCGCCATATCGATAGGGTATCGCCGCCGCGACGTGGGGACGGGTTTTAGACGCGCTCAATCTGGCGCGCGCTCCCGGCCGGGCATGGGATTAGCATAAGTGTCTGAATTATTTGACGAAGTCGACGAAGAAGTACGTCGCGAGCAGCTCAAAAAGCTGTGGGACAAATATTCGCTCTACTTCATCGCCCTGATGGTGCTGGTCGTGGCGGCCGTGGGCGGCTGGCGCGGCTACCAGTATCTGGAGTCCAAGAAGGCCGCCGAGGCCGGCGCGACCTTCGAGAAGGCCGTTGAGCTGTCGGAGCAGGGTAAGCACGCGGAGGCCGAGACCGCCTTTGCTGATCTCGCTGCCAAGGCCCCATCTGGTTACCGCACCCTGGCGCGGCTCCGCGCCGCGGCCGAGGCATCGACCCGCGATCCAAAGGCAGCGGCCAAGATGTACGACGACATCGCCGCTGACAGCGGCGTAGGCAGCGAGTGGCGGGATTTTTCCAAGATTCGCGCCGCCGGCCTGCTGGTGGACAGCGCGAGCTACGCCGACATCCAGCAACGGCTGGAAACCTCTGCCGAGCCCAAATCGACCTTCCGCCACAGCGCCCGAGAGCTACTGGCGCTGTCGGCCTGGCGCAACAACGACATGACCGCGGCCCGCAAATGGCTCGACGCGATCGCCGAGGATGGCGAAACGCCGCCGGGCCTGCGCTCGCGCGCCGAGGCGCTCCAGGCCCTGCTGCCGCCCGTCGCCAAGAGTTAAGGCTTGAGCTGACGGTCCCGAGAGCCGAGACGAGATACTGATATGCGCCGTACGCCACGTCTAATCGCAGCCGCCGTCCTGATCGCCTTTACGGGCCTCCTGGGCGGCTGCTCCAGCGGCGGATTCGATCCGAGCGATCTGCTCGACTTCCTCGACACCAAGAAGAAGCTGCCGGGCGACCGCAAGCCGGTATTCCCCGAGGGCGTGCCGGGTCTCGAGCAGGGCGTGCCGAAGGACATGTACAAGGGCGCGCAGCAACAGCAGGATGCGAACGCGCCCGCCGTCGCGGCGCTGCCGGCCGAACCGCCGCCCGCGGAGCCCGCGAAACCGTCGAAATCCGCCAACGCGAAGAAGACCAGGCAACCGGCCACGACCGCAGCCGCACCAGCTGAAGCGCCGGCCGGTGAGGTCGATGGCGAGGCCCAGCCCGAGGCGGCCCCGGCGCCGGCTGCCGCACCGCCGAAGCACAAGATTGTCCGCAAGCGCACCACTGCGCCGCCGCCGGACCAACAACCCGCACAGCAGCCGGCACAATCGGCGCAGACCACCCAGCAACAGCAGTCGCCGGGAGCGTTCCCGGCGCCGCTGCCCAGCGGCAGTTTCTCCCGCTGACATTTTTCACTGAATTGACAGGCGCCACCTCCGCGGCGCACGAATGACTGATGTCCTTTACAATTGCCATTATCGGCCGGCCCAATGTCGGCAAGTCAACGCTGTTCAACCGCCTCGTCGGACAGAAGCTCGCGCTCGTCGATGATCTGCCGGGCGTCACCCGCGACCGCCGCGAGGGCGAGGCCAGGCTCGGCGATCTCGAATTTACCATCATCGACACTGCTGGCCTCGACGAAGGCGCCAAGGGCTCGCTGACGGCACGGATGCAGGAGCAGACCGAGGCCGCGATCGCACAAGCGGATGCGCTGTTCTTCGTGATCGATGCCCGCATTGGTCTCACGCCGACCGACCGCGCCTTCGCCGATTTCGCCCGCAAGGCCAACAAGCCGGTGCTGCTGGTCGCCAACAAGAGCGAGGGCAAGCATGGCGATGCCGGCGCGATGGAGGCCTTTGCGCTCGGCCTCGGCGATCCCATCCAGGTCTCAGCCGAGCACGGCGAGGGCATGGGCGAGTTGTATGACGCCCTCCGGGAGTTGATGCCGGAGCCCGTCGAAGAGGATGAGGTCGAGGACGACGAGCCGCTCACCGAGGAAGAGGCCGCGACGCGCCCGATCCGGGTCGCCATCGTCGGCCGGCCCAATGCCGGCAAGTCGACCATGATCAACCATCTGCTCGGCGAGGAACGCCTGCTGACGAGCCCGGAGGCAGGCACCACGCGTGATTCCATCGCGGTCGAGATCAACTGGAAGGGCCGGGAGTTTCGCGTGTTCGATACTGCGGGTTTGCGCCGGCGCTCGCGCATCGAGGAGAAGCTCGAAAAACTCTCGGTCGCCGACGCATTGCGCGCGGTGCGTTTTGCCGAAGTCGTCGTGATGATGATGGATGCGCAGAACCGCTTCGAAGAGCAGGATCTTCGTATCGCCGACCTGATCGAGCGTGAGGGCCGCGCGGTCGTGCTCGCGGTCAACAAATGGGACCTGATGGAGAGCAAGGGTGGCGGCACCATCTCCGGCCTGCGCCGCGATGCCGACCACTGGCTGCCGCAGATCAAGGGCGTGCCGATCGTCGCCGTTTCCGGCTTGATGGGCGAGGGCATCGATCGCCTGATGCAGGCGATCCAGGACGCCTATGCGCTCTGGAACAGGCGCGTCTCGACCTCGGCGTTGAACCGCTGGTTCGAAGAGGCGGTCCAGGCCAATCCGCCGCCCGCGGTGTCGGGCCGCCGGCTGAAGCTGAACTATATCACGCAAACCAAGGCGCGTCCGCCGAGCTTCGTGCTGTTCTGCTCGCGCGCGGATGCCGTGCCGCAATCCTATTTGCGCTACCTGACCAATTCCATGCGCGAGGCTTTTGAGCTGCCGGGCACGCCGGTGCGGATTACCTTGCGCGAGAAGGCCAACCCCTTCGCCCACAAGCGCAAGCGGCCGTCGTGAGCAACGATGCCGGTGAGGCGATGGCGCAAGGCGCTGCGCCGATCCGGCGTGGTGCCGTCGCCTTCATCTTCGTCACCATCCTGCTCGACATGCTCGCGCTCGGCGTGATCATGCCGATCCTGCCCAAGCTGGTCGAGAGCTTCGTCGGCAACGACACCGCGCAAGCGGCCCGCATCTTCGGCCTGTTCGGCACCGCCTGGGCGTTGATGCAATTCGTGTTCTCGCCGCTGCTCGGCGCGCTGTCGGATCGCTTCGGGCGCCGGCCGGTGGTGCTGCTGTCGAATTTCGGGCTTGCCGCCGACTACGTGCTGATGGCACTCGCGCCGTCGCTGAATTGGCTGTTCGTCGGCCGCGTGATCTCCGGCATCACCTCGGCCAGCATCTCGACCGCGTTCGCCTATATCGCCGACATCACGCCGCCGGAGCGGCGCGCGGCGGTCTTCGGCAAAATTGGCGCGGCGTTCGGCGCGGGCTTCATCCTGGGTCCGGCGCTGGGCGGTCTGCTCGGCGATATCGATCCGCGACTGCCGTTCTGGGCGTCGGCGGGCTTGAGCTTTGCCAATGCACTCTATGGTCTGTTGATCTTGCCGGAATCATTGGCGTCGGAAAAGCGCGCGTCGTTTCGCTGGACGCGCGCCAATCCGGTCGGGGCGGTTTATCTCTTGCGGTCCAACGCAGGGCTAACGGCGCTGTCGGTCGTCAATTTCATCGCGCAGGTTGCGCATGTCGTGCTGCCGTCGACTTTCGTGCTCTACGCGACCTATCGCTACAGCTGGGATTCCAAGACCGTCGGACTGACGCTCGCGATGGTCGGCGTCGGCGCCATGGTGGTGCAGGGGCTCGCAATTGGCCCGATCGTGCGAATGCTCGGCGAGCGTGGCGCGCTGCTGCTCGGATTGTGCTGTGGCGCCGTTGGATTTGCGATCTTCGGCAGCGCGCCGACCGGGCCGCTGTTCTGGATCGGCATTCCCGTGATGTCGCTGTGGGGGATCTCGGGAGCCGCACTGCAGTCGCTGATGACACGGCTGGTCGCGCCCGATCAGCAGGGCCAGTTGCAAGGCGCGACCGGGAGCGTACAGAGCGTGGCGCAGCTCGTCGGCCCGTTCCTGTTCACGCTGACGTTTTCCTATTTCATCGGCGGCAGCACGCCGCTGCATTTGCCTGGCGCGCCGTTCTTGCTCGCGGCCGCATTGATGGTGTTGTGCGTGGCGATAGCGGTGCGGACGCTGGCCGCGACGAAGACGGTATCGTAGGGTGGGCAAAGGCGCTTAGGCGCCGTGCCCACCATCTCTTCGCGACCTCAAGAGGCGGTGGGCACGCTTCGCTTTGCCCACCCTACCGCCGCTTTGACGGCGTTACTTCTTCACCAGCGGACACTCGCTGTCTTTGAGCGGCCTTGCGGCTTCTTCCGCGGGGATGGTGGCGACCAGCTTGTAATAGTCCCACGGTCCCTTCGACTCCTCGGGCTTCTTCACCTCGAACAGATAGGCCGGGATGATGCGGCGGCCGTCTTCTCGCAGCGGGCCCTTGCCGAACAACGGATCGTCCGTCGGCAGCTTCTTCATTTCGGCGACGACCTTGGCGCCGTCATGCGGATTGCCGCCGAGGGCTTCCATCGCCTTCAGATAATGCAGCACGGCCGCATAATTGCCGGCCTGGGTCATCGACGGCATCGCGTGGTTGGTCACTTTCTCCTGGAAGCGCTTTGACCACGCGCGAGTGCCATCGTTCAGATCCCAATAGAAGGATTCAGTGAAGGTCAGGCCGTGCGCGGTCTTCAGGCCGAGTGAGTGGACGTCGTTGATGAACAGCAGCAGCGCGGCGAGTTTCTGGCCGCCTTCGACGATGCCGAACTCGGCCGCCTGCTTGATCGCGTTGGTGGTGTCGCCACCGGCGTTCGCAAGCCCGATGATCTTGGCCTTCGAGTTCTGCGCCTGCAGCAAGAAGGACGAGAAGTCCGACGTGTTGAGCGGATGCTTGACGCCGCCAAGCACCTTGCCGCCATTCGCGGTAATGACCGCGCTCGTGTCGCGCTCCAGCGCGGCGCCGAAGGCATAGTCGGCGGTCAGGAAGAACCAGCTGTCGCCGCCGGCCTTGGTCAGCGCCTTGCCGGTGCCGGTGGCAAGCATGTAGGTGTCGTAACTGTAGGAGATGGTGTTGGCGTTGCAGGCCTTGCCGGTGAGGTCGGCGCTGGCGCCGCCATTGTTGAGCAGGACGGCGTTCTTTTCCTTGACGACGTTGCTCACCGCCAGCGCGACGCCGGAATTCGGCGTGTCGGCGATCGCGTCGACCTTCTGGGTGTCGATCCACTGGCGCGCGATGTTGACGCCGACGTCCGGCTTGTTCTGGTGATCGCCGCTGATGACCTCGATCTTCCAGCCCTTGGCGAGCAGGCCGGAATCCTCGACAGCCATCTTGACGGCCACAACGGAGTTCGGGCCGCCGATGTCGGCGTAAAGGCTGGACATGTCGTTGAGCACGCCGATCGTGACGGTCTTGTCCTGGGCGTAGGCTGATGTGGCAAAACCGAAAGCGGCGCAGGCAAGAAGGGCCGCTGAGCGGCGCGCGAACGTCGTCGTCATAAAAGGTTTCCTCCATTGTCAAATATGCGGACGGCTCTCTTGCGGAGCCTTGTTCCGGCGGATTCCGTAGCCTGTCCCAGGGGCGGCGGCAATGCGCCTAAAGCCGGATGACGCTGCGTCGTAGCGTCATCCGTCGGTTAACCTTTGGATAAAATGCGTTGAGGCGCTATTTCAGCGCGTCCGAAATCAGCTTGAATTTCTGGATGCGCTTTCCGGTGTCGACCTCGGCGGTATAGACGTTACCCTTGGCATCGACCGCCATGGCATGCCACCCAGTGGAATTGCCCGGCATTGCGGCCGTTGTGCCCAAAGCTGCCGACCACGCTGCCGTCCTCGCGCTTGATGATCCGGATCTCGTTGTTTTCGCCGTCGGCGCTGAGCAGCCAGGTTTGCTTCGGATCAGGCCAGATCGCGATATCCCATACCGCGCCGTTGCCGAGCGTGTTTTTCTCGAAGAAAAACTCCTTCACGAAGGTGCTGTCCTTTTTGAACACCTGGATGCGGTTGTTGATGCGGTCGCAGACATAGACGAGGCCGTCATTGGCGATCTTTACGCAATGGACGGGATTGCCGAATTGCTGGGACGCTGGCGCCTTCGGGTCATAGGCCGCCTGTTTGTTGTCATCAGGCTTGTTGCCGTAGGCCCCCCAGTGCCGCTTGTAGGCGAGCATTGTCGCATCGAACACGATGACGCGGCGGTTGCCATAGCCGTCGGCGACGTAGATTTCGTTCGCTTCCTTGTCGAGCGCGGTTTCGGCGGGCTTGCCGAGCTGCGTCGTGTCGTTGCTGCCAAGGCTCGGCGCGATCTTGCCGATCTGGCCGACGAACTTGCCGTCGAGCGTGAATTTCAGGATCGCATTGTCGTTGTCGGCATTGCCCCGATCCAGACGAAGCCGGCGGGATCGACCTCTATGCCGTGCTCTCGACCGACCCATTCATAGCCGGGGCCGGGCCCGCCCCAGGACCGCAGCAAATTGCCGTCAACGTCGAATTCGAGCACGGGCGGCGCGGACACGCAGCACTTCGAGCGCGGCGGGTTGAGGCTCGCGCCTTTCTCGTCATCGGTGAGCGAGCGTGGACGGTGGATCACCCAGATGTGCCCTTGCCAGTCGACGGTGATGCCGCCGACCTGGCCGAGGATCCAGTTGTTCGGGAGTTGCTTCGGCCAGGAGGCATCGACCGCGAAGGCCGGGACGTCGCCTGCGTTGGCCACGCCCGGAAGAACAAATGCGATGGCCGCGATCAGGATGGAGAAAGCGTGCGAGATACGCGCGAGAGCACGGTTGAGCCCTGTACGATCAAGCCTCGCGCGATCATGCCATGGCACCATGGCAACCTCCCTTTTTTGGCTTGCGGCTTGCTGCCGCTTGAGCGCGGGCAGTCAATCGCGGGGAGGCGCTTGAGTCAAATCAGGCCGGCGAGCGGAAGCTCATCAAGGTCCGCGCCTTGTAATCGTAGAACTTGCCGGTCTCGGTCCAGTCGGGCGCGCACATCGGGACGATGAATTCGGCGACCTGCTCGGCCGTGTCCAGCGTCGCGGGATCCTCGCCCGGCATCAGCGTAGCGCGCATGCGGGTACGGACCGGGCCCGGATTGAACAGGTTGACGCGCAGCGGCGTGTTCGCCGTCTCCTGCGCCCAGGCCCGCGCCAGCGTCTCCAGCGCAGCCTTGGAGGCGGCGTAGGGGCTGACATAGGCGGTCGCCTTGTTGGCGGCGCCCGAGGTGACGAACACGGCGCGCCCGGCATCGGACTGCTTCAGAAGCGGCTCCATGCAGCGGATCAGCTGGAAGTTCGCGGAGACGTTGACGGCCATGACATCGTTGAACGTCTTGAGCTCGATATGGCCGACCGGCGAGGAAGGGCCGAGCACGCCGGCATTGCCGACGAGGATGTCGAGCTTGCCGTAGCGTTCATGCAGGCCCGCGCCTAACCGCGCGATGCCGTCGGAATCAGTGAGATTGAGCGGCACCAGCGTGGCGCTGCTGCCGCCTACCTTGTGGATCTCGTCATCGAGCTCCTCGAGCCCGCCCTGCGTGCGCGCGGTCGCAACGATATGCGCGCCTGCCTTCGCCAGCGCGAGCGCCGTGGCGAAGCCGATGCCGCGCGAGGCGCCGGTGACGAGAGCGATGCGGTTTGCGAGGGGCTTTGTCATGGCGGGGGTATTGCAGAGGCGGCCGGTCCGCACAAGCCCGCGAGGGTGTCATTCCGGGGCGCACTGCGCGCCCCGGAATGACAGCTGAGGATCAGCTCGCCTCCGCCAGCAGCGACAGCTGTCGCGGCTGCTGCTCGGTCTGGGTCTGGTCGGTGAGGTGGGTCGGATAGGCGCCAGTGAAGCAGTGGTCCGAGAATCTCGGATTGGCCGGGTCGCGGCCGGGCTCGCCCATGGCGCGGTACATGCCGTCGATCGAGAGGAAGGCAAGCGAGTCGGCGCCGATGATCTCGCGCATCTCCTCCAGCGAATGCGTCGCGGCCAGGAGGCCACCGCGGTCGGGCAGGTCGATGCCGTAATAATCGGGATAGAGGATCGGTGGCGAGGCGAGGCGGAAATGCACTTCCTTGGCGCCGGCATCGCGCATCATGCGCACGATCTTCTTCGAGGTCGTTCCGCGCACCAGCGAGTCGTCGATCAGGATGATGCGCTTGCCTTCGATCGCGGCGCGGTTCGCTGAATGCTTCATGCGCACGCCCGACTCGCGGATCGCCTGCGTCGGCTGGATGAAGGTGCGGCCGACATAGTGATTGCGGATGATGCCAAGCTCGAACGGCACGCCCGAATGCTGGCTATAGCCGATCGCGGCGGGCACGCCGGAATCCGGCACCGGCACCACGACGTCGACGGGCACATGGCTCTCGCGCGCGAGCTGCGCGCCAAAATTCTTGCGCACCTCGTAGACCGAACGGCCGTGGACGATGGAATCCGGCCGGGAGAAATAGATGTATTCGAAGATGCAGGGCCGCGGCGCGATCGGCGGGAACGGCTTGTGGATGTCCTGGCCACTCTCGTCGAACACGATGACTTCACCTGGCTCGATGTCGCGCACGAAGCGCGCGCCGATGATGTCGAGCGCGCAGGTTTCCGATGTCAGGATCGGGCAGCCGTCGAGCTCGCCGAGCACCAGCGGGCGGATGCCACGTGGATCGCGCGCGCCGACCAGCTTCTTGTTGGTCAGCGACACCAATGCATAGGCGCCCTCGATCTCGCGCAGGGCGTCGATATAGCGCTCGATGAAGCGGCTGCGCCTGGAGCGCGCGACGAGATGCAGGATCACCTCGGTGTCGTTGGTCGACTGCATCATCGCGCCGTTCTTCACGAGCTCGCGGCGCAGCGTCAGGCCGTTGGTGAGGTTGCCGTTGTGGGCGACCGCAAGGCCGCCGGCATTGAGCTCGGCGAACAGCGGCTGCACGTTGCGCAGGATGTTGGCGCCGGTGGTGGAATAGCGGACATGGCCGACGGCCATATTGCCGGGCAGGCGGTCGATCAGCTCGCGGCGGGAGAAGGTGTCACCGACGAGACCGAGGCGGCGTTCGGAATGGAAGCGGCTGCCGTCGTAAGAGACGATGCCGGCGGCTTCCTGGCCGCGATGCTGAAGGGCGTGGAGGCCGAGCGCCGTGATGGCGGCTGCGTCCGGGTGTCCGTAGATGCCGAAGACGCCGCATTCCTCGCGCAGCGTATCTCCCTCCAGGTCGTCCTGAAGCTCTAGCGCGGCGGAGCCGGGATCGAGTTCAGTATGGGCGTCCTGGTCAGGGTGTCGCATCTCGTCCGCGCCTCTCTTTAGGGCTCAATCAACGCGCCGCAGGTTTCTCGATCAGCTTCTTCAGGCTGTCACGAGCAGGTTTACTGTATCCGTCGCCGCTGCCCGAAGGCTGTTGCTCGGTATCAGCTTGATCATCATCTGGTTTGTTTTTCTTGAATCTCTTCAAGATGGTGTTCTCGGGGTCATCCGGCAAGAGGGACATCAGCCAATCCCCGGTTCCCTGGAGCACCACGCGGGATTTTGCCCCCGAGACCCAGTCCGGACGCTGCTTGTCCGGCACCAGCCAGGTGAAGAACAGGAAGGCCACCACGACAATCAAAAGCCCGCGAGCCAGCCCGAACAGGAAGCCGAGGGTGCGGTCCAGCGCCCCGATCCGCGAATCCAGGATCATGTCGGAGATCCGGACCGTGATCACGGAGACCACGACCAGGGTACCGACGAACACACCGGCGACCACGACCACGCTCGCGACGGTGTCGTTGTTGAAATAAGTCTTGGCGGTCGGCAGCAGCTTGGAGAAAGAGTACAGCGTCACGATCGCCGCAGTGCCCCAGGCCGCGATCGAGAGGATTTCGCGCATGAAGCCGCGGACCATGGCGAGCAGGCCCGAGATCAGCATCACACCGAGCATGATCAGGTCGAGGAGTGTTACTGGCATCGGCTGGTCTGGTCCGCTCGTACGCTCAAGGGGTGCTCAGCGAATCGGTGTTTGGCCGCCACCCTAAGTGAGGGCCGGACGGCGTTCCCGGCAAGGCCGCAACCACGCAATCCCGTGCTGCTTTTGTGACGGCTGTATAGCGGTGGGGGCGCTTGACGTCACCACCACCTAACCCTCTCCGCGGCGGAATCTTGCCGGTGTGGCATTTTTCTCCGCCGGCGGGGGCGAGTCGCCGCGGCGGGAGCCCTTGGCGGCGATTTCGGCGACCAGGGTTGTGAGGCTGTTGACCGCGTTCAGGGTCAACCCGGCGTCACCGCTGGCATCGGCGCCTCGGGCCGATTCGGGCAGCACGGCGCGTTTGAAGCCGAGCTTGACCGCCTCCTTGAGCCGGGCCGGGGTCTGCGCCACCGGGCGGATGACGCCGGACAGCGAGATTTCGCCGAAATAGACCGCATCCGTGGGTAACTGCGCATTAACCAGCGAGGAAACCAGCGCAGCCGCCGCGGCCATATCGGCCGCCGGCTCGTGAATGCGCAGGCCACCCGCGACGTTCAGATAGACGTCGTGGCCGGACAGCTTGACCCCGCAATGCGCTTCCAGCACCGCCAGCACCATCGAGAGCCTGCTCTGATCCCAGCCGACCACGGCGCGGCGCGGGGTGCCGAGCGATGTCGGGGCCACCAGCGCCTGTAATTCGACCAGAACGGGCCGCGTGCCCTCGATGCCCGCGAAGACTGCGGTGCCGGGGGTGCCGAGGTCACGCTCGGACAGGAACAGCTCCGAGGGGTTGGTGACCTCGCGCAGGCCGAGGCCGGTCATCTCGAACACGCCGATCTCGTCGGTCGGACCAAAACGGTTCTTGACCGCGCGCAGAATGCGGAATTGCTGTGAGCCTTCGCCCTCGAAGGACATCACGGCGTCGACCATGTGCTCGACGACGCGGGGGCCCGCGATCTGGCCGTCCTTGGTGACGTGGCCGACCAGGATGATGGCGGCACCCGTCTTCTTGGCGAAACGAATCAGCGCCTGCGCCGAGGCACGCACCTGCGTGACCGTGCCGGGCGCCGATTCGACCGTGTCGGTCCACATGGTCTGAATCGAGTCGATCACGATCAGCCGGGGAACCGCGCCTTCCGACAGCGTCGAGACGATGTCCTCGACCGAGGTCTCGGCCGCGAGCTGTACCGGCGCATCGGACAGCCCGAGCCGCTCGGCGCGCAGCCGCACCTGGGCGATGGCTTCTTCGCCGGATATGTAGACGATGCGATGGCCGGCACGCGCCATCAGGCTGGTCGCCTGTGTCAGCAGCGTCGATTTGCCGATGCCGGGATCGCCGCCGACCAGCAGCACCGAGCCGCGGACGAAGCCGCCGCCCGTGACGCGATCAAGCTCGGTCATGCCGGAGGACAGGCGCGGCGCATCCTGGGTTTTGCCCGACAGGCTCTCCAGCGCAAACGTCCGGCCCTTGCGCTTGGAGCGGATCGAGACCGGCACGCTGCCGGTCGCGTCCTCCTCGGCCAGCGTATTCCACTCGCCGCAGGACTCACACTTGCCCTGCCAGCGGTTATAGGCCGCGCCGCAGTTCTGGCAGACGAAGGACAGTGTGTTCTTGGCCATGGGCGTGAATCATGCTCAGGGAGATTGCGTCGCGTTCCATAGCATGGAGAGCCCTGCTGCGACCATGATCGCGTCCATCACCAGGCGGAACATCTCCGGCTTCAGGTGCAGCACGAAGCGCTTTGCGACGAAAGCGCCGGCCATCAGCGACGAGCCCGCGACCAGGCCCTTGATGAAGACGTCCTGCGTCAGCGCACCGAAGCGCTCGAACGTTACTGATTTGGCGAAGTAGAGGCCAAGCGAGGCGGCGGCTTCGGTCGCGAGAAAGGCGCCTTTGCTGAGGCCATAGAACAGGAATAGCGGCACGCTGAGTGGGCCGGTCGAGACCACGATGCCGGTGAGATAGCCGATGATCGCGCCGCCGATCGCGAGATGCCAGAGATTTGCCTTGAGATCGTGCCGCGCCAGCCAGTGCCGCGCCGGCACCATCGCGATCAGGAAGATGCCGATGGCGAGATCGACGGCGTGCGAGGGCAGAGCCAAGAGCGTCCGTGCGCCCAGCACTGCGGCCGGGATGCCCGTGACCGAATAGGCCAGACAGGCCCGCCAGTCGACCTCGCGCCACCACGCCAGAATCCGCGAGAAATTCGCCATCACGGAGGCGACAGCCATGATCGGCACGGCCTCCTTCGGCCCATAGGCGTAGGCCAACACCGGCATCAGCATGATCGACGAACCCGTGCCGACGATGCCGGAAATGGTGCCAGCGATCAGGCCAACGCTGAGGACGAACAGAAAGGCCAAGGGAAGGGCTCCTGGGAATCGAAATAGTGTAGCCGGAGGAGAGGGCATGAGTGAATGGCGGCGTTAGTTCCTTTGTGTCCGGGACGGGCTGTGCAGCGTCCGGGGGCACGCGACCGAATGACTGACATGAGTTCACATCCTCGCGGCTTGTTTCGCCCGAGCTTTGCCAATGCCTCCCCCTCAATTGAAAGAGGGCGCAGGGAAGACCGGGTGCCGGCTGGCACCCGCGGTCCACTGTGCGACAGTTGCGCTACAAGAATCTGCACAGCGGCATACAGGCGAAGCCGAGACATCCGGCCTTCCCTGCGCAGTGGTTTGACGGCTTATGTCGTGCTCTCCCCGGGGAGCGATGCACTATTGCCCCCGTCGCCTCGCAGATGACTGATACGCGAACCCGGTTGGGTCACACGCATCACCGCGAGACTTGGCGCACAGACCCCGGGCGCCAGGACCACACGATTTTGCCGTACGCAAATCACACCGGTCGTACGCGCGATGGTCTCGCTCACGGTTGCCCGCCCTGCAAGACCCTTCGCGCCGATGTGACCCACGTCCACCGCCGTCCGGCCCGCGTTCGTGACGATCGCGATACGCCCCTCTTCCTTGGGCCGGGTTGCGCGACACATACGCCGTTTCCGAATTTCGGTAAAGTGGAATATTTTTGGTCGCGTGGATTGCCCCACAGCCAGGGTGTTTTGCCCGTCGGGCAACGCAAGATCTCGTAGCCCGGATGGAGCGCAGCGCAATCCAGGCCAGGTCGCGCGCAAGGTCCCGGGCCAGGCGTCAGCCCTGTTCGTCCATCACGCGCAGCTTCTCGACGCGACGGCGGAAGTCTTCGTCCGTCGAAAATTCGGCAGAGAGATAGGACGAGACGAGATCGACGGCGAGCCAGGCGCCGACGATCTGTGCGCCGATGCACATGACGTTGACGTCGTCATGCTCGACGCTCTGGTGCGCGGAATGGACGTCGTGGCAGACTGCAGCGCGAATGCCCTTCATCTTGTTGGCGGCGATCGAGGCGCCAACGCCGGTGCCGCAGACCATGATGCCGCGTGCGGCTTCGCCCGAGGTAACCTTCTGTGCTACGGCTCGCGCAATGTCGGGGAAGTCTACCGGCTTGTCGTCATAGGAGCCGACGTCGACGATTTCGTGGCCGAGCTTGCGGATGTGGTCGATGACGGTCTGCTTGAGCGGCCAGCCGGCGTGGTCGGATCCGATGACGAGACGCATGTGATGTCCTTCTTCAATCTTGCAATGGCCGTGACAGCCGCTAGCGGCTGTCACGATGTCTCTCTGGTTCAGCTGCGCATGTCGGGCGGCAGCTCGACCCCGTGGAACTTCTTGTAGATCGCGTTGAGCTTGCCGTTCTTGACGTTCTCGGTGATCCAGGCGTTGAGCTTGTCCATCAGGCGCTGCTCGCCCTTCTTGAGGCCGATCGCGAGGTCGAAGGTCGCAAGTGGGATCTTCGACTCGAAGATACGGGCCGGATTCTTGACGCCGATCTGGTTGATGATCGTGGCCGACGTGCCGACGCAATCGACCTGGCCGGAGACGGCCGCCGTGACTTCCGTGGCGTCGTCGTCATAGCGGGCGATCTTCAGCTCCTTGTCCTTCATGTTGGACAGAGTGGTATCCTGGGTGGTGCCGCGCGAGACGCCGATCGTCTTGTCCTTCAGATCGGGCCAGTCCTTGACGTTCATCGATTTCAGACAGCCGACGTCGGACTGCAGCGTCGCATAGCGCTTGGTGAAGTCGATCACCTTGGCGCGATCGGGCGTCACCGACAGGGTCGAGATGATGATGTCGGCCTTGCCTGTCAGGACGTTGGGGATACGGGTTGCGCCAGTGGTCTGGACAAATTCGAGCTCGAGCCCCCCAGTCCTTGGCAAGCAATTGCGCCACCTCGACGTCGGAGCCGGTCGGCTTCATGTTCGAATCCATCATGCCCGATGGCGGGATGGCGACGTCCGTCGAGATACGGATCTTCTTGGCCTGCATGATGTCGTCGAGCAAATCGGCCGATGCCGGCGTGGTAGCCAGCATGACGAGACCGAACAGTACGGCAGTCCCCAGCAATGTCTTGTTGGTCATCCTTGGTTCTCCTCTCCCTGTTATGATTTTAGGTTTCCTGTGCCGACGAATTGCGTCAGCTCCGGCGTCGTTGGCGACGTCAGGATCGAGGCGGGTCCGGTCTCATGAACCTTGCCGCGATGCATGAAGACGATGCGGTCGGCAATGCCCTTCGCAAAGCCCATCTCGTGGGTGACCATCACCATGGTCATGCCATCCGCCGCCAGTTGCTCGATCACCTTCAGCACTTCGGCGGTGAGCTCGGGATCGAGCGCCGAGGTGACCTCGTCGAACAGCATCACCTTCGGCTGCATCGCAAGCGACCGTGCGATCGCCGCGCGCTGCTGCTGGCCGCCCGACAGCTGCTCAGGATAAGCGTGAAGTTTTTCCTCGAGCCCGACCTGCGCCAGCACCTTGCGCGCCAGATCCTTGGCCTGCGATGTGGCTATGCCCTTCACCGCGCAGGGTGCCAGCGTGATATTCTGCTCGATCGTGAGATGGGGAAACAGATTGTAGCTCTGGAAGACGATACCGACGTCCTGGCGCAACGCGCGCAGGTCAACATCGGGACGGTCGACGCGGTGCCCGCACACGACGATCTCGCCGCCGTCGACCTTCTCGAAGCGGTCGATACAGCGCAGCGCCGTACTCTTGCCGGAGCCGGAGCGGCCGATCAGTGCCAGGACTTCGCCGCGCTCGACGGCGAAGGAGACGCCATCCAGCACAAGGAGCGGGCCGAAGCTCTTCTGCACGTCGCGGAGCGACACGATGGATTCGGGCGGGGAGGAGTTTTGCTGCATGTCAGACTGGCACGAGGTTGGACCTGCCACGCCCCATCCGCCGTTCCAGCTTCTGGCTGAGCAGCGATAGGGGATAGCACATGGCGAAGTAGACGACGGCGATGATGGCGTAGATCGCGAACGGCTCGAACAGCGAGTTGTTGACGATCTGGGCCGAGCGCATCAGCTCGACGAATCCGACGACGGAGGCGAGCGACGTGTTCTTGATGATCTGCACCATGAAGCCGACCGTCGGCGGCGTCGCGATTCGGATCGCCTGTGGGAGGATCACTTTCATCATCCGCTGGGTCCGGCTTAGCGCCAGGCCTTCGGCGGCTTCCCATTGCGGCTTCGGCACCGACTGGATGCAGCCGCGCCAGATCTCGCCGAGATAGGCAGCGACGTAGAGCGTCAGCGAGGCGCCGGCGGCTGCGAGCGACGATACCTTGAGGCCGATCGCGGCGAGGCCGAAATAGCCAAGGAACAGGATGACCAGCAGCGGCGTACCCTGGATGAGCTGCACATAGACGGCGCTGGCGATCCGCACCGATTTGAGCGGCGAGATCCGCGCGAGTGCGATCACGAAGCCGACGATGCCGCCGCCGATCAGCGCGATTGCGGACAAGCCAATCGTCCAAAGCGCGCCCTGTCCGAGGAATATCAAATGGTTGATGTTGAGATGTCCGCCCATGGTCATCTCACAGCGGCGTGCCGAGCCGGCGACGGCGCGGGAACAGAACCAGGCCGAGGCCCCAGAAACCCGCACGCATCACCAGGGACAGGATGACGTAGAGCACGGCGACGATGATGTAGGTCTCGAACGCGCGGTAGGTGTCCGACTGGATGTAGTTCGCGACCGCGGTCAGTTCTTCCGCCGAAATCTGCGAGCAGACCGAGGAGGCGAGCATTAGCAGAACGAATTGGCTGGTCAGCGCCGGATAGACCCTCTCAATCGCCGGCAGCAGGATGATGTGCCAGTAGATCTGCAGCCGCGACAGCGCCAGCCCTTCGGCTGCCTCGATCTGCCCGCGCGGGATCGCCTCGAAACCGGCGCGCATGATCTCGGCGGTGTAGGCGCCGACATTGATGGTCAGCGCTGCCACCGCCACGGTGAAGGCGGAGAATTTCATCCCCACGCTCGCGAGGCCGAAATAGACCAGGAAGATCTGCACCAGCAGCGGCGTGTTGCGGATCATCTCGACATAGACCTTGCAAGCCCTCGCGATCAGCGCGTTGTGCGTGCCTCGCCCGACCGCCGTGAGCGTACCGAGCAGGGCGCCGAACACTGTCGCGAAGGCCGCCAACTCCAGCGTCAGCGCAGCGCCGGCCAGAAAGCTCGGCCATCGCTCCAGCACCGCGGGAAAGTCGAGTTGCAGACTCATCGTCGTCGGTTCAGCCTGTGGTCTGGTTGGTCATACGGTCATAGACGCGGAACAGCGCCTGGTTGCCGTTGCCGCCTTCGCCATGGGCGCGGGCGTCGACATATTGGCTGGTGACGAGCGCGGTGCCGGGCAGCGGCACGCTCAGGGCCTGCGCGTGTTCCTGCACCAGGCGAAGGTCCTTGAGCTGCAGATCGATCCGGAAGCCGGCGGAGACGTCGCCCGCGATCATCGCGGGGCCGAGCTTGTCGAGCATCCAGGAGGCGGCGGAGCCACCGAGCAGCACGCGACGCAGCAGATTGAGATCCAGGCCCGAAGCGCGACCAAGCGCGAGTGCTTCGCAGATCGCCTGAATGTTGATGCCGCAGATGAGCTGATTGCACAGCTTGACGGTCTGGCCGGCGCCGGACGCGCCGACATGCGTGATAGTCGTGCCCATCGCACGGAAGAACGGTTCGGCCTGCGCGAAGGCGGCCGCATCGCCGCCGGCCATGATCGAGAGTGCGGCGTTCTTGGCGCCGAGCGGGCCGCCCGAGACCGGCGCGTCGATGAAGCCGATGCCGACCTTTTGCAGGTCGGTATGGATGCGACGGACCGCGACCGGCGAGATCGTGCTCATGTCGACGATGAGCTTGCCTGATGGCGGCGACTTCAGCAGGCCGTGCTCGCCGTAAATGGTCGCTTCGACATGGGGTGTGTCGGGCAGCATGGTGATGACGATGTCGGCGCCTTGCGCGGCATCGGCAGGACTCTTGGCGCGGGTCGCGCCTTCCTTGACGATGTCAGCAACAGCAGCCTGATTGAGATCGAAGGCGCGCACCGCGTGCCCGGCCTTCAGGAGGTTGCGCACCATCTCCAGGCCCATCGTGCCAATGCCGATGAAGCCGACGCTGCCCTTCTCGTTCCGTCCCATGTTCGTCGTCCGTTTCTTGTTTGACCGGCAGTCCGCGATCAGCCCGAGGCGATGGTCTTGTCGATGTCGCCAACGACGGCGCGTCGCCGGAATTCGTCGCCGATGGCAAAATGCTTGCGCAGCGTGGCGTCTGCGCGCTCGGGATCGCGCGCGATGACGGCCTCGAAGATGCGGCGGTGGTCGTCGATCAGATACGTCTTCATCGACTGAAATGCCTGCACCAGCTCGCGTCGGCTGCGATGCGAATGCGTCAGGAGGCCCGCCATCGAGCCGTGCAGCACCGAGAGCGTTTCCGAATGCGATGCCACGACGATGGCGCGATGGAATTCGAAGTCGGCCATGCCGCCGGCATCCGCTTCGTCGATCGTCTCTCCTATCTTGGCGAGCGTGCGCTGCAGCCGTTCAAAATCAGAAATGTTGGCGCGCTCGCAGGCAAGGCGAATCGCCTGGCATTCGATCGCGACGCGCGCCTGCATGACGTCGTCGAGCATGTCGGCGTGCTGGGCGAGCGCGAAGGTGAAGAAGTCGTTCAGCACCGAGACGTCGGGCCGCGTCACGACCGTGCCGATGCGGTCGCGGATCTCGACGATACCGAGGACGGTCAGGGCGCGCAGCGCCTCGCGGACGATCGGCCGGCTGACGCCGAGCAGTGTTGCAAGCTCGCGTTCCGAAATGAGGCGGTCGCCGGGCTTGAGCGATCCTGCAAGCAGGCGTTCACGCAGGAAGGCAAACACCTTCTCGAACCCTTTTTCGCCCTCGGCGGCCCTCTTCAGCTCCATCCCGATCTCTTCTTGGTCTGATCTTGGTAAGACCAGTATGATAACCAGAGCTGCCGCGTCAAGAGCCTTGGTTAATTGCGGGTGGCATAGGCGTTGCCAATCCGACCGGTTCCCCGGCCGGATCCTTAGAATTTGAAGCGTATTGATCGGAGCGTCGCTCAAAGAATTTGAGGTCTGTGATGCCCGACCGCCATTCCTTTTCCGCGCTCGACCGCCATGCGGTGCTCAGTGGATCCGACAACGGCTATCCTTGGGTTGCCGGCGCAATGCTTGCGGTCGAAACGAGCGAAGTGGTTCGCCTTCGCTGCGAGAAGCTCAGCCACGGCGACGAGGCTGCCGGGCACGAGGCCGTGCTGATAGTCAGCGAAAAGGTCGCGGCCGTTTTCGAAGCGTTTGCGAGCCTGCTCTCGGGCGCAACGCCGGCTACGGTCGTTCAGCGCTATCGGGAGCACGTGGCCGCCAACGCCAAGCGCCTGTCCGCGAGTTGAGACTTTTCGCGCCGGCAGCTGCGCAACTGGTCGCCTGTCGTCCGTGAACCCGCCGCTGCTGACAGCATGTTGGCAGCAGGGGCGGGCTATGACCACCTCCTGACAAAACGGAGAGCGGGTCATGCCGATCGAGGCAAGCTGTCATTGTGGTGAGACGGTGTTCGAGGTGACAGAGGCGCCCGCGAGCGTGACGCGCTGCACATGTTCGCTCTGCGCCAAGCGTGGCGCGCTGTGGGCTTATTACACGCCGGCGCAGTTTCGCCTGCTGTCACCCGCCGACAATGTCGCGACCTATCGCTGGGGCAGCCGGACCGTCAAACATCATTTCTGTGCAAGCTGCGGTTGCGGGACTTTCTCGGAATCGCCGGACTGGTCCACGGGAAAGCCTGACTTCGACAATCCCAAGGTCGGGGTCAACGCGCGCCTGTTCGACGATTTCGATCTGGAAGCCGTGCCGGTCAACATGATCGACGGCAAGAACCTGTGGTGAGGGCGCAGTCCTGCATGTCCCTACGGCGCCTTGCTTATTTCAGCACCACCCAGGCCGGCGCATGATCGCTGGCGCCATCCTCGCCGCGAATTTTCTTGTCGACGCCGGCCTTTGCCAGGCGTGAGACAAGGGCAGGGCTCACCAACAGATGGTCGAGCCTGAGGCCCGCATCGCGCGGCCACCGATTCCGCTTGTAGTCCCAGAAGGTGTAAATGCGCCTGTCTCCGTGCAGCTCGCGGATCGCATCGCACCAGCCTTGTTCGACCAGCGAGGCGAACGCCGCGCGGCTCTTCGGCTGGATCAAGGCATCCTTGTCCCATGACCGCGTCGGGTAGATGTCGATCTCCGTCGGCGCGACGTTGTAGTCGCCGGCGAGCACAACGGGCAGGTCCTGCTTGATGAAGGTCTTGGCGTGGCGCTTCAGCCGCGCAAACCAGTCGAGCTTGTAGTCGAACTTCGGGCCCGGCTGCGGATTGCCGTTCGGCAAGTAAATGCTGGTGACGATGACGCCGCGCACGGCAGCTTCGATGTAGCGCGCTTCGTGGTCATCGGGGCGTCCCGGCAGCCGGTCGCGCGTCAGCACGGGCTCGGCGTTGCGGGCGAGAATGGCGACGCCGTTCCAGGTCTTTTGTCCGCGCCAGACCGCGCCGTAGCCGGCCTTTTCGATCGCGGCTGCCGGAAATTCGCCATCACTTGCCTTCAATTCTTGAAGTGCAACCACATCGGGCTTCGCCGCGCGCATCCATGCGAGCAGATTGGGCAGGCGGCGGTTGATGTTGTTGATGTTGAATGTCGCAATCTTCATGTAGAGCTACCGGCTTCGGCCTTCTGTTACCGGAGATACCATGTCCAAGTTGAGCTTTGCCGCCGTTGCAGTCGTCGTCGCGTTCTCCGGGGTTGCTTCGGCACAATCGGCCGATCCGCGCGGTGCGTGCAAGGCGGATTACGACAAATTCTGCGCCGGCATCGCGCCCGGTGGCGGCAAGATCGTCGCCTGCCTCAACGCCAAGCGCGACCAGCTCAGCGCGACCTGCAAGGCGGCGCTGGACAGCCGGAAGAAGTAAGAGGCCCGTCAGCTCGGCAGCGGCGGCGGAGCCGCCGGCTGCTCGATCGGCGGCGGGGAGGGCGGCTGTTCGGCCGCCTGCGCGGGCTCCGGCTTTGCCAGCGCCTCTACGACATTGCCGCCCTTGTAGACGCGGGCATAGCGGGGCCCGAGACTGGTCAGCACTTCGTAACCGATCGTGCCGAAATGATGGGCGAGCTCGTCCACGGTGATGCCGTCGCCGAGCAGCGTGACCATGTGGCCGCGACGCGCCGCGTTCGGCGGCAGGTCGGTGATGTCGATCGCGATCAGATCCATGGAGACGCGGCCCGCCACCGGGCAGCGCTTGCCGGCAACGATCACCTCGGCGCCGCGGGTGCCGTCATTGGAGCTGGCGGCACGGAAATAGCCGTCGGCATAGCCGACCGCGATGATCGCGAGCCTGGTCGGTCGCCGCGCGGTCCAGGTGCCGCCGT
The DNA here is from genome assembly GCF_040549385.1 of Bradyrhizobium sp. LB11.1. Lineage (NCBI taxonomy): Bacteria > Pseudomonadati > Pseudomonadota > Alphaproteobacteria > Hyphomicrobiales > Nitrobacteraceae > Bradyrhizobium > Bradyrhizobium sp. LB11.1. The sequence continues at coordinate 418,694 of NZ_JBEPTH010000003.1, read as the reverse complement.
AGCCAACGCTTTCACCGCGCTCGATCGTGCGGATCTGCACGACGCGCGCCTTGAGGTCGACCGCCGGCTGCATCGGATTGTCGGCCTCCGGCGTCGGATTGACGCCGTAAAGCGCGGCGCCCGGCCGTACCAGGTCGAACTGGAACGGCGCGCCGAGGAAGATGCCTGAGGAATTGGCGAGCGTCGCCGGCACACCGGAGAATTCGCTGGCAATGCTGCGGAAGGCCGCGAGCTGCTTGGCGTTGATCTGACTGTTGAGTTGCTCGGCCGAGACCAGATGGCTCATCACCAGCGTGATGCCGTGATCGCCGGCATTGATGCGGGGGATAATGGCCTGCGCCTCCGCAAGCGTCAGCCCGAGCCGGTTCATGCCGGTGTCGATGTGAATCGCGGCGCCGCCGGACCAGCCGGTGCGGCGGCAGAACACGTCCCATTCCGCGAGTTCGTTGAGATCGCCGATCACGGGACGGCAGTTGATCTTGGCGTAGTGCTCGCCGGTGTTCTGGAAATAGCCGCCGAGGACGTAGATCGTGGCGTCCGGTACCGCCGCGCGAGCGGTGCGCGCCTCCTCGATGGTGGCCACGAAGAAGGTCTTGCAGCCGGCCTTGTTCAGGGCGTGCGCGACCTGCGCGGTGCCGCAGCCATAGGCGTCGGCCTTGATCACTGCCGAGCACTCGGCCGGCACGGCGGTCTTCTCGAGCTTGCGCCAGTTGGCGATGATGGCGTCGAGATCGACGGTGAGCACGCCGCCGTGGGCTGCGAGCGCGGCAGCCTGATTGGCCTCCGCGGAGAGAAGGCCGGATTGCGGGATCATGTTCGGGTCGGACGCCATTGTCATGGCGTCGTTTTACGCAAGAGGCAGGCCCGGTTCAAGGAACTCAATAGTCGTTGCTGCTTCGAGCCGGCATCTGACTGTCAGGCGCGAGGTCGCTGAACCGCGTGACCGAGGCTTCGAACGCCAAATCGACGGTGCCTGTCGGGCCGTGGCGCTGCTTGCCGATGATGACTTCGGCCTTGCCGTACGCAAGGTCCATGTCCAGGCGCCATTTCTCGTGTTCGGGCGTGCCCGGGCGCGGCTCCTTCATCGCAAGGTAATATTCCTCTCGGTAAACGAACAGCACGACGTCGGCGTCCTGCTCGATTGATCCGGATTCACGCAGGTCGGAGAGCTGCGGTCGCTTGTCTTCGCGGGATTCGACCTGACGCGAGAGCTGCGACAGCGCGATGACGGGGACGTTGAGCTCCTTGGCCAGCGCTTTCAGGCTGGTCGTGATCTCCGTGATTTCCTGCACGCGGCTGTCGCTGGCGCGCTTGCCTGAGCCGGAGAGCAGCTGGATGTAGTCGATCACGAGCAGATCGAGGCCCTTCTGTCGCTTCAGCCGGCGCGCGCGCGCCATCAGCTGCGCGATCGACAGGCCGCCGGTCGCGTCGACATAGAAAGGCAGCGACTGCAGCTCGATCGAGACCTCCCGGATCTTGTCGAAATCGGCTTCCGAGATGCCGCCGCGACGGATGTGGGAGGAGGAAATGCCAGTGCGCTCGGCCACGATACGCGTGGCGAGCTGGTCGGCCGACATTTCGCAGGAGAAGAAGCCGATCACGCCGCCATTAGCGGCCTTCATAGTGCCGTCGGCCTGGAGCTCGGCGACATAGGCCTTGGCGACGTTGTAGGCGATGTTGGTCGCCAGCGACGTCTTTCCCATGCCGGGGCGTCCGGCGACGATGATGAGGTCGGAGTGTTGCAGGCCGCCCATCTTGTTGTCGAGGTCGCGCATGCCCGTCGAGATGCCGGACAGCTTTCCGTCGCGCTGGAACGCCTTTGCCGCGAGGTCGACCGCGACCGCCAACGCCTGCGAGAATTTCTGGAAGCCGCCGTCATAACGACCGGACTCGGCGAGTTCGTAGAGCCGCCGCTCGGCGTCCTCGATCTGCGCCCGCGGCGCGAAATCGACCGGTGCGTCATAGGCGACATTGACCATGTCCTCGCCGATGCCGATCAGGTCACGCCGCAGCGCTAGGTCGTAGACGGTGCGCCCATAGTCCTGGGCGTTGATGATGGTGGTCGCCTCAGCCGCGAGCCGCGCCAGATATTGGCCGATGGTCATGCCGCCGACGTCGGTGTCGGCGGGCAGGAACGTCTTCAGCGTCACGGGCGTGGCAATCTTGCCCATCCGGATCAGGCTGCCGGCGGTCTCGTAGATGGTCTGATGCAGCGGCTCGAAATAGTGCTTCGGCTCCAGGAAATCGGAGACCCGATAGAAGGCGTCGTTGTTGACCAGGATCGCGCCCAGAAGGCTTTGTTCCGCCTCGATATTATGCGGCGCGCTCCGATACGCGGGAGTTCCGGGTTCGGGCGCGAGTTTGAGGACGTTCGAATCAGTCAGGGCCATGGTCGAGCGATAGCAATTTTCTGGGGCAGATGCGGGGCCGGGATAAAGCGCCGCCTCAGCCCGAAGCGGAAGCAAAAGCTCGTCGCTATCAACCGATCATTAAAAATGGTGGATGATTAGCGGTCGCAGCATGCGCCGCGCTTGACGGATTTCTGCGGAACTCGCCAGGCGCTGGAAGTGGCCGCGACCGCACCACGGAAAAATCCGGATGCCGTGAACCTTATGGATTGAGGCGCAGACCTATCAAAGAGCGCGCGAAATGACGCACGCTGGCCGCTTTCGGCGCGGGATTCAGACCAGCAAGAGGTAGACCAGCGCAACCAGGGCCGCGCAGACGCCGGTGGCGATCAGGGCGTAATCGGTGCGGAGGTCGTCCTGCACGTCGAATGAGGTTTGGGTCTCTTTGCTCATGACGAGGATCTAGGCCAGGACCGGCCAGACTTAATGTGAAGCAGATCACATCTCCCCGGATTCTTTCGGGGTACCTCCGGAACAGGACTGGCGGGTAGGGGATTGTCTCTCATACCCTGCCACCAGGGAGACGAGGCAAGCCATGCGGCCAGAACGGCAGCTACAGGTTTGGCGAAGCGACGCGGGTCGGCTTTGGCTGTCCGGGCTGATCGCGGCTATGGAGCGTGCCGCACAACCGGAGCAGCGCCGCTTGCCGGTCGAGCCCGAAACCCTGGCGGAATTGCACGCCCAGTTAGCGTTACCGGTTTCTTTCCGGATCTCGCCGATTTCGACCGTTCGTCATTAGATTTCATTCACCAGCGAGCGTCAGCTTCGGCCTGGCGCCGCCCTCGAGGGCGCGCAACCGGGCTTCCTCGTGCGCGATATAGTCGCGGGTTATAGGAACCACTCCCTGGCGCTTGGTGAGCTGGATCTGGAAGTTCATCATGCCCTGCTTGCGGAACGTCATCTCGCAGGAGGCGAGATAAAACTCCCACATCCGCGCGAAGCGCTCGTCGTAGAGCTGCACGGCTTCCTCGCGCCGCGCCATGAAGCGTTGCCGCCAGGCCTTCAACGTCTCCGCATAATGCAGGCGCAGGATCTCGACGTCGCAGACCAAGAGGCCGGCGTCCTCGATCGACGGCAGCACTTCCGATAGTGAGGGAATGTAACCGCCGGGGAAGATGTATTTCGCGATCCAGGGATTGGTCGAGTCCGGGCCCTGCGAGCGGCCGATCGAGTGAAGCACCATGACGCCGTCCTCGCTCAGCAGCTCGGCGCAGCGCGCGAAATAGGTATCGTAGAACTTGACCCCGACATGCTCGAACATGCCGACCGAGATGATGCGGTCGAATGGCCCGTCGATGTCGCGATAGTCCTCGAGCAGGAAGTGCGCCGAACCGGTCAGGCCCTTCTCGACGGCGCGCGCGTTTGCGACCTGCAACTGCTCGGTCGACAGCGTAACACCAGTCACGTCAGCTCCTGCGGTCTCTGCGAGATAGAAGCTCAGCCCGCCCCAGCCCGAGCCGATGTCGAGCACGCGCTGGCCGCGGCTGACCAGCAGCTTTGCGGTGACGTGCCGCTTCTTGGCAAGCTGCGCGTCGTCGAGCGTGGCGTCCTGCGTCTCGAAATAAGCGCAGCTGTATTGCTTGTCGGCGTCGAGGAAGAGCGAATAAAGCCGCGCATCGAGATCGTAGTGATGCGCGACATTGCTGCGCGAGCGTGTCCGCGGATTGAACTGTTTCAGCTGCCGGGTGAGATAGCGCAGGTGCCACCAGGGTTTTGCCCACTGCGGCAGCAGGTCGGCTTGATCGAGCAGGATCGCGAGGGCATCGGCTATGGTGCCGCGCTCGACGACGAACTCCCCGTTCATGTAGGCCTCGCCAAGCCCGAGCTCGGGATTGATGAGGACTCTTCGTTGTGCATCTGCAGTGACGAAGCAGACTTCGACGGGCTCGCCCGAACCGTCGCCGACACTGAACTTCATTCCGCCCGCCGTGGTCACCGTCATCGACCCGCGGCGGATGAATTGAGACAAGAACTTGCGTAACAAGCGGTCCATCGACGTACACCTCTCGAGCGAACCCGAAAAGAAGCGAACAAACCCGGCCGTCATACATTCACGCCCGGAGAGACTATATCGTTCCCATGCGTTCGCATGTAAATCTAAGCAGCCTATTCCCGGCCCGCTAATGCGTTGTGTTCAAACCCGATATTCGAAAAACGCGTGATCACATGCTTGATGAGTGCGCTTCCATTCCCAGCACAATCGGCTAAAAGGTGACCGCCGCCGCGCCCGATGCCGGCGGCATCTTTCGGATTTCAATGGAGATGATGGGAATGTCGAGCCGAGCGCTCAGCCTCGCCACGGTGCTGTTTCTGATCGGCTTCGGAGCCACCGATGCCGCTCTCGCGCAGGCGACGAACCTCGAGGCCGGCAAGGCCCCATCCCAGATCTTTGCGCAGACCTGCAATGCCTGCCACAAGAGCCCGCGCGGGCTGTTGAAGACCGTTGCGCCGGGCTCGCTGCCGGGCTTCCTGCGTCAGCACTACACCACCAGCCCCGACATGGCCGGCGTGCTCGCGTCCTATCTCGTCTCCAATGGTGCCGCCGACACCCGCTACCAGGCCAAGGACGGGAAGGACGGCAAGGACAGGAAGGACGGCGCCAAGGAGAAGGACGCCAACACCAACCCGGGGCAGTCGCCTGAGCATCAGGGGCGCCGCCAACGCTCGCAAGAGGCTGCCAAACCCGAGGGCGAGGGCGCGGCTGCAGCGCCTGAAAGCCGTCAGAAGCGCGTGGCGCGACCGAGCGAGGAGGGCAAGGAAGGCGCCAAGCCCGAGGCTGCCACCGAACAACGGCCCGAGGGCCGCAAAGGCAAGCGTATCAGCAAGCGCGGCAAGCCGGAGACGGATGACGCGGCCGCGCCGAAGGTTGAGCCCAGGGTCGATTCCAAGATTGAGCCCAAGACAGAACCCAAGACCGAATCCAAGACCGAATCCAAGACCGAGCCCAAAACTGAACCAAAGAGCGAGAACGCCAAGGTCGATTCCAGTCGCGAAGAGTCCAAGCCCGACAGCGCCAAGCCGGCCGAAAAGCCGGCCGAAGCCAAGCCGGAGAGCGCCAAGGTCGAGCCGAGCAGCAGCGAGACGCCGCCTCTGCGTCCCGATCCGGTGCCGCAGGTGACGCCGGCCCCGCCGGCAGCCGCTGCCAAGCCGGCTGAACCGGCTGAACCTAAGCCTGCGGAAGCTGCCGTTTCCAAACCGGCCGAGCCTGCGCCCAGCACCGCGCCAGCGGCGAAGCCGGCAGAGCCCGCGCCGTCTGCGCCCGCCGCGACCCCGTCGCCTGCACCCGCCCCTGGGCCGCCAGCTCCGCCGATCTCGCAATAAGCAGATAAAACCCGTTGATCTGCGAAGGCCGCGCCTGTTGCAGCAGCATGGCTTCTTCCATGGCGGCGTCACCGCCTTCCTGGTCGACAACGCCACGACCATTGCGGCGGCGACCTCGCGCGGCCAGCCGGCGCTGACGGCGGAATACAAGCTCAACCTGCTGTCGCCTGCGGTCGGCGAAAAACTGATCTGCCGTGCCAGGGTGATCAAGCCCGGGCCGTCAGGTTTCCGTGGTCGCGGCGGACGTGTTCTGTCTGATCGACGGCGTCGAGAAGCATACGGCAACGGCACTCGCCTCGATCGCGATGCTGAGCGAGGACGTCGCCGTCAAAACGAAAAGCCCGGCTGCCTGAGGCAGCCGGGCTTCGCAGCCTGCGTGAATGCGGGCCTTACTTCTCGGTCTCTTCCGCGGCGGGCGCCGGCTGGGTGTCGTCGTGCTGGGCTTCCGGATCGAAGAACTCGCCGGCGGCGGCAATCGCCTCGGCGGCAGCATCGCGATCCTCGTTGCGGGTGGAGATGTCCTCGCCGCGGTTGATGCGCTCGGCCTCGTCCTGGCTGCGCGCAACCGTGACGCTGACCTCGACCTCGACCTCGGGGTGAATCGCAACCGTGATGGTGTGCTTGCCGATAGCCTTGATCGGTGCGTCCAACTGCACCTGCGGGCGCTCAAGCGCAACGCCGTCGGCCTCGAACGCCATGACGACGTCACGCACAGTCACCGAGCCGAACAGCTGGCCGGCTTCGGACGCCTGACGGATCACGATGATGTTCTTGCCCTGAATCTTCTCGGCGACCTTGGACGCCTCACCCTTCGAGGCAAGGTTGCGAGCTTCGAGATCGGCCTTCATGCCGTCATACTTGGAGCGGTTGTCGGCGGTGGCGCGCAGCGCCTTGCCGCGCTTGAGCAGGAAATTGCGGGCATAGCCGTCGCGAACCTTCACGACTTCGCCCATCTGGCCGAGCTTGCTCACGCGTTCCAGCAAAATGACTTCCATATTCGTTCTCCTTTGAAGTGCTCTGAGTTTTCAGTTTTCGGGTTGGATTTAAGTTGTCGGCAATGGCGGCGGTTGCCGGTTGCGCAGGAAGCGCTCGCGGAAGCCGAACACGGCGTCCGCAAGGCCAAGGGCGGTCAGCAGGATGAGGCTCAGGCTGAACATGAAGACGATGGCGTAGGCGGCGGCGAGCCAGACCCCGCGATTGGTGAGGTCGCGCGTGATGGTGTGCAGAACGGCAAAGCCGACCAGCGCATAGGCCATCATCAAGACGGTCGTGACGACGACGGCGAGAATGCCGGTCATTCCGCTGAAGAAGCTGAAGGCAAGCGCGACACAGAGTGCCACCAGCGTCATCGGCGGCAAGCTCGTGCCGCTGAGGTCCGGCCAGGGCCGGTGCAGGCGTCCTGAAACAGCCGCGACCTTGGTGGCGAGCCAGAGATTCAGGGTCAGCGTCGCCATCTGCGATGCGGCGAGCAGAACCGGAATGACAGCGACCATCACGCCGACGCGGGGATCGTTCTGTGTAACGGTCGTCTCGCTGACCAGTGAAAGAATTTTGGCGAAGCCACGGCGCATCGCGTCGCTGATGGCCGACGCATCACTTCCCAGCGAATACAGTGATCCCGCGGTCAGCAGCGTCGCCAGCGCCGCGATCCAGAGCAGGATACGTCCAAGCGGATACCATTCGACTTGGGGCGAAGCAGCATCCGAGCCCGCGATCTCGCCGCTCGCCAGGGGTCTTCCCAGCATGACGAGATGGCCAAGCCACCAGGCCGGCAGCGCGAACGCGAGACCGTAACCGAGGGCGAGGGGTGGGCTGAGCGCGCCTGCGATGACGAGCGTCGCGACGAGGCCACCGATCGCGCCGCAGAGCGGTCCCCAGGCGATCGCGGCGAGCATGAGCGGCAGTGGAGCGAGGCAAACCAGGACGAGCGAGATCAGCGCGCCCGATACGATCGAGGCGAACATCAGGGCCGACGCAGCGCCGGCGATCAGGGCTATCAGTCCAAATACCATCATCAGCTGTCCCGCTCCCTTCGAGCGGTTAGAGGCGCCTTGCCCCAACCATCGGCGACCGGACGACCCGGAAGCCTTATGAAACTTGAAGAGTGCGGCCGGCGGCTATGCCGCCGCCGGCCGAATTCGTCTTAGCGAATGACGTAGGGCAGCAGGCCCAGGAACCGCGCGCGCTTGATGGCGCGGGCGAGCTCACGCTGCTTCTTCGCGGACACCGCGGTGATGCGGCTCGGCACGATCTTGCCGCGTTCGGAGACGTAACGCATCAGCAGCTTGGAGTCCTTGTAGTCGATCTTCGGAGCATTGGCGCCCGTGAACGGGCAGCTCTTGCGACGACGGAAAAATGGGCGGCGTGCACCAGCTTCAGCCATTGGTCTTACTCCCCATCCGTCGTGGTGGTGGTTTCAGCTTCGTCGCGCGGACGGCGCGGGCCGCGATCACCGCGGAAGCCACCACCGTCACGATCGCCACCACGGAAACCGCCTTCACGGTCGCCACGGAAACCGCCGCCTTCACGATCGCGGAAGCCGCCGCCACGGTCGTCACGCTCGCGATCACGATCCGCCTTGCGCATCATCGCGGACGGGCCTTCCTCGAGCTCCTCGACGCGGACGCTGAGATAGCGGATCACGTCTTCGCTGATGCGTTCCTGGCGCTCGATCTCGGCGATCGCCGCGGACGGCGCCTCGATGTTGAGCAGCACGAAGTGCGCCTTGCGGTTCTTGTTCATGCGGTAGGTGAGGGAGCGAACGCCCCAATTCTCGGTCTTGGTGACCTTGCCGCCGAGACCCTCGACGATACCGGTCATCTGCGCAGTCAGCTCTTCGACCTGCTGCGTGCTCGCGTCTTGGCGCGCGAGAAAAACATGCTCATAGAGAGCCATAGTCGTCCTTTCCTCGTGTTAGCGCATTGCCCGGCGTCAAGCCCTTAAGAGACCTTCGGAAAGGACTCTGGGATTAAGCTCAGAAGGCGGAAACACGGGACGACGGGCCGACTGGCCCTGCCACACCAAAATCACGAATGAATCTGCTGAGACCGTCCGTTCAGCTCCCGGCCGGGGTCTGCGGATGCGCGCGTTATACGGATTTTGGCCGGCTTGGCAAGGTTTGCGGCTGTGTTTTCGACCCGGATCGTCCCGGTGGGTGGTGGGGACCGGTCCTCTCATACCATGCCTGCTTGATTTATTTGTTTGTATATCATACAAAGAACAAAGGAGACGATCCGATGGTGGAAAAGACGGCCCAAGAGCCGTTTGAGGCGGCTGGCGATCCCAAACATGCTGCACGGGCGACGCGTTCGGCCGGGCGCAAGATGAGATCGCTGCTGCTGGACTCTGCCAGCCCGCTGTTCAGGGAGCAGGGGCTGTCCGGCACGGCGATCACCGATATCGCAGCCGCTGCGGACGCGTTTCCGAGCCAAATCACCTATTACTTCCGCACCAAGGAGGCGCTGTTCGTCGAATGCGCCTGCCGCGATCTCCTGTATCTGGCGCGCGCGACCGAGCAGGCGGCGCTGAAGGCGCGCACGCCGCGGGACTACACCCACGCACTGGCCGAGACCGTGACCGGGAGCGATTCGATCGCCTTCTTCGCCGAGGCGCTGACGCTGACGCGGCGGCGCCAGGATCTGGCGCCATTGGTCGAGCGCACCATCGAGCGCCTGCATAGCGAAGGCGCTCGCGCTTATGCGAGTCAGGTGGCCCGTCATGGCTGGCGCTCGCTGCGCGCGCCCGATGAAAGCTCGCGTCGGTTCTGGGCGGTCGCCATCGGAATCATTCTCGAGGGGTACGCCATGGGCCGCTCGCCCGAGGCACTCTGCGAAGAGATGCTGCGCGTGCTCGGCGAGCAGGCGAAATCCACGGATGACACAGCGCGGCTCCGTCTCGTCGACGAGCGCGACGCATCCAATAATTCAAATGAAGAGGGGTAGGCCATGACCGCGCTTCGCATGCGCGCCCGCGATTTCCTGACCGACGATCAACTGGCCGAAATGCGCCGGCGCGTGACCTGGAAGGGCATCGCGATGATCGCGCACGCCTGGGCGCTCATCATCGGTTCAATCGCTTTGGTCGCGTGGTGGCCCAATCCGATCACCTACGTTCTCGCCGTCGCCATCATCGGCTCGCGCCAGTTGGGACTTGCGATCCTGATGCACGATGGTGCGCATGGTTGCCTGTCCGCGGACGAGAAGACCAATCTGGCCCTGAGCCAATGGCTCTGCGCCTATCCTCTCTTTGCCGAAACGCGCAGCTATCGGCGCTATCACCTTCAGCATCATGCACGCACGCAGCAGGAGGACGATCCTGATCTGGTGCTGTCGGCGCCGTTTCCGATCACCAAGCTGAGCTATCGCCGCAAGTTCTTCCGCGACATCACCGGGCAGACCGGCTACCAGCAGCGCAAGGCGCAATGGCTCAACGCGCTCGGTCCGAAGGACTGGCAATGGCGGCAGCGCGCCGCGCATTTCTGGGAAAAGCTCGGCCCGCAATGCCTCGTCAACGCCGCGATTTTCGCAGCCTGCGCGGCGGCCGGTGTGTGGTGGGCTTATCCATTGCTATGGCTGGTGCCGCTGTTGACCTGGATGATGGTCATCACCCGCATTCGCAACATCGCCGAGCACGCCGTCGTGCCTGATAGCAGCGATCCCTTGCGCAACACCCGCACCACGCATGCCAATTTCCTCGAGCGTCTGTTCATCGCGCCGTACTACGTGAACTATCATCTCGAGCATCATCTCTTGTTCTACGTGCCCTGCTACAATCTGCCGAAGGTTCATCGCCTGCTCAGCGAGAGCCGGCATGCCGGCCGGATGGAAGTGCAGCCGAACTACGCCGCGGTGTTGCGGCTCGCCACGGCGAAGCCGAACCGCGACGACCGGCCGGGGCAGTTGGTCAGCAATGCGCGCCGCGCGCAGGCTGGTGCCGAAGTCGGTGCGGACCAGAAGGCCGGCGGGTTTTGAGAGGCCGCGTCCCCAGTTGAATGCCGGCCAAGGCTTCCGTCCTGGCTTGACAGTCCGGCCCCGGACAGTGTCTACGGCCCCCTTTGGAGCATGGTCGGGAACCAAGGCTCGGGCCGGACGTCATTGGCTGCCGGGTTCTCGAAGCACACGGCTCGAGCGATCCAAGGAGCGCCGATGACGGCAGCATTTACATTTCCGGGGCAGGGTTCCCAGGCAGTTGGCATGGGCAAAGCTTTGGCCGACACCTTTCCGGCGGCGCGCGCCGTGTTCGACGAGGTCGATGCCGCGCTTGGCGAGAAGCTGACGGCCACGATCTGGGACGGCCCGGCGGAAACCCTTCAGCTCACCGAGAACGCCCAGCCGGCCCTGATGGCGGTGTCTGTGGCGACCCTGCGGGTTCTGGAGGCTGAAGCCGGGTTTTCCGTGGGGCGGGATGCTGCTTTCGTTGCCGGCCATTCGCTCGGCGAATATTCGGCGCTGGCTGCAGCCGGCAGCCTGACGATCTCGGACACCGCGCGGCTGCTTCGCACCCGCGGTCTCGCAATGCAAAAAGCCGTGCCGGTCGGCGCCGGCGCCATGGCGGCGCTGCTCGGCCTCGATTATGAGGCGGCTATGGAAGTCGCCAAGGAGGCGGCGCAGGGCCAGGTCTGCCAGGCCGCCAATGACAATGGCGGCGGGCAGGTGGTCGTCTCCGGCGACAAGGCCGCGGTCGACCGAGCCGTCGAGATCGCCAAGACCAAAGGCGCCAAGCGCGCCATGCTGCTGCCGGTGTCCGCACCGTTCCATTGTCAGCTGATGCAGCCCGCCGCCGATGCGATGGCGGAAGCGCTGTCCAAGGTCACGATCAAGGCGCCGGTCGCGCCACTGGTGTCGAACATGCTCGCAAGCGCCATCACCGATCCCGACGAGATCCGCCGCCGTCTGATCGAGCAGGTCACCGGCACGGTGCGCTGGCGCGAGTCGGTCGGCTATATGGCGGGGCAGGGCGTCACCCGCTTCTTCGAGATCGGCGCGGGCAAGGTGCTGTCGGGTCTCGTCAAGCGCATCGCCGACGGTGCCGTTGGTGTTGCCGTGGGCGGGCCGAACGACATTGCCGCCGCCAAGGATGCATTGGCCGCTGCGAAGCAGGGCTAGAGGAGTACTCGATGTTCGATCTGACTGGCAAAAAGGCGCTCGTCACCGGTGCAACTGGCGGCATCGGCGGCGCGATTGCGCAGGCCCTGCATGCGCAGGGCGCCACTGTAGCGATTTCCGGAACGCGCAAGGAAGTGTTGGACGAACTGGCGGGCAAGCTTGGCGAACGCGCCCTCGTGCTGCCCTGCAATCTCTCCAAGGCCGACGAGGTCGAAGCACTGGTCCCCGCGGCCGAAGCAGCGATGGGCCAGGTCGATATTCTCGTCGCCAACGCCGGCATCACGCGTGACAACCTGTTCGTTCAGCTTCGCGACGAAGATTGGGAAGAGGTCATCAACATCAATTTGACATCGACTTTCCGCTTGGCGCGCGCCGCCACCAAATTGATGATGCGCAAGCGCTTCGGCCGTATCATCGCCATCACCTCGGTGGTCGGCGTCACCGGCAATCCCGGGCAGGGCAACTACACCGCGTCGAAGGCCGGGCTGATCGGCATGATCAAGACGCTCGGCGCCGAATACGCCAAGCGCGGCGTCACCGCGAACTGCATTGCGCCGGGCTTCATCAAGACGCCGATGACGGATGCGCTCAACGACAAGCAGCGCGAGACGATTCTGACCAAGGTTCCGGCCAACCGCCTGGGGACGCCCGAGGACATTGCTGCGGCCGCCGTCTACCTGAGTTCGAACGAAGCAGCCTACGTCACTGGCCAGACTATCCACGTCAACGGCGGCATGGCCATGATCTGACACGCCGTTCCGCACTGCCACATGGACGGGCAGGATGCGGCAAACGGCCGTTTCCAGAGCGAATTGAGGCGTGTAGTCAAGGCAATTGAAGTATGATAACCGGACCTTCAACGGATGGGCAAAAGAACGCCATTGCAGGTTTTTGAAACCCTGTATATTGGCGATGCGGAGCCTTGGCCGTCATTCGCCGGGTCCACATCGGTTAGGGTGGGGCCAAATCCAAGTTCGTAAGCGAAGGCAGTCAACGACCACGACGGCTCGTATCGTCCCGGGGGGTCGGGTCTACAGGGAACAACACGAGGTTATGCAATGAGTGAGATTGGCGAGCGGGTTAAGAAGATCGTGGTCGAACACCTTGGTGTTGAACCCGAGAAGGTTGTCGACGCGGCGAGCTTCATCGACGACCTCGGCGCCGACAGTCTGGACACCGTCGAGCTGGTGATGGCGTTCGAAGAAGAATTCGGTTGCGAGATTCCGGACGACGCCGCGGAGACGATTCTCACCGTCGGCGACGCCACGAAGTTTCTCGAGAAGAACGCGAAGAGCTAAGGCTCTTCATTTTCGCGGGGACAACATTGAAACCGGACGGGCCGCTTCCCAGCGGTCAGCCGGTTTCTTGTTATTGGCCGTGAATCTTTCGATGCGGAGTTTTCGGATATGAGGCGGGTTGTCGTCACGGGTCTCGGCATGGTGTCGCCGCTCGGCTGCGGCGTCGAGCCGACCTGGAAACGCATCCTCAACGGCGAAAGCGGTGCGCGCAGGATCGAGAACTTCGATGTCTCCGATCTGCAGACCAAGATCGCCTGCACGGTGGTGCGCGGCGACGGCACCAACGACAGCTTCAATCCCGATATCTGGATGGAGCCGAAGGACCAGCGCAAGGTCGACGACTTCATCATCTTCGGCATGGCCGCAGCGGGTCAGGCACTCGACGATGCCAACTGGCATCCGGAGACCGAAGAGGACAAGTGCGCGACCGGCACCATGATCGGATCCGGCATCGGCGGCCTCAACGGCATCGCCGAGACCTCGCTTCTCCTGAAGGAACGTGGACCGCGCCGGGTGTCGCCGTTCTTCATTCCAGGCCGCTTGATCAATCTCGCCGCTGGTTATGTCTCGATCAAGCATGGGCTGAAGGGTCCGAACCATTCGGTGGTCACGGCCTGCTCGACCGGCGCCCATGCGGTCGGCGATGCCGCCCGTCTGATCGCGCTCGGCGATGCCGACGTCATGGTTGCCGGGGGTGCCGAATCGCCGATCGGCCGCATCGGCATTGCCGGCTTCAACGCCGCGCGCGCGCTCTCCACCGGCTTCAACGAAACGCCTGAGAAGGCCTCGCGTCCCTATGACAAGGACCGCGACGGCTTCGTGATGGGCGAGGGCGCCGGCGTCCTTGTCCTCGAGGAACTCGAGCACGCTCGGCGCCGCGGCGCCCGGATCTATGCCGAAGTGATCGGCTACGGTCTTTCAGGTGACGCCTATCACATTACGTCGCCGTCACCCGATGGCAATGGCGGCTTCCGCAGCATGTCGGCCGCGCTCAAGCGCGCCGGCCTCACGGCATCCGACCTCGACTACATCAACGCGCACGGCACTTCGACGCCGCTCGGCGACGAGATCGAACTCGGCGCGGTGGAGCGGTTGCTCGGCAATGCCGCCTCCAAGGTCGCGATGTCCTCGACCAAATCGTCGACAGGCCATCTGCTCGGTGCGGCCGGCGCGATCGAGGCGATCTTCGCCATCCTCGCGATTCGCGATAACATCGTCCCGCCGACGATCAATCTGGACAATCCGTCGGTGGATACCGCGATCGATCTCGTGCCGCACAAGGCGAAGCAGCGCGAGGTGAACGTCGCGTTGTCGAATTCTTTTGGTTTCGGCGGTACCAATGCGTCGGTGATCGTCCGGCGTCTGGCCCAATAGTTTGTGTTTGCGACGAATCCACCGTTTTGCCGTATTCGGCGATAGTCATATCCGTGGGCGCGTGCATTTGGCTCGGCAAGCGATTGTCAGGCTGCGATTGAACCGGCAGGATTCAGGTTGCTTCGATGAGTGAAAGGCCGCCCATTTCGCCCCGGAGTCCGCGGGCAGCGCTCGAGCCCGAGCAGGTCCCGCCGCCGCCGAAGCGTTCGGAGCGGGCACGCAATCCCTTCGTCGTGGTCGGTAATGCCATCATCACGCTGCTGCTGATCGCCATGATCGGTGCCGGCGGCGCGTATTATTACGGCCGGCAGGTTCTCGAGGCACCGGGACCGCTCAAGGAAGACAAGGTCGTCAACATCCCGCAGCGCGCCGGCAAGCGCGACATCGCCGAGACCCTGAACAAGGAAAGCGTGACTGATGTCAATCCGTGGGTGTTCATCGCCGCGGTGGCCGCGCTGAAGGCGAGCTCGGACCTCAAGCCCGGTGAATATTCGTTCCAGAAGAATGCGTCCCTGCGCGATGTCATCGCCACCATCGTCGAGGGCAAGGTGGTGCAGCATGCGGTCACGATACCGGAAGGCCTGACCTCCGAGCAGATCGTGACGCGGTTGTCGGACAACGACATCTTCACTGGCAGTGTGCGCGAAGTGCCGCGCGAAGGTACGCTGCTGCCCGAGACCTACAAGTTCCCGCGCGGGACCCCGCGCGACCAGGTGATCCAGCGCATGCAGCAGGCGCACAAGCGTGTGCTCGCGGAGATCTGGGAACGCCGCAGCCAGGACGTTCCGATCAAGACGCCGGAGCAGCTCGAGACGCTCGCATCGATCGTCGAGAAGGAAACCGGCAAGCCCGACGAGCGCAGCCGCGTTGCTGCCGTGTTCGTCAATCGCCTCAAGCAGAAGATCAAGCTGCAGTCCGACCCGACCATCATCTACGGCCTCGTCGGGGGCAAGGGCACGCTGGGCCGCCCGATCAAGCGCAGCGAGATCACGCAGCCCTCGCCCTACAACACCTATGTGATCGAGGGCCTGCCGCCGGGCCCGATCTCCAATCCCGGCCGCGCCTCGCTCGAGGCCGCCGCCAACCCGGCCCGCACCCGCGACCTCTATTTCGTTGCCGACGGCTCGGGTGGACATGCCTTCACCGAGACCTACGACGCGCACCAGAAGAACGTCGCCAAACTGCGCGCGATGGAGAAGCAGATCCAGAACGACACGGTCGAGCCGGTCGACGATCCGCAGGCGCCGGCCGCCGCCGCGCCCGCGGCAGTGGACACGGCGCCGACCGCGACCACGCCGCCGGCCCGGCCGACCCAGCAGAAGAAGCGGTCGGCGCCTGCGCGCCAGGGCGCGGTTCAGCTGTCGCCGCAGGTGATCCAGCGATAGGCTGGCTGCAGACCTGCCTACGGGACTTTGCGGATTCCACTTTCCTGCAAAATAGTCTTAAGTTTCCCGTGGCCTGATGGCCTCGCGAATCCTGTGTTTCCGGAGAATTTGACCTGATGGCGCTGTCGTCCATGACCGGCTTTGCCCGAAGCCACGGCGCAAGCGGGCCGTATACGTTCGAATGGGAATTGAAGTCGGTCAACGCCAAGGGCTTTGACTTGCGGGTGCGGCTGCCGCAGGGGTTCGACGAGCTCGAGGCCTACGCCAAGAAGCGCGCGGGCGAGCTCTTGTCGCGCGGCACCGTCTACGCCAATCTCAACGTCAAGCGCGCCAATGCGGTCGCCTCGGTCCGCGTCAATGAGGATGTGCTCAACGCCGTGCTGAAGGCCGCCGCCGTCATCGCCGGCAAGGTCGACGCGGTCGCGCCGAGCGTCGACGGACTTTTGGCGATCAAGGGTGTCATTGAGGTCGCGGAGCCCGAGGGCGACGAGGAGGAGGACAAGGCCGCGCGGGCTGCCGTGGCGGACGCCTTCGACAAGGCGCTCGCGGATCTCGTCGAGATGCGCAAGCGCGAGGGCACCTCGCTCGGCCAGATCCTGACCCAGCGCGTCGACGAGGTCGAGCAGCTGGCGAAGAAAGCGGAAGCTGCGCCCGGCCGCAAGCCGGAGGCGATCAAGGCGAGGCTTGCCGAGCAGATCGCCGCGCTGCTGGACACCTCCGACCGTTTCGATTCCGACCGACTGATGCAGGAGGCGATCCTGATCGCGACCAGGGCCGACATCCGCGAGGAGCTCGACCGTATCGCCTCCCACGTCGCACAGGCGCGTGAGCTGATCGGCAAGGGCGGCCCGATCGGGCGCAAGCTCGACTTCCTGGCGCAGGAGTTTCACCGCGAGGTCAACACCTGCTGCTCGAAGTCGAACGACATCGAGCTGACCAACACCGGGCTCGCGATGAAGAACGTGGTCGAGCAATTCCGCGAGCAGGTCCAGAATCTGGAGTGATCGATGATGACGGGCGGTCACGGAACTGACGGTGTCGAGCGGCGCGGGCTGATGTTCGTGCTGTCCTCGCCATCAGGCGCGGGCAAGACGACGCTGTCGCGTCTGTTGCTCGAGCGGGAGCCGGGCCTGAAGATGTCAGTGTCGGCGACCACGCGTCAGATGCGGCCGGGAGAGGTCGAGGGGCGCGATTATTTCTTCGTCGGCAAGCCCAGGTTCGAAACGATGGTGGAGCAGGGCGAACTGCTCGAATGGGCCACCGTGTTTGACAATCTCTACGGGACGCCGCGTGCTCCGGTGGAGGCTGCACTGTCCGCTGGGCAGGACGTGCTTTTCGACATCGACTGGCAGGGCACACAGCAACTGCACCAGAAAGCGAGCGTCGACGTGGTTCGCGTCTTCATCCTGCCGCCGTCAGCCGGCGATCTCGAGAAACGGCTGCATTCGCGCGCACAGGATTCCGACGAGGTGATCCGCAAGCGCATGAGCCGCGCCAGCCACGAGATGAGCCACTGGGCCGAGTACGACTACATCGTCATCAACCACAATGTCGATGACGCCTTCGCCGAGGTGCAGTCGATCCTGAAGGCCGAGCGCCTCAAGCGCGAGCGGCGGACCGGCCTCGTGAGCTTCGTGCGAGGGCTGCAAGGTCAGCTTCAAGGCTAGCAACGTCGGTTTCAGGGCGAGGCTGCGTCAGCCGCGGCCCTTCCGTCGCCAGCCGTTCCAGCATCGCCGTGATGATATCGATGTCGGCAGCGCTCTCGTCGCGCGCATGTTCGTCTTGCGCGTCCGCGTCGTGCTCTGCCGGTTCGTTGTGGTGGATGTCGTCGGCGGCGAGCTGAGGCGCCGGGGCATCGATCTCGAATGCGCCGTCGAAATAGTCGATCTCGGTCTCGTCAGGCTCTGCTGTCGCAACCTCGATGGAACGGCGCTGCGCAGCGATCCGGCCAATTGCGTCGGAGAATGCGGCGATCTGCGGGGCTTCCACACGCACGGCATCGAAGTCCACTGGAAGCGGCCGTTCTGCGCGCGGCGCCGGCTCGGTGTGCCAAGGTGCGCGGCTGTCGTCGTCATTCTGCCGATGATCCCAGTTCACGCGGCGATCGGCTGTCTGGACGCGCCCACGTCCACCGGCAAAGCGATAAATCACGCTGGCGAGGAGACCCGCGAGCGCCAAGGCGCCGCCGATGACGAGCAGGAGCATCTGCAGCGAACCGGTCGGCTTGTCCGCGGGCGCGTCCGCCGCGGCGAGCGGCACCGGTGCAGGCGATGCGGCCGGCTTGGTGCTCGGTTGTGCTGAGTCGGTTGCAGGCGGGGAAGTCGCTGCGGGCGCTGACTGCGGTGCAGGCGAAGCGGGGGCGGCATCGGGCCAACGCGTGGCGACAGCGGGCTGCGCCGCATTGGCATCCGTGGTGCTGGCAGCCTGCTGCGTTTCGGCTTCGGCCGATGCCGCCGCGCTCGGTGCGGGGCTGGTCTGCGGCGCAATGTATTCAGCATGCGCATTCTGCACCGATTGCGGCGCGGCTGGAGCAGCATTCGGCGTGTCGGTCGTCGCTTGCGCGCTCTGCGTGGCCTTAGCACCTTCCTTGGCGCCTTCGGCGCGCAGATACCAGCATTGCCGCTTGGTCGAACGCTCGAGGCGATAGAACCAGTGTTGGCCCTGCGGCGTGGCACCCTTGGGCGCGGCGAGGCAGTCGCTCGCGGTGCTTGCGGCGGCGGGTGCGGTTGGCGCGTTCTGCGAGACAGCAGCCAATGGTGCGCCGGCAATGATGCTGCCCGCTAGCGCGGATATGAACTTCGCGGTGCGGTTGCCCATTCTGGTCTCCCGATTACGCATGACGCAACTCGTTACCTTCCCTTTCTCAACAAAGAGTTAGGTGGCAATGAGCCGCAAATCCGGAGAGGATGTGGCCTGAATCGGGCCTGCGCGCCGTTCGTTCCCCCGTTGATTGGGGCATTTCGTGGGCGCCATGGCCATTCGCAGTCCCCGATAAACCTCCGGAGTGGCGTAGAGGGGAAGCGCTGGGCGGTGTGACGCGCGCGGCGTTAGGTTGGGGACACGCGTCTCAGCACCCGCAGCATGATGCGGGAAGCCGGCGTCACCGGCGATCAGAAGGAGCGCGGCGAGCAGCAGCCAGGCGCAGCCGGTGGCCGTCGACAGCGGATCGCTGTCGCGACCGGCCTCGCGGGTGATGCGGGATCACTCATGACAATCGCTCGGCTGTTGGCGAGATGCGGCGCGGCGCGGAGGGAGGAGCATCAGGTCCGTGCGCAGCAATCGACCAGTAAGCGCCAGATGCGCTGGATCTCGACTGACTTCTGCATCTCGAGGACGTGGTTCTCGCTAGTGCGGGCGGACGGCGCCGCGGAGTGGAATTCGTGCGGCACGATCCAGCGTTCGGAGATCGGATCGTACCACTTGCCTGGATTGACCAAGTTCGTCTCTCCTGTTTGATCCCCCTGGTTTCTGCGCCTATCCCATGCGCCGGTTGCTGGTGTTCTGCGAAAGGTCGCCGTGGGCGGCCTGCTCACGAATGTCCTGCTTCTCGTCGTCGCGATGGTCCTTGGTGGTGTCGACGCAAACGGTCCGCGCACTGCCGGCGCCCTTGTGGCTGTGGTTCTCGTCGGGAACCGGCTGAACCGTTTTTGTCGGCGGCTTCGTCATGCGGTTCAAACTCCCTCGTTGCCTCGACGAAGAACCAACGCGCTGGACGAGCTGGGCGTTCCAAGCTCGGCTCCGAAGTGATCGAGGCGAAGCGAGCGCTGGTGCTTCGAGGCGTGCTGCTTGTCGGATGACGATCCACTGGCCGATGTCTGAGTCTCCCGGGCGCGGAGCTGTTTCAGGACCGTATCGAGGGATCGTTCGTCGCTTTCGCCTGCAGACTCGGCTTATTGCCGGGGCTTGCGGCATTTGCCGATCAACCTCTTGATGTCGTCGACGGCTTTCAGCAAGGGCGGCGTTCCGGACCGCGCGGATCGGACGTGCTGTCAGGGGCGGCCTAGCACTTCGCTGAAATGTTTCTTCACCGCACCGTTGCAGGCGCAGGCGCTGGCTTGCAGCGCCGGTCCGTCGAGGATCAGGATGGCGCCGCGGCGCGTTGCGAGGATGCGCCTTGCCTTCAGCGTCTGGATGACGCGGCTGGCATAGCTGCGAGAGACGCCGAGCATGCCGGCGAGCTGTTCATGGGTGAGCGGAATCTCTTCCCCGCCAATGTGCTCCTGCGCCGCGATGATCCATTTCGCCGCGCGCTGCTCGATCGAATGCGCGGCGTTGCAGGCCGCGGTCTGCAGCAGTTGCGCGAGCTGGCAAGCGGCGTAACGCGCGAACAGATCCTGCAGGCTCGCAGATCTCTGCTGCGCCTGTTCCAGCGCGCGTAGCGGCAGGCGCAGCACCGTGCCGCCCACCTTCACGACAATGCGTGCATGGGCCAGCGACGGGCCGCGTCCGGAGGGGAGGCCGACCGCGCCTTCGCTGCCGACCAGCAGACTTTCGACCTCGCGATCGTCCTCGACCGGCACCGCGAACGACACGAAGGCAGGGCCGCAGGGGAAGTGCACGACGCCGATGCTGTCGCCGGCGTGATGCAGGATGTGGTTCGCTGCGAGGTCGACCGATTGCAGATGCGGGGCGAGCAGCTCGAAATCGTTGGTGCTGAGTTGCTGGAGGAGCTCGTTCGTGGGCCGGCCGGTCACGCTTGTTCTCTTACCTGCCGGGAATCGGCACCGGAGATAACCCTACGTTTCCGCGCAGGAACCGACGGTTCCAAAGTGCACACAAGAGCTTACGAGAAATCGAAAAAGATGGGTGCTGAACGCTGCGGAGCGTTCCGCGTTGCACGTCTGCCACGCCTCGAACTCTGTTCTCCTCCGGAGAACTACGGAATTTCAAGATTGAGCGAGCGCGCAGTTCAGTCGTGAACATAGGGCGTGCGCGGATTGGACTAACTTTAGTCTCGCCGAGCGACGACCCGTCCACTCTGCCCGACGGACCGCCGGCCTTTACCCACATGACTGCCGCCAGGCCGGCGGGTCCGAGGGAGCCCTATGCCAGACGATTATCCGTGGCGGGCCTGGCTCTCGGCCTGAATGCGGCCTTGGTGCATGTGCTTGCGGTACGCGTCGATTGCCCTGTTGGCGAGCATCAGCGTCCGGCGGTCGCCGGTTTTGAGCTGCGCTTCGATCGCATCGAGAATGATGTTCGCGGAGGCGTCAGGTGGGCCGAGTTCGCCGCTCTTCTCGAGGAAGCTCCAGGCGATGAAGAATGCGCTCTCGACCGTGCAGCGAATAGACATGCGTGCCAACGCGGTGCGGCGCCACCCGTTCCGTGCACGGCGGCGAGACAGGCATCCCGCCGCCGGCTGAACTCAGTTCTTCAGCACGATGCGGCCGACCACCTTGCCGGCGCGCAGCTCGTCGATCCATTTCTGGACATCGCCCATCGGTTCTTCGCGCATCGGCGTCGGCTTGATCCTGCCGGCGCGGGCGAGTGCCATCAGCTCGTGAGCTTCCGAGAGCGTGCCGACCATGAAGCCTTCGACGGTGAGGCGCTTGTAGACCCATTGCACCATCGGCAGCGTGAACTGGCCGCCCATCAGGCCGGAGACCACGACCTTGCCGCCGCGCGCGGCAACCGCAACGGCAAAGGCCATCGACTTTTCGTTGCCGGCGAAATCGACCACCTCGTCGAAGCCGCCATCGGTCTCCTTCAGGATGCGCTTGATCACGTCGGGCTCGGACGGATCGTAGGCGTTGGCTGCGCCGTTCTTCAGCGCGGTCTCGCGCGCGGCCGGCGAGAGATCGGCGACCGTGATCGGCTGCTTGAACATCGCCTGCGCAAACGACAGGCCCATCATGCCGACGCCGCCGAGACCGATCAGCAGCAGATTGCGCTGGCGCGGACGGTCGACCAGGCGCTTCAGCGCGCCGTAGGCGGTGACCCCGGAGCACATTAGGGTCGCGGCCTGGTTGACGGGCAGTGGATCGTAGTCGAGCAGATATTTCGCGTCGGGCACCAGCACATGGGTGGCGAAGCCGCCGTCGATGGAGACGCCAAGGAAGCGCTGCTTGGCGCAGAGGTTCTCGTCGCCATTCTTGCAGTCGCGGCACTGGCCACAGCCGATCCAGGGAAACACCGCTTTCTTCGAACCGACCAGACCCGCCGGAACATCGCGGCCGACTTCGTCGACGACACCGGCGATCTCGTGTCCGAGCGTAAAGGGCAGCGTCATGCCGCGCGTGGTGTCGAGCTTCTTGCCGCCGCCGAGATCGGCATAACCATCCTGGATGTGCAGGTCGGAATGGCAGAGGCCGCAGCGCTCGATGCGTACCAGCACCTCGGCGCCTTGCGGCTTGGGCGTATCGACGATGGTCTCGCACAGGGGCGCATCGAACTTGACCAGCGACTGCCGACGCATCAACGCCATATTCCTTCCTCCGAAATTCTCATGGCTAGGTTTCGCTGCGTATATCCGCCAATTCGCGCGCCATGGCAACAAAGCCGGAGATGGGGATGGTCTCGGCACGCCGCGTCGCATCGACGCCGGCGGCTTGTGCAAGCCGCGCGGGATCGGCACCGAGCGATTTCAGGCTTTGGCGCAGCATTTTCCGGCGCTGGCCGAAGGCGGCGGCCGCGACCTGTTCGAGCATCTTGCGATCGCAGGGCAGAGGCTCCGTGCGCGGCACCAGGCGGACGACCGAGGAGGTGACCTTCGGCGGCGGCACGAAGGCGGACGGCGAGATGTCGAACAGGATTTTTGTTTCGCACCGCCAGTTGGTGAGCACGCCGAGCCGTCCATAGGCCTCCTCGTCCTCGCGCGCGACGATGCGTTCGCCGACCTCGCGCTGAAACATCAGCACCAGCATGTCGTACCAGGGTGGCCAGGGCTCGGTGGTGAGCCAGTTGATCAGCAACTGGGTCGCGATGTTGTAGGGCAGATTGGCGACGATCTTCGCGCGCTCACGCCCGAGCAGCGGACGAGGATCGAAGGTCATGGCATCGCCATGCACGATCTCGAGCCGGCCGGGATAGCGCGCGGAAATATCATTCAGCGCCGGGATCGCGCGCTCGTCATGTTCGATCGCGATGACGCGTCTGGCGCCGAGCGCGAGCAGCGCACGTGTCAGTCCGCCCGGGCCCGGGCCGATCTCGACGATGGTGCTCTCTTCGAGCGGCGCTGCCGCGCGCGCGATGCGTGCGGTGAGATTGAGGTCGAGCAGAAAGTTCTGGCCCAGCGATTTGCGCGCCGACAGAGCGTGCTGGCGAATGACCTCGCGAAGCGGCGGGAGGTCGTCGATCGCGCTCATCAGGTCGTCGCAGCCGCCATGCGGCTGGCAAGTTTGAGCGCCGCGATCAGGCTGGCCGGATTGGCCTTGCCGGTGCCGGCGATGTCGAATGCTGTGCCGTGATCGGGCGAGGTGCGGATGAAGGGCAGGCCGAGCGTGACATTGACGGCGTCGTCGAACGCCACGGTCTTGATCGGGATCAGCGCCTGGTCGTGATACATGCAGACCGCGCAGTCATAGCCGGCGCGCGCGGCCTCGTGGAACATGGTGTCGGCGGGCAACGGACCCCTGGCATCGATGCCGTCATTGCGCAGCACCTTGAGCGCCGGGGCGATCACGGTCTGCTCCTCGTGTCCGAGCGAGCCGTCCTCACCGGCATGCGGATTGAGGCCGGAGATCGCGATCCGCGGCCGCGCAATGCCGAAGCGGGATGTGAGCTCGGTCGCGACGATGCGCACGGTCGAGACGATGAGCTCGCTCGTGAGCTGGGTGAGGGCATCCCGCAAGGAAACGTGGATCGTCACCGGCACCACGGCGAGCCGCGGCGACCACAGCATCATCACCGGCTGCGGTACGCTGGCATCGGTGGCTGCGAGTTCCGCGAGGAATTCGGTGTGGCCGGGATGACGGAAGCCCGCGCGGTAAAGCACGCTCTTGGCGATCGGGTTGGTGACGACGCCGCCGGCGCGGCCGGCTCGGACGTCGCTGACCGCTTGGCGAATCGAGGCCAATGCGGCCGGTGCGCTCGATGCGTCGGGCTTGCCTGATACGGCGGTCGCACGTTCGCCGGTCGCGATCACGGGCAGGGCCTCGGCAAAGGCGGCCCCGACTTCGCCCGGGCTCACCGCGGCGATCCTGATTTCGGCACCCAGCGTCTTGGCGCGCTGGGCGATCAGCGCCTCGTCGCCGAGCAGGTAGAAAGCGGGCAAGTCCAGCTCGCGTCGCCTGAGCCAGGCTGCGATGGTGATGTCCGGGCCGATGCCGGCGGGCTCTCCGAGCGTCAGCGCGAGGGGCTTTGCGGGAGCGGCCATCAGCGGTTGTGATATTCGATCATCGCCGCTTTGCGGAGTTCATCGAGATAGGCCTTCTGGGTCTTCTCGTATTTCTCCGCATACATCTTCTCGCGGATCTCGCGCTTCTTCGGCGTGTCGATCATGGTTGGCTTGCGCGAGCACAGCACCACCATCTCGATGCCCGCCTTGGTCACCTCGGGCGCGGTCATATGGCCGATCGGGGTGTCGTCGAGCACTTTGCGCAGCGCTTCGGGCAGGTCGGCGGTCGTCTTGGTGACGCTCTCGCGGATGGTAGCGTTCGGCGTCGAGTGGAACAGCGAATTGGCTTCCTCGCAGCTTCCGACGCGCGTGCGATAGGTCTCGGCTTCCTTCATCCGCGTCTCCTGGAGGGCCGCAGATGAGCCGCGCGGCACGATCAACACGATCGGCTGCATCTTGTATTCGGTGCCCTCGATCTGGAGGTTCTCGGTGCCGCCTTCGCGTACCTTGTCGGCAACGTCCTTCTCGCCGATCATCAGCTTCTCCTTGAAGCGGCCGC
Source organism: Bradyrhizobium sp. LB11.1 (assembly GCF_040549385.1). Taxonomy (NCBI): domain Bacteria; kingdom Pseudomonadati; phylum Pseudomonadota; class Alphaproteobacteria; order Hyphomicrobiales; family Nitrobacteraceae; genus Bradyrhizobium; species Bradyrhizobium sp. LB11.1. Next base: position 393,970 of record NZ_JBEPTH010000003.1, on the reverse strand, counting down.
GCACGAGGCTGGTCCAGACCATCTCGGACCTCATGCGGCTCTTGAGAGTGTCGGGGCGCACGCCCTTGCTCTCGAGCGACTTGGTGAGCTGATCGGTCGATATGCGCATGCGCTGCGCCATGCCCTCGTAGGACTGGTTGATGTCGGAAGCGCCGGGATCGACGCCGTATTTCTTGCCTTCCTTCAACTTGATCTTGTCGTCGATCAGCACGTTGATGACGTCCTGCCGGCCCGGGGTCTTCTGCGTCGTCAGCGTGTCGAGCTTGGAGCGCTGCTCGATGTCGAAATCGGTGATGGGATCCCCATTGACCATGACGACGATGTTCTGCGCACGCGCCGGCGCGCCGGCGAGAACCAGCACGGCGCCTAGCACGAGGAAGGGGAGGCGGAAGAGAGGCAATCGGATCGTCATGGTTGTCGCTCGCATGTCAGCCGAGATGATCCTGCGATCGGGAGCAGGTGGCCGGCATTTTGACGGGTTCACTGGTAGCCGGCGGAATTGCTGGCCCCGGTCGAGGTCGCCAGCGTGCGCAGGCCGATCTGGAACATGAACGCGTGGCTCAGCACGGGCGGCGTGGTGCCCGCGGCATAGCTATACGAAGTTACATAGTTCGCCGCCAGCACGAAGCAATCGTCGACATATCCGGCGCCGAGCACATATTGGTTGATCTTGTTGGCCTCGAGGTCCCAGCGCGCCGAACCCGTCACCACCCAATTGGTCGCGACCTTGATCGAGCCGGTGGTCAGGATGCCCTCGCGGCGGGTCAGGTAGCCGATTTCCGGCTGCGCCGCGTAATTGCCGTACAACACGCTGACCGACCAGCGATTGAAGTTGGCGCGGCCTTCCGCCTCGAAGCGCTGGACGTTCCAGGTCTGCTCGTCCATGCGGGAGCGGACGCTGAACGTATAGGTGCTGTTCGGCGAGTACGCGGCGCTTGCCACGTAGTCCGAGCGCGGCTTGTCGAGGCCGGAATTGATGCCGGTATTGATGGAGTCCTGCACCGCGTAGGAGTTCATGCCGAACAGCTGGTAGGACTGGCCGAACAACACCTTGATGGCGCCGCCCTTGTCGAACTGCGTAGTCGCCTGCACGCCGACATTGGCGCGGCCGCCGCCCTCGACGCGGTCGTAACCGGAGAACTTGTCGACGCTGAACAGGTTGGAGGCGTCGAACACCATGCTCTGCGCATCCTCGTTCGGAAGCTTGCCGGCATAGGTTTCGTTCGGGCGGATGATGATCTGCGCGATCGGCTCGATGGTGGTCGAGCCCCAGGGCTGAACGTTGATGAAGGGATAGCGATATTCGAGGCCGACGGTCGGCATCAGGCGGAACGCCTGGGTGTCGCCGACGGGCAGGTAGTTCGACACGCCCGGCTGGTTGGAGACGTCCGAATTGATGGCGTCGGCGCGCAGGATCGCGAACGGCGTCCAGATCTCGCCGAACGGATCGGTGAAGGACTTGCGCCATTGCGCCTCCGCCGTCAGGCGGGTGTAGGTGCCGGGGAAGCCGCGCAGCAGGCACTGCGACGGCGTGCGCGCGAGCGGATCGGCCGAGGTCGTCGTGCACAGGCCGCTGGTGTTGGCCGTTGTCGTGATGGGATCGAACGCCGCGTCGTTACGCGACAAATTGACGAAGTTGGTCTTGTAGGAGACCTCGCCGCCGAAGATCGGATAGTTGATCACGTTCGAGTAGTCGATCACGGGGTAGACGACCGGGACCTGCTGCTGGTTGCCCGAGAAGCTCGTCCAGTACATCGTGCGCGCGTCGAAGAAGCTGCGATTGCCGACGCCGGTCAGATAGAGCTGCGACAGCGCATCCGTCGGCAGATTCAGGAACGAGCCGAGCGGATCGCGGTAGGCGGACAGGCGGTAGTCCGACATGAAATAGTAGTCGGAGAGCAGGACGCCGTCCCAGCCCCAGACCCATTTGTCGTTCAGCGCGAACTGGCCCTTGGTCTCGACGCCGCCGCGGAACTGGCGGTCGCCCGGCTGGCCGGCGAAATTGCCGGGATTGAGCTGGTCGATGCCGTAGACGCGGACCTGGTAGGCGCCGTCATTCAGACGCTGGCGGAACTCGGCCTGGAACAGCACGCCCTGTTTGGAGGTGATGCGCGGGCTGAAGGTCGCATCCATGTCGGGCGCGATCGCCCAGTAGAACGGGACTTCGACGCCATAGCCGAACGCCGTGTAGGAGGTGAAGCCCGGCATCAGGAAGCCGGTCTTGCGCTTCACGGTCGGATCGGGCGTCGAGAAATAGGGCATGTAGGCGAGCGGCACACCGAAGAATTCGAGCTGCGCCGTCTCGAAATACAGCATCTTCTCCTGCTGGTCGTGGATGATGCGAGCACCCTTGACCTGCCAGAGCGGGGGCTTCTTCGGATCGTCCTTACACGGTGCGCAGGCCGTGTAGACGCCATTCTCGAACACCGTGTAGTTGCCAGAGGAGCGGTCGGCGCGGGTCGCGGCCATGCGGGTCTGGTCGGCGGTGTCCACGCGCAGCGAATCGACGAAACCGTCGCGGTAGTCGTCGGAGAGATCCAGGATCTCGGCATAAGTGATCTTGCCGTCGGCATCCGTCATGCGGATGTTGCCTTCGGCATGGAGCCGCTTGGTCTTCTGGTCGTAGATGACCCGATCGGCCTCGACGCTGGTGCCGTTGTAGAACAGCTGGACGTTGCCGACCGCGGAGATGCGCGAATTGTTGTAGTCGTAATCGACCTCGGTCGCCTGAACGAGCATCTGCCCGTCATTGGCGGCCTTCGGCGGCCGCGGATGCGGTGGCAGCGGATTGTATGTGTAGCTCTGCGCGGCAGCCGGCGTCACCGCGGCAAGATCGATCATGCCAGCGAGCGATACGGTCGCGATCAGGGCGAGCAGGAGCTTTTCGACAGACCAGCCATATCCGTCCGCGCGCACGGGGGTGCGCAACGCCAATCCAGATACGTGTCCTCGGCGGACGGCCGTCACTATCCGTCCTCCTGATACAGCAAGGCCAAAAAGCCGGTGAGGCCGCCCACCACCACGGGCAACCACGCCGCAGCGATCGGATGCATCAACTCAGCCTTGCTCAAGTCTTCAGTCACTTTCGACAGAACGTAGAGCAGAAAGCCTGCGCCCACGCCACTCAAAACCATCTTCTGTACGCCGCCCATCCGGAAGAAGCGCAGCGACACGGAAGCCGCGAGCATCACCATGGCGGCGAGCAAAAACGGCTGTGCCAGCAGCTTGTGATACTGGAGTCGATATCCGGCTGTCGCGAACCCCGAGCTCTCGGACGAGCGGATGTAGCTCGGTAGTTGCCAAAAGGACACAGTCTCGGGTGTGGAAAAGCTGTTGCGGACCTGCGCTTCGGTCAGCGTCGTCGGAATCTCCAGACTGGCCTGGTCGACCGGCGGGGCATCGAGCGTGAAGCGGCGCACGCCCTTGAACAGCCAATGGCCGGATTCGAGCGTCGCCTCGCGCGCCTCGACCCGCTCCTTGAAATGCTGCTCCGTGTCAAACCGGAACAGCGTGAGCCCCGTCAGCCGGACACCCTGCTGCTCGCTGCGCGCCGCGTTGATGATGGTCTGGCCGTCGCTGGTCACCTGATTGAGCCAGAAGCCCGAGGCGTCCTGAATGCCGCCGCCGGGCGCCGAGCCGAACAGCTCCGCTTCCATCCGCTTCGAGAGCTCGCGCAGATTCGCCGACATCGGATTATAGGCAACGGTGGCGATCACGCCGATCAGGAGCGCGCTGCCGAGCGCGGGCGAGATGAACTGCCAGGCCGAGATGCCGGCGGCACGCGCCACCACGAGCTCGAGCCGGCGGGAGAGGGCCAGATAGCAGGTCATGGCGCCGATCAGCATGCAGAACGGCGTCAGCTTCTCCAGAAGCTGCGGCACCCGGAACAGAGAGGTCTCGGCCACCATGATCGCGGACGCCGACGCGAGTCCCGAGGTCTTGCGCACCATCTCGATATAATCGACCAGCACCAGCAGCAGGAAAATGCTCGCGAACACGCCGAGTGCGGCGACCACGAAGCGGCCGGCGAAATAGCGCCCGAGCGTGTTGGTGAGCATGCTCATGCGGCGGCCGGCCGCCCGAACAGCCGCGCGATGCGCGCGTTCGATCTGTTGATGGCTTCCATCAGGCCGGCGGGCGGCTCGACCACGACACCGCCGATGATCATCCACAGCCCCACGCCGATGCCACCCAGAACCATCGCGTATTGGACCAGCACCGGGCCCGACGATTTCACCGCCATCACCGAGCAGGCGAAGCCGGCCATGCGGAGGCCGAACACCGCGATGATCGAGGAGCCGATCGAGAAATTGCGGCTCTGTCGGGTGGTGCGAGGCGCGCCCAGGAAAGCGAAAGTCAGCACGGCGAAGGCGAATGGATAGATCGGCGCCAACAGGCTGTCATGCAGGGCCGATCGAAACTGTCCGGGAATCTGCTTGTAGACGGGATCGTCCTCGGACGGCGAGAACAACTCCCAGAGATAGCGTTCGCGAATGCCGAGGGTGACGTCGTGGCCCTGGTTGGAAAACTTCGACATGTCGAAGCCGTAGCGGCCGAATGCCACCAGCGCCGGATCGCGCTTGCCCGCCTCGAAGCGCTGGAGATTGCCGTCCTTGAGCACCAGGAACGATCCGTTGTCGTTCTTCACGACCTCGCCTTGCTCGGCGACGATCGAGACGCGCTCATTGGGATCGCGGCGATCGTCGATGAAGATGCCGGCGAGGACGCCGCCGGGCTGCCGCTCGCGGATCCGGATCGTGAGGTTCTTGTCGAGCTGAGCGAAGCGCCCAGGCTGCAGGATGTTGGTGAGCACGTCGGCGGTGATCTCGGCGTCCCATTGCTTGATCCGTCGCATGCCGTCGGGGGCGAGATAGGCCGAGATGAAGGCGACCAGCAGCGCCACCACGCAGGTGGCGTAGAAGAACGGATAGAACAGCCGGAACGGCGAGAAGCCGGCGGCATTCATCACGATGATCTCGGAATCGGTCGCGAGCTTGTTCAGCGTGTGCGAAATCGCGATCATCAGCGCGATCGGCGAGATGATCAGGATCAGCGCCGGAATCACGAGACTGGTGATGCCGAGGAAGGTCAGGATGGTCTGACCCTGGCTCGTCATCAGGTCGATGCCGCGCAACGCCTGCGTAATCCAGATCACGCCGGTAAGGCTGACCAGGACGAGCGCAAACGACGCGAGCGTCGTGCGGAAAATATACCTGTCGATCGACCCCATGCGCTACCGCACGAATCCCACCAAAGCCCCAATGCGCACCGGAATTCCGGCTGTCCGACCAATCCCTGACAGGGATCCCCAAGGTCGGCCAGCCACCGTTTCCGGGCGGCTTACGTTCTCACTACCATCCCTTTGATCCGTCAACAAAATGGCTGACCCGTGGCACCGTCAATATATGGTTAACATTTCCCTCGTTGTGACGTCCCTGCCACGGGCGGTGCTTGGCATCGACCGCGCCTCTGGCCCATAGTGGGGAAAGACGAGTGAATCGCCGTTCAGGTCCGGCCTTCGGCCGTATCGGTTGATCGGAAAAAGCCCCATGCTTTCGAGGAGTTATCTATGTCCGATGCCATCAAGGTCGGCTTCGTCCCGTTGGCTGCTGCCGTCAGTGGCATCCTGGTCGTGTTCTGTGACGAAGCCCTGAAGGTCGGCCCGGCGACGGCCAAGGCGCTCGGCGGGGCGACCTCGCTCGTCAAGCGGGCGGCGGCGACGGCCTCATTCAAGGGTAAAAGCGGCGCAGCCTTGGACATCCTCGCCCCCGAAGGTGTGAAGGCCCAGCGCCTGATCGTGATCGGGACCGGGACGGGGGCAGGCCTGAAAGGCAACGACTTTCTCAAATTTGGCGGTATGGCGGCCAGCAAGCTCAAGGCGGGAACCACTGCCATGACCATCATGGCCGAACTGCCCGGGGGCGCGATGACCAGCGAGCAGGCGGTTGCGATCGCCTCGGGTCTGCGGCTGCGCGCCTACAAGTTCGATCGCTACAAGACCAAAAAGAAGGACGGCGAGGAGGGCGCCTTGCGCGCCGATGTCTCGCTGGCGGTTGCCGATGCGACAGGGGCGAAGAAGGCCTTTGCGTCGGCCGGCGCAGTCGTCGACGGCGTCATCATCGCACGCGATCTCGTCAACGAGCCGCCGAACGTGCTCTTCCCCGAGGAGTTCGCACGCCGCGCCAGCCAGCTGCGCAAGCTCGGCGTCAAGATCGAGGTGCTCGACGTCAAGGCGATGCAGAAGCTCGGCATGGGCGCGCTGCTCGGCGTCGGACAGGGCTCGGCGCGGCCGAGCCGCACCGTGATCATGCGCTGGGATGGGGCTAAGAAGGGCGAGGCGCCGGTCGCCTTCGTCGGCAAGGGGGTCTGCTTCGACACCGGCGGCATCTCGATCAAGCCTGCCGGCAGCATGGAGGACATGAAGGGTGACATGGGCGGTGCGGCCTGCGTCGTCGGCCTGATGCACGCGCTCGCAGCGCGTAAAGCCAAGGCCAACGTGGTCGGCGCCATCGGCCTCGTCGAGAATATGCCAGACGGCAATGCGCAGCGGCCGGGCGATATCGTCACCTCGATGTCGGGTCAGACCATCGAGATCATCAACACCGACGCGGAAGGGCGCCTCGTTTTGGCCGACGTGCTCTGGTACGTCGCCAAGAAGACCAAGCCGAAATTCATGGTGGACCTGGCGACGCTGACCGGCGCGATCGTGGTCGCGCTCGGCACTGATCATGCCGGCATGTTTTCCAACAATGACGAACTCGCCGAACGGCTGCACGCGGCCGGCATCGAGAGCGGCGAGAAGGTCTGGCGCCTGCCGCTCGGGCCCGAATACGACAAGCTGATCGATTCCCAGTTCGCCGACATGAAGAACACCGGCGGCCGTCACGGCGGCTCGATCACCGCAGCGCAGTTCCTGCAGCGCTTCGTCGACGGCACGCCTTGGGCGCATCTCGACATTGCCGGCACGGCGATGGGCGCGCCCAAGACCGACATCAACCAGAGCTGGGGTTCGGGCTACGGCGTCCGGCTGCTGGATCGCCTGGTGGCAGATAATTACGAGCGCAAATGATGCAAGATGACTGAAGTGCTCTTTTACCATCTGCAAAACATGACGGTTGAGAACGTCTTGCCGCCGCTTCTCGAGAAATCGCTCGAGCGCGGCTGGCGCGTCGTGGTGCAGTCGAGCTCGCCGGAGCGCGCCGATGCGCTGGACGCACATCTATGGACCTATCGCGACGATTCCTTCCTGCCGCACGCGACATGGCGCGTGAGCGATGTGGCCGAGCAGCCGATCGTGCTGGCGATCGAGGAGGGCAATCCGAACGGCGCCAATGTTCGCTTCCTGGTCGGCAATGCCGCGTTGCCGCAGGACGCGGAGGGCTATGAACGCATGGTCCTGCTGTTCGACGGCGACGATCCGGATGCGCTTGCGGCTGCCCGCAGCACGTGGACGGATTGCAAGACGCGCGGATTTGAGGTCACCTACTGGCAGGCCGACGAACGAGGCCGGTGGCAGCGGCGGAATTAGCGGCCGTTTGCAATTAATGATAATTTGGACTTTCTCACGCAAGATGGTTTCGGCCACCTTCGTGCCGCAAAGTGATGTTGGGACAATCGCTTAGGACTGCTCCTTGACGTGGGGATTTAGTTTATCGTGCGACATCAAAAGCTTCCAAAGTCGCTCATATTTGCGTTGGCCGCTGTCGCACCGCTGATCGCGGGCTGCTCGGGCGGAACCGATCTGCTGGCCTCTGCTAAAGACGCTGAATGGTTCAACAAGCCCAGCCGCCTGTTCATCAAGAACATCTCGATCGAATCGCCGCCGCTGACCCCCGACAAGCCGGTGGGGGCTGAGGATCTCGTGAGCGCCGACGGCGCTTGCCCCGGCATGGCACCGCCGCCTGGACCTGCCGACGCCAATGCGTCGACGGCGCCGGCGCCGGTGGGCGGCACGGTCGCGCTAGGCCACGCCGAATGCGATGTAGTGCGCGGCATCGGCGCGCCCTCCAACGTCAGTCTCTCCAGTGACGCCGCCGGCCGTCGCGTCGCGGTGGTCACCTGGACCACGGGTCCGCGCGCGGGCATCTACACCTTCACATCGGGGCGCCTCTCCGCCATCGAAGGCACGCCGGAGCCGCCGGTCGTTCCGAAGCCGGTCAAGCCGAAGGCGAAGAAGAAGGCGGCGACGTAACACGTCGTCGATCTTCCGACCTGAAGCCATTTGTGGCTGTCAACGCGGTCAGTCGCGGATGCTCGTCCCAGACCGTCAAGCGGCTTTGCGTCCCTTGATCGCAGTCGCGCTCGAATGAACCGTGACCTCACCGGTCGCGCTCGCCGGCAGTCGCGCCTGCAATCGGCGTTTCAGCTCCGCGCTCTCCGCGTCCGACAGCTTTCCCAACACACCGCTCGGGCTGCTCACGACCATGGAGAGCCAGTAGTCGTCGAAGTCAGCGAATGTTCGCTCGACGACCAGCTCGCGGGTTTCGATATCGCGGAGACCGAGCTCCGCCCAAAGCGCCTTCAGCGCCTCGAAGCGAGATATGTCCGCACTCGGCGGGCGCGCTGCGGGTATGCCGAGGGCATCAAGTTCCTCCCACAGCGGCTGCGTCGGTGTGCCGCCCCGCAGGATGTCCCAAGTGTAGGATGCGATCAGACCGCCGGGCTTGGTGACGCGAACCATTTCCGAGGCGCCTTTGCGCGGGTCGGGCACGAAGAACAGCACCAGCGCCATCACCGCGGCGTCGAAGCGGTCCCGGTCGTAGGGAAGTGCCATCGCATCGCCGATCGAAAGCTCGACCTGCCTTCCCGAGAGTTTCTCGCGCGCGGTCGCAATCTGTGCGTCGGAGGGATCGATCGCGCAAACGGACGACGGGGCTGACTTGGCAAGAAGGAGCTCAGTGAACGCGCCGTTGCCCGCACCGACATCGGCCCAGGCCAGTCCGGGGCGTGGCGCCAGCCAGTCGAGGAAAAGAGTCCCGGCCGATCGGCTCCAGGGTGCCATGAAGCGCTCGTAAGCCGCGCCGTCGGTGAACTTGATCGGTTCGGGTGATGACATCTGGGAGCTCCCTCAAATACTCATTGATTAAATATCTATGGGGCGAAAATGCCGGTCGCTCTCGACGATCGAGCCGGATCATCTGCGATGGGCTGACGCCAATTCCGTCGCTGAGCTTAATACCAAATGCCTGGAGACCACACGGGCAATTTCGTTCGGCTTGGCGTGCTCACTGGGGGTCGAAAACCCACCCGGAGCAAATCTGGAGGAAATCTCCAGAAGAATAACGCGCATCTCAAGCAACGCTTCAAGAATGTCTTGCTGGCGGCTGCTACGCATCGAGGGGAGGGGCTAGATCGATCGAAGGATATTTAGATGTCTATTACCTCTGTTTTCTCCCCGGTTACGGGGCAGCTCACCATTTTCGGCGATAGCGCCAATAACGGCGTCGTGATCGGTCGCGACAATTCCGGCCGCATGCTCATCAATAGCGGGCACGTGAAGACTCTCGGTGGCGATCCCACTGTCGCCAACACCAATGAGATCGATGTCTTCGGTCAGAGCGGTGACGACACGATTACCGTCGACGAAAGCCACGGCCCGATGCCCGCGGTGCACATTTTCGGCGGCGATGGCAACGACAGGATCACGGGCGGTTCGGGGGCCGATCTGCTGTTTGGGCAAGCGGGCGACGATGTGATCAAGGGCGGCGGCGGCAACGATCTGCTGTTCGGTGGCGCGGGCAACGATACGCTCGACGGCGGCAGCGGCGACAACCAGCTGTTCGGCGAGGCCGGTAACGACCTCATGATCTGGAATCCCGGCGGCGGCAGCAACGTCGTCGAAGGCGGCGAGGGCAACGACACGGTGCAGATCAACGGCAGCAATGCCTCGGAGACTTTCACCATCACGGCGAATGGCACCCGCGTGCGGTTCGACGGGACGGGCGCTGCGCCATTTTCGCTCGACATCGGCACGACGGAGAATCTCGTGCTGTACGCCGGCGGCGGCGACGATGTCATCACGGCCGGTAACGGCCTCGGCAGCCTGATATCGCTGACGCTCGATGGCGGCGCCGGCAACGACACGATCACCGGCGGTGACGGCAACGATCTCCTGATCGGCGGCTCCGGCAACGACACCGTCAACGGCGGACGTGGCAACGACGTCGCCCAGCTCGGGGCGGGCGACGACACCTTCATCTGGAATCCCGGCGACGGCAGCGACACGGTGGAAGGCGGGTCAGGCAACGACAAGCTGTTGTTCAACGGCGCCAACATCAACGAAAACATCAACATCTCGGCCAATGGAGGCCGGGTGCGCTTCACCCGCGATGTTGCCAACATTACGATGGACCTCAACAGCATCGAGCAGATCGAATTCGATGCGCGCGGCGGCGCCGACAACGTCACCGTCGGCGACCTCACCGGCACCGGTGTCAAGCAGGTCCTGGTCGATCTCGGAGCTACGCCCGGCGGCACACAAGGCGACGGCGCGGCCGACACGGTGACCGTCAACGGCACCAACGGCAATCAGCACATCGAGGTCACGGCCACGGGCACCACGGTCACGGTGACAGGCCTGCCGGAAGTCGTGACAATCGCCAATGCCGAGGCTGCCAACGACCGGCTGGTGATCCAGGCACTCGACGGCAACGACGTCATCGATGCGTCGCTGCTTGCTGCCGCGATCGGGCTGACCATCGATGGCGGTGCGGGCAACGATACCATCACCGGCAGTCAGGGCGGTGACACCCTGATCGGCGGTGACGGCAACGACAAGATCACCGGCGGCCGCGGCAACGACGTGGCGTTTCTTGGTGCGGGCGATGACACCTACATCTGGAATCCCGGTGATGGCAGTGACACCGTCGAAGGCGGCACGGGAACGGATACGCTGGTGTTCAACGGCTCCAATGTGGCCGAGACCATGTCGATCTCGGCGAACGGAAACCGTGCGCTGCTCACCCGCGACGTCGGGAATATCGTCATGGATCTCAACGATGTCGAGCGTGTGCAGATCGCCGCGGCTGGCGGCGCCGACAATATCAATGTCGGCGATCTCTCGGGGACCGACATCACGCAGGTTGCGATCGACCTCAGCGCCGGCCCCGGCAGCCAGAACGGCGACGGCGCGGCAGATCGCGTGACGGTGAACGGCACTGCGGGTGACGACAGCATCAAGGTCGTGACCTCAGGCGGATCGATCGTGGTCAATGGCCTGCTTGCGCAGGTCACGATCGCGCACGCCGACGCCGGTGACGTGCTGGCCGTCAACGGCGGAGCCGGCAACGACGTCATCGATGCCTCCGCGATCAAGGCCGGACAGCTGCTCAGCCTCAACATCAACGGCGGCGACGGCAACGACACCATCACCGGCAGCGCCGGCAATGACATCGTGAACGGCGGCCGCGGCAACGACGTCGCCAATCTCGGCGCCGGAGATGATACCTTCGTCTGGAATCCGGGCGACGGCAGCGACACCGTCGAAGGCGGCAAGGGCACCGATACGTTGCTGTTCAACGGCGCCAACGTCAACGAGAACATCAACATCTCGGCCAATGGCGGAAGGGTGCTGTTCACCCGCGACGTCGCCGCCATCGCGATGGACCTCAACGGGGTCGAGCATATCGACTTCAACGCCCTCGGCGGTGCCGACAACATCACGGTCAATAACCTCTCGGGCACCGGCGTGAACCAGGTCAATCTCGACCTCGGCGCCAATGACGGCGCCGCTGACACCGTGACCATCAACGGCACCGGCGGCAACGACGTCATCACCGTGACCGAGCATGACGGCATCATCACGGTGTCCGGGCTTGGCCAGGACATCAACATCACCGATGCCGGCGCGGGCGACAGGATCGTCATCAACGGCCTTGATGGCGACGATGTCATCACGGCCACGGGCCTGCACGGCGGCATCCAGCTCGTTGCCAATGGCGGCAATGGCGACGACGTGCTGATCGGAGGTTCCGGCAACGACACGCTGACGGGCGGTGCGGGTGACGACGTGCTGATCGGCGGCCCGGGCCAGGACGTCCTCGATGGCGGCACCGGCAACAACGTCCTCATCCAGGACGGGGGAGCGATGGCGGCTGCGATGCTGCTCAACCAGGCCATGGCGGCGAGCTTCGTTCCGGCTGGCGACGGCCATGGCGCGATACCGCTGGCCGATCCGCACACGGCGCAGACCCAGACGCTCGCTCCGCCGCAGCACGCCTGACCTGTCGCTCCGGCCTGGAGAACGCCCATGACGACGGACGCGATGGCGACCGATACGGGGCTCGACGCGCTCATGACCTTGCTGCACATGCAAGGCGTGGCCGCCGACCGCGATCAGCTCAGGCACCGGCTCGGCAGGGCAAACTTTGGCGCAGCGGACATCGTCCGCTGCGCCAGATCGCTCGGACTGAAAGCACGCACCTATCATACGCAGTGGGGCCGTCTGTCGGACAGTCCTCTGCCGGCGATCGTAATGCTGCGCGACGGCAGTTTCATGGTCATCGCAAAAGCTTCTGCCGAGAAAGTGCTGGTACAGTCACCAGTCTTTCAGCGGCCGGTGTTCATGGAGCGCGACGAGCTGTGCGCGATCTGGGGCGGTGAACTCATCTTGATGACCCGGCGCGCGGGACTATCCGACCTCGGGCGCCGCTTCGACATCACCTGGTTCATCGGCGCGATCGGCAAATACCGGCGGCTGCTGGGCGAGGTGGTGGCGGCGTCGTTCTTCCTCCAGCTCTTTGCGCTGGTCTCGCCGCTGTTCTTCCAGGTCGTGATCGACAAGGTGCTGGTGCACCGCTCGCTCTCGACGCTCGATGTGCTCGTCATCGGCCTCGCCGTCGTCTCGCTGTTCGACACCGTGCTTGGAATCCTGCGCAATTATCTGTTCTCGCATACGACCAACCGCATCGACGTCGAGCTGGGAGCGCGCCTGTTCAACCATTTGCTGGCGCTGCCGATGGCCTGGTTTCAGGCCCGCCGCGTCGGCGATTCCGTGGCGCGGGTCCGCGAGCTCGAGAACATCCGCAATTTTATCACCAGTTCGTCGTTGACGCTTCTGATCGACCTCGTCTTCACCTCAGTGTTCCTGGCGGTGATGTTCGCCTATTCGCCGCTGATGACCTGCATCGTGCTCGGATCGTTCCCGTTCTACATCGCGATCTCGGCGGCGGCGACGCCGCTGTTTCGCCGCAGGCTGGAGGAGAAATTCCGTCGCGGTGCCGAGAACCAGGCGTTTCTGGTCGAGAGTGTCAGCGGCATCGAGACCTTGAAGGCGATGGCGGTCGAGCCGCAGATGCAGCGTCGTTGGGAAGAGCAGCTCGCCGGCTATGTCTCGGCGAGTTTTGGCGTCACCAGCCTCGGCAACACCGCGAGCCAGCTGGTGCAGTTCGTCAGCAAGATCGTCACCGCCGCCATCCTCTATGTCGGTGCGCGGCTCGTGATCGGCGACGCCCTGACCGTCGGTGAGCTCGTGGCCTTCAACATTTTCGCAGGCCGCGTCTCAGCGCCGGTGCTGCGGTTGGCGCAGGTCTGGCAGGATTTTCACCAGGCGCGGCTGTCGATCGCGCGGCTCGGCGACATCCTCAACAGCGCGACCGAGCCGGCTTACTCCGCGGGCCGCGCGGGGCTGCCGGCGCTCCGGGGCAATATCCGCTTCGAGCAGGTCGCATTTCGCTACCGGCTCGACGGGCCGGAAATCCTGCACGACGTGTCCTTCGATATTCCGGCGGGCCAGACCGTTGGCATCGTCGGCTCATCAGGCTCGGGCAAGAGCACCTTCGCAAAACTGGTGCAGCGGCTCTACGTGCCGCAAGGCGGCCGCGTGCTGATCGACGGCATGGACCTCGTCATGACCGACCCGGCCTGGCTGCGGCGGCAGATCGGAATCGTCCTTCAGGAGAACATGCTGTTCAACCGCTCCGTGCGCGACAACATCGCACTGGCTGATCCGACCCTGTCGATGGACCGGATCATGGAAGCGGCAAAGCTTGCGGGCGCGCATGATTTCATTCTGGAGCTGCCTGAAGGCTATGACACGGTCGTCGGCGAGCGCGGCTCGACACTGTCGGGCGGGCAGCGCCAGCGCATCGCGATCGCCCGCGCGCTCGTGACCAATCCGCGCATCCTGATCTTCGACGAAGCCACCAGCGCGCTCGACTATGAGAGCGAGCGGATCATCCATGACAACATGAAGGAGATCGCCAAGGGTCGCACCGTCCTGATCATCGCGCATCGGCTCTCCACCGTCCGCGGCGCCGACCGCATCTTCACGCTGGAGCGGGGACGTCTGGTCGAGGACGGCACGCATGAGGCGTTGATCAGGAACGGCGGCCGCTATGCCAACCTTCACCGGCTTCAGGGAGGGATTTATGAGGTCGGCTAGCACCGCGCCGGCCGCACGGCCGGACAAGACCGTCGTTCCTTTTAGGAGTGCGAAGAGCCGCCGCGTCGAGGAAACCGCCTTCCTGCCCGCGGCGCTGGAGATCACGGAAAGCCCGCCGTCGCCGATCGGCCGCGCCATCGCATTTGCGCTGATGGCCCTTGTCTGCGCGGCGCTCGCATGGTCCGCCTGGGGCACGATCGACATCGTGGCGTCCGCGACCGGCAAGGTTGTGTCAAGCGGGCGCAGCAAGGTGGTGCAGCCGTTCGAGACCGGCGTGGTGCGCGCCATCCATGTGCAGGACGGGCAGGCGGTCAAATCCGGCGATTTGCTGATCGAGCTCGATCCGACCGTGAATGCCGCGGAGCGCGATCATTTGCACGACGACCTCATGGCCGAACGGCTCAACAGCGCGCGCCTTCGTGCGGCACTGGCTGCCGGCGAAGATGGTCCCGCCAATCTCATCCCGCCCGAGGATGCCGATCCTTTGCTGGTCGCGACGCAGCAGCAGCTTCTCGCCAGCCAAACCAGCGAGCACCGCGCCAAGCTCGCGGCCCTTGCAGGTCAGGAGGCGCAGAAGAACGCCGAGCAGCAGACCATCGCGGCGACGATCCACAAGCTGGGTGCATTGCTCCCCGTGACCGAGCAACGCGTCGATATCCGCAGGACGCTGATGGAGAAGGAAATCGGCTCGAAGCTGACCTATTACGAGACGCTTCAGCTCCAGATCGAGCAACAGGAGGAGCTCGGCGTCCAGCGCAGCCGCCTGAACGAAGCAGGCTCAGCCGTCGCAGCGATCCGGGAGACCCGCATCCAGGCTGTCGCCGAGTATCGGAAGGGCCTGTCCGACGATCTCGCCAAGAGCGAGCAGAAGGCCAATGGCCTCGCGCGCGATCTGATCAAGGCGCAGCAGCGGACAAAGCTGCAGCAGCTGACGTCACCGGTCGACGGCGTCGTGCAGCAGCTTGCGGTCCACACCGTCGGCGGCGTGGTCACGCCGGCGCAGTCGCTGCTCGTGATCGTGCCGTCAGACACGCGGCTCGAGATCGAGGCGATGATCTCCAACCGCGATATCGGCTTTATCGAGGCCGGGCAGGGCGCCGCGATCAAGATCGATACTTTCAACTTCACCCGCTACGGCCTGCTGGAGGGGCGGGTGCTGAGCGTCTCGCAAGACGCTATCATTCGCGACCGTCCGCCGGAGCGTGGCGACCGTGCGCCGGGGGCGCAACACGACAGCAGCGAGCCCAACGGTCAGGAGCTCAGCTATAGCGCACGCATCTCGCTCGATCGCACGCAAATGCAGGTGGACGACCGCCTCGTCAGCCTGTCGCCTGGCATGGCGGTGACGGTGGAGATCAGGACCGGCTCGCGCACCATTTTGAGCTATTTGCTATCGCCGCTGCGGCGCTACCGGCACGACATCATGCGGGAACGCTAACCGGCCGCCTCGTCGAACTGCGCGCTTGCCTCCAGCCACTGTTCCTCGGCCCGCGCCAGCGCATCGGCTGCATTCGCGCGCGCCTTGGAGAGTTGCGCGGCCTGCTTGGGATCCCGGGTGAAAATGTCGGGCAGGGCCAGCGCGGTGTCGATCTTGGCGATGATCTCGGTGACACGCGCGATTTCGCTCTCGGCCTCAGCGATCCGTTTCTTCAGCGAGCCACGATTGTCCGATCGCGGACGCTGCGGTTTTTCGCTTGCGGTGCTGCGTTCGCGCGGTGCGGGCTCGCCGTTGCGCGAGGACAGCACCAGGCGGCGGTACTCGTCGAGGTCGCCGTCGTAACTGGTCACGGTGCGGTCGGCGACGATCCAGAGCTGGTCGGCGCAGGCCTCGATCAGATAGCGGTCGTGCGAGACCATGATGATGGCGCCGGGAAACTCGTTGATCGCTTCGGCAAGTGCTGCGCGGCTGTCGATGTCGAGATGGTTGGTCGGCTCGTCCAGGATGATCATGTTGGGGCCGAAGAAGGTCGCAAGCCCCAACAGCAGCCGCGCCTTCTCGCCGCCGGAGAGTTTTGCGACCCTGGTATCGGCGGCCTTGCCGGAGAAGCCGATAGAACCGGCGCGTGCCCGCACCTTGGCCTCGGGCGCATCGCCCATCAGCTTGCGGATGTGGTCGTAGGCGGAGGCGTCCTCGTTCAGCTCGTCGAGTTGATGCTGCGCGAAATAGGCGATCGATAGCTTGTCGGCGCGGGTCACCTTGCCGGAGAACGGGGCAAGGCGCCCGGCTAGCAGCTTGACCAGCGTCGACTTGCCGTTGCCGTTGGATCCGAGCAGCGCAATACGGTCGTCATTGTCGATCCGCAAGGTCACACGGCCGAGCACCGGCGTGGCTGGATCGTAGCCGACCGAAGCGTTGTCGACGGCGATGATCGGCGGCGACAGGATTTTTTCCGGCGCCGGAAAAGTGATCTCGCGCACGTCCTCCGTCACCAGCGCCCTGATCGGCTTCAGCCGTTCCAGCATTTTGACGCGTGATTGGGCCTGGCGCGCCTTGGAGGCCTTGGCCTTGAAGCGGTCCACGAAGGCTTGCAGGTGCGCACGCTCGGCCTCCTGGCGCTTGATCTGCTTGGCATCGAGCATCTCGCGCATGGCGCGCTGCTCCTCGAAGGAGGAGTAGGTGCCTTTGTAGAGCGTGAGCTTGCCGCGCTCGAGATGCAGGATCTGATCGACCGAGCTCTCGAGCAGGTCGCGGTCATGGCTGATCACAATCACCGTGCGCGGATAATGCGCGAGATGATCCTCGAGCCACAGCGTGCCTTCGAGGTCGAGATAGTTGGTGGGCTCGTCGAGCAGCAGCAGGTCCGGGGCGGCAAACAACGTCGCGGCCAGCGCAACGCGCATGCGCCAGCCGCCGGAAAATTCGGCACAGGGGCGCAGCTGGTCTGTGGCGGAGAAGCCGAGGCCGGACAGGATCGCGGCGGCGCGGCTCGGGGCGGAATGCGCGTCGATGTCGACGAGCCGGGTCTGGATTTCCGCGATCCGGTGCGGATCGGTCGCGTCCTCGGCTTCGCGAAGCAGGGCGTCACGTTCGAGGTCGGCCTTGAGCACGACCGAGATCAGGCTTTCGGGGCCGTTCGGAGCTTCCTGCGCCAGGCTGCCGACGCGCCAGCGGGGCGGCAGCGTCACCGAGCCGTGCTCGGCCGCGAGCTCGCCGCGGATCACCTTGAACAGCGTCGATTTGCCGGTGCCGTTGCGTCCGACCATGCCGACGCGCGAGCCGGGCGTGATCTGCACGGAGCTACTATCGATCAGAAGGCGTCCGGCGAGGCGGATGGAGAGGTCGGTAATGGAGAGCATGCGGCCTTGTCACCGCACGCGGGATCAAACGCAACCCGTTTTTCGGTGACGTTATCGTTTGAGCATGATCTGTTCGGAAAACCGCGTCACACTTTTCCGGATCATGCTCCAATCAATGTGAGTCGCGGTCGCGCTTCTTCAACTCATTCAAAAGCTGCTCGAGATGCGTCGGGAGCTGGGGTTCGGGACGCAGGCTCTGCTGCAGCCGCTCGCCCACGGCATTGCAAATCGAGCGGCTGGTGCGCCGGTCGATCTGTTCGCTGTCATTGGCAATAGGACCAGCCATCGCAGGGTTCCGTGTGTTCAAAAGTAACGACACGGTACCAAGTCATTGGCCCCAAGATGGTTTCGCCAAGCGTCGGGCATGCTTGGCATTCTAGTAAAAATTGTATGAATTCGTCGTATCTGCCTCAATACAAGGCCCCGGCGGGGGGAACGCCGGGGCCTCTCTTGGAAGGTACCGCAGGGGGCACGGTACCTCAGGAAGGTATTTGGAGGCTCAGTAGCAGCGGTTGATCAGCCGCCAGCGGGGTCCCCAGGGGCTCGGGACCAGCCGGCGCACATAGCAGCCGCCATAGCCGTAGGAGACAGGGGCAGCATAGAAGCGCGGTCCGCCCCAGCCCCAGCCGCCGTGATGCCAGCCGCCACCGCCGTGCCATCCGCCGCCACCGCCATGCCAGTGCGCCGAGGCGGAGGTGGGGGCCAGCGCGGCACCCAGCGCGACTGCGGCGACTGCAGCGAGCGAAAGTTTCCTCAACATGGTGATCTCCTAAAACTGCCGGCGCGGGGCTATCGCGTCGATGGAAAGGCCGCCGAAACGGTCCGCCTCGGGAGAAGGCTTTGGTTTCGATGGACCCCACGTTACGCCGGCGTGGCTGAACCAAACCCTGACAGGGTCTTCAGATTGGGTTCATCTGCGTGAAATCGTTGTAATCCATGTTGGAATCCGGTCTGGAATCCAGTCTTGGCCTGCGGCGAAGCGCCCGTGAGGCCGTTCCGGCGGTCGCTTGCCGGATCGCGAAGGCGCCGATATAAGCCCCGCAACTCCGAACCACCGTTTTTCTCTTCAAGGACAAGATCATGGCCATGGAACGCACTTTCTCGATCATCAAGCCCGACGCGACTGCGCGTAACCTGACCGGCGCCGTGAACGCCGTGATCGAGAAGGCGGGCCTGCGCATCGTTGCGCAGAAGCGCATCCGCATGACCAAGGAACAGGCCGAGACCTTCTATGCCATTCACAAGGCCCGCCCGTTCTTCGGCGAACTGGTCGAGTTCATGACCTCGGGCCCGGTCGTGGTCCAGGTGCTGGAAGGCGAGGGCGCTGTCGCCAAGTACCGCGATGCCATGGGCGCGACCGATCCGTCGAAGGCGGCCGAGGGCACCATCCGCAAGCTCTACGCAAAGTCGATCGGCGAGAACTCCGCCCACGGCTCGGACGCGACGGAGACCGCCGCGATCGAAATCGCGCAGTTCTTCTCGGGCAACGAGATCGTCGGCTGAGCTTTCAGCCGATAGGTTAAGTCGAGGGGGCGAAAGGACTTATTGTGAGCTGGCTCTGGCAGATCTTCGATCCCGCCACGATCGGGGCATTCTTCACCCAGTTCCGCAATGAGATGGCCGAACCGACCTTCTGGATTGCAGTCGGCAAGATCATCTGGATCAACATCCTCTTGTCCGGCGACAATGCGCTGGTGATCGCGCTTGCCTGCCGCGGCCTCAAGCCGCGGCACCGGCTTTGGGGCATGATCCTGGGCGCCGGCGCAGCGGTGCTGCTCCGAGTCATCTTCACGGGCATCGTCGTGAGCCTGATGGCACTGCCGTACCTCAAGTTGGTCGGCGGCCTCGCGCTGATCGTGATCGCGGCAAAGCTGCTGGTGCCGGAAAACGAGGACGAGGACGGCGTCGAGTCGGCCTCGCATCTGTGGCAGGCGGTGCAGATCGTCGTCGTCGCCGACATCATCATGAGCCTCGACAACGTCATTGCAGTCGCCGCGGCTGCCAACGGCAGCGTGCCGCTGCTGGTCCTCGGCCTTGCCATCAGCGTTCCCCTGATCGTCGCTGGCGCGGCGCTGATCATGGCGCTGCTCTCGAAGCTGCCGATCCTGGTCTGGGCTGGTGCTGCGCTGCTCGGCTGGGTCGCGGGCGAGGTGATCGCGACCGATCCCGGCATCGCGCCGAAGCTGCACACGTTATTTGAAGGTCGGTTCGGCGCCTCGCTGGACACGATGCTCGGCGCTCTGCACATCCCGCCGCAATTCGCCCACGGCGGCGCTGGCGCCGAATATCTCTGTGCGGCGCTTGGCGTCGTCGTCGTGCTTTTGGTCGGCTCGATCTGGCGCCGGCGCAGGCTGAGCCACGCTGCGCTCGAGCACGCCAAGGCCTCGGCGGAATAGCTGCACCTCCAAGGTTGGAGAGGCTGGATCGATTTGGGCTTCGTACGCTAGTCCGTTTCGGTTTCACCATGCGAAGAGAGCGCACGACTTGGCGCAAGTCGAGTTGCGCCTCCATGCCATTGCGGTTTGGAGTTCCCCGACAGATCGAATACCTCGCATGCGAGCCATTGTACGAAGGCTTGGGCCGCCGGGCTCGACTCATCGCTGAGCGCGACGAGGTAAGGCTCTAGCGGCCGGACCAGCTTTGGCAGGACATGGCACAATCGTTTGGACGCGATGTCGTGAGCGACCAAGCTCGCGGGCCCAACAGCAATTCCCAATCCATCTGCTGCCGCCCGCAACGCGAAGTCGAGATGATCGAACTGCATCTCGTTGGTGGGATGGATCCCATCGACACCAGCGAATCTAAGCCATTCACGCCAATCGCTGGCCCGCGTCACGCTATGAAGGAAGACATGTCCCGCCAGGTCTTCGGCCTTTTCGACCGGCTTGGCTTGGAGCAGTGATGGTGCAGTGACGAGATATGCCTGGTCGGCCATGAAGGGACGTGGCTTGAGATCGGATGGCCAGCCAGCCTTGGTTCGGCGGACGACGGCATCGAAGCTATCGCGGCTTAGACGCACCGGCTCCTCGGAGCTAGTGAATATTTGCGGTGCGATGTGAGGATATTTGCGGATGAAGCTCGGAAGCTGGGGAATGAGCCAGCGCGCCGCAAAACTCGCCCGGACATTGATGCGCAGGCTTGAAACGGGGGACAGGCGAGCGGCGGCCGTGGCTGTTGCTGCGATCTGTTCAAGCGCGGGTGCAAACCCTGCGAACAGGTGCCGGCCGACGGAGGTCAGGCTTATTTGGCGAGTCTCCCTGACAAACAGCTGCACGCCCAGATGGTCTTCAAGGAGCTTAATCTGGCGACTGACAGCCCCATGGGTGACGCCCAGTTCGGTCGCGGCGAGTGTGAAGCTCGCATGTCTGGCCGCGGCCACGAAGGCTCGTACCGCATTCAAGGGAGGCAGGCGGGGAGTGCTCATGCGTGAGTTTCCATCACGTATGCATCTCAGATTTACTCGGTTGTCGCCAGTGAGTTTGTTAATTATTGGCATTGAAGCCCTGAGAGTTCCTCACGGGTCTGCCTGATGGATCTGCCCCAACACCGGAATGCTCATGGCTGAGAAAATCGAGCTCGTCCTGTTTGACATGGACAACGTGCTTTGTGCCTACGACAGGCGCACTCGTGCCAGCCGCTTGGCGGAGTTCTCCGGCAATACGGCTGCGGACGTCTATCAGGCCATCTGGGAGAGCGGGTTCGAGCGGTCGGGCGACGATGGCACGCTTTCACGTCAGGAGTACCTGAGGGAATTTGGCGAGCGGATCGGCCATGATCTAAGCCTTGCTGAATGGCTCGACGCTCGTCGTGCGTCGATGACGCCGGACCACGCGATGCTGAAAGTCGTCGATCACTTGCGCGGGTCCGTTGACGTGGCCGTTCTCACGAACAACACGGAGCTGGTCGTGGACCACATCGACCTTCTCTGCCCGGAACTCCGCCCGCTCTTCGGTTCGAGAATGTATGCGTCGGCTCAATTTCGGGCGGCAAAGCCTGATGTCTCATGTTATGCGCGGTGCCTCGCTGCACTTTCCGTGAGACCGGACGTCGTTCTGTTCGTCGATGACCTTGCGGAAAACGTCGCCGGCGCGAGAGAGGCTGGTCTTCACGGCCATCACTTTACATCGGTCAAGGAATTCCAGGCCGACCTGATGCGCTATGGTTTTCCTGCTTCGGTGGCTCGGTGATGCTCTTCCGGCAATGTTGGGCCATGTCCACTGATGAGGCGCTCGATTTGATCGACTCCGATCCGTGGGCCTTGCTGATGTGTAACGGCGGAGACGTACCGCTTGTGACGGCAATTCCACTCCTGCTGGATCGAAGTCGCGGCAAACTGGGAACCTTGGTCGGCCATGTCGCCCGGTCGAACCCGCAGGCGTCGTCGATCAATAGCGGTTCGCGTGTCCTGACCCTGGGCCGCGCACCTATGTGAGTCCAAGCTGGTACCCGGCCCGCGATATGGCGCCAACCATGTACCAGGTGATGGTCGAAGCGGAGGGCGACGTCTCGCTGCAGGACCAGGAAACAACACGTTCGTGGATCGACCAACTGACGAAGCGATATGAGAGTGGCCGTCCCGAGCAATGGACGATGCGAGAGTTGCCGGAGGACGGCATCGCCCGGCGGATGTCGATGATTGTTGGTTTTGAGGTGTCGATAACGACCATTCGAGGCAAAGCCAAGCTCGGTCAGGACGAGCCGCAAAGTGATGCTCTGTTGGTAGCCTCGAAGCTCGAGCTATCGCGGATGCGCAGTGATCAGCAATTGGCTGCCTGGATCAGGGAAAAGAACTCGTAGGCAACCAGAGCGAAGCTCGCTATGGCAGGCGCATCAGATTTCCGCACGACGGCGTCGAACCCT
The DNA here is from genome assembly GCF_040549385.1 of Bradyrhizobium sp. LB11.1. Taxonomy (NCBI): domain Bacteria; kingdom Pseudomonadati; phylum Pseudomonadota; class Alphaproteobacteria; order Hyphomicrobiales; family Nitrobacteraceae; genus Bradyrhizobium; species Bradyrhizobium sp. LB11.1. The sequence goes on along the minus strand of NZ_JBEPTH010000003.1, from coordinate 371,433 downwards.
TTTTCGCCCTAACGCCGCACGATTGATCCGCTGCGCCCGATCAGGCGGGCGAGCTGCTTGAAGCGGCTGCCGACGCGGTCGGCGACGAGATCGCCGAGCCTGTGCTCGAACACCAGCATCAGATTGCGACCCTGGCTGCGGAAATGCGTGGCGGGCAGGACGCCCGGACGTGCGGCCGAGATCAGATGGGCAACACGGAACGCTGCGCCCAGGAGACGGGCGCGTTCGAGCTGGGCCGGCGTCAGCAACTCCTGCATCGTGACCGGCGGCTGGTTCTCTTCGCTCAACCCGGCATAGCGATAGAACACCGACAGGCCGACAAAGGCGCGCTCGGTGTGCGTGATTGCACCGAAATTGCCGTTGACGACAAGGCTCAGCGTTTGCTCGCCGCGATGGTCGGGATGCACGCGCCAGCCGATGTCGGAAAGCAGGCAGGCCGCATGGCGAAGCCGGCGGTCCTCCTCGGTCTCGCGCAGCTTGACCACGCGCGCGAGGCGGTCGGTCCAGGCGATCAGCTCACGAGCGTGCTTGGCCGAGCGCGACAGCAGTTGGTTCAGCTCTTCCGCCGCGCAGATCAGCCCGTCCTTGTTGCGCTCGCTCTCCGACAGCTTCTCGTGCAGCAGGCCTTCGCGCACCCCGAAGGTCGAAAACACGATGGTCTTGGGCTTCGCCACGCGGATGATGTGCTCGAGCACCAGCGCCGCATAGGTAAGAAGCGGGCGGCGTGCATCGGCGACGATCTCGATGTCGGCGAGCATGTCGACGGCCGCAAGCCGGCGCAGACGACGCGAAAAGTCGAGCGCTTCGGCTGCTGAAATCGAATAGCCGTGCATCACCTGGAGCGGGTAACCGCTCTGGATGATGTGGATGCGTGCGAGCGCGCGCCAGGTGCCGCCGACGGCATAGAAGCTGCGGCCGCTGCCCGCCTTGAGCTGCGGCACTTCGTCGATTGCCTCACGTACGATGCGGTCGGCGCGCTTCAGCGATTTGTGTGCGAGGTCCTGCAGCGCGAGGCCGCCCAGCGGCAGCGTCACGCCGCTGCGCACGCTGTTTCCGCGTACGTCGATCAGTTCGAGCGAGCCGCCGCCGAGATCGCCGACGATGCCGTCGGGGCGGTGAATGCCCGAGATCACGCCAAGCGCCGACAGCTTCGCTTCGCGCGGTCCCGACAGGATCTCGATTTTCACGGCGCAGATGCGCTCGGCTTTCGCGATGAAGTCGGGGCCGTTGGAGGCGTCGCGGCAGGCAGCGGTGGCGATCGCGAACACGCGGCCGACCTGCATCACGCGGCACAGCGCGCGGAAGCGCTTGAGCGAGGTCAGCGCCTTGTCGACGGCATCGGGCGCGAGCAGACCCGTGCTCTGCACCTCACGCCCGAGGCCGCACAGCGTCTTCTCGTTGAAGATCGGAATCAGGCTCCGCGTCAGTCCCTCGTAGACGACGAGACGAACCGAGTTGGAGCCGATGTCGATGACCGCGACACTAGCGCCACGCTTGCGCGGCCGTTTCACGGCAGGAATCTCCGGTCAGGACTGATGGCGTTCGTTCCGGCGCGTGAGACGGCGCGGCGAGGATTCCTTGAGCGACTTTCCACGGCCAGACAGACTCGGATTTGTCATGAAGTAGTTGTGTACGTTGAAAGGCTCCTCGCCCTTCGCGGCCTTCATACGCGTTGAGGACCCGTCCGGCAACAATTGCCAGCTCTGCTCATTGTCCTTCAAATTCGCGACCATGATCTGTTCGAGAACCTGCTGATGCACCGTGGGATTTTGCAGCGGGCACAGGACCTCGACGCGGCGGTCGAGGTTGCGCGGCATCATATCGGCCGACGAGATATACACAGCCGCTTTCGCGCTCGGCAGGCCTTGGCCCATGCCGAAGCAGTAGATTCGGCCGTGTTCCAGGAAGCGTCCGATGATCGACTTGACGCGGATGTTCTCCGACAGACCGGGAATGCCGGGGCGGAGGCAACAGATACCGCGTACGACGAGCTCGACCTGCACGCCGGCCTGTGAGGCCTCGTAGAGCGCATCGATGATGTCGGGATCGACCAGCGCATTCATCTTCATCCAGACCGCGCCGGGCTTGCCGTGGCGCGCGTGCTCGGTCTCGCCCTGGATGTGCTCGATGATGCGCTTGCGCAGGGTCAGCGGCGACACCGCCATCTTTTCCAGATCGCTTGGTGCTGCGTAGCCGGTGATGAAGTTGAACACGCGCGCGGCGTCGCGGCCGATGGTCGGTTCCGAGGTGAAGTAGGAGAGGTCCGTATAAATACGCGCGGTGACCGGGTGATAGTTGCCGGTGCCGGTATGAACGTAAGTGGTGAGGCTGCCGCCCTCGCGGCGCACGACCATCGAGAGCTTCGCGTGCGTTTTCAGTTCGAGGAAACCGTACACGACCTGCACGCCGGCGCGTTCGAGGTCGCGCGCCCAGCGGATGTTGGCCTCCTCGTCGAAGCGCGCCTTCAATTCGATCAGCGCGGTGACGGACTTGCCGGCTTCGGCCGCTTCCGCCAGCGCGCGCACGATCGGCGAGTTGTTGGAGGTGCGGTAGAGCGTCTGCTTGATCGCGACGACGTCGGGATCGCGCGCGGCCTGCTGCAAGAACTGCACCACGACGTCGAAGGATTCGTAGGGGTGATGGACGATCAGATCCTTCTGGCGGATGGCGGCAAAGATGTCGCCGCCATGCTCGCGCACGCGCTCGGGATGGCGCGGCACGTAAGGCGTGAATTCGAGGTCGGGGCGGTCGAGGCGCGTAAGCTGCGACAGCTCGTTCATGGCGAGCACGCCGTCGACCAGGAATACCTCGTCGTCGGCCGCCGACAGCGCATGCTGCACGAAGCTGCGCAGCTCCTCCGGCATCTTGGCGTCGATCTCGAGCCGGATCACCGATCCGCGGCGGCGGCGCTTCAGCGCGGTCTCGAACAGGCGGACGAGGTCTTCGGCCTCTTCCTCGATTTCGAGCTCGGAGTCGCGGATGATGCGGAAGGCCCCCTGGCCGTGAAGACTGTAGCCAGGGAATAGACGGTTGATGAACAGACCGGTCGCCTGCTCAAGCGAGATCAACCTGACCTTGCCCTCGGCCGGCAGGCGGATGAAGCGGTCGATCTTGCCGGGCATGCGGATCAGCGCGTTCATTGGCTTGCCGTCGGCCTCGCGTGTGAGCTGGAGCGCGATGGTGAAGCCGAGGCTCGGGATGAACGGGAAGGGGTGCGCCGGATCAATCGCCAGCGGCGTCAGCAGCGGGAAAACATTGTTGAGGAAGTAGTCCTCGAGCCAGATCCGCTCCGTCTTGGTGACCTCCTTGCCGTCGACCAGTATGATGCCGACGCCGGCCAGCGTGCCGCGCAAATCGGCCCAGATTGCGTGCTGATCGGAGGCCAACTGGGGGACGGTCCGGTTGATCAGCGCAAGCTGTTCGGACGGTGTCAGGCCATCCGGCGCGCGCTCGGCAATGCCCTCGCGCACCTGCGCCTTGATGCCGGCGACGCGGACCATGAAGAACTCGTCGAGGTTATTCGCCGAAATCGACAGGAAACGCACCCGTTCCAGTACAGGGTGGCTGGGATTCACCGATTCCTCGAGAACCCGACGGTTGAAATGCAGCCACGAGAGTTCGCGATTGATGAATCGCTCCGGGCTCGATGCGATCGCCGGCTGACGCTCGGGTTCCGTGGCTTTCTCTTTTGTATCAATAGCTTGCGCGGAATCCATGAGAAGTCGATCCATCCAGGTCGCCCCAATTTGCGACTTACGCCCAAAACCGGCCGGAGCATGTGTTAGTGCGATGACGTTTCGATGACATTGATGTTCCGCCGTCGCGCCGCGTCAAGCGGCTCCGAGGGGCGTGGCGGTCAAGCATCCCGAAGCAGCTCGGCTGCGAGCGCCCGGGTGACGGGACGGCCGAGCCGCAGGGCCTCGCCGTCGAGCAGCTCCACGGCGCGCCGCGCTGCGGCGGACGACCGCTCCAGCCGGGTTGCGAGGTAGCTCACCACGCTTTCGTCCACGGCGAGCTGGCGGTCGGCGCAGAACTTGACGATCAGGCCGCGGAACAGCTGGTCGTCCGGCGACAGTAGCGAAATCATTGGAATCGTCCGAAGCCGCGAGCGCAGGTCGCGGAGCTCGACGTCGAGCGCCGCCGGCGCCTCGCGGCCGGTGAAAAGCACGTAAGCGCCGTCCTCGCGGGCGAGGTTCATGAGGTGGAAGAGGGCGCGCTCGTCAAAGTCTCTGGCCTTGAGATCCTCGACCACCAGCGCGCCGGTCGCGAGCGCGCCGGGGACACTGGCCGCGGTCATCGCATTGGCCGTGGTCGAGCGGGCGCCAGCCTCCTCGGCCCAGATCGCGGCCAGATGGCTCTTGCCGCTGCCTTCGGGGCCGGCCAGCCACATGATCCGATGCGGCCATTCCGGCCAGCCGTCGATCAGAGTAAGGCCGGCGGCATTGGCGGGCCCCTCGAGGAAATTGTCCCGGCTCAGGCTCTCCGCGTGCGGAAGCGAAAATGCCAATTGTCGGGGATGAACGCGGCCTGGCACGCTTATTTTGCTCCATGCCGGCGCGCCGGCCTCGTCTGAAGAGATTTGACTTATTCGATCCCGAGTTGGCCTTTTGCGGGGCCGTATCCCCTTCATTTGGCCTCGAGCGTGCTCATGTGCCGCAGCCACTCGACGAGATAGAGCGACACGGAGGACAGCGTGAAGACCGTCACGAGGGCCATCAGGATTATATCATAAGGACCGGGCTTGAAGCCGAAGGCGAGGGCGGCCAGCACCAGTGCCGCATAGGCCACCTGCGCCGCTGTGTTGAGCTTGGATACTTTCGACGGCTTCATCTCGACCGGCTTGTCGAACAGCCAGGACACGATCACGGCGGCGACGATCATGATGTCGCGCGATACCACCAGGATCACGATCCAGCGGGGAATGTCGCCCCAGATGCCGAGCGACAGGTAGATCGAGACCAAGAGGGCCTTGTCGGCGAGCGGATCGAGCAGGGCGCCGAGTTCGCTCGCCATATTGAAACGCTTGGCCAGGAAGCCGTCGACGGCGTCGCTAATGCCGGCGATCAGGAAGACGGCAAACGCCACCTCCATTTGGCTCGACACGATGGCCCAGACGATGATCGGGACCAGCATGATGCGGCCCAGGGTAATGATATTCGGAATACTCACGCGGCGCTTCCCGGCACCCGGCCTGACCTCGAAATCCGGCCCCTTCGAGGCTGAACCAGTTGATATCTACATAGTATAGGGCGGGGCGCCACGCTTGCCATTGCGCGTCCCCGGAATTCGACGTAACCAGCCGCAAACCCACTGGAAATCGGGCATGACCGACCGCAAAAACGGCCTCACTTACGCCGATTCAGGCGTCGATATCGACGCGGGCAACCGCTTGGTCGACCTGATCAAGCCGATGGTGCGCGCCACCGCACGACCCGGCGCCGACGCCGAGATCGGCGGATTCGGTGGCCTGTTCGACCTCAAGGCGGCCGGCTTCAAGGATCCCATCCTGGTTGCGGCCACCGATGGCGTCGGCACCAAGGTCAAGATCGCGATCGAGACCGGCCTGCATGGCGGGATCGGCATCGACCTCGTCGCCATGAGCGTCAACGACCTCGTGGTACAGGGCGCCGAGCCCCTGTTCTTCCTCGACTATTTCGCGTGCGGCAAGCTCGACCCGGAGGCCACCGCCTCGATCGTCGCCGGCGTCGCCGAAGGGTGTCGCGAATCCGGTTGCGCTCTGATCGGCGGCGAGACCGCCGAAATGCCCGGCCTCTACAAGGACGGCGACTATGATCTCGGCGGCTTTGCCGTTGGTGCCGCCGAGCGCGGCACGCTGTTGCCGCGCAAGGACATTGCCGCGGGCGACGCCGTGATCGGCCTGGCCTCGTCGGGCGTGCACTCCAACGGATTTTCGCTGGTGCGCAAGATCGTCGAACAGTCCGGTCTCGGCTTCGAGGCGCAGGCGCCGTTCTCGCCGGTCATGACGCTCGGCGGTGCGCTCCTGACGCCGACGCGGCTTTACGTCAAATCCTGCCTGCGCGCGATCCGCGAAACGGCAGCGGTTAAGGGCCTCGCCCACATCACCGGCGGCGGTTTCACCGACAACATTCCGCGCGTGCTGCCGAACCATCTCGGCGTCGGCATCGATCTGGCGCGCCTGCCGGTGCTGCCGGTGTTCAAATGGCTGGCGGCCCAGGCCGGCATTGCCGAGCTGGAGATGCTGCGCACCTTCAACTGCGGCATCGGCATGATCGCGATCGTCGAGCCCGACAAGGTCGACGATGTCGTGCGGGTCTTCACCGATGCCGGCGAGACTGTGGCGCAACTCGGCACCGTGATCCCGGCCGAGGGCGAGCACCGCGTCGTCTATAACGGCCATCTCGACATGGCACTGTGATGACTGGCGCTGTGATGAAGCGCCGCGTCGCCATCCTGATCTCCGGCCGCGGCTCCAACATGTCCGCGCTGATCAAGGCCGCAAGCGCGGCGGATTTTCCGGCGGAGGTTTCGCTCGTCATCTCGAACAAGGCTGATGCGCTCGGACTCGAACGGGCCAAGGCGGCCGGCGTGGAAACACTGGTGATCGAGAGCAAGCCGTTCGGCAAGGACCGCGCCGGCTTCGAGGCCGTGTTGCAGGCAGCGCTCGACCGGCACGGCATCGAGCTGATTTGCCTCGGCGGTTTCATGCGCCTGTTTACCGCCGAGTTCACCAGGGCCTGGTACGGGCGGATGCTCAACATCCATCCCTCGCTGCTGCCGTCGTTTCCGGGCCTCGATCCGCACGGCCAGGCCTTGCGCGCCGGCGTCAAACTGTCTGGCGCGACAGTGCACTTCGTCATCCCCGAGACCGATGCTGGCCCGATCGTGATGCAAGGCGCGGTACCCGTCAGCGATCACGACACGGCGGAGACGCTGTCGGAGCGCATCCTCGAAGTCGAGCACCGCATCTATCCTGCGGCACTAAGCCTGCTTGCGACCGGCAAGGTCCAGATCGAGGGCGACGTCTGCAAGACGGCGGGCAGTTCGGCGTCGGAGAATTTTCTGGTAGCGCCGGTGGCGAACTGAGGCGTGGTCGCGTTTCGTCGTCCCAAACAAAATCCCCCGGCAGCGCCGGGGGCAACGTCATGATCTCTCGCGCTTTGGCTTTGAGAGAAATCAGGAGACCTTGAGGTTCTCCGCGGAGGCTTTGCCGCGGTTCTCCACGAGGTCGTATTCAACCACCTGGTTTTCATTGAGGGTGGAGAGTCCGGCACGCTCGACGGCGGAGATGTGGACGAACACGTCCTTGTCGCTGCCGTTCGGCTTGATGAACCCATAGCCCTTGGTCGGGTTGAACCATTTGACGGTGCCCTTTTGTGGCATCGTAGTCTCCTCCGCTAGATACAAAAAAGACGCGGCTGCTTTTCGCACGCCACGCCACAAACGGGCTTCCGGAAGTCTGTTCGAGTCTTGAGTCTCAAGGTCGCGAAACGCACAGCCGAGCGCCAATTCCGATTGTGTCCGACATTGCAACATGAAAATCGCGCGTTAGCAAGCCGCGCCCGGATTTCAAGATCGGACCGGGCGCACGCGCCTGCTATTTGCGACCTGTGGCCGCGGAACCACAATCGAGGGCAATAGCCCCGGCCGTCGCATGCCAACCGGTTGACCCTCCGAGGCAGTTCGGCACAAATCGCCGCACGCGCCGCAACTCGTGTTGCATTTTTGCGGATCGCCATTTTGCCATCGGGATTTGTCGGCATGGGCTGCCCCTCGCAGCGTTCGGGAACATGGCAGACGATCGGGTTGGACCGCGTCCGGCGGATCGTGGCCGCGATCGCCATGGCGCTTGCGTTCGCCGTGATGATGTCGGCGACGCCGGGCTTCGCGCAAAGCCCGACGCCGACCCCGACCCCGACACCCACGCCGTCGCCAACCCCGGTGCCGATGCCGACCTCGACCAATTACGACCAGTCGGCCGGCAACAGCGCACTCAATCTCGGCTCGAACTTCCTGGAGCGCCTCGGCAATCAGGCCTCCGGCGGCGTCAATCGCGCGTTCCGAACCAACCCCGGCGGTGGCGGAGCCTCGGCGAGCACGGAGGATCCGCGTTACCGCACCTGGTACGAGGGCTACGGCGTTTCGGTCCGGACCGATCCGCAGGGCGATTTCGTCGGCGACAAGCGCAAGACGTTCGGCGGCGTCGCCGGCTTCGGTGCTCGGGTCGCGCCGGGCGTCAATCTCGGCTTCTCCGTCGATCAGAGCCATACCGACATCGACGTGCCGCTCGCGCTGCAATCGGCGACGCTCGACCTGACCCAGATCGGCTTCAACGGCTCCGTCGACAAGGGACCCTGGACCTGGGCCTTCGCGGTGGTGCACGGTTTCGGCAAGGTCCATTCCAGCCGGGATACCGGCTTTGGCCTGGCGACGGCGGGTTATCGCGCCGCGGTCGACGGCGCGTTGACCGAGATCAGCTATTACTGGACCAGGGACCAGATCCGCATCGTGCCCAAGGGCGCGCTCGAATATGTGCGGGCCACCGGCGCGGCGTTCCAGGAGGCGGGCGGACTCGATCCGCTCAACGTTGGCTCGAGCGCGATCGCGCGCGCGCGGGTCATGATCGGCGCCGAGATCGGGCGCTACTTCATTTTCGACCAGAAGATCCTGGACCTCTCGGCCTACGGCAAGTTCGTCGACAATTTCTATCAGGATCTGGGTTCGGTCCAGGTCAGCCTCGGGACCCAGAACATCGTCGTCCCCGGCATCGGCGAGAGCCGTTACGGCATGGACGCCGGCGCCTCGGCCTCGCTCAGCCTGACCAACACCGCGCGGCTCTACGTCAATTACGACGGCAAGTTCCGCAACGAGCTGACGTCGCACCAGGGCACGATCGGCTTCGAATATCGGTGGTGAAGCCCGCTCACTTCGGCGTCGCTGCAACGTATCCAGACAATCCAAAGCCTTCGTGCGCAGCCGTCATCATCGGCACCAACGCGTTCGGATGGATGAATTCGTCGCGGAAACAGGGATGGGTTTTGGGGTCGAAGATCTGCTTCAGCCAGTCGACCACGATCTTGTGCCGCTCGGAGGTGCGGAACTCCTTGTGATAAGTGAGCCAGAGGTCGGCGTGGTGGCTGACGCCGAGGTCGACGGCGACGAGTGGCGCACCGAGCGCGATCGACACCGTCGGCAGGAAACCGATGCCGGCGCCGCGCTCGACCGCATAGAGCACGCCAACGGAAGAATTGGTCTTGATCCCGACGATGCCCTCCAGCGATTTCAACCCGAGCACGCGGGCATAGGCGCCGTCGTCGACCTGCGGCGCGCTCTGCTTGATGATGCGGTGGTTCGGCAACTCAGCGAGCGTCGCCGGCACGCCGTAGAGGTCCGCATAGTCGCTGGAGACGAAGGGATAAATGTGCAGCCGGCCGAGCCTGGCAACGATGAGATCGGGATTGGTCGGCGGCTCGAGCTGGATCGCGATGTCCGACTCCAGCCGCGCGACGTCCGCCTGCTCCATCGCGCAACGCAGATCGACGGCGATCTTGCGATAGGTCTTCTGGAAATCGATCAGCCGCGGCAGGATCCAGAAATTGCCGGGGCCCTCCGTCACCGCGACGCGCACCGTGCCCGACGTATCGTTGGACGAGCGCGAGGCGCGGCGGAAGACGTTGAAGGCGTGGCGCTCCATATGCGCGACGTCGGCGATCATCGCGGTGCCTTCGTCGCTGAGCGTGAGCCCGCTCTGGTCGCGCAGGAAAAGCTTGCAACCGATGCTCTCTTCGAGCCGGTCGATCCGGCGCATCAATGTGGTGGAGGTGAGCCCGAGCTCTTCGGCCGCGTTGCGAAAACTTTTATATTTTGCGCAAGCTAAAAACAGTTTCAAATCGTCCCAGGACGCATTTAGCGCTTCTTCATGGTGCTGCATCAATGCAGCACCCCGGTGCAATACTTGCTGCATACTCCTGATCTCCAGCCGCTAGGCTCTCCTCATAGCGGCGTACAAAACCCCCGAACGATAGAGGGACGACATGAGTAAGGAAAGGGGCTCGTTTGCCGCAAGGCATGATTTCGATGCCTTGCCGCTGAGCCCTGACGTGGATGTCCGTTGCGCGCAATTTTCCGAAATTGCCGCGCTTTCGGAGATGGCGCGACGGCTGGTGCCGGGTGTGCAGATCGGGGCGATGGAGCTCGCGACATATTTCGCTTTCGATCCCCAGAGCATCCTCACATTCACCCGAAATGGCAATCTGCTCGGCGGCATGGCCTTCATGTTTCTCAACGACCGCGGGCATGATGCATTGCTGCTCGACGATATCTGCCTGACCGCACCCGACACGCGTCATCTCGCCTCGGCAAACGAGGCGGTTTCGGCGATTTATATCTGGGCGATCGCGGCGACCGGCCGTGGCATCGCCGGTCTTGGCAAGGCTGCGGCTCATCTTCGCCAGATAAGATTTCATGGCGCCGATTGCTATGCGCAGCCGTCAACCGTGGCCGGACGCGAGATCATGAGAGCGACCGGATTCGAGCCAATTTCAAGCTTCCAGCCCGATCTCTGGTGTTACGAGCGGCCCTGGCATCGGCAGCCGATGCGCATGCCGGGCGCGATCATTCAAGCAAGGAGTTTTGCAGATGCACGGCACTAGGATTCCTCTCGCCAAACCCGACTCCCGCGCAATCACCGTTCGTCTCGCGCGTGATCCCAGCGATCTCATGCTTGTCACGGCCATTCGTTCCGCGGTCTATCTCGCGGAGCAGGATTGTCCGTTCGACGAGGAGTTCGATGGCAACGACATGGTTGCCGCGCATTTCATCGGCTACATCGGCAACGAGCCCGCGGGCTGTTTGCGCGTGCGCTTCTTCGGCGATTTCGCCAAGGTCGAGCGGCTCGCGGTGCGTCACCAATATCGGCGCTCGCGCATCTCGTTCAAGCTGGTGCAGGCCAGCGTCGACTACGTGAAGCGCAAGGGGTTCCGCAAGATCTACGGCCAGGCGCAGGACCGGCTGGTCGATTTCTGGGCTCATTTCGGCGCCAAGCCGCTCGGCCACAATCGCAAGATCACCTTCTCGGATTTCTCCTACACGGAGATGCTGCTGGAGATCGAACCTGGGCCGGACGCCATCACGCTGGACAGTGATCCCTACGTTATCATCCGCCCCGAGGGCGATTGGGACCGGCCGGGGGTGCTCGACGCCTCGGCGGGGCGGGTGGTGACTTCGCCGCTGCGAGATCTCGCACTCGCCGATCGTTGAAACTGGTGCAGCTCCGCGCAAGACAATGCTGGTTTCCATCCATGACGATCCGCCGATCCTGATTTGTGCGGATCTCCAGGTCGAATATCTGACCCCTGGGCGTCGCCACGTCATTGTCGACGGCGACACCGCCACGATGCGCTGCCTGGAGTTGCTGACGCTGTGGCGCAGCAATCTCTGGCCGGTGATGCATTTGAAGCGCATCGCGCAGGCGGCGTGGTTCAATCCGTCATCCAGACTGACCGATTGGATCGCGGAGGCCAGGCCGCGGCCCGGCGAGATGACGTTCGAGCACCCGTTGCCGTCGGCTTACAGCTCGTCGCGTTTCGTGGACTACATGTCCAACCTCCGCAACGTGCGCTGCGTGATGACGGGCTTTTCGCTCGACGAGACCATCCTGGCCACCGTCGTCGAGGGATTTCACCGTAGCCACCGCTATCAGGTGGTCGGCGATGCCGTGGCCTGCCGGCAGCCAGGCTCGGGCGAGGCGGCGGCCTACAAACAGTCGGTGGTGAATGTCATCGCCAACTTTGCTACACTCCAGTCCAGCGCCGAACTGATCAAAACCAGCGGCGCCGTCGCAGTCTAGACTGACGCGATCGGCGGATGGATGGGGTGTGGACATTGTCTCGGGAGGACGAGCTCAGGGAGCTGGCGAGCGATCTGTCGCGTGCCGTCGAGGTGGCGCGCCGGATCGGTCTGCCCACGACCATCTATCTGCTCTCGATGGCGCTGGTCGAGGTGAGGGAAGCCTCAGCCGACAACGACGAGAATGACGACGGTGCGGCCTGATCGTTGTCCTGTGTGCGGCTTTGTGCATCGCTGCTGAGCGCTTGCTGCCGACGAATTGGCGTTGCAAGTCTTGCCTCGTCGCAATAGCGAAGTAGCTTGAGAAGTAGCTTGATACGAGTAACTCGATGATCGAGTGGTGATGCTGGCCGTGCCGGCGACGTGATGACGTAAGGGATCCCTGCAAATGTCCATGCTGCCCAATTCGCAAGAAGCCCGGGATGTGGCCTACCAGCTCCACTCCTATACCAACGCCCGCGCGCATCAGCAGGCAGGTCCGCTGGTGATCGAGCGCGGCGAGGGGCCCTATGTGTTCGACGCGTCGGGCAAACGCTATTTCGAGGCGATGGCGGGGTTGTGGAGCGTCGGGCTCGGCTTCAACGAGAAACGGCTGGTCGATGCCGCGCACAAGCAGATGCTGGCGCTGCCGTTCTATCACACCTTCTCGGCCAAATCGCACGGGCCTTCGATCGACCTCGCCGAGAAGCTGGTCGCGCTCGCACCGGTGCCGATGAGCAAGGTGTTCTTCACCAACTCCGGCTCGGAGGCGAACGACACCGTCCTCAAGCTGATCGCCTATCGCTCCAATGCGCTCGGCCAGCCCCAGCGCAAGAAGATCATCAGCCGCATGCGCGCCTATCACGGCGTCACCATTGCGTCCGCGAGCCTCACCGGCCTACCCAACAACCACCGCTCGTTCGACCTGCCGCTGCCGAACATCCTGCATACGGGATCGCCGCATTTCTACAAGGACGGCGCGCCCGGCGAGAGCGAGGAAGCGTTCGCGACGCGCCGGGCCGAGGAGCTCGACGCGCTGATCCAGAAGGAAGGACCTGACACGATCGCGGCTTTCTTCGGCGAGCCCGTGATGGGGGCGGGCGGCGTCGTCGTGCCGCCGGCGACCTATTGGGACAAGATCCAGCAGGTTTTGCAGAAGTACGACATCCTGCTGATCGCCGACGAAGTGATCTGCGGCTTCGGCCGCACCGGCAAGATGTTCGGCTGCGAGACCTACGGCATCAAGCCCGACGCGATGGTGGTCTCCAAGCAGATCACGTCGAGCTACTTCCCGCTGTCGGCGATCATCATGAACGACCGCATGTTCGAGCCGATCGCGGACGAGAGCAACAAGATCGGCGTGCTCGGCCACGGCTTCACCGCGGGCGGCCATCCGGTCGGTTCGGCGGTTGCGTTGGAGAATCTCAAGATCATCGAGGAGCGCGGCTTGGTCGCGCATGCCGCCGAGCTCGGCGGCTACATGCAGGGCAAGCTGCGCGAGCTCACCAGCCATCCGCTGGTCGGCGAGGTCCGCGGCGTCGGCATGATCGCAGCGATCGAGCTCGTGCTCGACAAGGGCCGCAAGACCGCGGCCGCGACGCCCGGCGCCGTCGGCGGCATGGCGAGCCGTATGCTACAGGAGCGAGGCGTGATCTCGCGCAACATGCTCGACGCCATCGCCATCTGCCCGCCGCTGATCGTCACCAAGGCCCAGATCGACGAGCTGATCGCGGCGATCACTGGCGTGTTGAACGACATGAAGTCGGAAGTGGCCAAGCTGCCGCAGGCGTAGGGGCCTCTCGCCCCCGTCATTGCGAGGAGCGAAGCGACGAAGCAATCCAGACTGTCTCCTCGGAAAGACTCTGGATTGCTTCGCTGCGCTCGCAATGACGCGTTGGAAGCAGCGGGCGCTAATCCATCCCCGTTCATCCTTCGAGGCTCGCCATGCTGCGCATGGCGCGCAGTTCAGGATGACGGTTTAACCGCCTCCGCCCGCTGAACCCCGATCACGCGGCCCTTCTCGATCGCCAGCGCCAGCTCGCCGCGCTTGAGCTTCAGCGCGTTGTCGCCGAACAGCTCGCGGCGCCAGCCGCGCAGGGCGGGCACATCGGCGTCGTCGTCGGCCGCGATCTCCTCGAGATCGTCGACGGTCGCGATCACTTTGCTGGCCACCGCATGACGCTCGGCGGTCATGCGCAGCAGCACCTTCAACAGCTCGACCGTCGCAGCGCCGTTGTTATTGTTGCGCGGCTTCTCCAGCTTCGGCAGCGTGGAATGGTCCCGCGCCAGCCCGCGCTCGACGGCGGCGACGATATCTGCGCCCCATTTGGATTTCTCAAACCCCTTCGGTACCGAACGCAGGTTTGCGAGCTTCTCGATCGTGTTCGGCGCGTGGGTCGCGATGTCGCTGACGGCCTCGTCGCGCAGCACGCGGCCGCGCGGCACGTCACGGCTCTGCGCTTCCTGCTCGCGCCAGGCCGCGACCTCCATCAGTACGGCAAGGTCCTTCGGCTTGCGCACCCGTGTCTTCAGCCGCTCCCAGGCGCGCTCGGGGTGGAAGTCGTAAGTCTTTGGCGAGGTCAGGACCTCCATCTCGATCGAGACCCATTCGCTGCGGCGGCGCTTCTTCAAATCGGCGTCGAGTGCTGCGAACACGTCGCGCAGATGCGTGACGTCGGAGACCGCGTAATGCATCTGCTCCTTGGTCAGCGGCCGGCGCGACCAGTCGGTGAAGCGGTGGGTCTTGTCCGGGCGGTGGCCGGTGACCTTCTCGACCAGGGCGTCATAGGCGATGCTGTCGCCATAGCCGAGCACCATGGCCGCGACCTGGGTGTCGAACACCGGATGCGGGATGATGTTGGCCTGGTGCCAGATGATCTCGATGTCCTGGCGCGCAGCGTGAAACACCTTCAGCACGCTCTCGTTGGCCATCAGCTCGAAGAACGGCTTGAGGTCGATGCCCTCGGCCAGGGTGTCGACGACGATCGCTTCCTCGGCGCTGGCCAACTGCACCACGCACAACAGCGGGTAATAGGTGGTTTCGCGCAGGAACTCGGTATCGACGGTAATGACGGGATGCTTGGCCAGCCGGCTGCAGGCAGCCGCGAGGTCAGCGGTGGTGGTAATCAAATCCATGAAGGGCCCATGACACTTGCCATCAGCCGTTCTGCCGAAAGCGCTGTGATGTCAAGGGGCTCGTGACGAATTCGAGCCTTGCATTGGGCCGGAATCACTTCAGTTGGCCGAAATTCCTATTCGTACCGGATCCGGTTCGAGGATTTGCGGGCGCAGGGCAGCGCCACCACGACCAGACACATGGCAACCAGCGCCAATCCCAGGAACTCGAAAACCAACAGATCCACGGCGGAAATCTCCAGAAACACCGTTAGATTTGTCGGCTGTGCGTTGAGGGTCTGTTAATTCAAATGGTTACCGGCGGCTGGGCGGGCCGGATGGTGGACGCGGGGTTAACGCGGCCTTCGGGCCCGCCATCACGTCATCAGCTTCGGCAGGCCGGCGGCGAGGGTATCCACAGTGGCGCGAACCTTTGGCGGCATCCGAGACGAACGCGGCCACAGCGCGTGGCAGTCGTACAGGAATTCTGGTTGTCCGCCGAAGAGACCGGTCAGCGCGCCGGTGTCGAGGCGCTCGCGGACCAGCCAGTAGGGCAGCCAAGCCAGCCCCATGCCTTGTGCGGCGGCATCGGCGATGGCCTCGAGATCATCGAGCCTCAGCCTGCCGATGGGCGTGATCTCGCGTGGAGGCTGGTCCGATTGTGGGAATAGCCATGGCCGGACGCGCCCCGAGCGGCGATAGATGATCGCCTGATGCGATGCGAGATCGTCGATCCTTTTCGGCCTGCCGTTGGCGCGCAAATACGAGCGCGCGCCGCACACCACCATGCGCTGGCTCGCGATGCGCCGCGTGATCAGGCCGGACTGGTCGTCGAGTTCGCCGGTCCGGATCGCGAGGTCGTACCCGGCCTCGATGATGTCAGCGATCGGGTCGCCGAAAGACAGATCAAGCTCGAGATGCGGATATTTTCGCGCGAGCTTTATCAGCAAGGGAGCGATGCAGTGCCGTCCCAACAGGGCGGGCATGGTCACGCGCAGCCTGCCGCGCGGCTCGGAGAGCTCGTCGGCAACGACGGTGTCAGCGGCCTCCACTTCTTTGAGCACGACACGGCAGCGCTCGTAATAGGCCTTGCCAGCTTCCGTCAGGCTCTGGCGGCGCGTGGTGCGGTTGAGGAGGCGGACGCCAAGGCGCTCTTCGAGGAAGCGTATATGCTTGCCGACCATCGGCCCCGACATCTCGAAGGCGTCGGCGGCGGCTGCGAACGAGCCGAGATCGACGGCCCTGACGAACACGGCCATGCTGGTCAGGCGGTCCATGATTAAAAACTCCTAGTTTCGACTGTTCACTTATTTCGACGATTTATCTGCTTCCGTGGGCGCGGCATAGCTCCATTCAGTTCAATTGTTTTGGAGTAGATCCAATGGCTCGCGTCGTTCGCTTTCACCAGCATGGCGGTCCCGAAGTGCTGCGCATCGAGACTGTCGACGTCGCGCCGCCGGCACGGGGCGAGGTGCAGATTCGCATAAAGGCATTCGGCCTCAACCGTGCGGAAGCCCTGTTGCGGAGGGGGACCTATATCGAGACCGCGACATTTCCGTCCGGCCTCGGGCTGGAGGCGGCGGGGATCGTCGAGGCTGTCGGAGCGGATGTTGCCGGCTTCGCGCCGGGCGATGCCGTCAGCATCGTGCCGCCGCTGTCGATGGTGCGATGGCCGGCCTATGCCGAACTCGCGACGTTTCCCGCCGAGCTTGTCGTGAAGCATCCCCCACAGTTGGATTTCGAGACGGCGGCTGCGGTGTGGATGCAATATCTCACGGCTTACGGCGCACTGGTCGACATCGCCGGACTCGCGCGAGGGGATCTCGTCGCCATCACGGCGGCGTCGAGCAGCGTTGGGCTAGCGGCCATTCAGATCGCGAACCGGATCGGGGCCGTTCCGATCGCCCTGACGCGGACGTCGGCCAAGCGGTGGGCGTTGCGCGATGCCGGCGCCGCACACGTCGTCGCGTCAGCCGAAGAGGATATTCGCGCGCGGCTGGACGACATCGCCGGCTCAAGCGGCGTCCGTGTGGTGCTCGATGCGGTCGGCGGACCCGCGTTCGAGCCGCTGACCGCGGCGATGTCGCCGGGCGGCATCCTGATCGAATATGGCGGATTGAGCCCCGAGCCGACGCTATTCCCGCTCGTCAACGTGCTGACCAAGAGCCTGGTCCTGCGCGGCTACCTCGTGCACGAGATCACCCGCGATCCCGCGCGCCTTGCGAAGGCAAAGGCCTTCATCCTCGATGGGCTGGCGGACGGCACGTTGAAGCCGATCATCGCCCGAACGTTTCGGTTCGAGGACATCGTCGAGGCGCATCGCTTCCTGGAGTCGAACGAGCAATTCGGCAAGATCGTAGTCACGATCTGAGATCGTGGTGACGATCTGAGCCGATGCAATCGCGCGCCGCAGCAATCAGCCTCCCTCAAATATTCTCTTTCGCGCATTGTCGACGTGGGTGCGCATGGCGCGACGGGCACCTTCTTCGTCCTGAGCCTCGACGGCTTCGAAAACGCGGCGATGTTCCTGCTGGCCTCGCAGGATTCGGCCGCGCGGCTGAATGAGAGAGAGATTGCGGTTCAGATTGACGCCGATGGCGATCTGTTCCCTCAACGAGGTCAGCGTCTCGACGAAGAACCGGTTGCCGCTTGCTTCTGCAATCGTGCGGTGGAAGAGGAGATCCTCCTCGACGCCCAGTCCGCCCTCACGCCCTTGGGCAACCATTGCATCGAGCTTCGTGAGGACCTGGTGGATGCGGCGCAGGCTTTGCCTGTCCCGGTTGCGCGCAGCAAGAGCCGCGGCATCGCCCTCGACAGCCATCCGGAAGATAAAGCAGCGCTGGATGTCCGGGATGCTGCTGACGGGCGCGAAGTCGAAAGCGTTGGCAGCCGGGCGCCGCGTGACGAACCAGCCCGCGCCCTGGCGCGACGCGATCAACCCGTCATCGCGCAATCGCATCAAGGCTTCGCGAACGACGGGGCGCGAGACGTCGAGCAGGTCAGCAAGGCCGTTTTCGGGCGGCAGCCGGCAGTCGATGGGAAGGATGCCCATCGCGATGTGGCCGAGCACGTGGTCGTAGACACGGTCGCTCAACCGCCCGGTCGCGGGGGAGCGCGGCAGTTCAGCGACCTTCGCAGTGCGCTTTTTCAAATTCGGCTCCGCCAATTTGGATAGTCAGCCATTGGACAAATTATTGACATATGTTCTGACAAGTTCAGGTCGTTCCCGCTGTGCTGAAATGTCCGTGCAACAGATAGCTTGACAACAAGGCTCAGTTTCGCCGATCTTCGTATTACAAATAAATAACAACTAATGACAAAAATAAAGACTGGGAGGACTTATGACGAAGGTGTCAGCGACCCTGATGGCCGCCGCCTTGATTGGGGCGAGCCTCAGTGGAGCCTTTGCCGCTCCAATCAGCCTGTCGATCATCGACACCGGCGGCGATCTCGCCTCCACGCAAACCATCATCGAGAACTACAAGAAGGCCAATCCCGACAAGGTCGGTGAGATCAAGATCCAGCGCGCGCCCGCGCCGGAGCTTCCCGCGAAGATCAAAACGCAGCAGGATGCCGGACGTCTTGATATCAACCTGGTGCTGACTGGACAGGACGGCGGCGCGCTGCTCGCGCAGAACGGCCAGCTTCTCGCCATCCCCGACTATCAGAGCAGCTTTCCGCGCGATGTTCTGACCGACGCCGGCAAGGCGCTGTATGACGAGGGAAAGGGATTCCTGCTTCCGTCGGTCGGCAATGCCGGCGGCCCGGTGCTGATCTACAACCCCGCCAAGGTGCCCAACCCGCCGAAGACGGCGCAGGAATTGCTCACCTGGGTGAAAGCAAACCCTGGCAAGTTCATGTATGCGCGTCCGGCCAACAGCGGCCCGGGCCGCGCGATCCTGCAGGGATTTGCCTTCATCCTCGGGGACTCCAAGCCGCTCGATCCTGAAAAGGGCTGGGACAAGAGCTGGGACTTCCTGAAGGAGCTCGGCAAGTCGACGGAATACTATCCGACCGGCACCGCCATCACCCTGAAGGAGTTCGCGCAGGGACAGCGCTGGATGATCGCCGGGATCATGGAATGGGACATGAAGCCTCGCGCCCAGAGCGTGATCCCGCCGGATTCCAAGATCGTGATCCTGGAGAACACCACCTTCGTGGTGGATGGCCACTACTGGTGCATTCCGAAGGGTGTGCCGCAGGAGCAGGTGGATGTCATCATCGACCTGATGAAGTTCATGTGGAAGCCCGAACAACAGGCTCTCACCTGGAAGGCCTTCATCGGCCCGGTCGTGAAGGCCGCGACCCTCGCATCGGCGCCAAAAGAGATACAGGACGAGGTGAAGGAGTTCTGGCGTCCTGAGTACGACCAGATCGGGACCAAGTGGAAAGTCTCGCCTCCGCTGGGCGTGAAGGAGCTGAGCTACGCGATGGACCGGTGGGATCGCGAGATCGGCGCTGATCAGGTCAAGAAATAATCATCGCGGGGATCAGAGAGCGGGGGGCGCACCAGCGTGCCCTCGCGCGCGCATGTGGGGCAGGGATGACCGATTCCATTGACAAGCTAGAGATGTCGATCACCAAGCGCTACGGCGGCAAGGTCGTGCTCGACCGCCTTCCGCTGGAGATCGGGGGCCGTGAATTCGTCACTTTCCTCGGGCCGAGCGGCTGCGGAAAGTCGACTGCCCTCGGCATCATCGCCGGCCTCGTGCTGCCGAGCGACGGCGAAATTCACCTCAACGGCCGCCGTATCGATGATCTGCCGCCGGAAAAGCGCGGCTTCGGCATGGTGTTCCAGAACTATGCGCTGTTCCCGCATCTGACTGTATTCAACAACGTCGCGTTCGGCCTTTCGCTGCAGAACCGACCGTCCACGGAAATCAAGCAGCGCGTGCAGGAGATGCTCGGACTGGTCCGTCTTGCCGGCTATGAAGACCGCTATCCCGGCCAGCTCTCCGGCGGCCAGCAGCAGCGTGTCGCCATCGCGCGCGCACTCGTGTTGCATCCCCGCTTGATGCTGTTCGACGAGCCGCTCTCCAATCTCGACGCCAAGCTCCGCGTCGAGATGCGCACAGAGATCAAGCAGTTGCATGCAAGGCTCGGCTTGACCTCCATTTATGTGACCCACGACCAGGCCGAGGCGCTGTCGCTCTCCGATCGCATCGTCGTCTTGCGCGAGGGTGTGCTGATGCAGGTCGGCACACCGCAGGAGATCCACGACCGGCCAAAGAACGTCTTCGTTGCCGATTTCATGGGTTTTCGAAATTTCCTCGACGTGACGCTCGGGGGGGAGGCGGGCGGCATGATCGAGGCGAATTTCAGGGGACAGGCGCTGCGGGCGAGGGCGCGAGACGGCTTCGGTCCGGGAGACGACGCTGTGCTGGCGATCCGCCCCGAGGATGTCCGGCTCGGCAAGCCGGCTGATGGGGTCAATGCGCTGCGTGGCAAAATCGAACTGGTCGAGTATCTCGGCCGGGAGCAGGAGGCGGAGATATCTTTCGGTGACGGCGCGAGGCTTT
Source organism: Bradyrhizobium sp. LB11.1 (assembly GCF_040549385.1). Taxonomy (NCBI): domain Bacteria; kingdom Pseudomonadati; phylum Pseudomonadota; class Alphaproteobacteria; order Hyphomicrobiales; family Nitrobacteraceae; genus Bradyrhizobium; species Bradyrhizobium sp. LB11.1. The sequence continues at coordinate 350,995 of NZ_JBEPTH010000003.1, read as the reverse complement.
GGGTCCGTTCGCTGGAGAAGCTTTCGGTCGGGGACACGCTGGATCTGACGCTGCCGCCGGAAAAATTCGTGCTGCTGCGTCGCGAGTGAGGAGACAAGTCGTGGCTCTCACCCGTTCCGATCGCCGCAGCGAGCTCGATTTGCTTGCGATCCTCTGTCTCGCGCCTTCGCTGCTCTACGTGCTTGCGATGTTCGTCTATCCCTTCGTTTACGGGATCTACATCAGCCTGCAGCCGGCGAAACGCGGCGCGGCCGGAATCCTGTCGAACTATGTCGCCTTCTTCAGCGACGCCTATCAATACAGCACGATCAAGACCACGTTTCTGCTGGCACTGCCGACGACGATTGCCGTGGTGTTGATCGCGCTGTTTCTCGCCTATGGAATGCGGCGTGGGGTCTGGTTCGAGCGAACGATCACAACCATTCTCGTGCTTCCGATCTCGCTTGGCGTCGTCTTCCTCTCGGAAGGGATCCTCGGCTTCTACGGCACCAATGGCTGGCTGAACCAGATGCTGCTCGCCGCTGGCCTGATCGAGAATCCGCTCGAGCTGACCCACAATTCCATTGGCGTCATCTTCTCGCTGTTCATGCAGAATTTCCCCTTCTGCTTCCTCATGCTGCTGGGCTACATCTCAGGCATCGACCCGAGCCTCGAGAGTTCCGCCCGCATGCTGGGGGCAGGGCCGTGGACGATCTTCAGGCGCGTGATGTTTCCCTTGATCGCGCCCGGCCTGATCATCGCCTTTGCGTTGGTCTTCGTGATGAGCTTTGCGGTGTTCCCGTCGGCGGTGATGGTGGGGCAGCCGGCCGGTTCGACGCGAACGATTTCGATCGCCGCGTATCAGCAGGCGTTCGAGCAATACGACATGTCCTATGCCTCCGCGATCGCCGTCATCATGGGGCTGTGCCAGCTTGCGGCGCTCGTTGCCATCGTGCTGGTGCGCCGCCGCATGACCATCGCGACGACCATGGGCGTCGGCAAACGCTGAGAGGGACCGATGCGCGGACGCCTGTGGAAACTTGCGATCTATTTGTTCCTGCTCGGGTTCATCCTGAACCTGCTGGGCATTGTCTCGCATGTCGTGGTGAGCTCGTTTGCCAAGCGCTGGTTCGGCAACCCGCTTCCGCCGGCCTTCACGGCGGACTGGTACACCTACGCCTGGCGGGAGTTCGAGCTCGCGCACATTCTCTTCATCACGCTGTTCATCGCGCTGGCTGTCGTGGTCATTGCGCTCGCGATCGGATTTCCGGCCGCTTACGTGCTGGCGCGGCGCAATTTCAGGGCCAAGCCGATCCTGCTGCTGCTCTACTTCCTGCCGCTGCTGATCCCGCAGATGACTTACGGAATTCCGCTTGCCACCACGCTTTACAGGTTCGGCGTCGGCGGGACCGTGCTCGGCGTCATTCTCGCGGTGCTGGTCCCGATGGTGCCGCTCGCCGTGTTCATCCTGCTGCCGTTCTTCGAGCAGATCAGCATGAACCTCGAATGGTCGGCGCAGATGCTGGGCGCGAACCGGATCCAGATCTTCCGCCGCATCCTGCTGCCCCTGATGCTGCCGGGCATCCTGACGGCGGGGCTGCTCGTGCTCGTGAACACGATCTCCAACTTCGAGCTGGCGTTCCTGCTCGCAGGCGGAGGCTCGCAGACCCTCGTCGTGGCACTTTACTACAATGTCTTCGCTGGTGGCGTCCGGCCGGTCTATTCGATCGACGCCATGGCGGTGATCTACATGTGTACGGTCCTCGCCGTGCTGCTGATCGCGTTGCGGTTTGTGCGTCCGACCCAGATGGTCTTCAGGCTCGACGGGAAGCGCAACTGATCGAATTTGAACTGCCCAGAATGAATTCGGCGCTCCGCAGGACGGAGCGCCGAAGTTCTTTTGCAGGATGGCCGCCTTACGGCAGCTTCAGCGACGTCTCCGCATTGTACGGCTTGAGCGTCTCGTCGGCGGCCTTCTGGGCGGCGACGAGGGCCTCCTTCGGCGGCTTCTTGCCGTTGAGCACCAGCATCACCTCGTCCTCGAGGTTCTTGCGCACGGGCACGGTCTTGTAGGTCGCAAACCACGGTTTTGCGACGTCGAGCTGTTCGACGGCGGTCTTGGCGTCCGGGTTCTTGTTGAGGAAGTCGACCATATCAGGCGTCTTGTAGGCGGCCATGTTGGGCGCGAAATAGCCGGTGGCGCGGCTCCACCAGGCGCTCTTCTCGGGCGAGGTCATCCACTTGATCAGCGTCCAGGCGGCCTTCTGCTTGTCCGCTTCGACGCCCGCGGGAATGATCAGCGAAGCACCGCCGATCGGCACGGCGTTGCGGACGTTGCGCGGGATGAAGGCGACCTTGTAGTTGAACTTGGCGTTCTCGCGCACATAGGTCAGCGACCCCGTCGACAGCATCATCATCGCGGCGTTGCCGGAGATGAAGGAGGTGCTGACGGCTGGTCCCGGCGTGGCGCCGGGCGGGTGGACCTTGTGCTTGTTGACGAGGTCGCTCCACCAGGTCAGCGCGCCGAGCATCGAGGGTGTGTCGTAATAGACTTCGCCGCCGAACTCCTCGTTGTAGTAGCGCCCGCCATTGGTCATGGTGAGCGTTTCCATCATCCAGCCGCAATAGTCATAGGCGCAGGGGATTGCGATGCCCCACCGGGTGACCTTGTCGCCCTCGCGCTTGGTGAGCTTCTTGGCCCAGTCGGTGAGCTCGGCCCAGGTCTGCGGCGGCTTGTTCGGATCGAGGCCGGCTTCCTTGGCCTGGTCGGCGTTGATGTAGAGCAGCGGCGTCGAATTGTGGAAAGGCACGCCGTAGACCGAGCGGTCGATCACCGCGTTGCCCTGCAACGCCGGGAAGAACTGGCCCAGGAACTTTTCCTTGGTGCTGCCGTCGGCGGCGATCAGGCTGTCGAGATTGGTGAGCTCGTTCTCGATCTGCATGTCGAGCAGGAAGTTCGCCGACATGATCACGGCCGCCGGCGGCTTGCCGGCCTTGATCGAGGCGCGGGTCTTGATCAGCGTGTCGTCATAGGAGCCGGTATAGACCGCGGTCGCCTTGATATCGGGGTGACCGTCGTTGAACTCCTTGATCAAGGTGCCCATGTCGCGGGCGAGCTTGCCGTCGACGGGAACGGGGAAGAACAGGTCGATCTGGGTCGGACCTTCGGCCATCGCCGGAACGGCGAGGGCGCTTGCCATTGAGCCTGCGATGGCGAGGCCGAGCATGAGCCTGCGGGAGAACAGCATCTACAAATCTCCTATTTGATGCCTGAGGTGACGAAAGAACTGATGAAGCGCTTCTGGAAGATCAGGAAGGTGATGAGCAGCGGTGCGATCACCATCAGCGTGCCTGCGGCAATCGTGCCCCAGGCCTGCGTGCCTTCCGCGGTCGCGGTGAAGACGGAGAGGCCGACCGTGAGCGGCCGCTTGTCCGGCGAATTGATCACCATCAGCGGCCACAGGAAGTCGTTCCAGTGGCTGGTGACGGAGATGATGGCGAACGCCGAGAAGCTCGGGATCGACAGCGGCACATAGATGTGGCGGATGCGCTGGAACAGGCTGGCGCCGTCGATCAGGGCGGCGTCTTCCAGCTCGGTCGGAATGGCCTCGAACGCCTGGCGCATCAGGAAGGTGCCGAAGGCCGACGCAAAGAACGGCATCATCACGCCGGCGAGCGTGTCGTAGAGGCCGAATTGCGCGATGATCCTCAAGTTGGGCACGATCAGCAGCACCGGCACCAGCATCAGCTGCATCAGGAACAGATAGAACAGCAGCGACTTGCCGGCGAAGTCGAGCCGCGCAAACGCGAAGCCCGCCAGCGTGATCGTGACGAACTGCACCAGCAGGATGCCGGTGCAGATGATCGTGGTGTTGAGGAAATAGCGCGGGAAGTCGCCGATCTCCCAGGCGTCCCTGATATTGTCGAGCGTCGGCTTCAGGCTCGGCATCAGCTCGGCCATCAGATTGATGCCGTCGGACGCCGGGCGCAGCGTCGCCACGCCCATCCACAGGAACGGGATCAGCCAGGCAAGCGCGAGCAGGACAGTCAGCGCGAAGCCAAGTTTGGGCGTGATCTCGTTGCGGGTGGCGAGCGGAGCGTCTTTGGTGAGGGCGTCGATCAGCTTCATGCGCCGCCCTCGCGGTTCGCCATGGTGCGGAACGATAGCGCGGTGACGCCCATCAAGGCGGCGAGTGTCAGCATCGTCGCGGCCGAGGCCTTGCCGATGTCGTAGTGCTCGACCGCCTGCTGGTAGATGTAGAACAGCACGAGATTTGTCGCGTTCGACGGGCCGCCCTTGGTCATGACGAAGACGTGGTCGACCTGCGTCACCGCGTTCAGCGTGGCGATCACGATGACGAACAGGAAGGTGGGCTTCAGCTCCGGCAGGATGATGTAGCGCAGCCGCATGAAGGGACCGGCGCCGTCGAGATGGGCTGCTTCCATGACGTCCTCGGGCACGGCCTGGAGGCCGGCCAGGAAGAACAGCATGTAATAGCCGGCGTTCTTCCAGATCGTGATGATCATGATCGCGTAGAGCGCGATGTCGGGATCGCCGAGCCAGTTCGGAACCACCGGCAGCAGCCGGCCGATGTAGTAATCGAGCAGGCCGACATTGGGCAGGAAGATAAAGAGAAACAGCGCGGACGCCGCCACCATCGGGATCAGCACCGGCAGGAACAGCACGGCGCGCAGCGCACTGGTTACGGCATTGGTGCGCGCCAGCGCCAGCGCGAACAGCAGCGCAAGACCGATGCTGGGGATCGCGGTGCCGATTGCGTAGATGAGGTTGTTGACGACGGCGCCGGTGAAGTAGGGGTCCGCCAGCACCGCGCCGATATTGTCGAGGCCGACGAAGAGAAGCGGCGCCTTCGGCGTGGCGCGCTGATAGAGCGCATCGATCAGCACGCGCCCCATCGCGCCATAGGTGAACAGCGCGAGAAAGATCAGCGACGGCAGCAATAACAGATAGGCCGGCAGCGAAGCTTTGAAGCGGGTGGTGAACCGCGTCACGATCTGCAGGCGCGGCCGCACCACAGCCGCGACCGGGAGAGCCGCGGGTTCAGCGAGGCTCATGTCACCGCGCCGGGAAGTTGAGCGCATAGTCGCGGCCGTCGACACCCGCAGGCGGCTCGAACGGGAAGCGCAGGCTGGCGTCGAGGAAGTCGTGGCTGTGCACGACGAGGTTCTCGTCGTCGATCAGCACCACGCCGTAGGCCGGCGGCTCGTGGCTCGCCAGATGCGGCGCGTCGGCATCGAGCTCGAACCAGACCTGATGGTTGGTGCCGCGCAGCGTCGAAAACGGGATCTTGCCGTAGCTGCCGAAGATGGGACGGTGCACATGGCCGAAGAAGAGATGGCGGATGCGCGCGCGATAGGGCGCTATCACCTCGGCGAATTCCGCGCTCTGCTTCAGTGCGATCTCGTCCATCGCGTGCACGCCGACCGGGAACGGCGGGTGATGCATGAAGACGACGAACGGCATGTCGGCCGGTGCGGCGGCCAGCGTCTTCGCCAGCCAGTCGAAGCGTTTGGCGCACATCTCGCCGGCGTGGCTGGTCTCGTCCAGCGTGTCGAGGAACACGAACAGGCCGTGTTCGGTGGTGCGGGTGCCTTGCACAAAACCGTTGGGATCGCGCGGCGCCGCCTTCAGGCTGTCGAGGCAGGCGACGCGGCGGTCGTGATTGCCGACCATGGCGATGTACGGCATCTTCAGCGCCGTCATCGCGTCGGCGAAATTGGCGTAGGATTCAGCCTCGCCCCAATGGGTGAGGTCGCCGGTCACGACCGCGAAGGCGGCGTCCGGCTGGTGCTTGTTGATGTCGGCGATGGCAGCATCGAGCCTGGCGCGCGGGTCGAGGCCATAGAGCTTCAGCCCGGGGTTCGCCAGATGCGTGTCGGTGATGTGGATGAATTTGAACGGCATGGCGCGCTTGTCAGGATCGTTGGAGGATGGGCGCCTCCGGCAGGACGGCCCTGACAGGCCGTTAGAGCGCGTGTGTATCAGTTTGATGACAGCGGTTCCGGCGGGCGGGAGGTGTAAACAACAGCCGGCGCGCGAATAGGATCAGCCGAAGGCGTGATCCACCCGTAAGCCAATTAAAGGTAGTAGCGGTGAATTCGGCTCACGTCCCACAGAACGTCTGCAGCACCCGCTGATCCGGCAGCGGCGGATCGGCGTAGGCGGCGTAGTCCGGCTGCTCGTCGAACGGTTTTGCCAACACTTTCACCAGCTCCTCGAACGCCGCGTAATTGTCATCGTTCACCGCGGCCTGGATCACGGCCTCGACGCGGTGGTTGCGCGGGATGAAGATCGGATTGACGGCGTTCATGGCGGATTGCCGCTCAGACGCGGTCTGCGGCTCCAGGGTTGTTCGTTCGCGCCAGCGCTTGGCCCATTCATCGAAGGCTGCGGGGTCCATGAACTGCGCGCGTGCATCGGCGCCGTTATCGCCCACGGCATCACCGAGCTTGCGGAAGGTGAGGGTGAAATCGGCCTGGTTCTTGGCCATGGCATCGAGCAGGTCCTGGATCAGCGCCGCGTCGCCGTCACGCTCCGTGAACAGGCCGACCTTCTTGCGCAGGCCTGCTTGGTAGGCCGCGCTGAACGTCTCTGAGAAGGCGCCGAGAATGTCCTGTGCCTCCGCAACTGCCTTCTCCTGCTCGTCGGAGAACAGCGGCAGCAGGCATTCGGCGAGCCGCGTCAAATTCCACAACGCGATGCGCGGCTGGTTGGCATAGGCGTAGCGGCCCATCTCGTCGATCGAGGAAAACACCTGCGACGGATTGTAGGCGTCCATGAAGGCGCAGGGGCCGTAATCGATAGTCTCGCCGGAGATGGAAGAGTTGTCGGTGTTCATCACGCCATGGATGAAGCCGACCAGGAGCCAGCGCGCGATAAGCTCGGCCTGGCGCGCGACGATTCCGGCGAGCAGGGCATGATAGGGCCGCTCGGCGTGAAGCAGGTCCGGATAGTGCCGCGTGATGACGTGATCGGCGAGCCGGCGGATCGCGTCGGTGTCGCGGCGTACGGCAAAGAACTGGAATGTGCCGACCCGGATGTGGCTCGAAGCGACCCGCGTCAGCACCGCGCCGGGGAGCGCGGTCTCGCGGATGACATGCTCGCCGGTGATGACAGCGGCAAGCGAACGGGTGGTCGGGATGCCCAACGCGTACATCGCCTCGCTGACGATGTATTCGCGCAGCACCGGGCCGAGCGCCGCGCGCCCGTCGCCGCGGCGAGAGAACGGCGTTGGGCCCGAGCCCTTGAGCTGGATGTCGCGGCGGAGGCCGTCCCTGTCGATGACCTCGCCGAGCAGGATGGCGCGACCGTCGCCGAGCTGGGGCACGAAATGCCCGAACTGGTGGCCGGCATAAGCCATGGCGATGGGGTCGGCACCATCCGGAACCGTCTTTCCGGCCAGGATTTCAGCGCCCTCAGGTGTCTCCAGCACATCAGGATCGAGCCCGAGCTGGACCGCCAGGGGCCGGTTCAGCTTGATCAGCCGGGGCGCGGACACGGGGGTCGGCGCGACACGGGCAAAGAAGCTGTCCGGAAGTGCCGAATACGAGTTCTGGAAAGGGAAATGGACCGTCATAACCTCAAGATAGGCGGCGAACGCCCGATGGCAAAGGGATGGACCCAGATTGGGCAAAAATGGGCGTTCCGGGCCCAAAACAGGCCGTTCCCTTGGTTGCCGCCCCCGTCCTCCCGAGGTAAACCCTGCCGCAACTTCGGACCGGCCATTACAGACGGTCCGATTCTCTTCCTCCGACATTGAATTTGGGACGACCATGCATCGCTACCGGTCACATAAATGCGGCGATCTCCGCGAGAGCAACATCGGCGAGACGGTTCGCCTCTCGGGCTGGGTCCATCGCGTTCGCGATCATGGCGGCGTGCTGTTCATCGATTTGCGCGACCATTACGGCCTGACCCAGTGCGTGGTCGACCCGGACTCGCCGGCGTTCGCGCAGGCCGAGAAGCTGCGCTCGGAATTCGTCGTCAAGATGGACGGCAAGGCCCGCCGCCGCCCCGAAGGCACTGACAATGACGAGCTGCCTACCGGCAAGATCGAGATCTACGTCACCGAGATCGAGGTGCTGGGCCCGGCTGGCGACTTGCCGCTGCCGGTGTTCGGCGACCAGGAATATCCCGAAGACATCCGCCTGAAGTATCGCTTCCTGGATCTGCGCCGCGAAAAACTGCACCAGAACATCATGACGCGCGTCGACATCATCAAGTCGATGCGCCGGCGCATGGAGGGGCAGGGCTTCTTCGAGTTCAACACGCCGATCCTGACCGCGTCCTCGCCGGAAGGCGCGCGCGACTTCCTGGTGCCGTCGCGCATCCATCCCGGCAAGTTCTACGCGCTGCCGCAGGCGCCGCAGCAGTACAAGCAGCTGCTGATGATGTCGGGTTTCGACCGCTACTTCCAGATCGCGCCCTGTTTCCGCGACGAAGACCCGCGCGCAGACCGTCTGCCCGGCGAGTTCTACCAGCTCGACGTCGAGATGAGCTTTGTCACGCAAGACGACGTCTTCGCGGCGATGGAGCCTGTCATCACCGGCGTGTTCGAGGAGTTCGCCAAGGGCAAGCCGGTGAGCAAGAACTGGCGGCGGATTCCGTTCGCCGAGGCACTGCGCAAATACGGCAGCGACAAGCCGGATTTGCGCAACCCCATCGAGATGCAGGACGTCTCCGAGCATTTCCGCGGTTCCGGCTTCAAGGTGTTCGCGCGCATGCTCGAAGACCCCAAGAACCAGGTCTGGGCGATCCCGGCGCCGGGCGGCGGCAGCCGCGCGTTTTGCGACCGCATGAACTCGTGGGCGCAGGGCGAGGGCCAGCCCGGCCTCGGCTACATCATGTGGCGCGAGGGCGGTGAGGGCGCAGGTCCGCTTGCGAACAACATCGGGCCCGAGCGCACCGCCGCGATCCGCGCGCAGATCGGCGTCAAGGAAGGCGATGCCGCCTTCTTCGTCGCCGGCGATCCCGACAAGTTCTGGAAGTTTTCGGGTCTGGCCCGCAACAAGGTCGGCGAGGAACTGAACCTCACCGACAAGGAGCGGTTCGAGCTCGCCTGGATCGTCGACTTCCCGATGTACGAGTACAACGAGGACGACAAGAAGGTCGACTTCTCGCACAACCCGTTCTCGATGCCGCAAGGCGGCCTCGATGCGCTCAGGGGACAGGATCCGCTGACCATCAAGGCGTTCCAGTACGACATCACCTGCAACGGCTTTGAGATCGCCTCGGGCGGCATCCGTAACCACGTGCCGGAAGCGATGGTGAAGGCGTTCGAGATCGCAGGTTACGGCGAGCAGGAAGTGGTCGATCGCTTCGGCGGCATGTACCGCGCCTTCCAGTACGGCGCGCCGCCGCATGGCGGCATGGCCGCGGGCGTCGACCGCATCGTGATGCTCTTGTGCGGCACCAACAATCTGCGCGAGATCTCGCTGTTCCCGATGAACCAGCAGGCCATGGACCTGCTGATGGGCGCGCCGTCGGATGCGACGACCAAGCAGCTCCGCGAGCTGCATGTGAAGGTAAACCTGCCGCAGAAGTGAGGCTTTGCCTCTCTCCGCTCTCGCCGAAGGCGGATGCGGGGAGAGGTGTTTCCACATCGTCATTGCGAGCGTAGCGAAGCAATCCAGAATCCCTCCGCGGAAAGAGTCTGGATTGCTTCGCTTCGCTCGCAATGACGGGGAGAGGTCTGTGGGTCGTCCCCTACAACCCCGTCGACGCTTCGATCCTGAACTGCGCCAGCGCGACAATCGGCTCGTTGTTTAGGACGTCCATAAGCTGAAGCACCGGCACCTTGCCGAGTGGTGTCAGCTTGATGCTGAGCGTTTGTCCTGAGGTCTCGACGAAGCTTGCGAGCGCATCCACCGCGGGCTTTGCATCGAGATTGGACGCCGCGACCTTCTCGCCTTGGGCCCTGATCATCTCGACGATGGCGCCGCGGGCGGCATCGCGGCTGACGTTCTGCATGCGCGAGAACTGCGCGACGACCAGATCGACCACGCCGCTGTCGCGCAAGGAGAGCTCGATCGCGCCGGTCTCGACCTGCGCCGCCTGACCCATGGCCTGCGCCGGGTCGGTCGTGAACAGGCCGCGTGGCACGTTGGCGAGCGCGAAGCGGGCCTGCGCCTTGGCAAGATTGCCGAGGTCGATCGTCGCGGGTGCCAACGCAAACGCCCCCGATGATTCCGTCCAGGCGGCGCCGAGGTCGAGGTCGATCGCGAGCTTGTCGATGCCCGCCATGATCAGCGGCTGCTGCGCAGGATTGGAGGAATCGGTGGGCGTGACCATCTTCACGACCAGATTGGCCTTGCTCGGAATCGATCCGACCAGTTGGCCCCAGCTCAGGCTGATCGTGTCGATGGTGACGGGGTGCCGCGCGTTCTTGTAGGGCGAGACCACGCCCTTGATATCGACCCCTTCGAACACGCGGAACAGATCCAGCGTCTGCTCCGGTGTGGGCATCTGTCCGGGCTCGCTGAAGCGGGCTCCAAGGCGCATCAGTTTTGCCATGCTGAAAGACTTCAGCGCGAAGCGCTCCATCTTGAACTGCCCCTGTGGGGCCGGCATATCGACGCCCTCGATCGCGAGTTCGCCCTCGCGGTATCTGATCGCGTTGACCTTGCCGGTCTCCTGCGGCGTGCCGATCGCGATCTTGCTGACCTCGGCCTTGCCGATGCGAATACCCTCATAGATTCCGGCGATCTTCTCCAGCATTTCGCGCGACTGTGCCGGCGTCGGAACGGCCGGTTGATCCTGCAGCGCGTCAAATCGTTCGGCCAGCCGGAATTTCGACGGTTGCACGTCGATGTCCTCGATCACGAAGCCGTCGATATCGATACGTATCCCATGATCCATTTTGAGCGTATAGGGGCCGGCCAGAATTTGCCGGTAGACGCGATGATGGGTCTCGTCACTGCTGGTCTTTGGATCGAGCGCGTCGATAATCGCGGTCGCATCGAAATCATTGACGATGATGTTCGAGAGCTCACCTGTAAGCTTATTCTGTTTGCCCGGCTGCTTCATCTCGGCCGAAAAGGTGGCGCGGTCCGCCTTCATCGCATCGATCGTGCCGTGCTTCAGGCTCTGGATCGCCAATCCGGAGTAGGTGACCTCGCTGTGGCTGCCGGGACCGTCGCTGGAATAGAAGCTCATCGACAGCGCCGGCGCCGTGAGCGAGGACGCCGCGACGCTTGCGTATTGACCGAGCACGTAGCGGTAGAGGTCGGCCAGGGAGCCGTTCGCCGGCACAGTCCCGCTGTGAAGGGGGCCGGCATAGTCGCGGATCGTCAGTTGCGGGATCTTGTAGGACGCCTTCACCTTGGCTGGGCCGCCCTGGTCCACCGCGACGTCGATGCCGGTGATGTCGATACTGTTGGCCGAAAACCTGCTGTCGTCGATCTGGCGAACGCCGGTCGCCCTGACGCCGGCAATCTTGATCTGCATCTGCGACTGCTGGCCCGGATCAACCGCAATATCCTCGATCGTCAGCGTCCGGCTCGACAGCTCGAACGCCACCTTGCCGTGGCTCGCCTTGGCGCCGCCGGCGCGAAGCCGCGCGAACGCCGCTTCGACCTCGGCCGTGGCCCGGTGCTGGACGTAGAGGTTGAAGCCGAACCATCCGCCCGCGGCGAGCACGGCTGCCACGATCAGGCCGATCAGGATGCGCTTCATTCCCAGCTCCAGTTGCTCGTTTTGCACCGCGCAAGCGGCCATATTCGCGAAGCGCCGCGCGGAAAGCTAGGGCTATCAGATATTTGACTGGCCGCCCTGTTGATGGGGGCGGAATCGGATATTGCCACCGGGGCGCCGGCCGTGCTTCATCGCGGTTTCCACGAGCCGGAATACCGTGTGCACTGCGGCGAACAGGCCGGGGCTTGTGAATGACTGAGGCCGCATAACGCGAGGCAAGAGACCGCATGTCGTCCTATTCTGATGATCTCCACCAGGCGGCGCTGGCCTATCACCGTCTGCCGCGCCCCGGAAAGCTCGAGATCCAGGCGAGCAAGCCGCTCGCCAACCAGCGCGACCTCGCGCTTGCCTATTCTCCGGGCGTTGCCGCCGCCTGCATGGAGATCGCCAAGAACCCCGCTGAAGCCGCCACGCTGACGATCCGCTCCAATCTGGTCGCGGTGGTATCGAACGGCACCGCGGTGCTCGGCCTTGGCAATATCGGACCGCTGGCGTCCAAGCCGGTGATGGAGGGCAAGGCCGTCCTGTTCAAGAAGTTCGCCGGCATCGACGTGTTCGACATCGAGATTGCCGCCGACACCATCGAGCGCGTGGTCGAGACCGTGGCGGCGCTCGAGCCGACCTTCGGCGGCATCAATCTCGAGGACATCCGCGGACCGGAGTGTTTCGAGATCGAGGCGCAGCTGAAGGAGCGCATGAAGATCCCGGTCTTCCATGACGATCAGCACGGCACCGCGATCATCGTCGCCGCCGCGATCACCAATGGCCTGCGCTTGAACGGCAAGAAGCTGTCGGACGTCAAGATCGTGGCGTCGGGGGCAGGGGCTGCGGCCATCGCGACGCTCAATTTGCTGGTCTCGATGGGCGCGCAGCGCAAGAACATCTGGGTCTGCGACATCGACGGCCTCGTGCATGAGGGCCGCAACACCACGATGGATCGCTGGAAGGCGGTCTATGCGCAGAAGACCGACAAGCGCACGCTTGGCGACGTCATTGGCGGCGCCGACATCTTCATCGGCCTGTCCGCGCCCGGCGTGCTCAAGCCCGAGATGGCCAAGGCGATGGGCGACAAGCCGCTGATCATGGCGCTTGCCAATCCGACCCCGGAGATCATGCCGGAGGAGGCGCGCAAGGTGCGCCCCGACGCCATGATCTGCACCGGCCGCTCCGACTATCCGAACCAGGTCAACAACGTCCTCTGCTTCCCCTTCATCTTCCGCGGCGCGCTCGATGTTGGTGCCAGCGCCATCAACGAGGAGATGAAGCACGCCGCCGTCGAGGCCATTGCGCAGCTCGCGCGCGAGGCGCCGTCGGATGCGGTCGCGCAGGGCTTTGACAGCGGCGAGACGCAGGGCTTTGGCCCGGGCTCGCTGATCCCGAGTCCCTTTGATCCTCGGCTGATTCTGCGCATTGCCCCGGCCGTGGCGAAGGCAGCGATGGAATCCGGCGTCGCGACGCGCCCCATCACCAATTTCGACGAATACACAGCACTCCTGGAGCGCTTCGCCTTCCGCTCCGGCATCGTCATGAAGCCGATGTTCGCCAAGGCCAAGACCCAGCCGGTGCGCGTGATTTACGCCGAAGGCGAGGACGAGCGCGTGCTACGGGCCACCCAGGTGGTGCTGGAGGAGAAGCTGGCGACGCCGATCCTGGTCGGCCGTCCGTCCGTGGTAGAGGCGCGCATCAAGCGCTTCGGCCTGTCGATCAAGGCCGGCAAGGATTTCGACCTCGTCAATCCCGAGGACGATCCGCGCTACCGTTCCTATGTGCAGTCCTATGTCGAGGTCGCCGGCCGCCGCGGCGTGACGCCGGATGCGGCACGCACGGTGGTGCGCACCAACAACACGGTGATCGCGGCGCTCGCAGTGACGCGCGGGGAGGCGGATGCCATGCTCTGCGGCGTCGAAGGCCGCTACATGCATCATCTGCGTCATGTCCGCGAGATCATCGGTTTTGCGCCTGGCGTCAGCGACTATGCCGCGCTGGCGCTGCTGATCACCAGCAAGGGCGCTTTCTTCATCGCCGACACCCAGGTGCGCCCCAATCCGAGCGCGGAAGAGCTCGCCGAGATTGCCTCGCTCGCGGCTGTCCACGTCCAGCGCTTCGCGCTCAAGCCCAGGATCGCATTCGTCTCGCATTCGGATTTCGGCAGCTACGACACCGACTCCTCGCGCAAGATGCGCCGGGCGACCCAGTTGCTGAAGGAAAAGCATCCGGAGATCGAGGCCGACGGCGAGATGCAGGGCGACACTGCGCTTTCCGCCGCTGCGCGAAAAATGGTGCTGCCGCACTCCAAGCTCGAGGGCGAGGCCAACATCATGATCATGCCGACGCTGGACACCGCCAATGTCGCCTATCAGATGATCAAGTCGCTGGCGGACGCGCTGCCGGTCGGCCCGATCCTGATCGGCCCGGCGCGGCCCGCCCATATCCTCACCCCATCGGTGACCGCGCGCGGCATCCTCAACATGACGGCGGTCGCCGCGGTCGAAGCGCAGGAGCGCGCGGCCCGGCAGCAGCCGACGTTGTTTACGTAAGTTCACGTAAGGAGGCGGTGTCGCTGCGCTGACGGTGTAATCCTTCTCCCCTCGTGGGAGAAGGTGGCGCGAAGCGCCGGATGAGGGGTATCTCTCCACGAGACGAGAGTGCCAGAGCAGCCCGTGCCGATGGATACCCCTCACCCGTCTCGCCGCTTTGCGGCGTGCTTCCCCTCTCCCACAGGGGGAGAGGGGAAGCACGCCGCCAACTTTGAATTGCTCGCAGTTGGCCATTTCCCCGTTTGTAAACCGGCGCACTAGCCTTCATAATCGCCCGGTACTCTCGTCAAGACGCCGATTTCAAAAAGCCTGAGCCAAGAGGCCGACCATGCCAGCGTTCGTGACTTTCGGGCGAATCCTGTTCGCCGTGCTGTTCATCTATACGGGCGCAACCAAGCTCATCGCCATTCAGGCGACGGCGGACTTCATCGCTACCAAGGTCGTGGTGCCCGATGTGGTCGCGCCTTATGCCAAGCAAGTCGAGACGGCGACCGCGATGACCACCCCGCAGCTTCTGGCGATCGCGATCGGCGGCCTCGAGATCATCGCAGGACTGATGATCGCGCTGAATTTCGGCGCACGCTTTTTTGCAATGCTGATGATCGTCTACATCGCGGTCTCCACGGTCCTGTTCAACGATTTCTGGAATCAGACCGCGCCCGAGAACGCCAAGATGGTGGTCGACGCACTGAAGAACCTCTCCATCATCGGCGCGCTGTTCATGATCATGGGCTTTGGCCGCGCCACACGCTCGGCCGAGACGGCCTACGGGGACGTGTAGCCGAGCAGGCGTCTCCAGCGGCTTTCACGCGTCGATCGCGTGAACCTTCATTCACACATTATGGTTTTGAGATCACAGCAGTTCCGCAAAATCGCGGACGCTGTGTAGCGCGCGCGTATCTCGCCTTGTCGGACTCTGTCGAAAGCGAATACTAGCTGTCGATCGGTTGTATGAGCGCAACCGGCACGGGGTGTTGGGGGCTGGACTTGGTTCATTCGAAGCGACGTTTGGCGCGTGCGGTTGTTGTTCTCGGAGTCGCGCATGTCGCAGCCTTTGCCGTAACGGCGGCTGACGCAGCCGACTTGCCCGTGAAGGCGCCGCCGCGACTGGCCCCTGTGGCGAACTGGACCCAGTTCTATGTCGGCGCAGGCTTGGGATTCGATTTCGCCTCGGGGCGGTCGAACCTGACGCCGGTCGGCGGCGGCCCTTCGCTGTTCAGCCTCGACGGCTTGCAGGGCGCCGATCTCGGACTGTCCGCGTTCGCCGGCTTCGACGTCCAGGTTGGGCCGCGCTTCGTGGTCGGTGGCTTCGTCGACTACGACTGGTCGCGCCAGCGAACGGCAGTCAACGCAACCCTCTTTGGGGCGGCAAATCTGTCTGCCGTGATGCCGTCACTCGACCAGGGTTGGACGATCGGCGGCCGTGCGGGATTTCTGGCGACGCCCGATATCCTGCTCTACGGCCTCGCCGGATACAGCGAAATGCGCATCAACAATTGGAGCGCCACCGGCACGTTCGGCGGCCCTGTATTCACGATGCAGGAATCCGCCCAGACCTCGCGCGGCTACACGGTCGGCGCCGGCGCGGAATATCGTCTCTCCAGCAATGTCTCGCTGCGCGGCGAATATCGCTATGTCGCGCTTGGTCACAACACGACGGTCGACCCGCTCGGCGCGGTCTGGACGACTGACCTCTCCGAGCACGTGATCCGGATCGGCGCCGCCTATCGTTTCGGGCAGTTCGGCGGCCCCGCGACGACCGCAGCGGCCGCGCCAGCGCTCAATCCGGCATGGACGGGTGTTTATGTTGGCGCCGGCATCGGGGGCGACGCGCTCACGCCCCATGTCGCGGCCTCGCTTCCCGGCGCGCTGGATTTCAACGCGGCCGGCCTTGGCGGCGCAGACGTCGGCGGGACCTTCACCATCGGCTATGATCGTCAGATCGCGCCGAAATGGGTCGTCGGCGCGTTCGGCCTGATCGATGTGGCGACGAATGGCGGAGCGAGCATCACGGCAACGGGTGCCGGCGCCGGAACAACGGTTACGTCGGATCTTGCATCGGTGAAATGGGGCCGGAGCGTCGGCGCACGCGCTGGTTATCTCGTGTCGCCGGAGACGCTCGTCTATCTGCTCGGCGGCTACACCGGCTCGACCGCGTGCTCCATCACCTACAGTGTCTTCGGCATTCAGAGCACCAGTCCGGAGCGCGAATATCATGGCGCCACCTTCGGTGGCGGCTTCGAGCGCTTCTTCAGCGACAGGATCTCGGCCCGTGCCGAGTATCGCATGACCCATGTCGCAACGCGTGACGATCTGACGGATGGCGTCCTCTTCACGAGCGTGAGCGCGGGCGGCACGATCCACACGCTGCGCGGTTCGCTGGTCTATCACCTTCCGACGCCGTAGGCCTTGTAGCCGCGATGTAGATCCTTATGCGTGGAAAACAAACGCGTTGCGCCCGGGTATCACGACACCGGTACTGTGCATGGGGTTGTTTTCGAGTTTGAGGCGGAGCCTCTCGCCGGCCGCCACGGCGTTACAGTCACGCCATGGACCGCGTCGAGCAGATACGGCGTGTCCGGCTTCATCCCGTGTGACGTCAGCACCTCATGCGGCGTCCGCTCCGGCACGTCGACGAAACAGCCCTCGCCGTCGGGCAGGCATACATGCGGGGCTTCCGACAGCCAGAACGTGTCGTAGCGGTCCATGAACATGTCGAACACGACGGGGCCGCCGATGATCGCGACCCGCCCCGAGGCAACGTCGGCAAACGCGCAGGCCTCCTCGAAGCTCGCATGATCCGGATTCCACAGCGTCGCGTTCGGCATCTCCGGATCGACGGTGAGGGCCCTGATCTTGCGGGTGGTGATCAGCCGCTTGCGCCTGGGCGAGTTTTGCTGCTGCTCATGCGAGTTGCGGCCGTGCACGATCAGCGCCGCGCCATCGAGCGCCTGCTCGAAGAACAGCTTGTCGCCTTCGAACTTCAGGCTGTCGGGCATGACGCGGCTTGCGTCGGCGAGCATGCCGTCCGCCGAGACGATGACGTAGCCTTCGAAATGGAAAGACAAGCGACGGCTATTCGGAAACGGTCGTCACCACGGAATTGACCGGCCGCGTGCTCACCGTCGGCAGCTTGACGTCCTTCATCAGCTCCTGGTCGTATTCGGGGAGCGAGGCGACCGGCGCCTTGGCGCGCATTGCCACGATCTTGTAGCCACCGGCCTTGAGACGGTTCAGAAGCTCGGGCAGCGCTTCCGCCGTGTGCTTCTGGAAATCGTGCATCAGGATGATGCCCTTGCCCTTCCTGTCGAGTCCCTTCATCACCGTGTCGATCACCTTCTCGGGCTTCGAAGCCTTGAAGTCGAAGGAGTCGATGTCGCAGGAGAAGATCGCGACGTTGCGGTTGCCGAGATAGGTGACCATCTCCGGCGGATGTTGCAGCGCCGGGAAGCGGAAGAACGCTGCAGGCGAGATGCCGCCGAGCGCCCATTTGACGGCGCTGATGCCCTTCTCGATCTCCTCCTTGCGCTGCGCTTCGGTCAGCTTCTTGTTGTTGAGGTTGGCGTGCGACCAGGTATGGGTGCCGATGGTGTGGCCGGCCGCATAGACCTGCTTCAGGAGCTCCGGCTCGTAGGTGGCGTGCTTGCCGATCGAGAAGAAGATGCCGGTGGTGCACTGATCGGCGAGCGCCTTCAGCACGGCGGGCGTGTTGTGCGGCCAGGGACCGTCGTCGAACGTCAGGACGACCTCCTTGTCGCGCAGGAAGTCGAGCTCCTTGAAATGCTCGAAGCCGAAGCCGGGACCGCCTGTCGTGTCGATCTCCACGGTGCGGGCGACGCCCAGCGCGTTCGGATTGTTACAGGCCGCACGCGCCGGCTGTGGCGCCTGTTGCGGCGGGGGTGGGAAGGCGGCGGCTTGCGGTGCGGCAGGAGCTGCAGCGGTTGCCGGAGCTGCTGGCGCCGGTGCAGGGGTCGCAGCTGTGGCGGCTACGGGTTTCGCGGCCGGGGTCTGCGACCATGCCGCACCTGTCAGCGCGACAGACATCGCGCTTGCCAAAATCAGTCCTGCCGCCACACGCATGGTGTTGTCCTCGAGATTGGTCCCGTTGTTCCGCCGCGGCTTTTTAGCCTCCGGCCGAACCTTCCCGCCCTTGGTCATCCTAGCCTAGATGGTGCTCCATCGCCATTGCAACGGCTGTTTGGCGCTCCGCCACAATTGTGCCCAGGCCTGTTCGGGCGTGATGCGTCAACTGTCCGCCAAGGCCCTGGCAATCGTCGTCTTGATGCGCGTGTCGGCAGGCTCGACGGCGGAGCCAAAGACCCCGGCGATATAGCCATCGCGGCCGACCAGGTATTTGTGAAAGTTCCAGCGCGGAACGTCCTTGGGTCGCGCCTCGGCGGCCCATTTATAGAAGGGATGCGCCTTCGCCCCGACCACGATGGCTTTGGCGGTGATGGGGAAGGTAACGCCGTATTGATGGTGGGTGGTCTCCGAGATCTCGCTGGTGCCGCCGGGCTCCTGGCCGCCGAAATCGTTGGAGGGCACGCCAATCACGGTGAGCCCGCGGTCGCGAAACTCGCTCCAGAGCTCCTGGAGCCCTGCATATTGCGGGGTGTAGCCGCATAGCGAAGCGGTGTTCACGACCAGCACAGGCTTGCCCGTGAACGCGGCCAGCCGAATCTCCTCGCCGGAGAGAGCAGGGAATGAGAACGCGTAGGCGGACATCCGGCTCATCCCGCCATCGGCCCGCGCGCGCGGTGCCGATGTGGCTGCTGCGAGAAGTGCCGTGGTGAGCATGGTCCTGCGGTTCAGCATGGCGGTGTCCCCCGGATGTGATCCGGGGCGGAGCTTACTCCGCCGATGCGACCAGCACGCTCAACACCGCGTTATCGGCGGTGCCGGGCTTAGTACAGGCGGACGATGAAGTCGGTGCCTTCTCCGGTTTCGCCCTGGTTGATGCCCTGGTCGGAGACGATGACTGAGCCGCCGGTGGTGAGCATCTCGTTGATCTTCGCCATGGCGTCGGCAGGGATCGTGATGCGATCCAGTGCCTCGGCCGGGCTATCCGGCGTGATCGCCGGTTTTGCGGCGACAGGGATCACGGCGGCGCCGCGCTGGCGGCGCGCCGCGTGGCTGTCGTCGCGCGCGGCCGCGCGGACGGCAACCGGGAGGGACACGACGGACCAATGCAGCGCACTGGAATCGGACTTGTCGATCTCGGCGGTGAATACGTGAGTGCCCAGCGGCCGGTCGCTTGCCGCGATCGTCACGGGCACATCGAACAGCGGCGCAAAGTTCTGCCGCACGTAGAGCTTGGAATCCTTGCGGCTGATGAACACCGCGATCTGGCCGGTCCGCTTCGGCAGGTCCGGCTTCACGGACGGTGCCGGATCGGCGACGCGGGTCTGGTCCTTCTCGGCCGTCGCCGCGTCAGCCTTGACCGGCTCGGATTCCACTGGTTCGGACTTTGCCGCTTCCGTCTTGAGGACGTCGGTCGGCTCCGACTTCGCGGCTTCCACCTTGTCGGCCGGCTTCTCGTCCGTCGTCGCCTTGGGTGCTTCAGCTGCTTCGGACGGTTTCGCTTCAGCGCTGGCGGCCTTGGCGACGTCGTCTGTTTTCGCAGCCGTGTCGGGCTGCTTCGCCGGTTCAGAGGGTTCGGCGGTCTTTGCGGTGGCCACGCCCTTGTCGGCTGATGCGGCCGCTTCCTCGCGGACCGGTGCAATGCCCGTGGTCACGTCCGACTTCACGGTGTGGCCGACGGTGGAGCGCAGCTCGAGCACGCCGTCGGCGCTGGCGGTTTTCGTCTCAACCGGCTTCGCTTCGGTGACCTTGGTCTCAGGCGCGCCCTTGTCTGCCTTGTCGCCGACGCTCGTCGCCGGCTCGAGGCTTGCCGCGGGCTGCGGCGGGACGCGCAGCGAGGCGAGCATCGGATGGGAGAAGTTTTGCGGCGTCATCTGGCCGGGCGTGACAATCACGCGCGCGCCCATCTTGGTCCAGTTCCACATCTTCACCGCGAACGCCATCGGCATACGGATGCAGCCGTGCGAGGCTGGATAGCCCGGCAGCACGCCGGCATGCATGGCGATGCCGGACCAGGTGATCCGCTGCATGTACGGCATCGGCGCGCCGCTATAGATGTTGGAATGGTGGAATTTGTGCTTCTGGATGATGCTGAAGACGCCCATCGGCGTCGAGTGGCCCTTCATGCCGCTCGATACCGGAGACTCCGCGAACATGCCGTTGGAGTCGAAGACTGTCACCTTCTGCCGATCGATCGAGACGACGATAACAAGCGGACCTTGCGGCTTAGCGCCGGTCTCCTTCTCGACGAGCGTCTGTTTCTTGTTCTTGGCGCCTGAGCCGTGTTTCTGCGGCTTCAGTCGCGGCTCCTCAGGGTGCCACTCCTGCCGGCCGTAGGCTCCATCGGAGTCCGAATAATAATAGAACGCTGCTTCTGCCTGGCTCGCCGTACCGATCACACCCGCTACCGCCAAAATCGCGACCTGCCACAGCCGTGCCAGCGCGGCCGAAGAACTGGACCCGTTCACGCTATTCATTCCTCGAATCCACAATCCAAATCAGACGTTAGTGTCGCAGAGGGGATACGCGTTCACCAGCACGGCGGTTCTGCCGTCGGCGACTTTTGTCTAATTCGTATCAGAAAAGCCTCACAGAGCGGTAAACGGCGACCGCGTCCGTCGCCCGTCATCTTCCTCACAGGCTGTCTCATGCCTACATTGATGGAACTTGTTACCGGAGAACTTCATGTCATCTCGTTTCCCCGATCTTTCCGGCATCCGCTTGAAAGGCCTCGCTTTATTCTTCTTGTTGCTGACCATGCCGATGGCGTCCGCGCAGGCCGCTGACGAGCCGGATCTGATCTTCCGCCGCTCCACCGTGTTCAAATGGATGAGCCCGAATGACAAGCTCGCGACCTACGGCCTCGACGATCCCGAGATCGAGGGCGTCGCCTGTCATTTCACCGTGCCTGAGAAGGGCGGCTTCAAGGGCTGGCTGGGGCTTGCCGAGGAGGTTTCCGATGTCTCGCTCGCCTGCCGCCAGATCGGTCCGATCAAATTCAAGGACAAGATGGAGCAGGGCGACGACATGTTCCGCAAGCGCCGTTCGCTCTTCTTCAAGAAGATGCAGATCGTGCGCGGCTGCGACGCCAAGCGCAATGTGCTGGTCTACATGGTCTATTCGGACAGGCTGATCGAGGGATCGCCGAAGAACTCGACCTCGTCGGTGCCGATCATGCCGTGGGGACCCGCTGATGCGAACGTCCAGAAGTGCGGAGACTTCTTCACTCAGTGACGCACTTGCGTTCACTCAGCGATGTGATCGCCGCCAGCGCGCGGTTTCGCGAGATGCGAGCCGGTCAGCCGCACGAACGCCTGCGGCGCGGTCTCGTAGCCGCGGCCTGATTGCAAGGCCATCGCGCCGGGCGAGCCGGTGCATCAAGCGAGTTGGACGGTTGCTCCCAAACGCGTTCAAACCGTCACGCGCCCCACCTGAAATGATTGATGTTTTCCAAGAATTGTTTCGTCGCATCGCCGGCGACGAAACAATTCTCATTGGGAACGAAACCATTTTCGGCTTTGGGCGCATCACGGGAGAAACCGCTGATGGTTATCAGCGTGACAACGACGACGGCACACCGCCGGCCACGCGATTCGGGGACATGTCCATGCGCGCGCTCAGCTTCATCCTTGCTTTCGGCTTCGTGCTCGCTGGTTCCTCGTTCGCGGGTGCGCCGGACGGCAATCTGCCTGGTATCGGCACCTTCCAGTACAGCGGCTCGCCGGTTACGACCACGGCGTCGCAGCCAATCGTTCTCGCAGCGCGCTTCTGATCAGCAACAAGAAAATCAGCCGGCAAAAGCCATCATGTACCTTCGTCTCTGCGCCGCAACATTCCTCTCCCTTCTGACGATCAGTTCCGTCCAGGCGCAGGTGCGCGCACCGAACCGGCTGCCTGACCCGCGTACCGAATTCGTGCGGCAATGTGCCCCGCGCATGCTTGGACGCTGGGAGCATCCGGAGGAGGTCTGCGGCTGTCTGCACGATCATGCCGCGGCAGTCGTCGAGGATCGCGACCTGCGCGAGGCGCTGCTGCGCGGCATCAGCGAGACCGGTGTTCCCACGATCGAGACCGATTGGGTGCCGACAGCAAAGCAAAGCGAGATCGGCGCGACCTTCACAAAGATCGCCAAGCCGACCCTGCAGTGCATGTTCGACCCCGCGAAGTCCTAGCCGTTACCTCGACTTCGGACCGAACCGTGCCACGCAGGTGGCTGTTCGTACCACGCCCTTGTCGGTCATCTTCGAACCGCGCACTTCCTTGACCTGTCCGGCCGGACAGGTTCCGTCATCCACCATCACACGCTGACCGAGCCTGAGATCCACGATGTCCTGCTCGCGGCCGACGGTGCCTGCTCGCGCTGTCGTCGCGAGCGCGATTGAGATCAGGAGCGAAAGACGGATTGTGCGGCAGAGTGACATGACTAGAGGTCCCGGCATTGATGCCGCAATGTAGGGAGCGGCGCACGATTCTCATAGTGAACCTTTGTCACGCGCGCCGGACCGATTTGCCTTTGCTGCGCAAGGCGGTGCGCACTTCCCGCGCGAGCCTTTCGGCAGATGCGACCAGTTGCGGAACCGCGTGCCCCGAAAATCCCAGCACGAAGCCCGGGAGCGGCCGCGCTCGCGCATAGGTATCGGCGAGCAGCCAGCCTTCCGCGCCCGCTGCCTGCTTCGCTTCAGCTGCAATCGCCGGGGCAACCGACGGATCTAGCCGCGCGACGAGATGCAAGCCCTGCGACGGCACCGGGACCGACAGCGCGCCATCCGACGTCGCTTCGAGTGTTTCGGCAAGCGCATCGCGCGCCTCGCGATAAAGCTTGCGCACGCGCTTCAGGTTTGCGGTGAACGCGCCGGAATTGAGCATGTCTGCAACCGCGCCTTCCATCAGCGTTCCGGGAAACCGGTCGAGCGCGGCGCGTGCGGCCGTGACGTCGCCGATCAGGCGCTCGGGCAGGGCGCAATAGCCGATGCGCAGACCCGGAAAGAGCGTCTTGGCGAACGTGCCCATGTAGATCACGCGCTGGAGGTGATCGACGCCGGCGAGTGACATCAGCGGCGCGCCGTCATAGCGGAACTCGCTGTCGTAATCGTCCTCGAACACAAAGGCGCCGGCCTGCCTGGCCCAGTCGAGCAGTTCAAGCCGTCGCGGCATCGACATCTGCACGCCCAGCGGAAACTGATGCGACGGCGTCACATAGGCCGCACGCGCGGACGGGGCGGCGGTGCGGCCCCTTGCGACCTGCAGGCCGTGCGCGTCGACGGGAATGGGCACGGTGCGATAGCCGCATTGCGCGATGGTCTTGCGCGCAATGGGATAGCCGGGGTCTTCGCACCAGACCTGATCGTCGGCCTTCAGGATCGCGCCGAGAACGATGCGCAGCGTATGCAGCGTGCCCGATGTCAGCATGATCTGGTCTGGGTCGCAGCGCAGACCCCGCGCCGACAGCAGATGATCGGCGATCGCGACGCGCAATTCGCGGCTGCCGCGCGGGTCGCCGTAATGCAGATGCTCGGCACCGAAAGCGCGCATGCGCCGGCCGACGAAGGCGCGCAAACGTTGCAACGCTCGCTCGTCGATATGGGTGCAGCCGAGTGAGAGTGCGCCTTGCCTGGGAGTTTCGAGCATCACCCTCGGCTTCTTCGGTGCGGCGGCGCGCGCCGGAATGCGCGCGGCGACGAAGGTGCCGGAGCCGACCGTGGCTTGCGCAAATCCGTCGGCGATCAGCCGCTCATAGGCGGTGACGACGGCGTTGCGCCGAAAGCCGGTCTGCTTGGCCAGCGTCCGCGATGGCGGCAGTGGCTCTCCGGGTTTGACGAGGCCAGAGACGATCATCTCGCACAGCGCCTGGTACAGCCGGTGCGGCGCGGAGGCACTGGCGGTGATGTGCGG
This sequence comes from Bradyrhizobium sp. LB11.1, assembly GCF_040549385.1. NCBI lineage: Bacteria > Pseudomonadati > Pseudomonadota > Alphaproteobacteria > Hyphomicrobiales > Nitrobacteraceae > Bradyrhizobium > Bradyrhizobium sp. LB11.1. The sequence continues at coordinate 326,794 of NZ_JBEPTH010000003.1, read as the reverse complement.
GCCGGTGAGATCGAGCGGCAACTCGGCTTTGGCCGAGGCGGGAGAATTGGTCGGAATTTTTTGCATGGAATTGGAACTATCGCAGACCAAATGCGCCACTACAACTGCTCTGGAATTGTTCCAATCCCGACAGGAGCGGCCGTGAGCCAGACCGAAAGCCAAGATTCCTACCCGACGTCAGCGCGCAACCAGGTGAAGCGCCGGCACGATCGCGGCTTCTACGATCACGAGACGGTTCACCGCATTCTGGATTCCTCGATACTGTGCCACGTCTCCTATGTCATCGACGGCCAGCCCTATTGCACGCCGACCTTCTTCTGGCGCGAGGGGACGAAGCTGTATTGGCACGGCTCGAGCGCCAGCCGCATGCTGCGCAGCCAGACCAGGGGCGAGCGGGTGTGTCTGACGGTCGCGCATCTCGACAGTCTGGTGCTGGCGCGCTGCGGCTTCAACCATTCCGCCGACTACCGCGCGGTGATGGCATTCGGCACCGCCTACCTCGTCACCGACCCCGTGGAGAAAGAGCGCGCGGTGGTCGCGATGGTCGACCGCTTCTTCCCGGATCGCACTGCGAGCCTGCGGGCGAGCAACACCCAGGAGATCAAGGCGACCTCCTTCATCGCGATGGAGATCGAGGAAGCTTCCGCAAAGGTCCGCGCCAAGGGTGTCGCCGACGACGATGAGGACTACGAAATGCCCATTTATGCCGAGCGCATTCCGGTCCGCACCGTCCTCGGCGCGCCGGAACCATGCCCGCGGCTGCTCGATGGCGTGAGCCGGCCGGCGACGCTGAATGGCTATTCGGAAGGCCGACTGCTCGAAGATGCATTGCGGGATGCTTATTTTGTGGAGTACCCGAACGGCTGAAATCGGCTAGCTTGCGCGCAGCCTTGACCAACTGGATGCCGGAGTTGCCTGATGAATGCCGAAACGCAGCAGAGGATTCTTGACGCCGTCGATGCCGGCTTCGAAACCCAGCTTGCGACCACGCGAGATTTTGTCGCGATCCCCTCGACCCGCGGGGCGGAGGGACCGTGCCAGGACATGATCGGCGACCTCCTGCGCGCGCGGGGCTATGAGGTCGACGACTGGCACATCGATGTCGACGATCTCAAGGATCTGCGCGGCTTCGGGCCGATCGAGCATGATTTCTCCAAGGCACGCTCGGTGGTCGGCACCTATCGCCCGACGACCGAAGCTGGCAAATCGCTGATCCTCCAGGGCCACTGCGACGTGGTTCCTGCAGGGCCGCTGGAATTGTGGGACACGCCGCCGTTCTCGCCCGTCATCAAGGGTGGCAAGATGTTCGGTCGCGGCGCCTGCGACATGAAATCCGGCACTATCGGCGCGCTCTATGCCCTGGATGCGATCAAAGCGGCCGGCTTCAAGCCGACCGCGCGGATCCACGTCCAGTCGGTTATCGAGGAGGAGAGCACCGGCATCGGCGCACTCTCGACGCTTCAGCGCGGCTACCGGGCCGATGCCTGCTTCATCCCGGAGCCCACCGCCGGCAAGATGGTGCGTTCTCAGGTCGGCGTGATCTGGTTTCGCCTGCGCGTGAAGGGTCATCCGACCCATGTCGCCTTTGCAGGCTCCGGATCGAATGCAATCATGGCTGCCTATCATCTCGTCCACGCGCTGCAGAAACTCGAGATCGAGTGGAACGAGCGCGCCAAGGCCGACCGTCATTTCAAGACTCTCAACCATCCCATCAATTTCAATCCCGGCATCATCAAGGGCGGCGACTGGGCCTCCAGCGTACCGGCCTGGTGTGATGTCGATTGCCGCATCGCCATCCTGCCGGGTTGGTCGGTCGCCGATCACCAGAAGGAGATCATGGCCTGCGTTGCTGCTGCCTCGCGCAACCACCGCTTCCTCGCCAACAATCCACCGGAGGTCGAATGGTCGGGCTTCCTGTCGGAAGGCTATGAACTGACCGATTCCGCCGCGCCCGAAGCCGCCTTCGGCAAAGCCTTCAACAAGGTCTATGGCGGTGCGGTCGAAGATCTCGTCTTCACCGCACTCACCGATACCCGTTTCTACGGCCTGAACTACGGCATCCCCAGCCTGTGCTTCGGTGCCAGCGGCGGCGAGATGCATGGCTTCAACGAATTCGTCGATCTGGAGTCGCTGAAGAAGACGACGAAGGCGATGGCACTGTTCATCGCGGAGTGGTGCGGGGTGGAGAAGGCGTAGCGGCTGCCTAAGTCACAGCTCTCGTGGGCGAAGGCGCACTTGCGCCGTGCCCACGATCTTTTCCGATTTCTCGGCGCCGGTGCTGGGGCGGCAGCTGCCCAATCCGCCGGCTCCGCCAACTCCTTTAAGCTTAAAAGAAAGACTAGGATGCCGCCTTGACCGGTGGCAGACTGGCGCCCGGCTGGACGAGCCCTCGGGAGTAACGATGCGCGATTGGGATGACGCTTACGCCAATTCGGCCCATATCCCGGGCTCGGACAAGATGCCGGCACAATGGGCGGAGCGGGCGGCGGCCTACCGCGCCGGGCTGAAGGGTTTTCGTCCCGACATCGCCTACGGCTCCGGTGAGCGCCAGCGTTTGGACCTGATCCTGCCCGATGGCGACAGCAAGGGTCTCGTCGTGTTCGTGCACGGCGGCTACTGGATGCGCTTCGACAAATCGACCTGGACGGATCTCGCCGAAGGCGCGCGGCATCACGGTTGGACGGTGGCGCTGCCGAGCTACACGCTGACGCCGGCCGCTGGTATCTCTGACATCACCGCGGAGATGACTGCAGCGATCGCGAAAGCGGCGTCGCTCGTCGCGGGGCCGATCCGGCTCGCCGGCCATTCCGCCGGCGGCCATCTCGTCACGCGCATGCTCTGCGACGACAGCCAGCTCGAGCCCGCCGTCTTCAACCGCATCGCCGGAACGCTCTCGATCAGCGGCCTGCATGATCTGCGGCCGCTGCTCAAGACCAGGATGAACGAGACGTTGCGCATGACCATGGAGGAGGCGACGCTCGAAAGCGCGGCGCTGCATCTGCCGCGCGGGCATTCGCCTGTGACCGCCTGGGTCGGCGGCAGCGAACGGCCCGAATTCATCCGTCAGTCCGACTTGCTGGCCAACGTCTGGACCGGCTTTGATGTGCCGACGCGCCTCGTTGTCGATCCCGGACTGAACCATTTTACCGTGATCGACGGGCTCAAGGATCCGTCGTCGCCGATTACCGCGCGGCTGATTGGCCTCGACTGAGGAGGGCAGCGATGATCGATCGAAAGGGCTAGTCATGACGTCCAGCGATTACGATCCCTCGAGCGAAGGCGCCGAGACCGATTTCGCCCGGCGCATGTCCTACGGCAATTATCTGGCGCTGGACGCGATCCTCGGCGCGCAGCATCCGCTGTCCGAAGCGCATGACGAGATGCTGTTCATCATCCAGCATCAGACCACTGAGCTCTGGATGCGGCTTGCCATCCACGAGCTCAGCGCAGCACGCCGCGCCATTGCCAACGACGAGGTGGCCCCCGCCATGAAGATGCTGGCGCGGATGTCGCGCATCTTCGAGCAGCTCAACAACGCCTGGGACGTGCTGCGCACGATGACTCCGAGCGAATATACGCGCTTCCGTTCCCAGCTCGGCCAGTCCTCCGGCTTTCAGTCGCGCCAGTACCGGCTGATCGAATATCTGCTCGGCAACCGCAACCACGCCATGCTGAAGCCACACGCGCACGATGTGGAAACGACCAGGCTGCTCGAAGCTGAACTCGCAACGCCGAGCCTCTATGACGAGGTGCTGCGGCTTGCGGATCGCAACGGACTGAAGATGCCGGCCTCAGTGCTCGCGCGTGACGTCCGTGAGACCCACAGCTTTAGCGAGGGCGTGCTGCAGGCCTGGCGTATCGTCTACGAGGCGCCGGAGACGCACTGGATGCTGTACGAGCTCGCGGAGAAGCTGGTCGATTTCGAGGACTATTTCCGGCGCTGGCGCTTCAACCATGTCACGACGGTCGAACGCGTCATCGGCTTCAAGCGCGGCACGGGCGGCACCGGTGGCGTCAGCTACCTCAAGCGCATGCTGGAGATCGAGCTGTTCCCCGAACTCTGGCGGGTGCGCACGATTTTGTAGAGAAGGCTATGACCAAGCTTCGCGTCTACGACGACACCAGAGCGCTGTTCCATCTGCCTGACGGTGTGATCTATCTCGACGGCAATTCGCTCGGTGCGTTGCCGCTTGGCGTTGCCGAGCGCGTTAGCCGCGTCATTACCATCGAGTGGGGCAACGAGCTGATCCGCGCCTGGAACACGGCCGGCTGGTATGCCCAGCCGCGCCACGTCGGCGACCGCATCGCGCGGCTGATCGGCGCGGAAGCGGGCTCCGTGATGGTGGGCGATACGCTGTCGCTAAAAGTCTATCAGGCGCTCGCCGCCGCGCTCGACATGAACGCATCGCGCAAGGTCGTCCTGTCGGACACCGGCAATTTCCCGACCGATCTCTACATGGCCGAAGGCTTGATTGCGACGCTCGGGCGCGGCCATCAATTGCACCTGGTGGCGCCGGAGGAGATCGAGGCCGCTTTGTCGAAAGAGATTGCGGTGCTGTACCTCACCGAGGTCGACTACCGCACCGGCCGCCGCCACGACATGGCGAAGCTGACTGCAAAGGCACATGCTCTCGGCATCGTCACCGTCTGGGATCTCGCCCACTCGGCTGGAGCGCTGCCGGTCGATCTCGCAGGCTGCGGCGCCGATTTCGCTGCGGGGTGCACTTACAAATACATCAATGCTGGCCCGGGCGCGCCGGCCTTCCTCTATGTCTCACCGCGCCATGCCGACGAAGCGCACGCCGCGCTGTCCGGATGGATGGGGCACGCAAAACCCTTTGCATTCGAGCTTGCCTACGCGGCCGCCGGCGGTGTCGAGCGTATGCGCGTCGGCACGCCGCCGGTGCTGGCGATGGCGGCGCTGGAGGCCTCGCTCGATATCTGGGACCGAGTCGATATCAAGGAGGTGCGCGCCCGCTCGCTATCGCTCGGCGATCTCCTGATCGCGGAAGTCGAATGCCGCTGTCCGCAACTCAAACTCGTGACCCCACGCGCGCACGAGTGCCGCGGCTCGCAAGTGTCGTTCGTCTTTGAGGGCGGCTACGCCGCCATGCAGGCCGGGATCGCCCGCGGTCTCATCGGCGATTTCCGCGCGCCTGACATTATGCGGTTCGGCATCACGCCGCTTTATATTGGCGAGGATGAGATCATCCGCGCAGCCGAGATCATCGAAGAAGTGATCAACGGCGAGGTGTGGCGCCGCCCGGAATACCAGGTCGTCAATGCGGTGACGTGAGGGACGAAGTCTCTCTCAACGTCATTGCGAGGACCCCTTGCGACGAAGCAATCCAGAATCCCTCCGCGGAGAGAGTCTGGATTGCTTCGCTGCGCTCGCAATGACGACGGAGAGATCGGAAGTCCTTCACCCCCACAACGCCGTCACAATCGCATCCAGCCCATCCGTCAGCGCCGCCGGCCCCGGCTGCAGGATGATCGGCGACTTGATCTCGACGATGCGGTCATCACGCACGGCCGGAATCTCGTTCCAGCCATCACGCTGCTTGATGCGGGCGGACACGACCTTCTTGCCGCACCATGAGGCGAGGATCACATCGGGGGCGGCCTTACGCACCGCATTCGCGGAGATGATGCGATCCTTCGCTGCCTGTCGATGCCGCAGCTCCGGAAACACATCCTCACCGCCGGCGATCTCGATCAACTCGGACACCCATCCGATGCCGGAGATCAGGGGATCGTCCCACTCCTCGAAATAGACCTTTGGCCGCGGCGAGGGGCGGGGCGTGGCTGCGATCGCGGCGAGGCGCCGCTCAAAACCTTGGACGAGTTCCTCTGCGCGCTTGGCCGCACCAACCAGCGCGCCCAGCGTGCGGATCATCGCACAAATTCCGGCGACGTCGCGCTGGTTGAAGACGTGGACGTCGATGCCGGCGCGGACGAGATCGGCGGCGATGGCGGCCTGGAGATCGGAGAAGGCCAGGACCAGCTCCGGTTCCAGCGCCAGGACTTTTGGGATGTCCGCGGAGACGAAGGCCGACACCCGCGGCTTCTCGCGCCGCACCCGCGGCGGGCGGACGGCATAGCCGGAGACGCCGACGATGCGGTCCTGCTCGCCCAGGAGATAGAGCGTTTCGACGGTCTCTTCGGTCAGGCAGACAATGCGGCGAGGCGGGAAGTGGCGCATGGGAGGAGCATATGCGCAAATCAAAGTGCCGATGTCACGGCAGCCACTACCTCGGACGTCATTGCTTTGCCACGCGAAGCCATTCACGCTGAGACAACAACGAATTGGGAGGGGAAACGATGACACCGCTCGAAAAGCTTAAAGCGATGAAGATGCCGTTCGCCGAGCTCAAGGGCGTCGAGTTCGTCGACGCCGAGAAGGATCGCGTGGTGGCGCGGATGACGGTGAGGCCGGATCTCTGCACGCTGCATCACACCATCCATGGCGGTGCGGTGATGGCGTTCGCCGATTCCGTCGGCGCGGCCGCGACCGTGATCAATTTGCCAGAGGACGCCAAGGGCACGACCACGCTGGAGAGCAAGACCAACTTCATAGGCGGCGCCAAGGAGGGAACCACTCTCATCGCCACCGCCACACCGGTTCATCGGGGTCGCCGGACCCAAGTTTGGACCACCCGGCTGGAGACCGAGGACGGTAAGCTGGTCGCGGTCGTGACCCAGACCCAGCTGGTCCTGTAGGACTACGGGGCCTTGATTTTGTTAACGAATTAGTCAGTTCGGCTGCCTCAAACTTGAGCAGGTTCCCAGCTTGAAAATTTTGCTGCGACGCACAATATCGGGGACCTAGGGATTCGAACGCCTCCTCGAGGGACACCAAGAGGAGTTTTGACGTGGTACTTGAAGAGACCGACCGCACGACGTCCGTTCCGGGCTATTTGCGAACTTTGAGCCAGCAGGAAGAATTGCCGCTTTTGCGCGATCATCTGCTGAGACTGGATGCCGCGAGCCGGCATGACCGTTTCAACGGCTTTCTCGACGACAGCTTCATCGAGCGTTACGCCGCGCGCTGCGCCGAAGATGGCACTGTGATCGTTGCCTATATCGTCGACGGCGTGGTCCGCGGCGCGGCCGAGCTGCATCCGTCGGAGAGCGATTCGCTGCCCGAAGTCGCCTTCAGCGTGGAAGCCTCCGCGCGCCGCCAGAACGTCGGCACGGTGCTATTCAGCCGCCTGATCGCTGAAGCGCGCTGGAAAGGCTACAAGCGCCTGCGCATCACCACAGGCGCGGAGAATCACGCCATGCGGGCCCTCGCCACGAAGTTTGGTGCGCATCTCGCTTTCCGCCATGGGGAATCAACCGGAACGATTGATCTCGCCAGGACGCCCGAGGCCGAGCTTGCTGATCTCGCCGCGGCCCCGTTCAAGGCCGGCCGCGCTCTTCTCAGCTTCAACTCGACCTGCTGGAAGCTGATCTCCAGCATGTACGGTAATCGCGCGGCCTGAAATCAAAAGGCCTGAATCAAAAAAGCGGACCGGCAAAACCGGTCCGCTCCGTATTGTGGGTCGTGAAATAAGCGCTTAGGTGCCGGTGCGCTTGTCGTTGCCGAAGCGGCGGACGACGCGGCGTTCAACCACGACTGAGCGCTGGGCACCCTGCTCGCCGGCGATCACGCGCGTCGCAGTGATGCGGCTGTTGGTGCGCGCCTGCTTCTTCACCTCGGCCTGAACGATTTCGAGCGGCATGCCCATCAGCGCTGCAGCGATCTCGGCCTGCTGCTCCTGGTCGTCGGTGATGCCGACGGCGGCGAAGATCGCCTCGTCCAGGGTGGGCGGATCGTGGCGCACGCGCCGCGTGCCATATTTGGTGTTCCAGTCTGCGTTCATAACGGCCTCGTTTTGATGCCGCGATACCTAGTGCGGTCCATGTTGCATTGCAATATGAAATTGGTATGGCATCTCAGCTATGCATCACAGCTTCTCAAGCCTGGTCGCGTCGTAAAGTTCGAGCGTCGACGGTCCTGCGGCCAGTGAGCGCAGGACCCGGACGAATTCGCCGGACGTGGGTACCGCAAAATGGGCTGCAAGCGCGTCACGGTGGGCCCATTGCTCGATGAACACCAGCCTGAGCGGGCTCTCGCAGTCGACATGCACTGCATGCGAGATGCAGCCAGACTCCTCGCGCGACCGATGGACATGTTCCAGGCTGAGGCGGCGCGCCTCCTCAAATGTCTCGGGCCAGACCGTCACACTGGCTGTCACCACGATCATGCCGTTCCCCCAGAATAATAATGGCCGCTAGGGCAGGGATGCCTCGCGCGCGATGGTTTTGACCGGTGCCTGCGGCCAGCGCTTCAGCGCGGCGTGGCCGGCCTCAGTCAGCTGATAGATCCCGCGCTCGGCGCGTTCGAACCAGCCATAGACGTTGTGCAGGAGAATCTTGCCGGCATCGGGACATCGCTCGCGCAATTCGCGCACGGGCCGCGGACCCGCAGTGAGTTGTGATGCGCAGACCAGCGCCTGCTGCCGGTAGGCCGTCATGATCGGCGCGCGGGTGCTGCCGCCAAGCACGGGATCACCCTGGCGGCGCTGATGTTCGGCGACCAGCCGCGAGCGCGTCTTCGGCTCACGGCGGGGTGCTGCCGTCGGCGGCTTCACCAGCACTTCGACCTGGCCGTTGTCGGTCACCCCCAACATACCGAAGCCGAGGCGGCGGCAGAGATTGCGATAGCGCGCGTCGCTCTCGCGGCCCTTGCCACGGATCGACATCTTTGCGGCGATCCAGACCTCGTCGCCGGCCGGCGCGCGGTCGACAGCTTGCAGGATCACTTCGAGATTGAAGGCAAGCTTGAGCTCGCCGATCACGACGATCGGCGGATCACCAGAGCTCAGGCCCACGAGATCGCAGCCGCCGATCTCGCCCTTCACGGAGAAGCCTAGTTCTTCGAGGAAGCGTTTGACGGGCAGGTAGAGCGCGGTTTCCAAAGCGAGTTTCCGATCGGAGAATCAGTTGTGGGCAGTCTAGCCCGGATCGGACTCGGCTAACCGGCATTTGCCCGAACACGGTCAAGCCAGCTATATCCCCGCGCGTGGGAACAGGCGGGCGCTCGCGAATATGACAATCAGGAACGGGCTCTATCACATTCGGATCGAGATGCTGGATGCCGTTCAGGGCGGCAACCAGGGCGTCATGGTCCTGCGCGACGGCACCATGAGGGGCGGCGATTCTTTCTTCTTCGCCTACGGCAACTACACCTCGGCCGACGGCAAGTGGAAAGGCGAGCTGACCAACGAGGAGCATTCGCCCTCGTTCGACCAGCGACCGGTGTGGGGCCGCAAGGTCGTCACCATCGGCTTCAGCGGCACCTACACCGACGAGACCGCCTACGGCGAAGGCATGGCCCTCGCCGGCAAACAGAGCATCCGTTTCAAGGGCGATCTGCGGCTGCTGGTGCCGGATTGATCACACGCGTCCGCTCACCGGAATGAGTGCGCCGGTGACGCCGCTCGCGGCATCGCTCGCGAGGAACAGGATCACCTCGGCAAGCTCCTGCGGCGTCACCCATTTGGAGAAGTCCGCTTTTGGCATGTCGGCGCGGTTGGCCTTGGTGTCGATGATCGACGGCAACACCGCGTTCACGGTGACCTTGCCCTTCCATTCGCTGGCGAGCGCCTCGGTGAGGCGGTGCACGCCTGCCTTCGACGCCGCGTAGGGCCCCATGCCGGAGCCAGCCTGGAGCGCGCCCATGGCGCCGATATTGACGATGCGGCCAGCCTTCGAAGCGGCGAGATATGACAGCGCCGCGTGCGAGGTGTTGAGGGCCGTCAGCACGTTCAGCGCATGCATGCGGTGCCAGGTCTTGATATCGCCGTCGCCGACGGTCTCGAAGGCAAAGCCGCCGGCGATGTTGACCAAGGCGTCCAGCTTGCCGAAATGCTTCGCGGCAACCTCGATCGCTGTCTTCGCCTGCGCCGCGTCCGACAGGTCGACGCCGCCGATCTCGATGCGCTCGGCCGTCGCCTGCATTTGAGAGGGCGCGTGATCGATACCGGCGACCCATGCGCCACGTGATTGCGCGACGTCTGCGACCACCTTGCCAAGCGCGCCGAGCGCACCGGTCACGACAATGATTTTTCCTTGCACGATAACCTCCGTCGTCTCAATTCGCGCTGACTATTGCGTGAGGCGAAGTGGACTTGCAATGGCGGCGGCATCAAGGCTGGGTTATAAGTGCAACTTTAGATGGCGACGGAGGGTGTTTCATGTCTGATGACTTGCCGACTCTCGATAATCCTCCAGAGATCGTTGAATTGAAGCGTCCGCTTGAGAATTTCCGGGCGGCGTTGGGCAGAAGAGGCCCCGTGCGCGTGGTGGCGATGGGGTCGTCCTCGACTGCCGGACTTCGCAATGTCGTTCCCTATCCCGCGCGGCTCGAGCTGTATTTGAGAAAACACTACAAGGATGACGATCCCCATCCGAACATCCGGATCGACGTGCTCAACCGCGGCCAGGGCGGCCAGGAAGCGCCATTGGAAGTGCCTCGGTTCGAAGACGATATCTTTGCTGACAATCCTGCTCTGGTGCTCTGGCAGGTCGGGACCAACGCGGTCTTTCGCCAGAAGGAATTCAACTTCGACGAAGTGGTCGCGAGCATCACCAGGGGATTGGCCCTCCTGCGCAATCACCCGACCATGGATGTCATCCTGATCGATCCGCAATATGTGACGGCCATGCTGTTCGACGACAACGCCGATCTCGCGGAGAAGATGGTTTCGGCGATCCGAGCCGCGGCGGAGGACGCCAAGGTCAACCTGTTCCAGCGTTGGGCGCTCACGCGGCACTGGCACGTGCTAAACAACGCTTCGTTCGAGCAGCTGCTCGATCCGGAGGATGATCTGAAGCTGCATCAGAGCAATTGGAGTACCATGCAGGTGTCGCTCGCGCTGACCAATTCCATCATCAAGGCCGCAGCTCCGACGGTGTGAGGCGCCCCGTCGCTCACGCCTGAAGGTAACGCTCCTTCAGCGCGGTCCGCTCGGCTATGCCGAGCTTGAGGCCGTCGCGCAGGTAAGTTTCGACATCGCCATAGTCGCGGTCGACGGCATCGAAGGCGGCCTTAAGATAGGAAACGTTGACCGAGCCGATGGCGTCGAGGACGTCGGCGGGCAGATCGGAGACGCTCGATACATCGCGCTTGTAGTGGCGATTGGTCAGCAGATAATCCTCCGCAATGACGTCATCGGGCACGCCGAGCGCATGCAGGATCAGTGCGCTGGCGAAGCCGGTGCGGTCCTTGCCAGCGGTGCAGTGGATCACGAGCGGGGCGCGGTCTTCCAGGAGATGGCCGAACAGCATGCGGAAGCTGTGCGTGTTGTGGCGGACATAGTTGCGATAGGACTCGCGCATGAGCTCAAGCGCGACCGGCGCAGTCAGCGCGCCCCTGGCGAGCTCGGCGCGCAGTGAAGCCACCACCGTCGGCTCGATCGGCAGCGAATGCACTGTGATCTCGTTGACGAGACAGACACCGGCCGCACGTTCCTCGACGCCGCGGAAGTCGAACGCGCTTTTGACACCCAGCGCGCGGACGACCTCGATGTCTTCAGCGGTGAGTTGGCCGAGATGGTTGGAGCGGAAGATGTGGCGCCAGCGCGTGGTGCGGCCGTCGCTTGTGGCGTAACCGCCGAGGTCGCGAAAATTGCCGGCGCCTTGCAGGGCGAGATGACGGGCAGGGGAATCTGACATGAACTCATCTTGGGCTATGGTTCCACCGGAAGCACTGGGGGTGTCCGTGAGGTCTATTACAGGGGGCGAACATGGGCCGGCACAAGGCCATTCTTTTGGGGAGCACCATGCTGGCGGCTGGGATTTCCGGTCCGCGGCAGGACGATACGAAAACGTTACGGAACTACCGTAACGCCGATGATACGCCATTCATTGTTGCGCTTTATGACGGCGACAGGCGCGCAAGCAGCAGGTGAGAGCTTGCGCGGTGATCTGAAGGGCATCTTTCGGTCCGGAATCAAAGAGGGTCGAAACGTAGTCGTTTCGACCCTTTTTCAAACTTCCGCTGAGCGCTCGAAAGAGCGCGGCGGTATCAAACCTGACGCAGGCATTAGCGTTCCCACTCGGGCTTTGCTTCGTCGACCGCGTCCTGGTGGTACCAGCTATCGCTGCAGATCGAGACGTCCGCGGGAAGCGAGGCGTGATCAGCGGGAAGGCGGGTCTCGCGATAGCGGCGTCCGGCAAGAGCCGCGCGGCCGCCGGTCGGGAATTGGTAGATCGTTGCAGATCCGCGACTCAGACCATTGTTCATCATTGCGATTTGCTCCTTCGTCGAAGCGCCTTGGCCTCCATGGTGCGCTCGACTCGTTCGATAGTGGTTACTGGAATCGCTATATTGGCCGCGCACTCCGAAATGCAAAGTGCTGAAAAGGAAATCAGTTCTCGCCTATTTTGTGGGCAGTCGACTGTCTGCATCGCGCAAGGCACCCTGTTGGTGGCTAACGCTTGGGCCATTGCAAAGGTTGCCGGACAGGGCGCCGGGCTTTGCGAAAGTTGCCGGACGTTGATGCGCGTTTCATCGGCAACCTGCGGCAGGGGCCCGCCTGCTCCAGAATCAGGCGTTTTCTGCAGGTTTTTTGCAGTGCAGCTTCACGCGAAGGTGCGCTCGTATGACGCACGTCCCTCTGGACAGTTTGCCACGGGCGAGCCGGTTCCACCGCGGTGGAAAACCTCCAACGCTGCGGCCTTTTGGCACGTTAAATGCTTGTAAAGGGCCGGCCGATGATGGCCGGGTACAAACGTGCGGGGCTCTCAACCCCACCGTTCGCATCATCTACAGAGAGGCTCAATGACCAAGTATAAGCTCGAGTACATTTGGCTCGACGGATATACGCCGACTCCGAACTTGCGCGGCAAGACTCAGATCAAGGAATTTGCGTCGTTCCCGACGCTCGAGCAGCTTCCGCTGTGGGGCTTCGATGGCTCCTCCACCCAGCAGGCCGAAGGCCACAGCTCCGATTGCGTGCTGAAGCCGGTCGCGGTGTTCCCGGACGGCGCCCGCACCAACGGCGTGCTGGTGATGTGCGAAGTCATGATGCCCGATGGCAAGACCCCGCACGCCTCCAACAAGCGCGCCACCATCCTCGACGATGCCGGCGCCTGGTTCGGGTTCGAGCAGGAATACTTCTTCTACAAGGACGGCCGTCCGCTTGGCTTCCCGACCGCCGGCTATCCGGCGCCGCAGGGCCCGTACTATACGGGCGTCGGCTTCTCCAATGTCGGCGACGTCGCCCGCAAGATCGTCGAAGAGCATCTCGACCTCTGCCTCGCGGCCGGCATCAACCATGAAGGCATCAACGCGGAAGTCGCCAAGGGCCAGTGGGAATTCCAGATTTTTGGCAAGGGCTCCAAGAAGGCCGCTGACGAAATGTGGATGGCCCGTTACCTGATGCTGCGCCTGACCGAGAAGTACGGCATCGACATCGAGTTCCACTGCAAGCCGCTCGGCGACACCGACTGGAACGGCTCGGGCATGCACGCCAACTTCTCGACCGAGTACATGCGTACGGTCGGCGGCAAGGAGTACTTCGAGGCGCTGATGGCGGCCTTCGACAAGAACCTGATGGACCACATCGCCGTCTACGGCCCGGACAACGACAAGCGTCTGACCGGCAAGCACGAGACCGCGCCGTGGAACAAGTTCAGCTACGGCATTGCCGACCGCGGCGCTTCGATCCGCGTCCCGCACTCCTTCGCCAACAATGGGTACAAGGGCTATCTGGAAGACCGTCGTCCGAACTCGCAGGGCGACCCATACCAGATCGCTTCGCAGATACTGAAGACGATCGCGTCCGTCCCGGCTGACAAGAAGGCCGCGGCCTAAGATCCTCCCGGCTTGGGCCTGGGGGGCTGGCCCGGGTTCGCTTACAAATCCGCCGGAGCTGCAAGGCTCCGGCGGATTTTTGCATTCTGATGACAGCACTTATTGTGGGTCTGGCGGCCATGCCGGCCTGGAGCCTGTCCATCTCAGCCCAAACCGGGATAGAGTGCCCGCAGGATGCGCGCGGGGCCGGGGACACGGCTGGTGTTTGAAGGCTTCTACAAGGTGCGATTTCAGCTCGGCGACAGCGTCGGCCGGAGCGTGATGCATGCCGGCAACGGCAAGATGCTCGGCGGCAATTCGGCATTCGCCCACATCGGGACCTACGAGAAAACCGCAGACGGCGTCGACATCGTCATCAAGACCGTCCGCCACAACCCCGATCCGAATTACCGCGCCATGGCCGGCACCGATGATGCGACGCTGATCGCGAAGGGTTTTGCCGACGGCGATCTCTACCGCTTCAAGGGCGAACTGAAGGAGCTGCCCGGCATTCCCTTCCAATCGCTGATGACGCCGATCACGGAGGACGAGGTGCCGATCGCCGGCGGCGTCGGCGAAGCCAGCATCGCCGACGGGCTCTATTCGATTCATCTGCGCATGCTTGACGGCGTCGATGGCGGCTTGACCGGCGTGATGCTGCTGAACCAGGGCCGCATCCTCGGCGGCGACGCCTCGTTCTACTATCTCGGCAGCTACACCGCAGCGAACGGCCGGTGGAAGGGGCAGATCCTCAACCAGGAGCACACGCCCGCCACGGACGATCCGATCTTTGGCGGCCACGAGGTCGGCATCGGCTTCTCCGGCAGTTATGACGACGAGCAGGCGGTGCTGGAAGCAACCGCGCTCGCCGGCAAGCGCAGCCTGCGCCTGACCGCCGCGCTCAAGCTGATGCATCGTGCCTGATCGCTACCGGGGAAATCGCCGATGGAAAAAGTTCGCATGCTCTCGACGCTCGGCCTGATGGGCGCGATGCGCAGCCTGTCGTCCGCCTTCGAGGCGGCGCATGGCATTCACGTTGATGCCGATTTCGCGCCGACCTTGGCGCTGCTCAAGCGCTTGCGTGCCGGCGAGTCCGCTGACCTCGTGATCCTCACGCGCGAAGGGCTCGACGAAATGATCGGCGAGGGCCGGGTGACCGCAGACAGCGCAGCCGATTTGGCGCGCTCCTATGTCGGCCTTGCCGTGCGGAAAGGCGCGGCCCATCCCGACATCGCCAGCGAGACTGCGCTGCGCAAGACGCTGCTTGCGGCGCGATCCGTTGCCTACTCGCGGCTGGGCGCAAGCGGTGTGTACTTCGCCCAGCTGATCGTGCGCATGGGCATCGCGGCCGAGATCAACGCCAAGGCCACCATCGTCGAGCAGGGCTTTACGGCCGAGCGGCTCGTCGGCGGCGAGGCTGACCTGGCCGTGCAGCAGATCAGCGAGCTGAAACAGGTCGCGGGCATCGAGGTGATCGGTCCGGTCCCGCATGATTTGCAGACGCCGGCCGTGTTCTCCGCTGGCCGCATGGTGAATGCGAAACAGGCCGAAGCAGCCGAGGCGTTGCTGCGCTATCTGGCGTCGCCGGAGGTCGTGCCCGTCCTGCGCCAGTCGGGACTCGAGCCTTAGCAGCTACTTCGTAGTAAGCGAGATTGTTGCGGGCGTCGCGATAGGTCGTCTCGATAAAATCCGGATATTGCCTGGCAGCCTGCGCCACCGCGCGCACCACGCAGTCCCAGAAGTCGCCATTCCAGTTGAAATGCTTGAAGGTCACGTCCTCGAATTTGACGGCGGTCACGATCGCCTGCCTGATCGCGTCGTCATCTCGGCCCTTCATGGGCGTGGTCGCGGTCGTAGCGATATTTCGCAGTCAGCTGCTCCGGCGTCAGGGTGCAATTGATCCGCACCTCTTCGGCGGTCGGGCGGCCCGCGATCGAATCCAGCCGGTAGCGCAAGCGCCAGAGTTCGAAGGCGGCATCGAGCAGGGGCTGCTTCGCCGCGCTGGCGATGAAGACCGCGATCGCCTCGTCGGCTGAAGGTTCAATCTGGTCCATGCCGCTTGGTCGCGCGTGGGCACTTGCGGGTTCGACAGGCGAAAACAACCCCATGCACAGTAGCCAAGTGGTTGAAATTCAAGGCCACCGGCCGCGAAGTCGCCAAATGCGGATTTTGCGAAATTTACTTGACCCGTCGGGCAAAACAGGTGCATGCTGGCATCATGGCACGATCGGCTCCGCGCACGGCCCCTGTGCGGATAAGCCGGATGGTATCGGTACGGCGACAGTGCTAGGTAGCCCGCGTTTCTCATTGATTTTGCGGGTTCATGACTTTGCTCGACGGGCTTTACAAGGTCGACTACGGCATCAACGATGCCGTCGGCCGCAGCATCATGTGCCTGCATGACGGCAAGATGCTGGGCGGCAATTCCGCTTTCGCGCATCTTGGAACCTATGTCCAGCGTGACGGCGAGATCATCGCCGAAGTCATCACCGAGCGGCACAATGACGATCCGCATTTCAAGCCGCTGATGGGCGCCGATGTCGCCGCGATCGGCGCGCGCGGCCGGTTGATCGGCAATCGGATCCGTCTCGAGGGCAGCGCGGACACGATGCCGGGCGGTCATTTCTGGGCCAATCTCACGCGGCTCGACGATGATGAGGCGCTGCCGCCGCGCGGCACGATCGGAGAGGGCGGCATCGTCAACGGTCTCTACGGGGTAAGCCTGCGCGCGCTCGACGGCGTCGATGCCGGCCTCTCGGGCGTGATGCTGCTGATCGACGGCCGCATCCTCGGCGGCGATGCGTTCTTCTACTATCTCGGCTCGTACTCTTCGGCCGACGGCCGCTGGAAGGGCGAGATGCTCAACCAGGAGCACACGCCGGCGAAGGGCGACAATCCCGTGTTCGGCGGCTACGAGGTCGGGATCGGCTTCTCCGGGACCTGCACGGCTGAGAGCGGCGAGCTCGAAGGCATCGCGCTCGCCGGCAAGCGCAGCCTGCGGCTGGCGGCATCGCTCAAGCTGATGCGACGGGCGTAGGGTGTGTGCTCGTAAGTTCGTTGGGGCCGCCTTGCCGTTCGAGGCCAACCTGAAGCGGGCATATCCGCAGGTCGGTCTTGGGAACGGAAGCGTCATGCCCACCAAGTTTGGTTAATGCTTCCTTTACACAAATCGATGCCTGCTAACACCTTGTGAAGGGGCCATTCGAATCGTTCTACTTGCGCTTGTATCTGCGTCCGCGGCCCATCAAGGCATGCCATCGGGAAACAAGGGCGCAATTTGTCCAAGAACGCGAAACCCAATACGGCCAGCAAGCTCGAGATTTTGATTGGCCAGCTCACCGAGCTCGGCAACAAATATATCGAAGACAAGGACTACATCAGCGCGCAATTGACGTTCAGGAAGCTGCTTCAGCTCGACAGCAGGGATGTCAACGCGCGCTTCATCTACGCGCATCTCATCGAGGACGGCACCCACAAGAAGCACGCCGAGGCGCGCGATCTGCTGTTGTCGATTCTGGACGACAATCCCGGGATCTACGACAGTCCGACCGAGGATAATCTGAACCTCATCAGGGGCGCGGCCTTGAGGTGCAGCAATATCGGGCCCAACGCCAGAGCCATCGAACTGCTTCGCAAGCTGGCCCACGCGTCAAATCGCGCCGACGATCACTTTCATCTCAGCGAAGTTCTGACGCGGTGTAACGCCTTCGAAGAGTCGATTGCCAGTCTTGAAAAGGCGATGGCGCTCGATCCCCGGGGGTTCGATACCGAGACGAATAAGGAGACGCTGAAATTCGCCAAATCGCAACTGGGCAGAGCCACGTCGGATACCGCTGACAACACCAGGAAGGTAGGACGTTATCCGGAGACGCACGACTTCACCGGAGATCTTCGCAAGCTGATCCGCAATCATATTGCCGTCAATCTGAACAGCGCGCCGAAGTTCATCGAAAAGGCCACGCGGTTCTTCACGATGGGATCGTGCTTCGCCAGGAATCTATCCAAAAACCTGATCGACAGCGGCTACACCAGCCACCACATGGAGATTTCGGAATATATCAACACGACGTTCGCCAACCGAGTGTTCGTCGATTGGCTTCGCGACGCCGACATCGATGAAGCCATTCAGCGCAGGTTCGTTGAACTGCTGCCGCCGGGCTGGAGCAAGGAAAACACGCTTCAGGTCATCAAGAGCAGCGATGTGTTCATCCTGACGCTCGGTGTCGCCCCGGCCTTCTTCGACAGGGACACCGGCAGCTTCGTCCTGCCGCGGCCGACCGCCCTGAATTCGAGGGCGCTTGCGGAAAATATCTGTTCCGGACCACGAGCGTCAAAGAAAATGTCGACAACGTCCTCTACCTGCTCGATTTCATCAGGAGCATCTCGCCCGGGATCAAGATCGTCGTCACGGTCTCACCGGTGCCATTGCAGGCGTCCTTTGAATTCGAGTCGGCGGTCCAGGCCGACTGCCTGTCGAAGAGCACCATGCGGCTGGTTGCGCATGAGGTGGTGAACCAGTCGAACATCTCGAACATCCTCTACTGGCCATCGTTCGAAGTTTTCCGATGGGCAGGCTCGAATGCCGGCGATTATTACGCGGCAGACGATGGGGCCGCCTGGCATGTCTCCGAAGACAAGGTCTCCAGCACGATCAGGGCGTTCGTCGAAATGTTCTCTTCGACATGATGCCGGAACGGGCGTTCCCTCATAAAATCGTCGCGTCCGCTTTGCTGCTGGCATGTGACAGCATCTGTTTGTCTGGCCGACAGGGCCTCTAGGTCATCAGATCGATTTGACCTCGCCGCCGTCCATGCGCAGCGTCGAGCCGGTCATCCAGCGGGCGCCGGGTGACACGAGGAACGCCATCAACTCGGCAATCTCCTCGGGCTCTCCATAGCGAGCGATACCGGCTTCCTTCGGAAAGTTTGCCGTTGCCTCCTCGACCGTCATGTTGTGCAGCGGGGCCCAGTGCTGAAGATAGGAACGGCGACGTCCCGTCATCACTGGTCCCGGCAGTACGCTGTTGACTTGCACGCCATCGGCGATACCGCGGTCGGAGAATGCTTTTGCCAGTGCGACAATGGCAGCATTGATGGTCCCAACCGCAGCGTAAGGCGCTTTCGGAAAGAGGGCGGAATTCCCAGACATCAGCACGACCGAGCCCCGCGCCGCCTTCAACGCCGTCCAGGCGGCGATCGTGAGGCGGCGTGCGCCGTGGAGCTTCAGCGCGAGAGCGCCCTCCCACTGCGCATCGGTCATCTCAAACAGGTCGATCTGCGGTACCGCCCCCGCGATGTTGACCAGGGCATCGATCCGGCCGAATGCCGTGAGCGCTTGGTCGGCGACCGCCTGTGCCGCGGCGGGATCGGCCAGGTCTGCGTTGATAACCAGCGGTTTTGCGCCGGCGGCCTTCACTGCCTCCGCCGTCTCGTCCAGATTGGCGCGATTGCGCGCGACCAGCACGAGCTCCGAGAAATCACGGGCAAGGCGTATTGCGGTGGCACGGCCGATACCCTGGCTGGCACCAGTAATAATGGCAACAGACTTCGACATTCGAGATATCCTCACTTGTTGCTAGTTGTTCGCGCTTCTTCCAGGAAATCGCCTATGACCTTTGCGATTTCGGCGCAGTGCGTCTCCAGCGCGAAGTGGCCGGTGTCGAAGAAGTGGACCTCGGCATCTGGAATGTCGCGCTTGAACGCTTCTGCGCCCGGCGGCAGGAAGAACGGATCGTTCTTGCCCCACACCGCCAAAAACGGCGGCTTGTGCGTGCGGAAGTAGTGCTGGAATGACGGGTAGAGCGCGACGTTACTCTTGTAATCGCCAAAGAGGTCGAGCTGGATTTCATCTGCGCCGGAACGAGCCAGATAGTAGTTGTCGAGGTTCTGACCGTCTGGTGACACGCTGGTCGGATCGGGTACACCGTGCGTGTATTGCCAGCTTGTCGTTTCGGGCGTGAGGAAAGCGCGAAGTGTTTTTCGGTTTGCCTCCGAGGTATCTTCCCAGTAGGCCCGGATCGGGGTCCACCCGTCACTCAAACCCTCTTCGTAGGCGTTACCGTTCTGCGATATGATCGCAGTGATACGATCGGGATGACGAACGGCCATTCGGAAACCGGTCGGCGCGCCGTAGTCGAAAACGTAAAGTGCGAACCGATCGAACCCGATGATCTCCGTGAAGCGATCGATCACGCGCGCGATGTTATCGAACGTGTAACTGAAGCTTTCCCGCGGCGGCATGTCGGTTAGCCCGAAGCCGGGAAGGTCCGGCGCAACGAGATGGAATTTGTCGGCAAGCAGCGGCATCAGGTCGCGGAACATGTGACCTGACGTGGGAAATCCGTGCAAGAGCAACAGCTTCGGCGCACCGACCTTCGGCGCCTCGCGATAAAACACCTTGATGCCGTCGACCTCGACTGCTCGGTATCTGATGGGACTCATCGGATCTCTCCTATGTTTCGCGTTCGATCAGTCAAATCAGGCGGAGACGGCTTTTTCGGCTTCGAGCAGCAATTCGACCACACGCTCGGGGGCCGTCGCTATCGGCGTATGATCGACATCCAGCCGCCGAATCCTGGCCTTCATTCGCTGCGCCATGAAATCCTGCGTCTCGGGGTTGATCATGCGATCCTGCTCCGCCAGGAGGTACCAGGACGGCAAGGTCTTCCAGAGCGGCTTTGCAGCCTTCTCCTGCAGGCAGGCCCCATGGATGGGCCGCTGCACGGCGGCGAACAGTGCATTCTGCTTCGGGCTGGCGTTCTGCGCGAAAGCCGCCGCAAACGCGCTTTCCGGCAGCCAGATGAAGCCGTCACTGTCAGGAGCCAGTTGCGGAGCCTTCGGATGCGGCTTCCCGCGGCCGAAAACTTCCCCGACGGTCTCGCCTTCGTCGGGTGCCAGGGCCGCGACGAAGACCAGGCCCTCGACGTGCTCGTTCTTCGAACCTGAGATCACGGCGCCGGCATAGGCGTGCGCGACCAGGACGATCGGCCCTTCGACCCTTGCCAGGCAACGATCCAGAGCGCGAACGTCGTCTGAAACGCTTGTGAGCGGGATAGGAGCAGCTATCGCCTTTGCGCCGTTGGCCTCAAGCGCTTCGATCACCTTCCGCCAGCTCGAGCCGTCCGCCCATGCTCCGTGAACGAGTACGAACGTCAGCGCGGTTGTGGATTCTACCATAGAAATAATCCTCGTTAATGACTCCGTGATGATCACCGCGAAGACGCCATCGGAGAAGGCGTTCATCCTGTCGGGTGTTACTGTCTCTTCGCTCGTCATTACCGCGCGCCGTCGGGTCTGTGATCGATGAGGCTCGGCCGTCGATCTGCCCGTCAGCCCAGATTCTTCATCCAGGCTGCGATGGCTCTGCCGATTTCGTCCGGCGAATCCTCCTGGACAAAATGGACTCCCTTGATCGTCACTTCGGTTTGTGCCGGAAAGCTTCGGGCCTGTTCAAGAACCTTGCCCTCCGCGAGGATTCCACCGGGCTCGGCCTTCAAGAACAGCTTCGGCACATGGCTGCTCTCGAGCCAATCCGCATAGGCGTCCACGGCCGCCGTAACGTCGGCGGGATCGCCTTCGATCGGGATTTCCCGAGGAAACGTCAGCGTCGGCCGCCGGCCCTCGCCGGGTTCGGTGAAGGGCCGGCGGTACTCCGCCATCTCCGCGTCAGTGAGCTTGCGCAGTATCGCCCCCGGCAAGATCTTCTCGATGAAGAAGTTGTCTTGCAGGACCATCTGCTCACCGGCTTCGGATCGCAAAGCCTCCAGGACCGGCCGCATTCCGAATTTGTCCCAATGGTCCCAATACTGTCGGCCCACCATCGCCTCCATATAGGCGATGCCTTTCACGGCATCGCGATGATGGTTGGCCCAGTCGAAGCCGAGGGTGGAACCCCAGTCGTGGATGACCAAAGTAACGCGTTCGTGCACATTCAGCGCCTCGAGCAGGGCACCGAGGTAACGGCGGTGCTCAACGAACCGATAGGAACCAGGCCCACTGTCAGGCAGCTTGTCGGAGTCGCCCATGCCGATCAGATCGGGCGCAATGCAGCCGCCCAGCGGTTCCAGATGCGGCAACACGTTACGCCACAGATAGGACGAGGTTGGATTGCCGTGCAGCAACACGATGGGATCGCCTTTTCCCACCTCCACATATGCCATCTCACGGCCAAGAATCTTGCACCGCTGCTTTTTGTAGGGGAATGCCGCGGATGTCATGATTGCGTCTCCCGAGATCGCACGACTCTTATCAAAATCGCCGCTAAATAGCCGATTAGGCTGGACGGTTCTCTTCCGCGTGAGACTCGAATTGTGCTAGTCCCCGAGTTATCACACGATGTCCAAGACCTCCTGCTGTAGGCCGCCATCGTTGGAGCGAGCGTTGGAGCGATCATGGAAATGGCGAGCCTGCCGGCGGACCGCGTGCTTTTGTTGGGACCGTTGCAGGTCATCCGGAATGGAAGCTCGCTGCCCCAGCCGCCTTCGCGCAAGGTCCGCGCTCTCCTTGCCTACCTCGCGATGGCGGCGCGGCCTATCTCCCGCGAAAAACTGTGCGAGCTGCTTTGGGATGTCGCCGATGATCCGCGAGCCGAGTTGCGCTGGTGCCTTTCCAAGCTGCGGCCATTGGTCGACGGTCCGGCAGCAATCCGGCTGATCGCCGATCGCAAGCAGGTTCAGATCGAAGCCAATGCGCTCGAAGTCGACGCCCTCAGGGTTGCGCGGCAAATCGAAACGACGCTGACCAGTGGATCGCCGGGTGACCTTCGGTCGCTGCTAGCTCTATTCCGTGGCGACTTTCTTGAAGGCATCTCGGTCGAAAGGGCGCCATCGTTCGAAAACTGGCTCGCGGGCCAGCGGCACCGCTTTGGTCAAATGCGCCAACAGCTGCTGGAGCGCCTTGGCGCGATATTGTCGCCCGAGGATCGCATTGAAGTGTTGCGGGAGCTCATCGACGTCGCGCCGTTCGATGAAGCAGCTCACGTCGGGCTCGTTCGCGCGTTGACGAACAGCGCGCTCCATGCCGAAGCCAGGATGCAGATCGATGCGTCCATCAAGCGGTTTCAGAGCGAAGGCATTGACCCGGCATCGCTCAGATCGGCTTTTGCGACGGCGCAACAACAGCGTGCCAAACCTGCCAAGGCGAACCGCCAAGGCTCCAGCCCCGATGCCACGAGCCATCAGCAGGTCGCGCGCACGAGCCGGCCGATACTCCTCGTCATGCCGTTCGCGGCGGCGACACCCGAGGAGGTCGCAGACGCCGGCAGCGTTACCAGCGACATTATTTTCGGCATCGCCAAGCTGCGGAGCGTCAGCACCATCGCCCGGAGCACCGCATGTTCGTTGAGCGGTGAATTGCCAGCTGTCGCGGCCGCCCGCGTCAACGCGCAATATGTTGCGATCGGCCGCCTGGAGCGCCGTGGAGCGGAGTATCTCGCATCAATTGAGCTGATCGAGCCCGCAAGCGGACGTATCTTCTGGGCCAACGAGCTTTCTTGCAAAATCGGCGACGCTTTCTCCGCAGGGAAGCCATTGGCCTCGCAGATCGTGGCAGGTCTCGATGCGGAGATTCACATCATTGAACGCAACCGGGCCCTCCTCATACCGCCGACCTCGCTCGATGCATGGCAGGCGTATCATCGTGGCCTCGCCAATATGTACCGATTTACAAACGAGAATAATCGCGATGCGCAGAGGTTATTCAGCAGAGCAATCGCTCTCGACCCGACTTTCTCGCGAAGCTACGCCGGCTTGTCCTTTACGCACTTCCAGAATGCCTTCGTCCTGAAGACACGCGAAAGAGAGCAGGAAATCGCTTCAGCTCTTGACACGGCTGGACAGGGGCTAGAGGTGGACCCGAGCGATCCGGCCGCACATTGGGCGATGGGTCGAGCGCTGTGGCTTCGACGAGACCACGAGAGTGCAATTACCGCGCTTGACCAGGCCACGCGCTTAAGCCCGAGCTACGCATCGGCTCATTACTCCCTGGCAATGGTCCATTGCCAGATCGGGGACCCCGGGCGCGCTGTCGAAGCCGCGGACACCGCAGCTCTTCTCAGCCCTCTGGACCCGATGCTGTTTGCGATCTTCGGCGCGCGGACCTTCGGTCTGTTGCGGCTCGGAAAAACCGAGGAGGCGGCCGTCTTTGCCCTTCGCGGCGCCGAGCAACCCAATGCTCACATCCACGCGCGCGCGATCGCGGTCCTGACGCTCGCGACGGCGGGACGAATGGAAGAGGCCGACGCCGAATGGGCGCGTCTCAGACATCTCCAACCCGCCTATAATTTCAGACAGTTCGAAGATGCATTTCATCTGGTGGACGATCTCAGGCGCATCTACCAAAGGGCGGCAAGGGTGATGCAGATCCCGGGATGAACGTTGGATGGGCCCCGTGTTCCGCATTACGTGACAGTGCACTCAATTTAACGCGCTCCGCCCTAAGCGCCGGCTGGCGCGGATCGAAGTGCTGTCTGACGGTGATGATCAAGTGCACTGTCAACGTAATACCGAAATACCAAGCGGACATTGACCAAAGTGCTGGATACGTCTGCTTCACAGAAAATCGGCGCACCATATCCGTAAGAAGCGAACTCCTCAGTTGCAGACTTCGACAGCCATGCCGGCGCCGCCTCCACTCCGCATATACCCTGCCTGACCGCCCACGCTTTCAAGGCGACAGCCCGACCGAACTGGACGGCAGCCCGTACTGTTGCAATAGATCTGGCCCTTGGCCTGAGGCTTCGCTGGTGCGGCCTCGCCCTTCTTTCTCTCGTCGTCTCGCGGCTTGGCATCCTGACGGGTCGCAACAGGCTTCTTGTCCTGAACCTTCTCGCACCGGTTATCGTCGTTGACGCGATAGCCAGCGCGGCAAGCGATCTTCACGCATGCGTCGCCATCAGCCGTGAACCCGTGGTCGCAGACCAACGGGCAGACACGACCCTGCTTGCCCTTGATCGCATCAAGGGCGTCGAAGCTTGCCTGTTTGGTATCGAACTTCGTCCCGGCATGCTTATTGAATAGCGTGAGCGACCGCTGCGACGTCGCGTTCCACTCTCCGTCCGATGTTCCGATGAGACATCCCACGCGACGGAGTTCGGACTGGACCAGCTTAGCGGTCTCCTGCGGCGAGAGACTGGACGGCGATTGTGTTGGGGCGACTGCTGCGACCTGTTGCTCGCCCTCTGGCTTGTCGGCTGGTTGTTTTGCAACCAGCTCGGCAGCCGCCTTGTCGTTCTCGATCTTGTCGGCCAACACCTTCTTGGTTACGGCGGCCTCGGCATCCTTCCTGCGCTGCTCGGCTGCCGCCGCCTTGGCCTCCTCGACCTGCTTGGTCTTCTCAGCTGCAATTCGTACGTTCTCTGCAGCCTTGGCGGCGGCCGCCGCCTTCTCCTGTTCGGCCTTGTTCGCGCGCTCAGCCGTGAGCCGCGCCTTTTCGTCTTCAGCCTGGCGCGCCTTGGCGACAGCAGCCGCTCGCGCCTCTTCGGCTGCGACGTTCTTCAACTGCGCGCGAGCCAGGCCTGCATAGAACCCGTCGGGATAGGCCTGAAGGAATGCTTCCCATCCGTCCCGGTTTCCTGTCTGCAGGGCAAGCTCATAGTCCCTGCGGATTCCATCCTGCGAGTTCGCTTGCGGCCCTTGCGGCGCCGCCGCCACAGGCTTCGCGGGAATCAGCGCCAAATCATCGCCGCCGAGCGAACCGTAGACATAGGGCTCCTGCTTGTTGCCGGTTTTCTTCAGGACATCGTCGCGGACGAAGCGAAATGCCTTGCCCAGGTCCAGCCCCGGCGTGGGGAGGCGCTCGACCAGGGCCGCCGCGAACGGACTGTTTTTGGAGTCGCCATCTGACGCCGTCGACCCTGCCTTCGCTGCGAAAGCGATCATGGTGTTTGGGCTCGTCGGCTCGATCTTGGCGAGGCCGCGCCCGATGGCGCGGGCAGCGACCGTGCGCTTCATCGTCGTGGCGAACGGATTGTCGCGGCAGGCATCGAGAATGATGAGGCGAAGTTGCTTCGCGGGTTCGACCGCGAACAGCGCGCGATCCAGAGCAATCGTCTCGTCGAGAACGTCGCTATCGGTCTCCAGCGTTGCGTCCGTGGGGATCAGGTAGTTGGTGCCATCAAGTTCGATGCCATGCCCGGCGTAATAGATCACCGCGACCTCGGCATCCCTCGTCTTGCCGCCGAAGTCACGCAGCGCCCTGCGCATCTCCGCGACATTGAGGTCAAGCTTGATGTCGACCGCGTCGAATCCTGCTTTCTTGAACATGTTGCCGACCAGGGTGGCATCGTTCGCCGGATTGGTAAGCCGGGCCACGTTCTTGTAGGCCGAATTGCCGATGACCAGCGCCACGCGCCGTTCGGCCATCGCCGGCCCGCAAGCCAGCCAGACGGAACAAAAGGTCAAACCAAGCAGTCGAATCACGCCCATTGCTGCCCCTGATGCAATGCCGTCCAAATTAGTCAGAGCATGCCGGAAGGCAAGCCGCCGATCTGTGATGATGGTCACGCAAAGACCCGCGTCGGGTCATTAGCCATCGGTGCCGGCAAGAGAGGCGACTTCCGTCTTAACCCCGGAAGCCGGCATTCAAGAATGCCCGCACCAGCCTCATCACGGCGTCGGACACGCCGCTCCGGTCTTCACCCAGGCCTCGACCAGCGCGCCGGCCTGTGCCTGCGTGCCGGGGGCAGGTGAGCGGCCGAAGCCGGGCTTCCAGGCCCAGCCGACGAGGGTGTCCTTGCCGATGTGGTCGATCAGCGCTTCGACCTTGCGGCCGCCGTTGCGGGCGGGGTCCCTGATCTGCTCGCAGATCTCACCGACAGTCTTGCCTTCCCAGGCCATCTCGCGCGGGGCGAGGTGCCATTCGGGATGACCGGGCATGCGGCCAGGTTCGAAATTGGTCTTCTGGTGGCAGGTGTTGCAGCGCATGGCCTCCAGGCCGTGGCCGTCGGCTCCGCGTGTGACCGGTGGCTGGTGAAGGCGGGGCGTGTCGCCCTGGCGCGGGCTGTCGCCGGCTGGATGGCAATTGGTGCAGCGCGGATGCGTCAGCACCTTGCCGAGTTCGGTGAAGATCGCCGCCGAACGCTCTTCGGTGTCTGTGATGTTCGCGAAGCTCTCAGGCGAGGCGAGGCCGTGGCTCGTCGTATCCGACGCGGCGTAGCCTGCACAAAGGCTGCTCGTCAATGCCGCAATGACAGTCATGATCCTGACGTGTGACATCGCTGGCGCACTCATTTGGCGGCGACGAGATAGCGATCTGAATCGGCGAGGATCACGTCGCGCACGGCCTCGTGGTATTTGATGTAGCCGGTGCAGCGGCACAGGTGACCGTCGAGCGCGTCCGCGATGGTCTGCTCCAGCGCCGCGCGGGCGACCGGCGAGCGCGAGAGACGTTCGAGCAGCACCTGACCTTCATTGAGGAAGCCTGCGGTGCAATAGCCGCATTGGAAGGCGAAGTGATCGATGAAGGCTTGTTGCAGGGCCGAGAGCTGGCCGTCCTTCGCATGTCCTTCGACGGTGCGGATCGACTTGCCGTTGAAATTCACGGCCGGCGCGACGCAGGTCGGGCTGGTGGTGCTCGAGCCGTCGGGCTCGTCGACGATGATGGCGCAGCTCAGGCATTGCGCGGCGCCGCAGCCGAACTTGGTGCCGGTCATGCCGAGCATCTCGCGCAGGAAATCGTTCATCGAGAGATCGTCGCGGACATCCATCGGGCCATGTTTTTGGCCGTTGATGGTGAGGCTGAGGGTCGTCACGCGAGCACTCCCTTCAGGAGATTTGCAGTCACCGGCAGCGCGCGGAAACGATGGCCGGTGGCGTCATGGATGGCATTGATCAGCGCCGGCACGATCGGGATCATGACGACTTCCGCCATACCCTTCGGGGCCTCGTCAGGGGTGAGCGGCTTCAGCATCTCGATCTCGAGATCGCGCAAGGGAAGATCGGAGCCGCGCGCGACGAGGTAGCGGCCGAGATTCCATTCGCCGTTGCCGGGGCCGCCCTCGAAAGGTGGGAGCGTTTCGAGGAGCGCGTAGCCGACGCCCATGGCGAAGCCGCCATGGGATTGGCCCATCACCACCTCTGGCACGAGCGCGGTGCCACATTCGAACACGCTGTAGGCCTTCGCGATGCGGATCGCGCCCGTGGCGCGCTCGATCTCGACGCGGACGAGGGTGCCACACATCGAGGTGTAGGCGGTGCCGATGCGGTTATTGTCGGTTGGCGGGAACTTGACGCTGACACGATTGATCCGCTCGAACTTGTTGTTGCCGCGGCGGATCGCGAGCGCATCGATCTCGGCGCGATATCGCTCGCCGAACAGGGGGAAGCGCGCCCGCGACCAGGCCCAGCGCGAAAAACTGTGCGCGACCGCGCCGGTGATGAAGCCGTGCGCATGCGCGGTTGCGGCAAGCGTCGGCAGCGCCAGCGGCGCGAGGCCGGGCATCGTGAGCTGGCCGTGTTGCCAGCTCGCGCTCGCCCATTGCTTTGCGCGGGCGTCGGTCTTTGGAATGCGCCACAGCTCCAGTGCCGCAGGCCACAGGCCGAAGCGGAAGATCACGCGGGCGGCTTCCGCGGCGGAATGCGTGCCGACATGGGCGCCGATCGAGGCCGATGTCGCCGAGGAGATCGCGGGGACCCAACGCGGATTTCGCTCTGCCGTGTCCTGGGTCTTTTGGTCCATCGTGTAGGGATCGCCCGATGTGACGAGGCCGAGCACGTCGTAGCTGTCGACGCGCGCAACCGAAACCTCGTCGGCGATGGCGCCGAGATGGCGGGCGACGCGATTGGCCAGCGCCGTGCCGATGCCGTTGCCCATCTCGACATGGTCGCAGAAAATCGAAACCTTGCCGTCGGCGCCGAGCTCGACGCGGCCGAGCGAGCAGTCCGCGCCGGAGCCGTAGTCCTTGGTGACGCAGGCAACCCCGGTGCCGACCAGCCGATCACCTGAGGTTTGCCTGAGCTGCGCGCGCTGCTGCCAGATCGGATGCTTTTCGAGCTTGTCGAGGATTTCCGGCGTGCGCACCGAGACGATGTAGGGATTTCCGGTCATGGTCCGGCCGTTCTGCTTCAGTGCATTGCGGCGGCGGAATTCGATCGGGTCGAGTTTCAGCTCGGAGGCCGCTTCATCGATCAGCGCTTCGAGCGCGGTCATGGTCTGCAGCGTGCCATAGCCACGCATCGAGCCGGCCGTGACGCCGCGCGAATGCAGCGCGATCGTGGTGACGTCGACCTTGGGGATGTCGTAGATGCCGATCGCGCCTGTCGCGGCCACCACCGCGACATTGGCGGAGAAGTTCTGCAGCCCGCCGCCGTCGAGGATGTGATCGGCGGCGAACGCCTTGATCAGGCCGGTCGAACGATCGATACCGATCCGCGAGCGCATCTTGATCGGGTGGCGTTTGATGCCGCCCTGGAATTGCTGGTAGCGGTCATGCGCCAGCCGCACCGGCTTGCCGGGGAAACAGATCGCAGCGAGCGCGACGTAGAGGATGAACGGCGTGTGGTCGCGGCCGCCAAAGCCGCCGCCGACATGGGCGAACTGCGCGTTGATATGCGACGGCTTGTAGGGCGCGTGGGCCTTGCCGAGCAGGTGCGCCAGCGATTCCGCGGCCTCGTAGGGCGACTGCACGCCGAGCACCAGCTCGAGATTGCCGCCCTTATTGCCTTCCTTGCCGCTGTACCAGGCGAGCCCGCATTCCGGCTCCAGGAACATCGGGTCGACCGATTGCGTCTCGAACTCGCGGTCGAGCACGAGCAGAGAAGCGTCGTCCGCGGCCAACTCAGCGCGGATTTGATCGCCAAGCTTGGCCGCCTTGACGTAGTCGGCCGGCATCTCCCTGGCGAGCGGCGACCACACCGGCAGCGCTGTGGTCTGCACCTTCTTGGGCGAAACCCAGCCGGCCTGGATCGGCGAATAGATGTCGGGCTTGTCGGGCGAGGGGTCTGCGACACGGGTGAAGCGGTAGGAGCCGTAATCGGGCGCGATCACGGGGCCGGTTTCTTCACCGAACTTGACGAAGGTGCCGTCGCGAAGGACGAGGCGGGCCTGGTCGAAGGCGTCGAACTTTTCGAAGATCAACAGCGCGACCGGCTGTCCGAGATAGAGCGGCGTCTTGCCGAGCGGGCAGAACAGGTCGCCGGCATAGAATTCCGGCACCTGCGTGCCGATGCGGTCGAGATCATCAGCCGTGACGACGACCGAAGGCTTCAGCGGACCGGTGAGGCGGGCGAGGTCCATGCCGGTGTAGACGTGGGTGGCGTCATTGGCGCGCACCAGGATCGCATGCGAGGTGGTCTGCGGCCAGCCGGGCAGGTCGTTGGCGCGGAAGTCGGAGGCGTAGAGTTTTGCGCCGGTAACCTTTGCGACGCCGTCGACGCGGCCGGCGCCCTTAGTCGCGGGATTGAATTGCCCGCGTCCGGGCAGCGTCTCGTGTGCCGCGAAGGGCGCGTTTGCCGCCGCAGCGAGATGCGACAGGCTGACCGAAATGCCGCCCGCCGACAACCACTTCACGAACTCGCGTCGCGAAGGCCGCATGATCTCATCCTTGTACAAGGTTTTCAGGTGGTCGCGACGCTGACGGCATCGCTGCCAGGAACTCTGGAATGGGTACGCGCCAACGCTGGCCTGAAGCTGTCATGATTCGCCACTGCGAAATCAAAACCAGCGGCGCGTTACCATCCGATGAAGACGCCTTGCTCTCGCACGTGCCCGGATTGAGAAGCATGGTTTTCCCGCTTGATTTGCAGTCGAATCGAATAAGACGGTTCGCGACACAAGGGGCGGAGACGCATGCAGCACGATCCGAACGACGGCTCTCCGGAGCGCAATGTGGCGGGCACGGCGAGGCTGTCGCGGCGGCAGTTGCTCGGCGCGGCCGGGGCATTGTCGCTGATTGGAGGCACCGCCAAGGCCCAGCATGCCATGCACGACCACGCGGGCATGGCCCACGCCGCCGACATGTCGCCGACAATAGGCATGGTGCCGGAAGCGCCGCCGCCGGCCATGGACCAGCCGCTGGTCGAGCCGGAGGTGCGCCGGTCGGTCAACGGCGTGCTGAGCACGAATTTGCGCTGCGCCTACGCCTACCGCCAGATCGGCGGCGTCAGGCTCTATGTCAGGTCCTATGAAGGCGGCAGTCCCGGCCCGACCCTGCGGATGAAGCCCGGCGAGACGCTGCGCATCAAGCTGATCAACGATCTGCCGCCGAACCGCGACGGGTTGCCCGCCGACATCAGCCATCCGCATCAGTTCAACAACACCAATTTCCATTTCCACGGCGCGCATGCGAGCCCGAGCGGGATCGCCGACAATGTCATGCGCTCGATGGCGCCGGGTCACAGCTACAATATCGAGATCGCGTTGCCGGCCGACCATACCAGCGGCACCTATTGGTATCACCCGCACCATCACGGCAGCGCCGACATCCAGATGTCGAGCGGCATGGTGGGCGCCCTCATCGTCGAGGGCGATTTCGCCGGCGTGCCCGAGATCACGGCCGCGCGCGAGCGGCTGCTGGTGCTGACCCAGGTGGTCTATGACGCCAGCGGTATGATCGAGAATTTCGAGACGCTGTTTCCGGAGACGGCGACGCGCTTCCTTGCGATCAACGGCCAGCGCCGCCCCGTGATCGAGATGCGCCCCGGCGAAGTGCAGCGCTGGCGCATCCTCAATGCCGCCTATCAGGATGACATGCTGCTCGACCTCGAGAGGCACGATCTGCATGCGATCGCCTATGACGGCATCCAGCTCGGCGCGGTGCAGAAGCTGAAGCAGCTCCTGATCGCGCCCGGCCAGCGCGCGGACATTCTGGTCAAGGCCGGCAGCCCCGGCACCTACGCCTTCAGCGCCGCACCTTATGATCAGGGCCACCCGTCACCGGTCGGGCCGCTGGCCCGGATCGTGGTGGCGGGTGCGCCGATGGAGATGCAGCTGCCCGGCACCCTGCCGGCGCCGCCGCTCGCGAGCATCAAGGACAACGAGATCACCAACCGCCGCAAGGTGGTGTTGTCCGCGACCGCGCCGGAAGCCGATGCCGCCGGCCATTGGCAGGAATTCGAGTTCTTCGTCGACGGCAAGAAGTTCGATCCCGGCCGGATCGACCAACGGGTCAAGCTCGGCGCGGTCGAGGAGTGGACTATAGTCAACACGCATGACCACGACGACCACGTCTTCCACATCCACACCAATCCGTTCCAGGTGGTCTCGGTCAACGGCAAGGCGCTGGCCGTGCCGGAATGGCGGGATTCCGTCATCGTCGAGCGCAAGGGGGGCGAGGTCGTGTTCCGCTCGCGCTTCCTGGATTTCACCGGCGTCTACATGCTCCACTGCCACATGATGAACCATGAGGAGATGGGCATGATGCAGACGGTCGAGGTCTATAAGGCCTAGATCCCGGGCAAACTGGCGGGTTTTGAGGTCCGGCGAGGCGAAACCGGGTCCGGCCGGGCTTCCCCTGGGGGCCCGCATGGCTTATTACGCTGCAACGCAAAATTCCCCCAAAAGATAGTCATGATCCGCCTCGACAACGTCAGCAAGCAAGCCGGCCACCAGATCCTGTTCATCGAAGCCTCCGCTGCCCTCAACAAGGGCGAGAAGATCGGCCTCGTCGGCCCGAACGGGGCCGGAAAGACCACCTTGTTCCGGATGATCGCCGGCGAGGAACTGCCCGACGAAGGGCAGGTCTCGACCGATCGCGGCATCACCATCGGCTATTTCAACCAGGACGTCGGCGAGATGTCCGGCCGCAGCGCCGCGGCCGAGGTGATGAATGGCGCTGGCCCCGTCAGCGAGGTCGCGGCCGAATTGCGCGCGCTCGAAGCGGCCATGGCCGATCCTGACAAAGCCGACCAGATGGACGAAATCATCGCCCGCTATGGCGAGGTGCAGCACGCGTTCGAGGAGCTCGACGGCTATGCGCTCGACGGGCGTGCGCGCGAAGCCCTGTCCGGTCTCGGCTTCAGTCAGGAGATGATGGACGGCGACGTCGGCAAGCTCTCCGGCGGCTGGAAGATGCGCGTGGCGCTGGCCCGTATTCTTTTGATGCGTCCCGACGTCATGCTGCTCGACGAGCCGAGCAACCATCTCGATCTCGAAAGCCTGATCTGGCTCGAGAAATTCCTGCATGATTACGAAGGCACGCTGCTGATGACCTCGCATGACCGCGAGTTCATCAACCGGGTGATCTCCAAAGTGGTCGAGATCGATTCTGGCTCGCTGACGACCTACGCCGGCGATTACGAATTTTACGAGCAGCAGCGCGCGCTGAACGAGAAGCAGCAGCAGGCGCAATTCGAGCGCCAGCAGGCGATGCTCGCCAAGGAGATCAAGTTCATCGAGCGCTTCAAGGCGCGCGCATCTCATGCCGCGCAAGTGCAGAGCCGGGTGAAGAAGCTCGACAAGATCGAGCGGGTCGAGCCGCCGCGCCGCCGCCAGACCATCGCCTTCGACTTCCTGCCGGCACCGCGGTCCGGCGAGGATGTCGTCGCCTTGAAGAAGGTGTTCAAGGGCTACGGCAGCAAGCGGATCTATGACGGGCTGGATTTCATGATCCGCCGCAGGGAGCGCTGGTGCGTGATGGGCGTCAACGGCGCCGGCAAGTCGACGCTGCTCAAGCTCATTGCCGGGGCGAGCGAGCCGGACGAGGGCACGGTGGCGATCGGCGGCAGCGTCAAGATGGGTTACTTTGCCCAGCACGCGATGGATTTGCTCGACGGCGAGCGCACCGTGTTCCAGTCGCTGGAAGATCAGTTTCCGACCGCGGGGCAGGGGAGCTTGCGCGCGCTCGCCGGCTGCTTCGGCTTCTCAGGCGACGACGTCGAGAAGCGCTGCCGCGTGCTCTCAGGTGGCGAGAAGGCACGCCTGGTAATGGCAAAGATGCTGTTCGATCCGCCGAATTTTCTGGTGCTGGACGAGCCGACCAACCATCTCGATCTTGCTACCAAAGAGATGCTGATCACGGCGCTCGCCGATTTCGAGGGCACCATGCTGTTCGTCTCGCATGACCGCCATTTCCTGGCGACACTGTCGAACCGCGTCCTCGAGCTGACGCCCGAGGGCATCCACCAGTTCGGCGGCGGCTATACGGAGTACGTCGCGCGCACCGGGCAGGAAGCGCCGGGGTTGCGGTCGTAGCGTTGGGGCGGTAGCCCGGATGGAGCGCAGCGCAATCCGGGATTCGTGCCCCACCGGCAGTTGTGCGGGTGGATGGTCCGGCCCCGGATTGCGCTTCGCTCCATCCGGGCTACAACCAAATCGAGAGAGTTGCAATGAACTCGCGCGATGGGCGCCGATCGGCGCCCATCCTTTCTCACCGTCAGTCCCTACCGCAAAATCTCGTTCAGCACTTCGCCATCGACGCCGTGCGGCCTGACGCCCAGGATTTGCATGATGGTCGGGGCCACGTCGAGATTGCGCATGCGGCGGATCGTGGTGTTGTCGCGGATCCCGGGGCCGGAGGCGATGAAGGTCGCGCTCATCACCGGCAGCTTGGGATCGTGGCCGTGGGCGCCGTAGAAGTTTGGCATCAGACGGGCGACGCCGGGGTTTTGGATGCCGTCGAAATTGTAGCCCGGAGCCATCAACGCGAACACGTCGCCAAAATCCTGGCCGATGGTTTTGCTGGTGCACTGTCCGAGCCCGGCTTCGCACTGCGCGGGACGGGTCTCGACCACCGTGAAAATCTTCGCGTTATCGAGTGAGCCGTTGAACTTCGGGTTCGGGTCGGCTGCGTTTTGCACGGCTGCGGTGATCTGCGCCAGCAGCGCCTGGTAAGTCGCGGGATCGACGGTGCCGCCTTGCCCGCGTTGCTGCAGGTTGATGTAGATGTTGGCCGCGGGACCCGAGGTGCGGATCGCGACCTTGGTGGTATCGATGCCGGCGTCCTTCAGGATGTTGGTCATGCTGACCGAAGTGTGGAACGGCGCAAAGCCGTGGTCGGAGACGACGATGACGTTGCTATCGGGGCCGGCCGCGTCGCTGATCCGTTTCACCGCCTTGTCCGCGGTCTGATAGGCGAAGCGGATATACGACGCGTAGCGCGCGACCTTGGCGGGATCCTGGTTGGCGCCGATCGAGTTCGGGTCCTTCGGGTTGGTGCCCTGGCGGGGATCGGTGAGCAGGAACTGATGCTCGGAGCCGTCGGGTTGCTCGATATAGACCATCACGAGGTCGGCGTCGGGATGGTTGGATCGCGCGCTCGCCGATCTCGGCCTGATAGCGCACGAAGGTCTTGACCATGTCCTCGAACATCGCCTCGATCTCGACGTCGGGGAAATTGGTGAAGCCCGGGCTCAGCCGCTCCGGAATGCGGAAGTCGGCCTGCGGACGCCAGAAGCCGATGCTGTTGTTGATGTCGTCGACATCCGCTAGCACCGGCGCGTTGCGCGGGATGAAGTTGGCGCCGTAGCGGGCCAAGCGCACCACCGATAGATCAGGCGCGAGCTGCGAGACGAAATAGGCCGCGCCGACCCTGGAGCCGCTGCCGTCGAAGAAGAACGGCGCATTCTCGCCGCCGAACATGACATAGGCCGGTCCCGTCGCCGGCGGCGCGAACGGTCCCGCCGTGATGCCGCGGGTGACGTCGAAGAAGACGAGCGTGTCGTAATTCACCGTGTTGTCGTTGGTGGTGTCGAGTGCGGCAACACGGATGGCGTATTTGAGGTCGAGCGTTGCCGCGCTGGTGCAGGTTGCGGTCGTGGCCGACGCGCAAGAAAAGGTCTCGATCGGATTGGACGTCGCCAGCACCGGGCTGAACGAGAAGCGGCCGGCCGTCTGCAGCGCGGTGGCCACCGCCGGATCCGGAGCGAAGTCCGTCTGCGTGAGCGAAAAGCCCTGGGCACCGAGGCCGCCGAAGGCGCCGAACGGCACGGTGTAATCGGTGACGCGGATCGGCTGCGCCGGCTCTACCACGGTGCCGTTGATCGAGATGTCGGCGCCGTCGCCGCCCGGCCAGGTCGCGGTGACGACCTTCTTGCCCTGCTGGCGCAGTTGCACCCACAGCGGCAAGGCCGCCGGCCGCGGCGTGGGACCGAGCGGGCTCTCGCGGTAGCCGCCGATCGGCGCGGCGAAGCCGCTGAGGCTCGATGTGCTCGCCCCAACGATCGCCTGGAACGTGTTGGAGGGAATGTCGTTGTGGACGGCGGTGGAGCCGGTTGCGATTTCGATGTGCGAAACTGCGGGGAGCGATGTCCGCCGTGATCGTGGTCGCGCCCGTTGTCGGAACCGCGGTCGCGACCGTTGCCATCCTCATCGGCATATGCAGGCACAGCAGTGCCGGCCAACGATGCTGCGAGCGAGAGCGACGATATCAGGGAGAAAAGCCTTTTCTTGTCCACGTGCTGCCCCGTGTTTTGTGCCGCACAATCTGTGCGCGTTTCACCTGGAATGACACGTGGAGTATCGAGTGCCGCCGACGACGCGCGTGTGACGCTTGAACGACGCGCCTGCGTCGTTGCGCGATCGTTGTCGCAAGGGCCCAACTCACTCTCTCTCGCGAGCGTGATGGGAACTCGGCAACGCAGGCCTGCGATCACGCGTCTTGAACGCCGTGAACTCATTCGTTACGCTTGAGAAAAATCAGGAGGGGCGCGTGAAGCAGCTGAGGATCGGCGACATCACCATCGATGCGGTGATCGAGCGGGAAGGGCCGTGGCGGCGGCCGCAAGATTTTTTTCCGGCTTATGACGACGGCGTGTTCAGGCGACATCTGCCGACGATGGAGCCGGAGGTGTTTGATACCGCGCGCGGCATGATGGTCATCACCTATCAGACGTTCGTCGTGCGCACGCCGCGCTACACCATCCTGGTCGACACCTGCACCGGCGAGGACAAGGGTCATCCGCCGCCGTTCGACTTTCCCGGCAAGGAGCGCTGGCGCAACGAATTGTTCGCGCTCGGTATCGGCTTCGAGCAGATCGACTACGTCTTCTGCACCCATCTGCACATCGACCACACCGGCTGGAACACGACGTTGCGCGATGGCCGCTGGGTGCCGACATTTCCGAACGCGAAGTATGTCTTCCACAAGGGCGAGTACGCGGCCTGGGAAGCCGAGAATGCCAAAGGCAACAATCCGCCCGGCACAGTCTTCCGCGACAATTGCCTGCCGATCGTCGAGGCGGGGCAGGCGTTGCTGGTCGACGACGACTATGCGCTGGACGACACCGTCACACTGACGCCGACGCCGGGGCATTCGCCCTGTCATTGCTGCGTGAACATTTTCTCTGGGGGACAGCGCGCGGTGGTCGCCGGCGACCTCATGCACCATCAGATCCAGTGCCGCGAGCCGGACTGGTCGGCCAAGCCCGATTGGGATGCGAAGCAGTCGGCGGTGTCGCGGCGGAAGTTCTTCGCTTCCGTCGCCGACACCGACACGCTGATCCTGCCGATCCATTTTCCGGCGCCGACCGTCGGCCTGGTCAAGCCGCTCGGCGACGCCTTTGACTACCGCTACAAGCGGGAGTGAGGCTTTCCGCCGTTAGTCGGGGCGTAGCCCGGATGGAGCGAAGCGCAATCCGGGGCAAGACCATCCGCATCGTACGACCGTCAGCGTGGCACGGGACCCGGATTGCGCTGCGCTCCATCCGGGCTACAGCCCTCACCGGATGGTCGAAACAGACCTCACCGGATGGTCTAATAAGTGTAGAACATCCGCTGGATTTCCTTGCTGTCGGTCGTCTTGGTCAGCGCCAGCATCAGCAAAATACGCGCCTTCTGCGGGTTGAGCGTATCCGAGACGATGAAGTCGTGTTCGTCGTCCTTGGCTTCGCCATTGCGCGCGACGATGCCGTTGCCGACACGGCTGCTGCGAACGATCGCGACCCCCTTCTTGTGGGCCTCGTCGAGAGCCGGCTCGACCGCGGGTCGGGCAAGGCTGCCGTCACCCGTGCCGGCATGCACGATCCCCTTGGCGCCGGCGGCGACAAAAGCGTCGATCGCGACCCGGTTCATGTTGGCATAGCCGTAGACGATATCGACTTGCGGCAGGGTATCGAGGTTAGAGACGTCAAATTCGGAGTCTGCCGTGTGCCGGCGCGTGGACTGACGATAGAAATACGGTTTGTTGCCCTGCATGTAGCCGAGAAAACCGAGCTCCGGCGTGCGGAAGGTGTCTGCCGTCGAAGTGTTGTTCTTGGTGACCTCGCGCGCCGCGTTGATCTGATCGTTGAGAGCAACCAGCACGCCCTTGCCGACAGCCTCGTCACTGCCTGCGAGGATCACCGCATTGAAGAGGTTGACGGGTCCGTCGGCGCTGATCGCGGTCGACGGCCGCATCGCGCCGACGATGACGACAGGTTTCCGGCTCTTGACCACCAGGTCCAAAAAGTAGCTGGTTTCCTCGATCGTATCGGTGCCGTGCGTGATCACGATCCCGTCGACGTCGTCCTGCGCGAGGAGCGTGTTGACGCGCTTGGCGAGCTTCAGCCAGTAGTCATTGTTCATGTTCTCGCTGGCGATCTGGAAGACCTGCTCGCCCTTGACGTTGGCCACCGTCTTCAGTTCCGGGACGGCGTTCAGCAGGGTCTCGATGCCTACGGTGGCTGCGGTGTAACCGACCACGGTGGTGCTGCTCGCCCCGGTACCGGCGATCGTGCCGCCGGTTGCCAGTACCATGACGTTGGGCAGACCAACGCCCCTTGCATGCGCGACTTCAAGACCGATGAGCAGTGCAAAGAGCACGCTCACTGTTGCCAATATCTGGTGACGCACTCGGAGTTGCCACATCTTGACGTCCCTTTCCTGGAAAGCCTCGTCGATGCGCCCCAATTCGCTCAGCACGCCATGATCCGTCAGCCGAGGTGTTCTGTCTAGGGTTGTGATGCTCTCGAATGGATTGGTTTGGGCGATCCAGTGCGCAAAACGCTGATGGCCGGGACATACGCGCGAAAACGTGCTTCGCGCTTTGGCCCGGCCATCACGGCGTTCGTTTGCTGAGTGCTCGCTAAAGAGGCAGCGAATCCGCAGCGATCAGGCGCCCATCTCGCACTTCTTCATAAAACTGTTCTTGGCGGCACCGGCGAGGGCCTTGCCGTCGGAGCCGACAGCCTTGGTCGTGCAGGCGTCTTCCTTGCACTTCTTCATGAACGAGGTCTTGGCGGCGCCGGCGAGCGCCTTGCCGTCCTTGCCGACCGCCTTGCTCTCGCAAGTATCGTCCGCAAACGCCGAGCCTGCTGCAAAAGTGGCGACGATCGCAGCCAGGAAAATTCGCTTCATCATGGGTGTCTCCCTAAACCAAAAGATGGCGCGGGAATTGGAGCCCGGAATCGTGGCGCAATCAAGCAGGATCGCGGCCCGGCATCGGCCCACGCTTCATTTTTTCCAGCGGTCGACGGGAGCAATGGCCTTGACGGGAGCGTCATCCATGGCCGTCTGAGTCCCGGGCGCGGCTTGCCGCCGCGGACGTCGGCGCGGACTCCGCCGGGCCGTAACGCGATCAAATCCCCCGCACCAGCAACGCCCTGAAATCGGCGCGCGCACGCTGGGCCTCGGCGCGGGCGACCTCGGAGGCGTCGCCGAGGCCGAAATAGCCATGGATCAAGCCGGCGCCCCCGTGATGCTTCACGCGCACGCCGGCGGTCTCCAGCGCCCGCGCATAGGCTGCGCCTTCGTCGCGCAGCGGATCGTACCAGGCGGTGGTCACGATCGCGGGCGCGAGGCCTGCGAGCGAGGCGGCACGCAGCGGCGAGACCCGCCAGTCGGTGGCGCGACTGGCGTCGGAGAGATAATGGCCGGCGAACCATTCCATGACGGCACGCGAGAGGAAGTAGCCCTCGGCATTCTCGGCGCGCGATGGAAAGCGCGCGTTCTCGCGCGCGTCGGCATAGCTGCCCGCGACGTCGGTCACGGGATAGACCAGGAGCTGCGCGGCGAGCTTGATGCCGGCATCGCGGCAGGCGATCGCGGTGGCGGCCGCGAGATTGCCGCCGGCGCTGTCGCCGGCAACGCCAAGACGCTTTGCATCGCCGCCAAATTCCGCGACACGGTTGAACACGTCGCTGGCAGCCGCGAAAGCGTCCTCGAAGGCACCGGGAAAGCGCGTTTCCGGGGGGCGGCGATAGTCGACCGAGACCACGACCGCGCCGGTCTCGATCGCAAGGTTGCGCGCCTGCCGGTCGTGGGTCTCGAGGTCGCCCGCGACCCAGCCGCCGCCGTGGAAGAACACAACAGTGGGCGCGGGCGCGCTTCCGATGCGATAGACCCGTGCATTCAGCGGGCCGGCGCCGCCCTTCACCTTGATATCCTGCACGTCATCGACGGGCGGCGGCGGTACGGCCGCGCGCGAGTCAGCCAGTGCGCGCAAGGAATCGCGGGCGCTCTGTGGCGTCATCGTCGTGGGATCGCGCAGCGGCAGCAGCGGAATGATCTGGGCGATGACGGGATCGAGCGGTGCGGCCATGACAGCTCCTGACGGGGTTCTTGGTCTTGCTTGCGGGTTAGCATAGATTTCGCGCGCCGCATCGGCAACCGGCGACGCATTACAATCGTCATGCCGGAGAATGAACGGGCAGGAGGCCTTGAGGTGGAATTCGAAACGCTGGTCCAGTCGCGCCGCAGCGTGCGCGGTTTCAAGAACGAGCAGGTGCCGCGTGCCGTGGTCGAGGCGATCATCGAGAGCGCCAAGCGCGCGCCGTCCTCGATGAACACCCAGCCCTGGCATGTCCACGTGCTCACCGGCAGCCCGCTGGAAGAGCTGCGGCGTCGCAACATGGAAGAGATGGTTGGCGGCGCAAAGGTCAAACGTGACATCGTCAGCCACGGCGAATACCAGGGTGTGCATCGCACCCGACAGGTCGATATCGCCAAGCAACTGTTCAGCGCGATGGGGATCGCGCGCGACGACAAGCCGATGCGGCAGGACTGGGTGCTGCGCGGATTCCGCCAGTTCGACGCGCCGGTCTCGCTGGTGCTCACCTATGACCGTGTGCTCGATCCCGGCGCGGTCTGTCATTTCGATCTCGGCGCGCTCTGCTACGGTATCGTGCTGGCGGCCTGGGATCGCGGGCTCGGTTCCGTGATCAACGGGCAGGGCATCATGCGCTCCGATATCGTGCGCGAGGTCGCCAGGATTCCGGAGGAGGAGGTCATCATGACCTGCGTCGCGATGGGCTATCCCGACGACAGCTTTGCCGCGAACGCCGTTCGTTCGGGTCGCGAGGGCAACGAGGATTTCGTACGCTTCGTGGGCTTCGCCGATTGACGCGGAGAGGCCGGAGGAAATTATCCCCTTACGAAAGTTTTCGTGCGACCTTCTTGCGGCCTCTTGCAATCTCCATCGTGCAGGAGGAACAATACGCCGACTGAAAGGTTTGTTGCTGGCGCGAGGGAATTGACATGCGGCGGCTGGCTAGCCTGGTTCGACGGTTCTTCGGCCCGCGGATGCGGCGTCCGAGCGATGATGATCCCAGTCTTCCTTTTACTCCTGAAGAGTTCAGCAGGCTGGTCTGCAGTGGCCGGCGCGAGGATATGAAGCTGCTTGCCGAAGGACTGGCCAGCCGCTCGATTTCGCGCCGCATCAAATACCGGGCGACGCACTAGGCGCACCCATGACGTCATTATCCGCCCGCTGGTTTAGCGCGGGCTCAGCGTGAGAGTGCGACCTCCTTGAAGGATGTGACCAGCGCCTTCTCGAGTTTCCCGGTCATCCCGCAGAGAATACCATAGGCCTCCGTGCGCGGCATCGTCGGCTTGTAGTGCCGGTGTTCGATCAGCGCGGCGAAGATGTCCGAAATCGTGAGAATGCGCACGATGTCGTTGATGTTCTCGCTGGCCAGCGCATCCGGATAGCCGCTGCCGTCGAGATATTCGTGGTGGTGCCGGACGGCATCGAGAATTTCCGGCGAGATCTTCTCGTGGCCCTTGAGAAAATCGTAACCTGCTGCCGGGTGCGTCTCGATCATGGCGCGCTCTTC
Source organism: Bradyrhizobium sp. LB11.1 (assembly GCF_040549385.1). NCBI lineage: Bacteria > Pseudomonadati > Pseudomonadota > Alphaproteobacteria > Hyphomicrobiales > Nitrobacteraceae > Bradyrhizobium > Bradyrhizobium sp. LB11.1. The sequence continues at coordinate 285,053 of NZ_JBEPTH010000003.1, read as the reverse complement.
GGGATCGAGCCGGCCGGGCTTGTCAAGGATCGCAAGCGGGATCTGGGCCTTGCCGATATCGTGGAACATGGCGGCCGAATACAGGCGCTCCAGATCCATTCGCCGAACGCCGAGGCTCAGTCCGAAGTCGATCGCCACGCCTGTTACGAGCAGGCAGTGCTGGTAGGTTCCCTCGTGGTGGCGCCGCACGGTCGTGAGCCATTCGGACAGGCCATGCTCGGTGATGCGTTCGGCAATCTTGCGGCCTGCGTCCTTGGTGCCGTCGACGTCGAGCGGCTCGCCCGTGGTGACGGCCGTGAACATCGATGCGATGGCGGTTGCCGCGGTCTCGACGGCGTTGTCCGGCTGCGACTTGTTGCTGGGTGCCGCGTCGGCCTCATCGGCCAGCGCTGCCAGCAACTTGATCCGATTCATCGTTCCCGGAAGAACCAGCGTCGCGCCGAGCGCATAGGCCTGTGAAACAGATGCATGGGAGTTGTGCTCGACAAGAAAAATTCGCTTTTGCGCCTTGGCCATCTTGGCCGCGCGCTTCTTGAGCGCTGCGATTGCGCCGACATCCCGCAATTCCGCACGAATGACGATCGCGAACGGCACTTGCGATAGCTTTGCCTCCGCATCGAGCCGTTCGCCCGCAACGGTGAATTGCCGTTCCAGAACAGTGCAAGCGCCCGACAATTTGTCGGATGTATCTGCGAGCACGTGCACAAACGGACGTGCTGATTGCGCCGCTCGGATGTTGCCGCCGTCTTTGACGGGGCCGGTGATGGTTCGCGCGTTCTGCACGGGTGACCTGAACTATGCTGAGTTGACGAGCTTGATGATGTTTTGAGTCTTGCCGCCTACTTGGTCTTCTCAGCGGTCGCCTTCGCACTCGCCGGCTTTTTCCGTGTATCGCCATTGACGAAGTGAACGCCGGCCATTGTGCCATCGATCCAAACCAGCTCGCAGCGCCGATACGCCAGCCCCGTCGACGACAGCACCAGGAAAAACTCCTTGGCTTGCAGTACGTCGAGTGTGCCCTCGACCTCGATTTTTGCGCCGGTGTTCGATACATCGAGCAGGACGCAAGTGCGCCGCCAGGTGCCGTCCGAACCCATCAAATTGACGGGTTGGCGGTGGTCCATTTTCACACGAGAGTCCTTGCGACCATCGAACCTCATCGGTTAACCCCCATTTTCGCACCGCGATTTCCCGGATCGCATGTATTGGCGCTTGCTGCGATTTCCCCCCAGCGCACGGTCCATTGGCTGGTCGACAAAAGAAGCGTTTCGAAAATCAGTTGCGCGCGTTCGCGCTGCGCGAAAGAGAGCCGGGCGCCGCTGCGGTTGCTCAGGATCGCGAGCGTGGTCGCCCAGTTCAGACGCGATGCCCGGCAGGCCATCACCAGGCCCTCGCAATCGTCGTCGTTCATGAGGTGCTCGACGATTTCGGTCGGAGCCCCTGACAGCACCGACAAGGCGGTGAACAGATTGGCGGTCTCGCCGCGGATCACGAAACGGTTCACCGTGGAATCGTTGAGCTTGCCGACGCGGTTGAGTGCGACGATCTCAGGCCTTGCGCTCGCATAGTCGTCGGGGCGCGGCCGCTTCGGCGCAACAGGCGCGGGGGCTGTTGCTGCGCTCTGGGCCGGGGGCTGGGCGGAGGCATTGGGCTTGGCGGGGGCCTTCGGCCCGGGTGGCGCCGAGAGCAGCTTGCGCAGGACGATGTCAGGTATGCCGGGCCGGAGCGCCATTGCCTTCGTGATCTCGTCGTCCGCCGCACTGTTCTCGATGAGCAGGGCGCAGACCGCATCGGAGAACCTGGCTCCGGGGTTCTTGATCAGGGCAAGGCGGACCGCGCGCGTGCCACACGTGACCAGCGCTTCAGCCACGGCCGCTTCGACCCCGTCACGGGCGCAGATCGCGAGCTGATGGGTTTCACCACAGGATCTCACGACCGCGGCGAGGTCGCCGGTCGAGAGCGCCTGCGATTTGAGCAGGACGGGGCATGCGATAACCGGGTCTTCGTGGGATGCCAGATGTCGCAACGTGTCCTGCGGTGCAACATTCAGTCCGGCAAGTGCCTCGCTCAGTTGAGCGAGCGCGGTGGGCGCGACCCGCCCCATCAGCCGAAGCAAGACGCCATCGACCACATTGACCAGCAGGTCTTGAGGCTTGTCGCGGCCGGATGCGAGCAGGCGAATGATGCCTGACAAGATACGGGCGCAGCGCTCCGGCGGGCAGGCTGCGACCGCTTCTTCCAACTCAGCAAGAATATCGGCAGGTGAATTTGCCATCATGGCAGGAGCCTGAATTCTAAAAAGGACTTTGACGAATTAACCGGCCTATTGCGCCAGAGAGGCGTTAATTTGGATTTTAGACTTCGACGGTCCGGGTATCCATGCACCGCCGAAGCGGCCGGAAACGATATCGAAATTTGGCGAGCCTTGAAGCGCCGGCTTGTCCTTTGGCCGGGACGCTCGCCAACTATCGGGGCAAGTCAGGATGATTCTTTCGGGCTAACAGGACAGCCGAAGGGGAGGAATTGAACCGGCATCGTCGCCGGACGCGCATCGGTTGCGATGCTTCGTTTCATATTGCCATGAATAGTATTGATGATGCGCCCGGGTTGGCGCCCAGAATATTTCGCTTCTCTGATGTCGATGAATTTCGGAATGCCATACGGGGCCTGAATTTCGAATTCACGCCTTTTGTACGGAGGATTTCGGCTGAGCAGACCATCTTGTCGTTGCCCGGCTGCGACGTGAATTTGACGCACGCGTTTCCTCGCGTTGTCGACGCCCAACTCGTGGAGAATTGCACGGCGATCGGCTTCACGATGGACGACCTCGACGTGCCCATTCGCTTCAATGGCTCGCAGCGGGCTCGTCCGGTCATCGTCATTGGCAGCAGTGGCGCCGCTTACACCACGATCGAGGAGGTGCAGAGGCAAATTGCCTCGGTGGTCTTCAGGCCGGAGGTGACCGATCGCGGATGGCCGGGAGCTGCCTCGACCTTCAAGATATTCGAGGTGAGCGCGGCCGGATTGGGCCAGCTGCGCGACGTGGTCCGCGAGGTGCTGGCCGCTGCGTGGGAGCCGGTTGAGGCCGCCGAGATACCGTTGAAGGCCGCGGCCATGAAGGAGTCGCTGCTCGGCGCCGTCGACCAGGCGTTCGAAAGCGTGGTTTCCGCGCGCTGGGTTTTGCGCCCCAACGATGAGCGGAACTTCAAGATATTCCAGGACATCCGCGCGCTGCTGTCCGACGACCTCTCCCAACCGATCTATAGCGAGGAGATCGCGCGCAAGCTCGGGCTCTCCGTCCGCACCATGCATGACGTCGTCCGCCGTTATCGCGGCATGAGCCTGCATCGCTTTTTGCGGATGCGCAGGCTGTGGCTGGTACGCCAACGGCTGCTGGCCGGCGCCGAGAGCGTGAAGGCCGTCGCGCTGGCTTTCGGCTTCTGGCACCTCAGCGATTTCTCCCGAAGCTATCGCGACCAGTTCGGCGAGACGCCGTCGCAAACGCTGGAATTCGGGCGAAAACGATAGCGCGGCAGATCGGTTGGGGCCGTCCCGCCGTTTCGTGCTAGCCTGCCACCATGAGCAATCGCATCCTCGTCTTCTACGGGTCCTACCGGTCCGACCGCATGGGCATTCGCCTTGCGAATTTCGTCATCGATCGTCTCCGCAGCCGCGGCGAGGAGGTCGAGTTCATCGATGCCAAGGCAATCGGCCTGCCGATGCTCGACCGCATGTACAAGGAACACCCTGCGGGCACTGCGCCCGACGCGCTGGAGAAGCTGGCCGGCCAAATCCGCGGCGCCGATGGCTTTGTCTTCGTCACCGGCGAATATAATTGGGGCATTCAGCCCGGCCTGAAGAATCTCACCGACCACTTCCTCGAGGAGTGGTTCTGGCGGCCGGCCGCGATCGTGAGCTATTCCGCCGGCCGCCTGTCCGGCGCGCGCGCCTCGACCGCGTGGCACGGCACGCTGTCGGAGATGGGCATGGTGGTGATCTCGAGCACCATCGGCGTCGGACCGATCGCGCAGACGCTGTCAGCCGAAAGCGAGCCGATCGGCGAGGGCGGCAAGGCGCTGGAGCGGTCGTTCCCGCGCTTTGCCGATGATCTGGCGTGGTGGATCGAGGCGACCAAGGCGCAGCGTGCGCGCAAGGCGCCGCCTTATTGAACGCGCGCGGCTTACGCCGCCCTGACTTCGCCGAGGAAGCGATCGAACTGGCCGGCGAGGTCGCGCGACTGGGTCGAGAGCTGCTCGGCTGCACCGAGAACCTCATGGGCGGCGGCACCGGTGTCGTCGGCGGCGCGCTGCACGCCAGTGATGTTGGTGTTGACCTCCTGGGTGCCGCGGGCAGCCTCCTGAACGCTGCGAGAGATCTCCCTGGTCGCCGAACCCTGTTGCTCGATCGCGGCCGCAATCGCGGTGCCGATCTGGTCGATCTCGGCGATGACGTCGGCGACGTTGCGGATCGCGGTGACGGTCTCGTCGCTCGCGGCCTGGATCGCGGTGATCTGCTCGGAGATTTCGGTGGTCGCCTTGGCGGTCTGGCCGGCCAGCGATTTCACTTCGGACGCGACGACGGCAAAGCCGCGGCCGGCGTCGCCGGCGCGGGCGGCCTCAATGGTGGCGTTGAGCGCCAAAAGGTTGGTCTGCTCGGCGATGCTTTGGATCAGCGTGACGACGTCGCCGATCTTCTGCGCGCCCTCGGCGAGCGCGCGCGCGGTGTCGCCGGTGCGGCGGGCGTTGTCGACGGCGCGTGCCGCGATCTCGGTCGATTGCGCGACCTGACGGCCGATCTCGGCGATCGAGGAGGTCAGCTCTTCCGTGGCGCTCGCAACCGTCTGCACGTTGGTCGAGGTCTGCTGCGACGCGGCGGCGACGACTGCGGCCTGGCTGTTGGTCTGGGACGCCGTCGAGGTCATCGACTGCGCGGTGCTCTCCATGGTGGAGGAGGCGCGGGACAGGCCGCCGACCAATTCGGTGACCTTGGCTTCAAACGCGCGCGTGAGTCCATCGAGCGCCTGGGCGCGGCGCATCTTGCCGTCGCTCTCGGCCTGCTTTTCGGCGGCAAGCTTGTCGGCCCGGATCATGTTGTCCTTGAACACCTGAACGGCGGAGGCCATCGCCCCGATCTCGTCGGAGCGCTCGGCGCCGGGAATCTCTTCCGCAACGTTGCCGTCTGCGAGCTGTGACATCCGGCTCGTCAGGCTGACGATCGGGGCGCAGACGCGGCGGCGGACCATCACGATCAGGCCGGCGCTGGCGATCAGCACGGCGAGGAGGCCGATGAGTGCGATCGTGAAGCTGCTGTGCGCCGCAGCGGACGCGCCGGCGAGGATATGCTCGGCGTTGTCATAGAGTGCGTCGCGAACGCCGATGATGGAGCCGAGGCCCTTTTGTGACGCTGCGTAGTAGGTTTCGACATCGTGCTCGTACTTGCCGCTGACGGCACCGTCTTTGACCATCTTGAGCTCGGCGCCGAATTCCTCGACATAGCGCGAATGCATGGTCTCGAGCGCGGCACCGACATTGGCCGGAGTCGCGGGATTGCCGCGCAATTCCATCAGCGACATCACGATCTGGTCGCTGCGCCCCTGCATGCGGGCGACATCGGCCTTCTCGGCATCGGTCCCAACTTTCTTGCCGCCCACAAGGTTCTTGTGCACGCTGGCATTGAGGCCGCCGATGTCGCGCAGCGTCATGGCGATGTTGGCGTAGTTGGACTGGCGGTAGGCATCGCCGTTGAGGATCGCCATGCGGCGCACCTGCTCGTTGAGCAGAGCGGTCACGCCGGCGTTGAGCACGGCGTTGTCGGCGACGATCTTCCGGGCGGCGTCCTTGCGCACATCCGCCGGTCCCGCGATCGCCTTGTCGATGGCCTCGCGCAGCGCGGTGAACTTCGAATTGATGCCGTCGATGTCGCTGCCGATGGCGTTGCCGTCCTCGAAGGAGCCGGGCAGTTCCTTGCGCAGCGCGTTCATCTTGTCGCGGGCGCCGTCGGTCTGCTTGCGCAGCTTGCCATGCTGGGTCAACTGGGCCGGGTCGACGGTCGCAGGCCCGTAGAGGATGTTGGTGGCGAAGCCGCGCTCGGGGTTGAGATAGCGCGGGATGTCGCTGACGGCGCGAACGATCGCGAGCCGCCCCTGCGCCTCGGCTATCCGCTCCATCGTCTGGTATTTCGTGACGGCGACGTAGACGGCGAGGCCGCCGCCGACGGTCGAGAGCGAGACGATGGCGGTGGTCAGGAGCGTACCGATTTTCATGATCTGTCCGGCAATTGGCGCGGGTGGAGAAGGATATTCTCTGAAAAATAGAGGGAGCGTATTAATCGCGGGTTTACGCTGGCGGCCGCCGATGTCGCAGTCAGTTGGCCTTTCGATCGAGGGAGGCGAGAATCTCCAGCGTCGCGCCGTCGCGCTCGCTTGCGAAATACCGGGCGAGCGCCTCGTCGAAAACGGGCTGGTCGGAGACCGCGCCGAACAGCGTCATCGACGAACGGAATTTGACATCGTCAGGCGCGCCGAGGATCGCATTGATGGTCCGTCCGTCGACGGCAAGCACGAGGCGGGTACATTCGATCAGGCGCGGGCCGAGGATGGGGTGGGCGAGATAGGCCTTGGCTTCCGCACGCGAGCCGATTGCGTAGCGCTGGGACATGGCGCTGAGGCCGAGACCGGCGAGCTGCGGAAAGACGAACCACATCCAGTGAGATTGCTTGCGGCCGCAGGCCAGCTCCCCCAAAACGTCGCGAAAAACCGGGTCCTGGGCCCTGAGGAAGCGCTGTAGATCGAAAGGATCGGTCATTGGATACCTCAGGAGGGCCCGTCCGGCCGCGATTATGCCTAACTTTTGGCTCCCAATGTGGTAGCTGGTAGAGAGTCTCCGGGTGGGGGTTGGGCCCCCCGGGGGTCGTTTTGGGGATCTGATGGTTTCCGATCGCGCACGCGCCGAGAGGCTGTTGCCGCGCCGCCGTATTGGGCGAGCCGAGACAATACTGCTGTCTATGGCTGCCATCGCGCTGGCGCTGGGCGCCGCCGCGTGGGTCGCGGATCTCGGTGATTCGGCCCCGCTGGTCACTGCCGCGTTGCCGCCGGCCAATTCTCCCTCGTTCGACGACCGTTTTGCCTCGCTGTCGGGCAGCCCGCCCGCCCGAGAGCTTGGCCTGCGAACGATAGAGCGCTCCGCCCTGAATGCGGTCCAGCTCAAGCTGCGCGACGCCAAGGCGATGCTCGCCCAAAAGCTTCAGGGCGACGAGTGGCGTTCGACCCTCACCGATGACGACCGGCAGCAGGCGGCGGTTGATGAGACGCGGCCCTCGCAGCGCGCCGACAATGCTGTCCCGATGCCGCGCTCGCGGCCGGTGCAGGCGGATCTCTCCGTCCAGATCGCCTCCAGCCAGGCCTTTGCCGATACCAATCCCAGGGTCGACAACCGCAACTTCTTCGAAAAATTCACCGACAAGATCAAGCTGGCCTCGCTGACGCCCGACAGCGGCCTGTTCGGCAAGGCGCCGGATTTGGCCGCCCTCGGCTACGATTCGCGGACGGCGGTCTATGACATCAAGGCCAAGGCGCTTTACCTGCCGAGCGGCGTGACCATCGAAGCCCATTCCGGCATGGGCGCTCTGATGGACGACCCTGATCATGTCGATCAGCGCATGGTCGGCGCGACCCCGCCTGCGACCTACGATTTGAAGCCCCGCGAAAAACTGTTCCACGGCGTTCGGGCGTTGCGCTTGACGCCCACTGATGGCACCAGCGCGCTCGGCCGCGTCGGCCTTCTCACTCACACCTACATGCTCGGGCCGCGCGGCGATTCCAACGGCTGCATCTCGATCAAGGATTATGATCGCTTCATGAAGGCCTATGACAACGGCGAGTTCAACCGCCTGGTCGTGGTGCGGAGCCTGAGCGGAGCGGCGACCGCCTCGCAGCGCGCGAGTACCGACTCCTGATGTTCGGTATCTGACGTTTGCCTGCTGCGGCGGGGCTGCCGTTTTCCCTTCGTTAAGCCGTCATCGTCCAGAAGCAGCCCATGAGTGATCCCCAAAGTTCCGAGACCCCGCTGCGCACGACGTTCAAGATCAAGCTGAACGGTGACACGCTGGCGATCGCGACCGTCGGCCAGGCCTATCAATTCCTCACCAACTTCAAATCGGTCGAGTGGATGGAATTCCGCTCACTGCATGACGATGCCGTCCATGCGCTGGAGGGCGCCGCCGACAACGCCATGCTCGCGGTCCAGGCGACCAACGCGGTGCGCGCACTGTTCGTGAGCGCGAAGCTGCTTTGAACGGCCGCTAGCGCACACACTGCGCGCGGCGAGGTCGCGCGCAGTGCATTTGTCGAGCTCAGGGGCGGTAGCTCAAGCTCAATGCCTGTCGCCGCCGTGGCTATCGTCATCGTCGTGGAAGTCGTGATCGCCGCCCCGGCCGAAACCGGGATCGACGCACGCAAAGTTCGCGGCATCACCGGTCAGGCCGTGGCCCTTGTACGCCGGAATCCTGGGATAGACGCAGAGCGGCCGCGTGCCTCCGGTCGGGAAGTTCTGCGCAACGCGCGGATCGAACACGCCGCCGGTCGGGTAGGGCGAGGCGGTGTTGGTATTGGCCGCGACGATGCGTTCCGGCGCGATGCCGTTCTCGACCCAGTCGGTGATCGCCTTGAGCTCGTTCGTCGCGAAGCTGGTGGTGGCTGCGCCGCCGCCGCAATGGGCCATGTTGGGTACCATGAACAGCCGCGCGAAATCGGTCGCGCGATTGTCCATGCGCTGGTTCATGTGGCGGTACCAGCGGGCGATCGCAGCGCCCGAGAAGATGCCGTCATTGACCGAGGACGAAATGATCAGCTTGCCGCCGCGCGACCTGAACGGGCGCAAATCAGTTGCGACCGCCGCCATGAAGTCCATCGAACTTTCCGGATAGGCCGCAGTCTTCGTGAAGATCTTGGGCGCGTCGGTGTCGAAGTTGAATTTGAACACGAAGGCCTCCTGGCCGTTCGGTCCATTGACGGGCGTAACCACGGGCGGCGTCTGGAAGATCATCGGGATCGCGCCGGCGCCGAGCGTCAAATTGATCGCGGTGTTGACGGAAGGCACCGGTGCGGTGACGACGTTCCAGAACTGCCAGCCCGCGCCGGACGCGGTGGGCGGCGTCCAGATGCCGGCATCCCAGAACCAGTTCGAATACAGCCGTTCGCCTTTTGAGTTGACCGGTCCGGTGTAGATCTTCTTCAGCGCGTCGACCTGCGCGCCGGTCAGGCAGGTGCCGCCATGCGGCGTGCTGCCGTGCGAGCCGGTGCCGCAGGTGTAGCTGGCGAGCGCCGGATAGACCTTCTTCGCCGTGCAGGCGTGGTAATTGTCGATGATGCCATCGACGAGGCCATCGAGCGCGTCGCAGGCGCTCAGGATCGCGGCCGATGCGACCTGAAGGTCCTGCTGCGGGAACGTGTCGGGAATATAGGGTTGGCCGTTGCCGTCCTTGCTGGTTGAAAGCGTTCCGAGCACCTGCTCGTTCCAGGCTTCCGCAAGCCCCGCCTGCGGCAGGTTGAAGCCGGGATTTTGCGAGATCACGCCGTCGAACAGCCAGGGCGATCGCTGCGACGCGACCATCGCGTCACGGCCGCCGTTCGAGCAACCCATGATGTAGGAATAGACGGTGTCGAGGCCGTAAAAGTAGGAGATGATTTGCTTGGCGGTCGTCGCGGTCTTCTCGATGCCGTTGTAGCCGTAGTCGCGGCGTGCCTGCGCGTCGATCGCGAAATGCGCGGAGCCGCCGGCATTGGCGTCGTCGTCCTGATAGCCGCCGACCGCATTGGTCGCGTTGTCCTCGTGGCCGCCGTCATCGGCCGCCACCGCCCAGCCTTGCCCGAGTTCGACGCCGGCTGAGCCTTGCGGATCGCTTTGCAGGCTGCCGTCGGTGCCGCCGCCGCCCATCATCTCGAAGCGGCCATGCCAGGTATTGGGCAGATTGAGCGCAAAGCCGATGCCGTAGGTGAAGTGATCGGGGTCTTGCGTGGAAACGCGCTTGTTGATGATACCGACCACGTTGCAATAACCGGACTTCTGTGTCGCGCTCAGGATCTGCGTATTCGGCAGGGTGAGTCCGGTGAGGGCGGTACAAGACGAGCGCGGGGCCACGCCGCTCGGCGGCAGCCCGTGCGCGGCCGCTTGCGGGCCGAGAGACGCCCATGTGGCGACGATCGTCGAGGCGAGGAAAAGTCGTTTCATGTCATGCCCTCCCAGTTTCAACGTTGACGATTGGACGAAAGCACTCGACGCGCCGCGAACTGGCGAGGCGTCGGGTGGTCAGAGACGTTTTCTGAATCGTTGTTGGGAGAGATGCGCGCGCGCCGGCAAAGAGCCACGACGCGGTTGCGCGCAAAACCATTCTGCCGCGATGCGCTGTGGCACGCGGATCGTCGCCCACCCCTGATGACGGCACGGACGTTCGCTCCCCTTGAACCTGCTCGTGGTATGGCAGGTTTTCACGATCCTTAGGCGAGCCATGTTGCCGTGTCAACATGACGCATTGCGCGATATTGCCGTGCAACCTGTCGTAGAAGCTGTACCGCCGCGAGGCGCGGGATCGCACCCGACTTCTCGATCCGACTGCGTTGCGTTAGACTCACTGTCCGAATCCTGAGGACACCGCCGGATGCGCTTATGCCGGCTTTGCGAAAGATGCGCGGCGATGCAGCCAGGCAAGGCACGAGTCAGGAAGCGGATCGCGCGACCGCAGCGGGTGGCACGCGCGACCAAGCCGACGCGACCGGCGCCGCGCAGCGCACCCGGCACGAAGACGGCGAAGGTGAAACCGCTGGCGCTCGGCGACCTCTCGCAACTGCTGGGCTATTCCATCCGTCGCGCGCAGCTCTGGATCTTCAAGGAGTTCAGCCGGCAATTGGCCGCCTTCGAGATCAGTCCCGCCCAATTTTCCGTGCTCTGCGTGATCGACGCCAATCCCGGCGTCAACCAGCTCGCGGTCGCGCAGCTTCTGTCGATCGAGCGGGCAGGGCTCGGCAGGCTGGTGGATCATCTGGAGGGCCGTGGCCTGGTGCGGCGCACTGCGTCGGCGATCAACCGCCGCTATTACGTGCTCTATTTGACCGAAGCCGGTACAGCGCTGCTGGGCCGGCTGAGGCCGGCCGCCGCCGAAAGCGACAAGGCGCTCGCGGCCAAGATTGGACCGCGCGCCTACAAGGAATTGCGGCGGGCGCTGTCGATCTTTGTCGGGGACGCCTGAGCGATCCGCGGCACCATGCTGCACATGATCGCAAATGACGAGAAGTGGGCGAGCTTGCCGAAGCAGTATCAGAGCGCACAATTCTCGTAGGGTGGGCAAATGCCATGGTGGGCACGCTGCGCTTTGCCGATCCTACAAGTTCTGAGCGAGCGGCTTACGCTGCGCCCAGGCCCAGCTTCGCATAAATTCGCCTTGCGTAGACGCCGAACGCATCTGTCGTCTTCAGCGGCAGGTCGCGCGGGAAGGGCAGGTCGATCGGGATGTAATCGGCCATCTTGGCAGGTCCCGCCGTCAGCACCGCGCAATGCGAGGACAGGAACACGGCTTCCTGGATCGAGTGCGTGACGAAGACGATGGTCTTGCCGCTCTCGTGCCAGATCCGCAGCATCTCCAAATTCATCTGCTCCCGTGTCAGCGCATCCAGCGCGCCGAACGGCTCGTCCATTAAGATCAGCTTTGGATCGTGGATGAAGGCGCGCGCGATCGCGGTGCGCTGCTGCATGCCGCCGGACAGCTCTCGCGGATATTTCTGCTCGTAGCCGGCGAGGCCGACCAGATTGAGCAGATCGCGCGCTCGTTCGCGCGCGGCCTTCATCGGCAGTCCCACGATCTCGGCCGGCAGCAGCACGTTGTCCAGGATGGTGCGCCATTTCAGCAGCAGCGCGTGCTGGAACACCATGCCGACGTCGCGGGTCGGATCGAACGGGCTGTCGGCGTTGCCGATCGTCACGGTGCCGCCGTCCGCGCCGTGCAAGCCCGCAAGAATCTTCATCACCGTGGTCTTGCCGCAGCCGGACGGGCCGACTAGCGACACCAGCTCACCCTCCTGCACGTCCATCGTCACGTCGGACACCGCTAGAAACTCGGTGCCCCCGCTGCGATAGACTTTTCGGACGCCGCGCAGGCTGATGAAGGGATTTGAGCTCATGCCAGCCATTTGCTCAAGTTCGCCGCGACGAAGGAATCGTCGCTGAGGTCGGCATGCTCGCGCGAGACGCGGTCGATCTCCTCCTTCTGGCCGGGGCTGAGTCCCTCGTTTGGATCGAGGCACCACAGGCCCTGCATCAGGCCCTGGCGCCGCAGCACCTCGTGGCAGCCGGCGATGCAGCCGTGAAAATTGTTGGCGACGTCGAAGAAGGCGCTGTTGCAGTCGGTGACGCGGGCATCGAGCGCGAGCAGGTCGGCCGGCACGCTGTCCTTGTGACGCGCCGCCTTGCAGTGTTCGAACTGCTTGATGGCGCTTGCGGTCCACACCGACCAGTGGCCGAGCAGACCGCCCTTGAAGTAGGTGCGCGTGGTGACGCCCTTGTCGCGCAAATCGAACGGCAGCATCAGATCGAGCAGGATGTGATCGTCATTGCCGGTGTAGAGCGCGACGCGGTCGAGCGCGCCGGCGGCCGCGACACCGCGCAGCACATCGAGGGTGCGATAGCGGTTGAACGGCGCGATCTTGATCGCGATCACGTTGTCGATCGAGGCAAAGCGCTGCCAGAACCGGCTCGACAGGATGACGCCACCGACCGCCGGCTGAAGGTAGAACCCGACGAGCGGAATCTCTGCGGCCACAGCCGTGCAGTGCGCGATGATCTCGTCTTCCGAAGCGCTCTTCATCGCGGCGAGGCTGAGCAGGCCAACGTGATAGCCGATGTCGCGCGCCGTGCGGGCTTCGGCCGTTGCCTGCGTGGTCGGACCGGCAAGCCCCGCGACCATCGCCAGCGGCCGCTTGGTCCAGCTCGCCGCGGTCTCGGCGGCAAGCTCCAGCACGGGGCGGTAGAGGCCGACGTCGCGGATCGCGAATTGCGTGGTGTGCACGCCGACGGCAAGGCCGCCTGAGCCCGCGTCGATGTAATAGCGCGTCAGGGCGCGTTGATGTGTCTTGTCGAGCTGGCGCTCGGCGGTGAGCGCCAGCGGATGCGCCGGCAGCACGGTGCCGTCGGCAATCAGCTTGCGGATATCACTGTTGATCTGGCTGTGGTGCATGATGTCCTATCCGAATTCGGGACCGGCGACGGCAAACGGCAGTTCTTCGCCTGCGGCGGCGGCAGGGCCGAACCGCATGCGCTGGAACGGCCGTTCAATGGTCCACCCCGAGGCCGTCAATCCTTCGAGGAACGCGTCCTGCGGAGCGACCGCGTCGAGCAGGAGAGGGCTGGTCTCGGAGCGTACGATCGTTTGAACCAGGGTCAGCGCTGCTGCGGCATTGTCGGCAAATAACGGGCCGATGTGGCGGGCGGTCCGGCCGTCGCGAACCAGAGCAATGGCCCCATTCGCGGAGACGATGCGCGAGCCGGCGCGCTGTGCGAAGGCGGAGAGCAGGGCGGTGCGATCGAGCCCGGTGGCCCGCCGGTCGCGCGCGCGAAGTGCATCGATGCTCGCGGATGAAGTTGGTGGCGCTTCGGCCCGCGTGGGCTTCGCCAGCTTCAGCCGCCTCAATTGCAGTGTTGGCGTAAAGCCGAGCGGCCCGTAGACCGCGACCCCCTCCGGCGTCGCGTCGAGCCAACTGGTCAGGCCGTTCTTGCGCGCCGTCTCCATGCAGGCCTCGACGAGATGCGTGGCGAGGCCGCGGCGGCGATGGCTGGCCGTCACCAGCACCATGCTGATCCAGGCGTTGTTGTCTGAATAGGGCAGCAGCGCAGCGGTTGCGACCAAGAGCACGCCGGTGCGGACGCCGAACACGACGCCGTCGCGCAGGAACACGCGCCAGTCCTCCTCGGTCTGGTTCCAGTGCGCTTCCGTCGACAGCACGAGCCCCGCCATGGCATCCTCGGGGCCGAGCTTGATGATGGCAGACCCGTCAGTAGCGGCCATCGCGCACCTCGTATTTGGTCGGCTTGCCGAGGCTCGGCATGGCGCGGGAGACCCAGTCGGCGGTCCAGGCGATCAGCTGCTCGGTGTCGACGACGGGCAGGCCGAACAGTTCGACGGACTTTGATGTGTCGGTCAACCACGCCGTCGGCTCCTCCTTGCCCGTCAGCACCGGTGTGCGGCCGAAGCGGGCTCCGAACTTTTGCGCGAGATCGCGCACCGCCAAGATCTCGTGGCCGCTGACATTGATTGGCGAGGTCGGAGCCGTGCAATGCGCGAGGCACCGCAGCGCCTGCGCGGAGGCATCGCCCTGCCAGATGAAATTGACATGACCGATGCTGACGTCGATCGGCGTGCCCGTCAGCACCTTCGTCGCGATGTCGTGCAGTACGCCGTAGCGCATGTCGATCGCGTAGTTGAGGCGGAACAGCCGCCCCGGCGTCGAAAACCTGTGCGAGAAATGCTCGAACATGCGCTCACGGCCGACGCAGGATTGCGCGTATTCGCCGGGCGGGTTCGGCGCCATATCTTCGGTCGAGCCTTTGCCGTCGACCGGCACGAAGGGATAGACGCAGCCGGTCGAGAACGCCACGATGCGCGACGATGGGAAGGCCTGCGCCACCAGCGCCGGCACATGCGCGTTCATCGCCCAGGTCAGCGACAGATCGCCCTCGGCTCCGAACTTGCGGCCGGCCATGAAGACGATGTTCGGCGCCTTCGGCAGCGCGTTGATCGCGGCCTCATCCAGGAGGTCGCAATTGATGGTCTCGACGCCGCGCGCGTGGAGCCAGTCCTTGACGCTGGCGTCGCTGAAGCGGGCGACGCCGATGACGCGGCGGTCGGGGGCGGCGGCTTTTGCCAGCCCCGCCAGCGTCGGGCCCATCTTGCCGGCGACGCCGAGGATCATGATGTCGCCCTCGACCTTCCTAAGATCGTCGATCAGTTCCTGCGCCGGCCGGCACAGGAGATCGTCGAGGGCTGCGATATCAGGGATCGTCTTCGGCAGCGTCTGGCGGGTGAGGAACATGGCTAGGTCCTTTAGCTAAGTCTGCCGTTTCAGTTTTGTCGTGCATCGCCGACCACGAACATGCGTTCGAGGACCAGCACCAGGCCGTAAAGGGCGACGCCGAGCAGCGTCAGCAGCACGACGGCCATCACCATCGCTGGCGTGTCGAGCGACGATTGCACCTGGATCACGAGGTAGCCGAGCCCGCGCTCGGAGGCGATGAACTCGCCGACGATGGCGCCGGCGACTGCGAGGATGGCGCCGACCTTCATGCCGGAGAACACATATGGCAGCGATCCCGGCAGCTGGATCTTGCGGAACAGCGTCCAGCGCGAGCCGCGCAACGATTTGACGAGATCGAGCAGATCTGGCTCGACCTCGCGCAGGCCGCGCGCGGTGGTCAGCAGGATCGGGAAGAAGCAGATGCTGAAGGCGATCAGAATGTTCGGCAGGATGCCGTAGGAGAACCAGACGATCAGCAGCGGACCGAGCGCGACTTTCGGGATCATGTTCATCGTCACGAACAGCGGCAGCAGCACCAAGCTGACCAGCGGCGCCCAGCTGAAGATCACGGCGAGTACGACGCCGACGAACGCGCCGAGCGCGAAGCCGCCGAGGATCTCGACCGCCGTCACCAGCGTGTTGGCGCCCCAGGCATAGCTCGCGGTTCCCAGCGTCTGAATGGTCGCGAGTGGCGAGGGGAGGATGAATTTCGGCACATGGAAGGCGTCGACCAGGATCTGCCAAAGCACGAGCACGGCCAGATGCACGATCAGGATGATCGCGAAGCTGCGCGCCGGACTGCTGGCTCCGTCACCTGCCACCGTCTGCTCCCTGTTGCCTCGGCCTCACTGCCGCAGCGCTGAACCTAACCGTCCCCGCGGCAAGTTTCAACCAGTTGGTTGATTACGGCCGGAGCGACTGCAGCACGAGATCCGCGACGTGCCTGCGCCGGGTGCGCCGGGCCGTGCGGCTCGACAAATCCTTGCCGAAGATCGCCGACAGTGTCGACGTGTTGGAGAAGAAGAAATAGCTGAGGCCCGCGATGGAGATGTAGAGCTGGACGGGATCGATCCCCTTGCGGAACATCCCGGCGCGCACGCCTTCGTGCAGGATGTGGGAGACGCTCTTCACCAGCGGCGAATGCATGGTCTCCAGCCGCGTCGAGCCGCGGACATGGCGGGCGCCGCCGCGGTTCTCGTCGTTCAAAAGCACGATGAAATCGGGGTTTGCGGCCAGATGGTCGAACGAAGCCTCGATCAGCCGGCGGATCGCCTTGTCCGGTGGCAGGCCTTCGAGATTGAGCTTGCGCTCCTGCTCGCGGATGTCCTCATAGACCCATTCGAGCACCGCGAGGTAGAGCGCGTCCTTATCGCCGAAATAGTGATAGACCAGCTGCTTGTTGACGCCGGCGCGCTCCGCGATCTCATCGACGCGGGCCCCCGCGAAACCGTGCCGGGCGAACTCCTGCCGCGCCGCGGTGAGCAGCTTCTTGCGGGTGGCGACGGGGTCGCGCCGCTGCGGCACGGTGTCGCCTGAACGTTTTGCGGGCATTTCCAACCAAACAGTTGACAAGTGGAAGACGGGCTTGTTGCATTGGTAACCTCACACGGGAAGAGCGACAAGCCGGGTCGCGGCAGCGGGGAGACAGACGATGAAGCGTTTGCAGGCGGCTTTTGTGGCTCTGGCGCTGGGTTTGCCGGCGGTGCCGGCGAGCGCGGGCGAGGCGGTCAATCTGATCCTGAACTGGACGCCGACGGCCGACCATTCGCCGTTCTACTACGCCAAGGCGCAGGGCTGGTACGAGAAGGCGGGCATCGATCTGACCATCGAGGTCGGCAAGGGCTCCGGCGTCTCCGCCGCCAAAGTCGGCGCGGGCGGTTCGCCCTTCGGCATCGCCGATCTCGCCACCATGCTGGTCGCCAAGAGCAAGGGCGCCGACGACGTCGCCCTGATGAGTATTTACGCGAATACCGGCCAGACCTTCTACTGGCTGAAGAGCTACGGCGTGAACGGCGTGAAGGATTTTCCGGGCCACAAGATCGGTAACCCGCCCGGCGATGCCTCGCGCGTGATGTGGCCGGCGTTTGCCAAGGCTGCGGGCATCGCGCCTGATGCCGTCAGCTTCGTCAATATCGGACCGACCGCGAAGATCGCCGCGCTGAAGAGCCACACCGTCGACATCATCAGCGACTTCTACAACGAGCACGATCTGAAGGTGATCGAGTTCGGCCAGGACCTCGGCTACGTCAACTGGAAGGACATCGGCCTCAACCCCTATGGCAATTCGTTGATCGTCAACGGCGCCTATCTGCAGAAGAACCCGAAGCTCGTCGAGGCGTTCGTGCGCATCTCGCAGAAGGCCTTTGCGGCCTGCGTCGCCGACGTCACGCCGTGCCTGAAGGCGCTGCTCGACCAGGTCTCCGGTCTGGACAAGCAGAACCAGGAGCGCCAGTGGGAGCGGATCAAATATCTGATGACGGACGAGTTCACGACCACCAAGGGGCTCGGCTGGATCGACGGCGAGCGGATGAAGAAGGACTATGCGCTGGTCCAGACCTATCTCGGCATGGAGAAGCCGTTCGACGTGACGAGCGCGTTCACGACGAAGATGCTGGATCCCGCGATCAAGATGGATGCGAGCAAGGTGAAGAAGTAGGGGGGGCTACGCTCTCGCCGTCATTGCGCTCGCAATGACGGCGTGGAAGCAGCGAGTGTCCATTTATCACCGGAGCAGCGGGCGGCTTTCGCAGCCTGGGTTCATCTCCCCCCCACGTAACGCCACGGAGAAATTAACCGGCTATTAACCATATCGACGGCATCGTTAACCATTCAATAACGGGGAACGAGTCGGCCGCTATGGAGGCTGCAGCAAAAGTCCAACGCCAAATGGTGCGCCTGCGCGGGCGCTCCTATGTGGCCTTTGTGTTCGTGCCGACGGTTCCGATCCAGGATTGGCTCCAGGAGATCGACACCACCATCGCGCGCTCGCCAGGTTTCTTCGCCGGTCGTCCCGTAGTGATCGACCTGTCCTCGGTCGATCTCAGCCAGTCCGGCATTGGTCATCTCCTCACCAGCCTCGGGGATCGCAACATCCGCGTGCTCGGCATCGAGGGCGTGGAGGAGGCGCGGCTGACGCCGTCCATGCCGCCGCTGCTCTCGGGCGGGCGCAGCTGCGTGGTTGAGCCGAGCGCACCCAAGAAGGCCGAAGCGAAAGTCGAGACGAAGCCGACCTCTCTGCTGCTTGATGCGCCGGTGCGCTCCGGCCAGACCGTGATTTTCCCCGAAGGCGACGTCACCATTCTCGGCTCGGTCGGCTCCGGTGCGGAGGTCGTCGCCGGTGGCTCCATCCACATCTACGGCGCGCTCCGCGGCCGAGCCATGGCGGGCGTGAACGGCCATACGAGCGCGCGGATCTATTGCCAGAAGATCGAAGCCGAACTGCTTGCAATTGATGGGTTTTATCAGACCGCCGACGACATCGACGCCGCTCTGCGCGGCAAGCCGGCGCAGGCCTGGCTGCAGGGGAATACCATGCGAATTACAGCACTGAACTGACCAGCAAAGGAGACATTTCAGATGAGTAAGGTACTGGTCGTGACATCAGGCAAGGGCGGGGTCGGCAAGACCACGACGACCGCCGCGCTGGGGGCTGCGCTGGCGCAACGCGGCGACAAGGTCGTCGTCGTCGATTTCGACGTCGGTTTGCGCAACCTCGACCTCGTGATGGGCGCCGAACGGCGCGTCGTGTTCGACCTCATCAACGTGGTGCAGGGCGTGGCCAAGCTGCCGCAGGCGCTGATCAAGGACAAGCGGCTGGAGAATCTCTGGCTGCTGCCAGCCTCACAGACCCGCGACAAGGACGCACTGACGGAAGAGGGCGTCGGCAAGGTCATCGACGACCTGCGCAGCCGTTTCGACTGGGTGATCTGTGACAGCCCGGCGGGCATCGAGCGCGGCGCCTCCATGGCGATGCGCTTTGCCGACGAGGCCGTGATCGTCACCAATCCGGAAGTCTCCTCGGTGCGTGATTCCGACCGCATCATTGGCATGCTCGATTCCAAGACGGTGCGGGCCGAGAAGGGCGAGCGCGTGGAGAAGCACATTCTCATCACCCGCTACGATGCCTCGCGCGCCGCGCGTGGCGAGATGCTGACCATCGACGACATCCTCGAGATCCTCGCAACGCCGTTGCTCGGCATCATCCCCGAGAGCCAGGACGTGTTGAAGGCCTCCAATGTCGGTACGCCGGTGACGCTGTCGAACGCGGACGGCGCGCCAGCGCGGGCCTATATCGATGCGGCGCGGCGGCTGTGCGGTGACAGCGTGCCGATGCAGGTGCCGTCCGAACGCAAGCGCTTTATGGATCGTCTGCTGCGACGGAGGGCTGCATGAGCATGGGTCTGCTTCGGCTTCTCCGCGGCAAAAAGACCTCTGCACCGGTCGCGCGCGAACGGTTGCAGATTCTGCTTGCCCATGAACGCGGACTGCGCGGCCAGCCCGATCTGCTTGGCGTGCTGCGTGAGGAAATTCTCGCCGTCGTGTCCAGACACGTCACGCTGGATCCGACCAAGGTGATCGTGCGGCTCGAGCGCGGCGACGAGGTCTCGACCCTGGAGGTCGATATCGAAGTGCCCAATGATTTCGAGCGCAAGAAAGCGGCGGTCGCATAGGGGACGCGATCGAAGACTTTGGGGTGGGTGAAAAGGCGGTCCGCTGGGCATAGCGGGCCGCCTTTGTCGTGCGAGCAAGCGGAACGGAGCCTGCGGTGAGATCGTTGTCAGAGACCCGCGGAATAGCCCCCAGCGATGCGCCGCGGTTTTCCTCAAGCGGGAGAAAAGCCCATGATGTCCGAGGTCCAGGTCCACACCGTTGCACGGCAGATGCTGGAACGGCATGGCTTTGCTGCGATTGCGAAGGCCGCCGAACAGGCGCAGGCTTGCGAAGGCCGCGGCGATGCGGACGAGGCCAAGGAGTGGCGCCACATCGCGGACGCCATGAAGATCATGCGCGGGCCGGCCCACAGCTGACCGCCGTCACCTCCAAGGCCGATGGGGTTCCGCTCCGTCGGTCTAGCGCTCGCCCTGTTCGGCGCCTTGCGTCACCGGCTTGTGCTGTGTCTGCGGCTGCGCACGCTCGCCGGTCTCCTTGCAGGGAAGCTGCTCCCAAGATCCGTCGGCTGCCTGTTGATAGGCGCTGCAGGACGACGATGTCGCCTTG
The DNA here is from genome assembly GCF_040549385.1 of Bradyrhizobium sp. LB11.1. Classification (NCBI taxonomy): domain Bacteria; kingdom Pseudomonadati; phylum Pseudomonadota; class Alphaproteobacteria; order Hyphomicrobiales; family Nitrobacteraceae; genus Bradyrhizobium; species Bradyrhizobium sp. LB11.1. The sequence goes on along the minus strand of NZ_JBEPTH010000003.1, from coordinate 264,781 downwards.
TCCTCGCCCTTCTGGGCGTCGGCATTCTTCGCCAGCGCTGGCGCTGCCAGCGCAGCGGTCGCTGCGACCGCACCGGCGAAGATGAGATGAGCTATCCGCATGGGGGGCTCCTGTTCGAAGAGACCCGCATCCTGGCGAGGAATGTGACGATTATGGGTCGGGACGACGGTTCCGGCCAGCGTGCTTAACGGCTAGCCGCCCTTGCTGCGGATCAGGCCGGCCAAGCTGGTCTTCTGCTTTTCGCACCAACTGCTCATGCCGAGCCGGCGCTGGTCGAGATCGGTGATCTGGGTCGCCACCGCGACCTCGGCCATGATGTCGTCGTTCTGCTTCTCGCCCATCTTGCCCCCGGTGTGCAGCCAGGCGATCGCCTTGCGCACCTGCTCGGTGGTGCCGTCGGGCAGCTGCATCTGCTGCGCCTTCTGCACCAGATCCTGGTAGACGATGTCTGTGTTCGGGCATTCGACCTTGGCTGCAAAGGCCTGCAAGACCATCGTCACGTAGTTCGAGCGGGTATGGTCGTCAGCCGCTTGGGCTGGAGCCGCAATCAACAACAGGCCTGCCATCAGGAAACCGGTGCGCATTCCTTGGTACCTCCTCGATTTTTTTGGGAGGCTAGCGTCCAGCGGGCCGCTCCGCAATGGTTGCGGGGGCAGATTGTCGCTGACGAACTCGTTCGAACCCGCCGGTGTTGGACGAGTAGTCAGCGGCGCCAGGCCGGCACCGGATCGAGCGGCGTGCGATAGACCTCGTTGTGATCGCGATCGGTGACGCGGACCGCGCAACCCGTCCGCTGCAACTCAGGCTTCACCTGCGACAGCTCGCTGGCCAATTGAACGGCGCGATCGGAGGCGACCTCGATGTCTTCGAGAATGATTCCGCCCTGGTTCTTGAACTCTTCACCAACCACGAGATCGAAGGAATAGTACGGCATCCGAATTCTCCGGTGTGACGACCCAAATTTCCAAACGAAGGCTTCAACGGAAGTCTTCAAAACATGATGGATCGTACCACTGAGTCGAATGTATCCGATGAACGGAGCGCGCAATCTCTGTGCTTATGGCGCAGAAATGATGTGCAACGTACGAGTGCTTTAAGGTTTTATTAAATATGTCGGCCTGATCATAAGGCATGGAATTGCAGCAGAACCGGGCTCCGCGAACCGGCAGCTGCAAGAGAAGGCCGGCGGCTTAGATCCCGACGGCCTTTTCCCTTTGCGTACAGCGACGCATTACCGTAGTTGTACGGACTCTAATCATCATATCGAGTCGGACAGATTGCGTTGTCGTTTGATGCGGCGCTAGCGCAGCGGCATCGGCGGACGCACCACAGGTCCGTCATCATCGGCAACGGTTTGCGTCGCCGCGACCGGCGGAGCCACCGGTGGCGGGACCGCGGCGGCTTGTGATGGTGGCGGAGGTGCGAGCGGCGCAGGCGAATGAGCCGGCATGTAGGTGTGCGACGTGATCGGCTTCGGTTTCCGAACCGGCGGCGGTGCAGGAGCTCGTGGCGGCAACGCAGACACGCGCGCTCGCGGATCGATCGGCGGTTTCACCTCGGCGACCGGCTTTGACGCGGACGGCTTCGCCATCTCGCGGACCATCTGCTCCTGGCCGGCTTTCAACTCAACGATGTTGGCCTTGAGCTGCTCGATCTGCTGCGCCATCGCGGCGATGTCGCGCGTCATTGACTCCACTGTCTGCGTGGCATCGGCTTGTATCGCGGCGGGCGCGGCAACGGCAGCAACAACTGGTGCTGCGGGCGTCGCCGCAGTTTGGTCAGTGGTCTGATCCTGTGCGACGGGCGCGGCCGCCGGCGCGGCTGCGACCGGCGCCGTTTGCGATGTCGAAGGCAGCAGTGAGGCCAATGCCGGTGTCCACTCGTTGAGCATCTGCGTTGCGGTGTCGCCGTGCTTCTCCCAGGCGATGGTGGCGGCGGCGCTGCCACCTGCAAACAGGAACGTGATGAACGCACCGCGCAACCACTTGCCAGCGGCCGATCGCTTCGGCCGGCTGTGACCATCGCTGGCCGTCACGCGCACGGCGGTGTCGACCGAGGGCGTTGCCGCTTGCGGCTCCGAGGCAGGACCAACTTTCGGCTCCAAACCAATCTTGAAACCAATCTTGGGTTCCGGCGCGAACTTCAGATCCATCTTGGGCTCCGGACGGGCCGTGAACTCGGGTGCAAGCGTTGGGGCCTCGCTGCTCAGGCGCGAAGTCCGCACCATGTCTGGCGAAATCTGCACGGCATCGTGCGGGTCGTTGTCTCTCATCGTATCCTTCACGATCTCATCGACGATCTGCCGGCTGTTCAACGTCGCGAGCATCGCAGCTCCTTTGAAGCCTGGTCGTCCGCATTGGCGCGAGCCGATTGATTGAGGAGAGCCGATCCCAATTTGATCAAGTTGGCCCAGAGGCCCACGAGTCCAGCCGGGTTTGACCAAAGCAAGGCGAGGCGATGGAGACATCGCGACGGTCTTCTGCCTTTTATGGTGATGGAACCAGCTGTACGGAACACGGGCACGTGTTCCCCGTTGCCTTGTTTTCAGCACGATTTGGGCAGCATCTCAACAGTGCTGGGGGCGCTGCTATCCGCTATCGGGGGCCGGCGGTGCCAAAATCTCTACTCGCTTTGTTCGTCGTTGCCTTGCTGCCGCTCGGCGGCTGCATGCAGACGACGCTCTCGCCATCGACGGATGCGAGCATGACGCTCCGCGACCGTCAGTTGCTGGCGCATACGCCTTACGCCAAGGCGAATGTGCCTGAGCAGTATCTCCGTCATATCGTCGATTATCCGCGTAAGGAGCAGCCGGGTACGATCCTGGTCGATACCGATGCGCGCTACCTCTATTACGTACTGCCCGACGGGAAAGCGATCCGCTACGGCGTCGCGGTTGGCGAGGAGGCGATGGCGTTCTCGGGCATCGCGCGCGTCGGTCGTCTGGCGGAATGGCCGGATTGGGTGCCGACCCGAGAAATCCAGGCGCGGCTCGGGCCGTATCCGGCGCGCGTTGCCGGTGGTCCCGCCAATCCGCTGGGCGCACGGGGTATCTATCTCTATGCCGGCAACAAGGACACGCTTTACCGGATCCACGGCACCAACCAGCCGGAATATATCGGGCAGGCGATCTCGTCGGGCTGCATCCGGATGCGCAACGAGGACGTGATCGATCTGTTCGATCGGGTGAAGCTCAACGCGACCGTCGTGGTGCTGCCGCCCGGACAAAGCGCGCAGATCGAGACGGGGATCGGCTGGCGCGGCTAGGTGCTCGGCGCGTTCCTTGCTGACAATTTTATCCATTGTCTTGCGCGCGCCGTAACGCCTCGCGTCTAACGTGCAGCGAGCAAGGGGTTGCTCGCATGTATCTCGTCAAGAATTCGCCGCGCGCTCTGTTCGCCGCGCTCGTTCCGCTGGCCATCGTCGAAGCCGTGCTGATGGTCTTCGCCGTCGCGGGCGGGCAGGTGACCGATCCGGAAGGCGTGCCGGCGCCGGATCAGATTCTGATGTTCTATGCGGGCCGCATGGCCATCAATGCGGCTTTCCTGTTTGCCGGGCACATTGTGCTGCGGCAGTGGACGATCTCGAGCCGGCTCGCCTATGGGCTTATGGGCGGTGTCATGGCCGCGGCGAGCTACGGCATCGCGATCCGCAACCACATTCAGCTTGCAGCGCCCGGCGATGGCACGGTGATGACGATGGGCCTGTTGCCGGCTATTGCGGGGATGATCGGCGGATTCCTCTATGGCCAGTTCGCCGGGTTGAGCCCGGTTGCGCGCGCAGCTGGCACGCCTTCCGCGGCCAACGCACCCTCAACGCCGTCGCCACTGGTTTTCGGGGTTCAAGCCCGTTCCGTCAAGATTTGACGGCAAGTAAGCCAGAGCGGCTGACCGGCTTTTCAACTGCCAAAGGTGAATTGCTTCACAGCGGATCGCCTGCCTTGGCGCTATGTCTCAATGGCTCGTTGCCATCGGAGGCATCATGCAAAAGTTTCTTGATCAATTGAATGAGAGCGACCGGGGTATTGTGCGCAAGTGGCGTTTGGCCACGTTCGGTTTCTACGGATCGATTTTGGCCGGTGTGGTGCTGTACGCGGCTTTGCACTGGACTCCGGAGGTGCATTACGCCTCGGTCGATTCCGCGGCCCACGCCAGGCTCGCCGGCGCCTCTGGCGGTGACGGACCGGCGCCGTTCGCGCCCTAATTGTCGGGCCGCGCAATGCGCCATTGCAGCGTCGTGGCGTTGCCGTTGGCATCGCCCGGCGCCTTGTCGGCCGGTGAGGTGTAGAGCGGGCGATAGCGGTACGCCCACATCTTGCTGCCGTCGTCACGGTCGATCACGGTGAAGTCGCCGACGGACTTGGCTTCGGCTGTTGCGGCGAGCGGCACCCAGCTCTCGGTGCACTTTCCGTTGCAGGTCGATGTCTTGCCGGTGGTGTCGCGCTCGTAATAGTAGAGCGTCATCCCCTTGAGATCGACGAGCTTGGGACCGTACTTGGTCAGGATCGCCTTCGCAGGCACTGTCGTGGCCTCGGGCTTCGGCGCAGGAGCGGCCTCGCCGCCGCCATGCCCGTTCGCGAGCGCATGGCCGGTGGACAGTGCGATGACTGCAGCCGCAATGACGAACTTGAACATCCGAAACCCCAACCCGGCAAAGTTAATCGCGCGTTAAGCGCAGAATTGACGCCGACCGTAACAGCCGAAGGTTAGTTCCGGGTTTCGCGGCGCTGCGACAAATACGTACAAGAATGCGGGGGTTATGCCTGCACCTTGCGCAGCGGGGCGCGGCTGAGCTCGTTGCCGGCGGCGATGGCCTTGCGCAACAGCCGCATCAACTCCTCGCCTTCTTTTGCACTGAGGCCGCGCAGCATGACCCCCTGGGCGGATTCGACGGCCGGCGTGATCTTGCGCAACGTGCGTTTGCCTTCTTCAGTGATTTCGAGCTCGCGAGCCCGACGATCGCGGCTCGAGGCGCGGCGCTCAGTCAGACCTTTCTGCACGAGGCGATCGACCACGCCGGTGATGGTGGTCCGGTCATAGGCGATCAATCCCGCGAGCGTGACCTGGTCGAGCCCCGGATTGGCTTTGATGGTCGCAAGGGCTGCGTACTGGACCGGCGTGAGGTCAAACCCGGCTTCGCCGACCTCGGCCAGAAACACGGCGACCGCGATCTGCTGGAATCGCCGCGCCAGATGTCCGGGCATGTCGTTGTTATCTGTCACCGAATTCTCCTTGCGAGCAGGGCCGGCGGGCAATGATTGACAAGTATACTGATAGTCAGCATACTGATCAATATCCAAAAGACGCCAACGGGAGAGGTGCTCATGCAATTCCATCTCAATGGATTTTGGCCGGGCGACCCTGAGATGGCCGATCCCGCCGAACGCGTTCAGGCCTCTGGCGCCGCGGGTGCCGTGCCTGATGAAGTCGATGTCCTCATCGTCGGCTGTGGCCCCGCGGGCCTGACGCTCGCGGCCCAGCTCGCACGATTCCCTGATATCAAGACCTGCATCGTCGAGCAGAAGCCGGGCCGGCTCTCGGTCGGCCAGGCCGACGGCGTGGCCTGCCGCACCATGGAGATGTTCCATGCCTATGGCTTCAGCGAGCGCGTGCTGAAGGAAGCCTATTGGGTCAACGAGACGACGTTCTGGAAGCCGAACGAGCGGACGCCTGAGAACATCGTCCGCAGCGGCCGGGTGCAGGATGTCGAGGATGGGCTGTCGGAATTCCCGCACGTCATCCTCAACCAGGCGCGCATCCATGACGGCTTTCTCGATGTCATGAGAAAATCACCGGCCAAGCTCGAACCCTATTACGGAAGGCGTCTGCTCGACCTCCAGGTCGATCCCGCCGCGGGTCCCGCCGATCATGCGGTGACCGTGCGCCTCGAACGCGTCGATGGCGAAGGCGAGGGCAAGGTCGAGACCATCATGGCTCGCTACGTCGTCGGCTGCGACGGTGCGCGCAGCACGGTGCGCAAGTCGATCGGCCGCGAGTTGCATGGCGATTCCGCCAACCACGCCTGGGGTGTGATGGACGTGCTGGCGGTGACCGATTTTCCCGACATCCGTTTCAAGGCCCTGATCCAATCGGCAAAGGACGGCAGCCTTCTGATTATTCCGCGCGAAGGCGGCTACCTGGTACGCCTCTATGTCGAGCTTGCAAAACTCGAGCTCGGCGAGCGTGTCGCCAACCGTAATATCACCGCCGATGACGTGATCGCTAAAGCACAGCGGATCCTGAAGCCGCATGAGCTCGATCTGAAGGAGATCGCCTGGTGGTCGGTCTATGAGATCGGCCAGCGCCTGACCGACAAGTTCGACGATGTGCCGGAAGCGGAAATCGCGACGCGTCTGCCGCGCATCTTCATTGCCGGCGATGCCTGCCACACTCACAGCCCGAAGGCCGGGCAGGGCATGAACGTCTCGATGCAGGACGCCTTCAACCTCGGTTGGAAGCTTGCCGCCGTGCTGCGGAAGCAGAGTGCGCCGAGCTTGCTGCATTCCTATTCAGCCGAGCGTCAGGCGGTTGCGAAGGAGCTGATCGATTTCGATCGTGAATGGGCCGGGATTCTCGCTTCCGCAGCCAAGGCCGGCGGTGCCGATGCAGCGAAGACGCAGGACTATTTCGTCAGGCACGGCCGCTACACGGCGGGCACAGCGACGCATTACACGCCGTCGATCCTCACCGGCGCGACGTCTCATCAGCATCTCGCGCAAGGTCTTGTCATCGGCAAACGCTTCCATTCGGCGCCAGTGATCCGGCTCGGGGATGCGAAACCTGTTCATCTCGGCCACGCGGCGCAGGCCGATGGCCGTTTCCGCATCTATGCATTCTCCGGCGCGGAAGATCCGGCCGCGGCAGGCTCCGCGATCCGCGCGCTGTGCAACTTTCTCATCGAGGCCAGGGAATCGCCGCTCAGGCGATACACGCCTGAAGGTGCCGACATCGATGCGGTGATCGATCTACGTGCGGTGCTTCAGCAGGACCATCGCGAGCTCACCATCGAGGCGATGCCGTCGCTGCTGCTCCCGAGGAAAGGCCGCTACGGCTTGCTCGACTACGAAAAGATGTTCTGTCCGGACCTCAAGAGCGGCCAAGACGTTTTCACGGTGCGCCGCATCGATCGGAAGGCCGGCTGCATGGTCGTGGTGCGGCCGGATCAATACGTTGCGCAAGTGCTGCCGCTCAATGATTTTGGGGCGCTCGCCGCGTATTTCGATGGGTTCATGCTGCAGCCGAACTGAGGCTCATCGGCTGGCTCGTTCATCGCCGATGAATGGTGGATGAATATTGAACTCCGCGCGCGGCGTGCATCTCAATCTTTTGGCTGATGCGACGTTTGCGCGCGGAACGCTTCATTCCGCTCGCGCGTTCCGCCTCTCAGAGGAGGATTACGCCATGAGACTGAGAACCGCTTTAGTTGCCGCATTGCTGCTCGCGCCGACGGCTGCATTGGCCGCGCCGGGCATCGTCACCGTCTCGACCGGCTTGCGCGCCGGCCCGGGTGCGGGTTTTCCCCTGGTCGATCGCGTCCCCGAGGGCGCCCGCGTCAACATCCATGGTTGCCTACGCGGCAATGCGTGGTGCGATGTGAGCTTCTCCGATGATCGCGGCTGGATGTCGTCGCAATATCTCGAATATCTCTACCGAAATCACTACGTCTATCTGCCCGACTATGCCGACGAGGTCGACGTCCCCGTCGTCCCCTTCGTGCTGAGCTCGTACTGGTCGAGCTACTACGAGGGTCGTCCCTGGTATCGCCGTCACGCCCACTGGAATAGCTATTGGAACTCGCATGAGCGCTCCGCGATGCGGATGACGATCGACCCGCATGCCGCCCGTATCGGTCGCGCTGCGACGCATGACGCTGCGGTCGCGCTGGGCCGCGATGCGCATGGCAAGGATAACGTTAAGGGCAATGTCGCGGCTTCCCGGCGTGATGCGGCGACCGCACGGCACGATGCGACGATCGCAAAGCGAGACGCGGCGGTCGGTGTCGATCGGAATCGTGCCGAACGGAGCCAGCGTGTCGTCAATGAGCGGACCGCGGTGCAGGGGCGCAATCCCCGTGATGCGCAGGCGCGCATGATGCACCAACAGGCGGCAAGCCGCGCCGCAGTACGCGCCCAGCCGATGGCGCGTGCACACGAGGCGCCGCGCATCTCGGCTGCGCCGGCGGCCCGGCCCGCGATGCCGCATATGGCTCAGCCCAATGTCAGCCATGGGGCGCCGATGAATGCTCATGCGCAGATGCCGGCGCCACGTGCGGCTGCGCCTGCGATGCCGCATCCCGGTGGAGGCGGTGGAGCTCCGCATATCAATGCGGCCCCGCACGGCGGCGGCGCGCCCGGCGGTGGCCCAGGCGGCGGACACCAGAGGCACTAGCATTGACCAATGAAAGCCCGGCCTTCGCGCCGGGCTTTCGCTTGGGTTGCATCGGTTCCGTGCGCGTACAATTTGAGAAGGTTCTTCGCGGTTAGATTTCATCGATCGTAATATGTGTACTCAAAGCTGTAAGCATCCACTCGGGGCAGCGGGGCACGGGAGGATGAAGATGAGACAGAGCCAGGCGGAGTCGCGCCGCCAAAATGTCGCGAAGCGCTCGATGACGAAAGAGGCCAGGCAACTTGCCGGCTTGATTGCCGGCTTGCGCAAATCCCTCGACGGCATCCATCAGGAGCGGACGAGCACAAAGCTCTCCGGCGCCGAGATGGGGCTGCTCGACGAGCGCCGCAATAATCTGTTGCTCACCATTGCTGCCCTGGACGACCGTCTATCGGCTGTGCAGGGTCTGATCGATCTCGGCCGCCCACACGTCATCCGCGTCCACTAAGCGGATCGCTCGGCATTATCGGTTCCGTCGCGGCGGCGATGGGCCGGCGCCCGGCTGGCGGCGAACAAGCTCCCGGCAAGCAGAATCGCACTCATGATGCGGCGTACGATTGACCTCCGTCGCTCGGCTGGAACCGGTGCCGGCGCACAATGCTGCCGCGGACGGCACCAAATTGCCATGCTCCCGGCGAATTGCCGCCAAAGCCCGCTGCCACGACGAGAACGGGTGCAGGGCAACGCAAGGGGACAAGCATTGGCCTATAAAATGATCGCAGAACGCGACAACGCGAAGTACAGTTTCGACCGCGAGAGCCGGTTGCTCATCGTGGCGAAGGCGAAGGTTTGGGCGAGCGAAGGATGGCGGGTCGTCATCACCGATCAGGACGGCAAGGCCTACGCACCGCCGGAGTTCGATCAGTTGCTGGCGGCGTGACCGCAGGGCGGGTCCAGGGGACGATAGTGAGATCGCTCATTCGACCGGGGCGCGAGGCCATCGCGCCTCTGGTGATTCTTGGGACCATTGCTGCGGCGGCCGTCGTGCTGACAGCACCGCTTGCGTCCGCGCAAAATCTCGACGCCGGCAAATCGCCCGAAAAGCTCTTCGCCGACGGTTGCACGGCCTGCCATCGCAGCCCGCGGGGGCTTGCGAAAGGGCGCTACACTCTGACGCTGTCCTGGTTTCTGCAGGACCACTATTCGGCCGGTCCCGACACCGCCAAGGCGCTCGCGGCCTATCTGGTGTCGGTCGATACGCCGCCCCCAACTGCTCCCGCGAAGTCCGGCGCAAAATCCCCCCGATCCAAGCCGCGTCCGCCAAAACCGGCGCAGAGCCAGTAGTTCGTCGCCCGGCTACCCGCGCCGATAGGTTTGTGCGATCAGGCGGTCGTGCACGGCGCGTAAATCGGCGTTCATGCGGGTCTGTCCCGTCGTGACGAAGGACAACCAGGCGCCGTCTGCGGCCAGACGCACGATCTGAAGCTCTGGCGCCGCATCGGTGGCGCCGTGGCGTTTCAGGCGCGCCTTCATCCAGTCGTTCCAGAGCTTGCGCAGTGACGGATCGGTGACGACGACCATGCTCAGAGCCGCCCAGGGCGTGGCGAAGCCGAACGCCTTGCCGGTGAACACCGCATTCACATAGGCGCGCGTAAAGCTGCCGCGCGGCCTCGGGTCCGCTTCGATCGCCGCGTCGATCTCGGCATCGACACGGGCGAGGAGATCGGCGAACAGGCCTTCGATCAGCGCCTGCTTGCTCCCAAAATGATGAAACAGCCCGCCCTTGGTGACACCGGCTGCTGCCGCCACGGCCTGGACCGTGACGCCGGATACGCCGTGGTCCATGGCGATAGCAGCGGCGTGGTCGAGCAGGGCGCGCCGCACCTGCGCGGGCTGCTTGGCGCGGGTGTAGGCGCTCGCCGGCATCAATGCGCCGTCGTCTGCGAGAACAGGTTGATGACCACGACCCCGGATATGATCAGGCCGATACCGACGAAAGCTGCGGCATCCAGCATCTGGCGGAACAGCACGAAGGAGACCGTGGCGGTCAGGATGATGCCGACGCCGCCCCAGATCGCATAGGCGATGCTCAGGGGGATGACCCGGATCGCGACCGACAGCGCGTAGAACGAGGCGACATAGAACAGCACCATAGCCAGCGTCGGCCAGGGCCGCGTGAACTGTACGGACTGCTGCAGGAAGGCGGACGCCGTCACCTCGAATACGATGGCGAGGGCAAGCGCGGCATAGGAGGTGAAAGCGGACGTCATGGCGATCTCGAGCGTGGCGCGCGAAAGATACCGCGCGGTAGGTATGTTTAGCACGCGCAACATGGCTTTTGTCGGGAGCTGGTATCACGTGTGAGTGACGAGCCTGCGACAGGGCCGAGGCTTGCCGAAGCATGGCCGACAACACGGAGCCGCCGGCGAGGAATCGCGCGGTGGCTCCAAGGTGCCGTGAACCTTTCGATACGGCCCTAGTTGATCCGCACGGTGAGTTCGACGTTCAGCCCGCCGTGCCCCTGAGGTTCTCCCGCGCCCGCGCCGCCTTGGATGGCTCGAACTCGCTGGTGATGAGCCTTCCCCCGCGGCGCGCTGAGCGATGCCGCGCCGCTCTATCGCGATGCGCCCGAGGCGCAGGACGCTAACGTCATTCCTGACATCTGCGTTTGCGGCCCAATATCGTTTCGGATTCCGTGGGATCATGGGTTACCCTTCCATCTTCTTCGTCCAGCTTGAGTGCCGCCTCGTAGTCGACCAAATCGAGGGGCAGGCCAAGCTCAACCAGCACAAGAGCGACGCGGACCATGTCGCGGTCGCCCATCAATTGGGGCGGTCGGAGGAGACCGGGCACCGGAGGCTGGCGCGGAAGATGCAAGCGTTGCGGCCGAGGCTCGGTTACGACATTTTGTGATCCGGGCTACGCTTGCCACATCCGGCTTTTGACCCTACGGACCACTGCATGCTCGTCATCTCGATTCAAAGCCAGGTGGTCCACGGCCATGTCGGCAACAGCGCGGCGGTCCACGCGATGCAGGCGGAGGGCGTCAACGTCGCGGCGGTGCCGACGACGCTGCTGTCGAACCATCCGCGCTATCCGACCTTGCGCGGGCGGGTGCTCGATTCTGAGCTGGTCGCCGATCTGCTGCGCGGCGTCGAGGAGCGGGACCTCGTCGATGAGGCGGCTGTGCTCGTCACCGGCTATCTGGGCTCGCCTGACAACGCCGCCGTCATCGCCGATTTTGTCGAGCGAGCGCTCTCGCGCAATTCGAAGCTCCTCTATCTCTGCGATCCCGTCATCGGCGACGACGGCCGCGTCTATGTCGCCGACGGCATTCTGGATGTGGTGCGGCACCGCCTGTTGCCGGCCGCGCACCTGATCACGCCGAACCAATTCGAGCTCGAGCTGCTCTCCGGCGTGACGATCGCAGACACGGATGGTCTGCGTGCCGCAGCGGCAGCGCTTGCGGGGCAGTGTCGGATCGGCGTCGTTGCCACCGGCTGCTCGCTCGCCGACACGCCAGCGGGGCAGGTGGAGACGATCCTGTGTGCTGACGGGCAATTGTTGCGCTTTGCGACGCCGCGCCTGCCGATCCGCCCCTATGGAACCGGCGATCTCCTCACGGGACTGATCGCGGCGCATCTTGCGAAGGGCACGGCGATCGAGGCAGCGGTGCGGCTAGCAGTCGAGACCATCTTTGCCGTGCTCGTTCGCACGCAAGCCGCAGGATCAGCCGAGATGCGTCTCGTGCCGTTGCCAGCCTCAGGGGTGTAACACCCGGATCAGGTCGTCCGCTTGCCGGCAGATTGCGCCGACTTCTGCGGCTTTGTCGGGCTCTTCTGCTCCCGCGCCGCCTGGGCCTTCGACGCCCTGGCTCTGGCCATGGCACGCGCCTTCTTCGATTTGGTATGGGCGGCTTCCTTGCGGTCGGTCGCAACGCCACGCTTCGAAATATATTCCTGACCGTCGATCGCGCCGACATGCGGCGGATCTCGGCTGAGATAGGGCCGGCCGATGCCGAGCGCCTTGCCGTTGGTGTCGACCCACTTCCACAGCACTTCCGTTGAGACCCAGCGCTGCGCGCGGTTGTTGCCGGCGGTCGAGACGATGTCGGCCGCCATGCCGTGACCATAGCCGCCGCGAAGACTGCCGCCGTGATAGGAGCGGTTGGAGGCGGCCTTCAGGCCGCTCGCAATTTCCTGGCGATAGTCGTCACGGAATGCGCTGGTGATTCCCGGCGAGAGACCGGCCGCTTCGGCCGCGAGCAGTGTGCGAAACAGCTTCTGCTTGAAGCTCTTGTCCATGCCGCCGATGACGTAGTCCATCAGCGTCATCTTGGCGTGGTCGGCCGCCTTCGGATCCTTCCAGCCAAAATCCTCGTCGACGAGTTTCGTGAAGCTGCGCATCACTGTGACCATCTTGCCCTTGCGCTTGATGGTGACGGCGCGGCGGTCTTCGACCTTGATGGAATCTTCCTTCGGCGTACGCTGATAGAGCGCCCAGAGATAGCGGTCGATGCAGGCATCCATGACGGGGCATTCGTCGAGCACGGCCACGGTGTCGGCGGGCGGCGACGCCTTGCTCTCGGCCACAGGCCCGCTCGCGATCGCCGCCGGCGATAGCGTCTCCGACGGCACGACGTCGCCGGGATCGGCCGATGCAAGCTTGACGACGGGCTCCGGTGCGGGCTCAGCCTCGGCTTCAACCTTGGCCTCAACTTCAACCTTGGCCTCGCTGGCGACGGGCGCAGGCTCAGGCACGATCTGAGGTGCGGGCGAGACCGCAGGCACGATGTCGGTCGGATCGGCCGAGGCGAGCTGGACGGCGGGGGCGGGCGTTTCGGCCGACGGTGCTTCGGCCATTGTCACGCTCGGCGTCGCAGTTGCGGCTGCCGCGATGTCGGCAGTCAGCGCGATGCCATCGTCGATCGTCGCTGCGCGCGGGATGTCGGCAAGTTCGAGGCGGGTGGGATCTTTTGCGCGGGAGACGGCGGCTGCATTGGCGCCGCTGTTCTCGATCAAAGCCGGAGCATAGGCGGAAAGGGACAGCGCCAGCCAACCGGCCATCACGGCCGAGGGGCACGAGACCGCCACAAGAAGAGACCGCCGATCATTCATGATCCCTGCCTCCAAGGTTCGTAAGCGAACCAGATTGCACAGCCAAGCACGCGGCGCGTCGATTGTTCGGAGGATGATGTGGCGGTGCAATGGCGCAAATCCCCGGGGAAGGGCTTTTCACGCGAGTGTTGCCTGAATGCAACTTTGGTTCCCGCCGTTCCAGAATCTCGTGACCGGGTGAACCGGCCGTGGGCGAGGGAATTCACCCAAGGCGTTGGCGCATTAGCCATATCGCCATGCATGAGGCGCGATGTTGCGTTGCAACAGTGTATGTTGCGACGCAGCAAAGCGGGCTTATATCGGCTCCGAACTTCTCTTTGGAGCATCACCATGAACAAGAAGACTTTGTCGATCGCAGCCGCCGTCCTCACCATTGCGGGCACGACTGCCACCTTCGCCGCCGAGCTGCCGGCCTATGAGGCCAACGGCATTGTGGCCTCGCCGTTGCAGGTCCGCGTGCTCGGCGCCGCCCATGTTGAGCAGCAGGTGACGGCGCCCGCCACCAGCGTGACGGCGCTCCAGGCCGCCGTGCTGACGCCGCGCAAGGTCAAGACCGCGACCGTAGGCTCCGCCCGCTAAGCTGACATCGCAGCGGGCCGAGAGCCTGATGCCTTCATGACGTCATGGCCGGGTTTGTCCCGGCCATTTCCTTTTGGCTTGCAGTCAAGACGATGTGATCAATCGCATCGCGTCTTGATGCGCCGACTGAGACTCCTTCTGCAGAAAAATTCCTCGCAATGCGCGGCTTGTGTCGCAGCCGCCGCGCTGTTTGTGTTCGTGCTGAGCCTGACCTATGGGCTCGATCTCAGCCCCGGCTCCTTCTGAGCGGGCGACGACTCCGATCGGTGTTTCACCGCCTGCCAGCCCTGCAGCGACGAGGGTTGAGCCGCGTATCACGCCTTCTTCACGAACTCCGACTTCAGATTCATCGCGCCGATGCCGTCGATCTTGCAGGCAATGTTGTGGCCGTCGGTGGCGTCCTGGAGACGGATGTTGCGGACCTTGGTGCCACCCTTGACGACCGACGAGGAGCCCTTGACCTTGAGGTCCTTCATCACGATGACGCTGTCGCCATCCGCGAGCACATTGCCATGGGCATCGCGCACGCCGGCCTCCGCCGGTGCATCCGCGGTGCTGGCGGCCGCGTCGCTCCATTCATGGCCGCACTCCGGGCAGATCCAGAGATCGCGATCCTGATAGGCGTGCTCCGATTGGCAGGCCGGGCATTTGGTTGATGAGTTCATGGCTGGTTTCGATTCCGGAAGGAGAACATGACGCCGGTCTTGATGCAGATCAATTCTCGCAAAAACAACCCCATGCACAGTAGAAATGCCTGCATAATTTCGCGTTTCGGCGAATCAGAATAACATTTGACCCGTCGGGCAAAACAGGTGCATGATGGCATCGTGCCGAAACGCATCAGCGGTCCATCAAGCGCGCCGTGCCCGAGACCCGGATTTCGCTACCGCTCCATCCGGGCTACGCTTGCGACAAGCCCCGCATAAGCCGGCGTTGGGATAGTGGCATCAACTCAGAGCTCGGGGAGATTCCGCAATGCCGATCGCAGGGCAAAAGCTGGCCTTTGTCATGGCCTCGTCCAACCATGGCACCATGATCGTCAACCGCTTCGACTATCGCATGGTCGGTCCTGACCGCGGCTACGGCGTGGGGTATCAGATCCTCGAAGCCGCGGCTTTCGATCCCGGCGAAGTCAAGATCGCTCTCGAATTGCTGGCGCTGCGGCGCAAGCACCACGGCGACGGCGTGATCGCCATCGACTGCGGCGCGAATATCGGGGTGCACACGATCGAATGGGCCTCGGCGATGACGGGCTGGGGGTCCGTGATCGCGATCGAGGCGCAGGAACGGATCTACTATGCGCTGGCCGGCAACATCGCCATCAACAACTGCTTCAATGCGCTGGCGGTGCATGCGGCCGTTTCGTCCGAAGCCGGCACGATGCAAATTCCAAATCCGAACTATTTCACACCGTCCAGCTTCGGCAGCCTGGAATTGCGGCAGCGCCCGGGGACCGAATTCATCGGTCAGCCGATCGACTACGCCGACAACACCGTCCTGATCCGGAAGATGACGCTGGACGAGCTCAATCTGCCGCGGGTCGATTTCATCAAGATCGACATCGAGGGCATGGAGATGGAGGCCCTTGGCGGCGCGCGGGAGACGATCAAGAAATATCGCCCGATCCTGTTGATCGAAAAGATCAAGACGGATCTTCGGCAGCTCGAGCAATGGCTCGTGGACAACGGCTACCAGTTGATGGCGCTCGGCATCAACATTCTCGCCATCCATCAAAGCGATGTGTGTTTGAAGGATATCAATCCGCCCCAAGGCGCCGGCCAGCAAACTCACGCGGCCTAGCGGAAGCGAAGGCACAACGACGAGGGCCGCGAGTGAATCTCGGTCGGGCTAACGGCTTGCCTGTGCGCCCGGCGAAGCAGGAGCCGGCTCCCAGGGAGCCGGGAGGATGACGCGGATCGGACGGGCCTCGCCGGCATTGGCACCCGTGGCCACGGTCACCCCTGCAGGCTGGTCCTGTGCGTTCTCGGCGGCTGCCACCGCGATGGACGCCAGGATCAAACTCGCCGCGATCACCACAGCCCGCAAATCAAACAACATTGTCGCCGTCCTCCATTGGTACAGAGAACGGCCGACCGCCCAAAAAGTTCAGGGGCGCGAATTCGCTTGCCTTGTTTTGTGTCCTTGAGCACTCTTCCCGGGAAGGAGATCAACGCATGAAGATCAAGACTGTCGCGTGTGCGCTCGGAACGGCCGTGGTGCTGTGTAGCCTTGCGGCGTCGGGTGCTGAAGCCAGGGCGCGGAGGGCGGTCGTCGTTCGCGCACCACAAGAGAGGCTCAACGTCACGGCGCCGGTGCTCAGGCCCACGCCGTGGGATTACAATGTTGTTCCGCGCTATCGTTATCGCCCCGAGGACGACCGCGTCGATCCCTACGGCCCGCCGATCGTGCCGTCATATGTTCGTTACGAGGGATGGCGCTGGCCGTATTGGTGGTAGAGGCCGACAATTCGGTGGTCTCGTAGGGTGGGCAAAGCGGAGCGTGCCCACCATTTTTGGCTGTGGAACTGGCGCGTGGGCACGGCGCTCTGCGTCTTTGCCCACCCTACGGCACCTGCGTTTGATGCACTATTTGCCGTAAACCTGTGTTCCCGCTCCGCGCTTCCCCGGCCTTGCCTGACATTCCCCCCGTCTGTACCTTACGTTGCAGAAGCGACGATTTTCTAAAAATGGATCGGGAATGACCGTAATTGAAGGCGTGGCGCCGGAAGAAGCTGCGGCCCCGAAGATGCCGCCTGGCGTGCTGGTCGAAGGCCCGGTGGTCGACGCAAAATTTCGTGATTCCTACATCTCGTTCGCCATGATGATCGCGGGCTCGATCGCGGCGCTGGTCTGGGCCTTCACGCAAGGCATCGGCCGGGTGGAGATTTCGGTCTTCGCCGGCATGTTCATGCTGACCACGATGGGGATCGGCTTCATGCATCGCTACTTCGTGCACCGGAGTTATCGGGCCGGCCCGGTGATGCGGACGATCCTCGCTGCGATCGCGACGATGGCGGTGCAGGGCTCGATCCTGAAATGGGTGAGCAACCACCGGCGGCACCACCTGCATTCCGACAAGCCCGGCGACGTTCACAGCCCCTATTATGATGGCTTCGGCAACAGCATTGAAGGCTTCGCCAAGGGGATGGGGCACGCGCAAGGCGGCTGGGTGTGGGACAAGGCCACCACCGATTCCGAATACTACGCCCGGGATATTCTGGCCGACCCGATCGCGATGTTCTTCACGAGGACTCGCTGGTACTGGTACGCGCTGTCGGCGCTGATCATTCCGGGTGCCATCGGCTACGCCTTTGGCGGCGTGCACACGATGATCGGCTGCGTGTTGTTCTCCGGCCTGCTCCGCAGCTACCTCATGACCATGGCGACCTCGCTGGTCAACTCGGTCTGCCACAGCGACGGCCGCTGGGGCTATCGCCGCTACCAGCTCGATGACGGCACGACCAACGAGCTGGTGACCACGATCCTCACCTTCGGTGAAGGGCTGCACAACAACCATCACCGCTTCCCGCGCGACGCTTATCTCTCGCATGCCTGGTACGAGATCGACATCAATGGCCTGATCATTTTGGGGCTCGGGAAGCTCGGGCTGGTGCACGATATCTTTTCGGCGGCAAGCCGGACCCGCAATTCGGACGGCGGAAAAGGTTCGATGCCGGATACGGAAGCGACGGCCTGAAGCTGGTAGGATGGGTAGAGCGGAGGCGAAACCAATCAACAGCCGTCGCGGAATGATGGGTTTCGCAAGAGCTCTACCCTTCCTACGCGTTAATTGTCGTCATCCGCCGCAAGCCGCAGAAACTGCCGCTTCATCGTGTTGACCTTCGCTACATATGCCGCGACCGGGTGATCGCCGCAGCGCTCGCCCGCGATCATCTGAAACTTGCGGCGCGCATAGGCCGTGGCCGGACCTGCGCCGCAGAGATGGATGAAGGCGGCGAGATCCTGCTTTTGCTCGCGGCTCGCCTTCACATCGCCCGCAAGGTTGAGAACCAGGGCCACATTGCGGTCCAGATACACCGAGGCCAGCTCGATGGCATGGCTCGGGATCGCGCGGGTGTAGAGGAAGGTCGACCCGCATCCGCTATCTGTGACAGCGTTGCCTCGGACGCAGAACGGCGCGGCCTCGCTGAGGGCCGGATCGGTCATCTGGTAGAGGCCGACGGCGCTGGAGGCAGGCCGGTAGATCGCCAGCGGATTGAAACTCCACCGCCAGCGCCAATAGGTGCGCGCCACCGGATTGCCTGAACTCTCGACCTGCGCAAGTGCTGCCAGCAATTCGGGCGTGATCGTCGCGGTGGAATAAGTGCGGAAGAGGGCGCCGTATTGTTGCCAGGTCTCGGCCGGCTCCTTGTCGAGGGTGTTGCCGGCGAAGACGAACAGCTCGGTTGGCTTGCGGATGATGTGATAGGCGATGTTCACCAGCACGACGATCGCGAGCAACACCGCCATGCTGCCCACGATCCGAACCATCCGCGGTGCTCGCGCGAACGTCTTTCGTGCCCGCCGGACGCTACGAAGGCGGGGGAGGAGGCGCTTGCGTTTGCTTGGCATGGGTCTTGGGGGGAGCGTGACTTCTGCCAGCTCACCAATACGGATCGGCGTAAGGGTCCTCCATATAGGGCGGGGGCATCCAGGGTCCTCGCGGCGGCGGCCTCGGCCGCCGAGGTGCGGCCGCTTGCACGTGCGGCCGAGCAGGTGCAGTCGTGTTGTTGTTCATCACGCTCCGGACGGCGGGTTTGGCGGGTGCAGATGAGGATGAAGCCGTCAGTTGCGTTTGCAGCGCCTGGACCTGCGCGGCGAGGCGCGCATTGTCCGTCGCATCCTTCTCCTGCGCCGCCTTGAGCTGTTGAATGGTGTCAGCCTGCTCGCGGAGCGTCTGCTCGCTGCGGCTTTTCAGTTGCTCGAGTTTTCCGTTGATGCTCGCCAACTCGCTGGTGATGGTCTTGAGCGATTGCGCGAGATCGGACGGCGATCGGTCAGGCGCCGTGGCGCCGGTTCCTGGCGCATCAGCGGCTCTTGGAGCGTCGGCTTTTGGAGCTACTTCCGTTTCCTTGCCGGGCGACGGCGCGGGCACTGGCGTTGACTCATCGGCAGCAGCCAGCTGCACGGCCGGCGGTTGGGCCGGACTTTCGACCGCGGACGCTGGTGGCGGCTGACTGGCGGCGGGTGGCGCCCATCGGGCCATGATCGATTTGCTGAAAGACTTGGCCTCGTCGCGATATTGCGAAGCGAAGGCGGCACCGAGAAGGCCGATCGCCAGCACGAGGATAACCAAAGCGCGCAGCATAGGCCGGTCTCCCTTCAGGCCTTGAGCCCGAACCTTGCTATCAGGCGGCGGCGCCTTGTCCCCGGGAGTCTTGTCTTCGGGAGCCTTGCCCTCGGGAGCCTTGCCCTCGGTAGTCTCAGCCGTCTTCGCACCGACACTTGCCTGCGAGACCCGCGGGCTATCGTTGCCGTGTTCCATGCCGGAAACCAGCCGGTCCAGCCGGGCAAGGTCTTGCTCTGCGCTCTTGATCTGGTTAAAGGCCCGCGCCAGCCCACCATCGGCGGGGACCTCATCCGGCTTGAGGGCATCAGGCTTGGCGGCATCAGGCTTGCCGCTATCAGATTTGGGGTCGTCCGCTTCAGGCACCGAGGCACGCTCCATCCAGTCGGGCGCTAATGGGAGTGCGGCAGTCCGATCGCAGGAAGGATAGGCCTCACCGTTGTCCAACACAACGCGCGTGCGAAGGAGAAATTGTGGCGGCCTCGGTGCACAGTCACCGGAATTTGGAGCCGGCAATCAATAGCGGCCGCCGCTGCCCTTTTGCTGCGTGATCCAGTCCGACAATGTTTTCGGTGTCGATTTCGCAGTCCGGCCCGGTGATGCCTTCGGATTGTCTCGGCCGCCTGTCGTCGATCGGGTGCGCGGCGCTTCCGTTGCGCTGACGCGCTTCAATGTAGCCGTCGATGCCTCCGCGGCTTCCTTCTCCAGGCGCAACTGTTTCAATCGCGCCATCTTGATGCGCTCCGCCGCGACTTCGGGGCGTTCGGCGAGCTGCGGCTTGGGTTGAGCAAGCTCGGCCGGGACCAGGACACCGATAATGGTTGTCTCGCCGAGCGCCTTGCAGGCTTCGAGCCGATGCAGTCCCTCGACCAGAACGATGTGGTCTCCGTCGCGCCGGACGGAAATGGGGGTCTGTTGTCCGATGTCCAGCATGCTTTCCGCGATCTCCCTGACGGTCTCGGGCTTGATGGCCTTCTTCTGCTTCGTGGGAACGAAGATCTTCTCGATCGGGAAACTTTCCGGTTTGGGCATAACTCGACTCCGCTTCTACCGGGCCCGTCGGAACTCATGCCGGTGGTGGTCGGAGTTTGGGAGGGAAGGGGGCGAGCGCAAAGGCAGTTTCGGCGGTGGGGCATTGATGAGCAATGAAGTCGGAACCAAACTGCGATTATGGCCGCACGATTCCGGTGACAGCTCGTAGGATGGGTAGAGCGAAAGTGAAACCCACCAAAGCTTCCTCCGCGCGGAAACATGATGGGTTTCGCGAGTGCTCAACCCATCCTACGGGCTTAGACAGGCTTGACTTGAGTGTACGGTCACCGAGGTTTCGTTCGCGCGTCATTCTACACGCGAAGCTCAGCTTGGGGCGGCGTTAGCCGCGCCGTTCCAGGCAGGCGCGGACCTTGTCTGCCTGCCGGCCGGGCACGGCGTGGGCGCGCCACTGCTCGCGGGTGGCGCCCGCTGCGGCCAGGCACCGGTTGATGTTGCGCTCATAGGTGTCTTGGGACATGCGATCGCGCTTGGCTTGGCAGGCAGCGTTGCCGCCACACTCGTAGAGGGGAGCAGCCTTAGCCATCGATACGCTCAGCGACAAAAACATCACGACGAAACCCGTTATCAGCTTTTTCATCTATCCCCCAAGAGGTGCGAATCGGCTTGCTCTAATGATCAAACGTCTAGCGTGTTGAATTGCCGTCTGCAATCCTAGGGGGCGCGGAGTTACGTTGACAGTGAATTTAACTTCACCGCCAATTAAGCTCGTAGGATGGGTAGAGCGAAAGCGAAACCCATCAAAGCTTCCTCCGCGCGGAAACAGGATGGGTTTCGCAAGGGCCCAACCCATCCTACGAGCTGATAAGCCAAACTTCATTGTGTTATTTTGATTTTGCGCAACGGTAAGCGTTGCCAAACGATGCTCTTGAGTTCGTCAAATTTGACGAACGTAAATTGCTGTAGATCTCGATCAAATAGCAGCAACGCGTGTTCGCCCGATCGAACGAGAATCAGATTTCGAACGTTGCCGCCCGAGAATTCAAAGCGGGCAGGCGTGGCTCCGTTCAGGAAAAGTCTTGTGTCATCAAATCCCCGCGCAAACACAAAGCAAACAACGAAAAGAGCGAATAGCAACGGGACGATCGGAAACAACTTCCGGTTTGTAGCAACAATATCAGTCCGAATACCCCAATGGTGATAGGTGCGCCGGATCTCTCGAAAAAGCCATAGGCCAAAAAGAACGCGCCGATGGAAAGATTCAGTAGCTTCGAGAAATATTTTCGTACCCATTTTCCCTTGTCTGGAAGAGTTGGTTTCTGATCGCCGTGTAGGTAGTCGTAAGCAACAACGCCAATGATCGCAATTCCGACCGTTAGTATGGATAGGGGAGATTTTGTAGAGCCCACAGGAGATGGTCTGTGATGCTGAACAGGCTAAAAGCAACGGTCCCCAACGGATAGAACGACCCAAGTTCGTATACTATCGCTAGGCCGCTGGCGAGCGCGGGGACCAGCAGAAGATAGTCCTTTGTTTCGAGCTTAAAGGACAGGTTGGTCTGTTTGGTTTCCTCAGTGTTCATCATTGGTCCGTCTGATTGTCCGAGGTAGACGCGATTGCTGGGGTTCCATCATCTTCGGCGAGGTTGCTAGGGTCACCGACGGACTGAGAGATAAAATGGTCATCCTGCTCTAGAGGAGTACGCTGTCGTGTAGTGCGCCTAGAAGTTGCAGAAGCTCCTAAAAGAAAGCCGCTCGGTATGGGAGCGGCTTTCGTCGTCTTAACGAGTTGGACGGCTGTTATTCGTGATACGCACCCTGTAAGACTCATATCGAGCGCGAAAAAGCTCAACGATTCCGGCGCATCGCACCCCATAGGATCTCCCGATCCACTCTATAAGTCCGGGGAACGCGCCGTTTGCACCCCATAACAACGTAAGCGGCGGCCGGTCACGCTCGCGACGGTTGATGCGCGCAGCGCGTTGAATCGTCATAGCCAAGTGCGCGGCAGCAATTGTGTGTTGTATTTGCAAAAGGTCGTTCGTCCGCGCTGGCAGCGGTGCGGTCTACAGCAAAGGCTGACGGCAGTCTCGAAGACTACACGGACCTGGAAAGCGCCGGCGTTTCGCGGACGCGTGTGGCCTTGTAGCGCGCTACGTCGTCCACTCGAACGAACGCGTTCCGTAGGCGTGGCTCGACTTCGATCATCGCGACTATGGAAATATCCCGACGTTTGACCGCTTCAAAAAGCAGTACGGTGTCAATCTTGAAGGCTTGCGGGACATCGGCCAGAGCGACGGTTGCGGGCGGAGCTACATTCGCGACCGGCGCATCTCCCAGCAGATCGTTGAGCCAATCGATGATCTGCCGTTTCCGGAAGAGATAGCGGTAACGTGCTGCGCCGCCCACCCAATAGGGTAACATGCCGCTCCTGACGAGCTTAATCATAGCAATACGTCTCAAGCCCAAGTAGGTCTCGAGAGACGTCAAGGAAAATGCCTCGGCAATATCCCGAGCGATCCGTTCCGCGACGTCGCGCCCTACGGACACCGGAGCCCCCTTGAGCTTCTCGGGCCTTATGAGGCCTTCGAACGACAACAGCAATCGCATTGTCTGGGTGCGCACTTTGGCGAGCTGCGAGGCTTCCGACAGCGTGAGGTTCCGCTCCCCCGAGTTGTCCTCGGGAGGCAAAAGACCTCCGAACGCACGACGGGTCACCTGGATCCGTTCCTTTGAGTGGCGAGAAATCGCTGCGGCCATGCGCGGATATAGGCGAACGCCGCCAGTGTTTATGAACCAACTGTAGAACCAGCCGTACAGGTGCTTCAGGGGGCGATAAGGCCCGGGGGCGGATAGGAGATATCCATCGAAGGCGCGCTGAAGCACGTCTTGGATGCCACCTGCCGCGAGAAGCTCGTACCCCCGGGCTCGCACCTCCATGACGGTCGCCGGATCCGACATCTTTGGATAAGTGGGCTGGTAACCATGTACATGCAGCACGCCCACGCGTTTGATGAGCTCGGCGGCATGACCAAGCGGCGCGTCATCGATGAGTTCGACGATTTGCCTCTCTTGTCCAATATACCGATCGATGGCCCAGCGGTCGGGTGCGGTCAGCCGCGCGTCGACCGGCGCATTCAGCGATATCCGTATGTCTCCGCCGTCGCATTCGCGACACTTGAACGGGGAACCGTCCTGCCAAGACAGTTTTCCTCCACAGGTGCACTCGTCGACGAGCAAGCATTCGTGCCACGGACACGTGGACACGAACGACCAATCCCACCAGGCTCGATGATAAGGCGCTTCTTTGACGCAACTTGGACAGGCTCGGCGGACGCTGAGAGGCGTGAAATCGGCGCTAGGCCGCATCGTATGGCCGCCGACTATGGCCCGGGCGTTGTTCCGCCGTATGATCGCATTCGCGTCTAAGACCGTGGGATCGCAGTGCAAAAGCGCGGCGAGCTTGTCCAGATCGCGCCCATCCATGATCTTACTAATGCTCAATCCTGTCAAAAGACGGAGCTCAAGCATTCCCGGCAAACCGTTGCGTTCCGCGAGCCGAAGCATGCACCCGTGTGGAGGTTCGAACCGCTCGGGAGAAATCCATCGGGGAAGCAAATACATCATTCCCTCGCGCCGAACTGGTGCCTGCTCTCTTGCCGCGCAGCGTGCCTTCCGCGACGTTTCTGCGCCTGCAGTGCACGCATCCGCAGGGCCTTCTGGACGGCGGCGGGATAATCGGCGGCCTCGTCGCGGCTCATGAGAAAGATGTTCTCCGCATCGGCGACGCCCTTCTTGACGCGCAGGAACGCCTTCAACGTCGGCATGTCGATGCAGGGCGCACCGACCGAGAGGGCATACCCCGTCACTTGCTGGACGAAGCGCGCGATACGGCCTGCAAAGCCGTCCCTCAGCAGCGCGATTCGGTAGATGACATCATCGTCGGCGAGGCAGGAGGGCTGGTCAAACGGAAGCTGCTCGTTGAGAGCGGTCATGAACATCCGCAGGTCCGATCCCGCAGCGAGGTCAAGCGGGAAGGGCGCGACGGTGAACCTGTCCCTTTCGCTTTCCCGGACCTGCGGATTGGCGTCGGCGATTTCCATCATATGCGGCAGGCCGGTGCAGACCACACCGGTGCGACCGCATTTGGCGATGTTCTTGAAGACATCGCCGGCGTCATAAGCTCCGTCCGGATTCCGGAACTCGGATATGTGGTGGCATTCGTCGAAGATGATAACGCGCGTCTGCTGCTCGTGCAGTTGCTTAACGAGTATTTGAAGCAGATACTTCTCGGTGCTCATCCTGGCGGGGATCTTGGTGAGGTTCATGAGAGTGAACAGGACCGCCTCGAAGAGCGCCTTGTATTTTGCTTTCTTCGGTACCTGGACCTTGATGATCGGCCGGAGCCACCCGGACGGCGTCCTTATCTCAAGCGCCCAGAGGGCGGAATTGTCCGCGAGCGGACTGACCTCGTATCCCTCACGGCCGGCGTAGAGCTTCACGTGCTCTGCGTGCTTTTCGAGCATGAACTCGTCGAGCGCGGTGGTCTTTCCTGCGCGGGTTTCGCCTTGAATGAAGCTGATCTCGCCTTCAGGGGCTTCGCGCCAAGAATCCCACAAGTCGCCGACCAGCGACATCGCACCCGTCAAGGCGGGCGTGAGCAGCACGAGCTGACCCACGTGCTGGCGTCGTTCGGATAGCGACAGCTCGCTCCAGCGTTTCGTCATTCGGGTCGGCCCGTCGGCACAAGGAGATGGCGCTTCATCCCTCGATCTCGCGATGCGTCACCAGCCGCGGGTATTCGACGGCGTGCACCTTGAACCAGAAGTCGCGGATCGGGTTGAAGACATAGATCCGGTCGGGGACGAGGAGCTCCATCCTGATGTCGAGGGACTTCCCCGGATGCATGATGTTGCGCAGCATCTGCACGTTCTCGGAGTTATAGCCCCTGCCATCGATCACGATGCCTCGTTTCGTGAGGACGCGCTTAATATTCACTTCGTGTCCTTTGGTCATATTTCTTCTTTCTGAGTTAGAGGGCGACGGCGCAACGAAAGCGGCTTCGGAACGAGCGGCGGCAAACTCTCGGGCGCAGTCGCCGCGCTCGAGGCAACGCGTCCCTCGGGCGGAAACAGCGACTCGAGGAAGGGATTGGGCAGAACCCGTTCTCGATGGGGGCCGCGCGCATCGGGCGGGGCGGCTTTCGGCGCGGCGTCCGTGATCACGTGGCTGGTTAGCGGGCGCTCGCTCTCGTCGGCGTCCTCGCGCGACTGGTAGACGTGCTCGGCGGGCTTGCGCCCCTCGGTGACGAAGCGCGCGACTTTCCTGCTCACTGCCTTCTCCTTCGGTGCGCTCTCCTCTACGATTTCGAACATTCGCTGGCGGGCGAAAGCCATCTTCAGGCTGCGCTCCTCATCGTTGACGTCGAGATCGTTGAGGGTCTTCTTGACTTGCTCGTATTGGTAGAGCGTCTGCTGCTCAATCTCCGTCTCGCCGAGAAAGTCGCCTTCGATCCATTCGTTGCTTTCCTCGTCGAGCACGAAAGCGGTCTTCAGTTCTAGAGGATCGATGCGGATCATCACGCTGGCGCCGGCCCCGACGCGGGCCATGAGCGCGGAGAACGCGTTCGAATTCCAGCGGAGCTTATTGTACCTAACGCCTGCGCGCGTGAGCGAGCGCCTAACGACCAGGCCGGTCATCGGCGCGAGGAGCTCGGGACGGGGGGCGGGCGTCTGACCGCCTTCTTCGAGCCCGCGGAGATACCTGACGGCCGGCGGCTCGCCAGTCATCGAGTGCTTGTTCTGGTTGTAGACGTCGACGACCCAGATAGCGACAATCTTCTTGAGCGCCGAGAGGGTCAGCCGTGCCTTGCCCTCCGAGTCGTAGTCTCCCCGATCGATGGGGTTCGAGCGGGTGGTACCGGGCAGCAGATGCGTCAGCTTCCGTGTCGTCGTCTTGAACCAAGACTCCACCTTGCCTTTCAGGTCGCCGCGCCGAACGGGCAAGTCTCGCGCCTGTATGTTCAGGACCGCGCAGGTTGCGCTCATGGATGCCGAGCGGAATTCGCGTCCGTTGTCGCTCCAGAAGCGCATGGGCACCCCGTACACGGGCCAGTCGAACTGAAAGTCTTCACCGAGCGCCTTCAGAAACTCCTCCTTCGGCATCACGGCCACTCGCAGCGCCGCCATCACGCTGACCCAGCTCGGGGGCGCAAATCCGATCTCGTAACCGACGATGATACGACTAAACCTGTCGATGATCGCGGTGAGGTAAGGCTTGGGGAGCAGTGCGCCGGTGCGGTCGTCGCGCAAGATCACGTCCATCGGCGTGTGGTCGACCTCCCAGTCGGAGCTGGAGAAGTCGCCTTGCGGGCCGACGCCGAGATTGCGAAAGAGGTTGTTGGCCTTGTATTTGCCAAACCGGTTGGCGACTAGAGCGAAATGCGAACGCTGGGCGAGAGCGCGCCCGATCGCGTTCTTTCCCAAGACGTCCTTTGTGTTGTAATGTCGGTGTTTGATCCCGGAAGGCACGAGACCTTCCGTCTTCCAGCGGATGAGGATGCGATCGTGGGCTTCCTGCCACGCGGCGGCTTCGGAGCCGCGGATATCGGCGTTGTAGAATATGTCAATGGCGCGGTTGATCTCATCGCGCTCCCAGCCTTCCAACCGGTCGGTCCGGTTGCCCTTCTTGCTGTGGAAGTCGACGAGAGCCCTGATGTCGCGGCCAGAGGAGATCCACGCGTCAAACCAGCCGAGGACCCGCCGCGTCTTCGGCAGATCGTCCTCCGGAAACGGGTCCGTGGTGAGATCGGAATTTCCGTTGACGCTCTTGATCAGCTCTCCAAGTTTGGCAAGCTTTTGGAGGTACAGCCCCCCGAGTTCGTCGAACGCCTTCACGAAGGGCCGCTTCTTGAAGGCCGATTCAACCTCCTGCTTGGTGAAGGATCCTAAATCCCGGGTGAGCGCTTCACGGGTGTTCGCGTCAAGCGCGAGGTAGACGCCTTCCGAGACAATCTTCATCTCTCGCATCAACTTGCGCACGGTTTCCGGAGTATACCGGAGGGGCCTCGCGACCTTGTCCGTCGGCTCGTTCGGGGCAAAGTGCCAATACCCTTCCACGAAGCCGTCGACGACATAACGATGGCCGTGGATCCGCAGTAGGCTGCCCTGATAGAAGCGTATCATCATGCGCGCGCTCCGTTGGGGCTGGCGAAAGTCTTCACCATGGTCGAGGACAG
Organism: Bradyrhizobium sp. LB11.1; assembly: GCF_040549385.1. Classification (NCBI taxonomy): domain Bacteria; kingdom Pseudomonadati; phylum Pseudomonadota; class Alphaproteobacteria; order Hyphomicrobiales; family Nitrobacteraceae; genus Bradyrhizobium; species Bradyrhizobium sp. LB11.1. The sequence continues at coordinate 237,249 of NZ_JBEPTH010000003.1, read as the reverse complement.
CGAGTACCGCGTCCGCCGATCGATGCGCAGATGGCCGAGGCGCTCGAGGCGGACGGCCAGACCCAGAGCGTGAATCGGGTGGACCGGAGGGATGAGTTGGGCGAACTGCTCGATCGTCAGCTCGTCGGGCGCCGCCGCGAGCGCAGACAGGCCCACAACGATCAGCTCACGCGGAACGAGGTGCGGCGCGTTGTGGCGGTGGCAGATGCTGGCGTTGTACAGCCTCGGCTCGACCCGGATCTCGTCTTCGGTCAGCAGCATGAAGTCGCAATCGCGCCGCGCGCACGCGCTCTCAATGGCATTGACGCGGCTACGCGCGAGCGCAGCCTTGGCCGGATCTCGGTGGTAGAGCCAGGAGAGACACTTGACCTCGACGAGGAGGTCGCGGCCGTCCTTTACGATGAGAAAGTCCGGGGTCCAGCGCCGGATCCGGCCGGCGACATCGAGTGTCAACTGGAACGGCTGCGCGATGACGTCCCGAAAACCGCCGTCGTTGTCGATGATCACGAGGGCGTCGAGCTCGAGCAGGCTCTCGCCGTCGACCATCTTTCCGTTCAGACGCGTCATCGGGACGGCGCCAACGAATTGATTGCGGCGACCGGTCCTGACTTGCCGGGCCGCGGCCCCTTTGATGAGGGGATGCTTCTTGCGGTGCCAGCGGCTGTCCGGATTGTAACGGCGGCGGCGCTTCGGCTTAGCTGCGGTCTTACCGCGCCTGGCGCGACCTTTCATCGAGCGAGTAGACAAGAATTCTCCTCCGCACCCCAAGGGCACGCGTTCTCGGGCGGCGCTTCAAACGCCACTTGCAAACCGCTGGAGTTTCGGAGAGAATCCTACCGTTGGTCGGTAAACTCTTCCATTCGAGACAACGCGATCGGAGAACGGGATCTGACTGCTGATCAGTCCCGTTTTCCGTCGCTAACCTAAGCCGAGCTCGTCATAGGGCCTCCTTACGCATCGTCTCTGAGGATGACTCCGAAGGCGCATAGCGGCCAGCTGAATTTCAAAAAGCGCTGTCGGGTGAATCGCTTAGCAAATATTCGGCTTGATTTTTTCGCCACTCCTGAGTCAGGGCTAGATAAGTCTGTTCAAGATCTCCGATCTGAATCGCGTTGCGAGGCCGCGGGTATTGAACCAATCGATATCGACGATCGCCGCATCGGCGGCATTTTCGGGCGCCTTGCATCGCGAGAGCATTTCGGAAAAATCTCCTTGATTTGCAAAATCTGTTGACGGATCTCCCGCTGCCTTCTGCTTGGTACCTCTGGATAATAAAAACGTGATCAGTGACTCACCCGCCGCCGGGAGGCGGGCCGTACCAAAGCCGGCTGGCGGTCGCCACAGCGGCGCAAGTGCGGATTCTGACGATGCTGCCGGTGTGAACCGCGCACGAGGCGAGTTCGTCGATCTCGATCACGTCGGCGCATGCCAACGAGAAGACTGCGTGCTCGGACCTGCGCGCCATCCCGACGGTCGACACCAAGTCGTCGATGCGTGAGGGTCCTCCGTCGGTCAGAGCCTGCACGATCTGATAGCGCAGACCGCTCGAAACGCGGCGATCGCGGCACGCCCAGATCAGGCGGTCGTTTGAATTGGCAGGCTCCCGATAGAGATCGGCAAGCGTGATGATCATCGGACGAATGGGCCAGGCGTGTGCCGCATCCGGTACAGGATGCCCGTCATCGCCCAAGCCGTACGCGAAGCGTCCGTCATCGCGCACGAGTACGGCCAAGGCCCCTGAGGGAGCGGGATCGGCGAGCTTTTCGATTGAGCGCACTATGGGATCGATGGTGGCCCTGATCAGGGCGTCGCGTGCGACGGCACTGTCTATCAGTATTGGTCCAGACGTCTTGGCGGACGTGAAGAATTCAGATGTTCCATTGAAACGCGGCATGGAGCGCTCCTAGAATTCGATCGAATAGACCGCGAGAGCGGCTGCTGCGGCGCGGTCGCCAGACGGCCGAGTTCGACCGGCTCGGCGCATGGCCCTTGACATTGCACGCGTCGCCCAACCTGGGTCCGGCCCTTAGGCGAAGAGGGCTAGGATTGCGGCCGACGCCTGGGTGAGTCCTGTCAAAGGCGCGAGCACACCCAGATAGCGCCGCGTCGGGGTGGGCGCATGGGCCCGCTGACAATCAAAGCGCAGGATCTGGATATGGATGGCGTACGGTACGCGCCGCTTTCTGTGCGACCAGATCTGGCGATCGTTCGAGTATCTCGGCTCGGACCGCATTTCCTCTTCCGTTGACATCAGTGTTGGCAATGGCTCGCCACCTCCGAGTTGCTTTACGGCCGAAGAGAGCGCGTCGCCCCTCAGTCCAAACGCCAACCGGCCATCGTCCCTTGCGACGATCTCTAGTCTCGGCGAATAGCGGGATATTGCGCGGGGAAAACTATCGATTGACCGTGCCGTTGGGTCGAGTGTCGCCCGGAGCAGCGCATCCCGGAATAGATCGGCATCGACCGGAATCGGCCAGATGGTCTTTGCCGAAGTGTCTATATGGTTCCGCGGAAAAGATCCTAACATGAGGCCTCGGCTCAAAAGTTGACCAGATCTGCACTCCGCGCCGCCTGCGCGGCGCGTTCGACGATCGCCCAGACTGACTGAAGCCGGTCGTGAGCCTCGATCCGGCAGCCGCCGATCCGCGCGGGCGTACCGGTCAACGGATTGGCGGCCTCAATGATATCGATTGAATAATCCGAAATGCGCGCCAGGTTAGCGATGTTGGAAATGCGTAACGTTCCGATGTCTCTGCGAAGGGGTACGAAGCCGGAGGGTACCAGCGTCACGGTTACGATCAGCACGCGAGAACTCCTTTTTCTGGGGTGTAGTTCATTTGAGGTCTAAAGGACGGCGTGCTTCGATCAGGCGCCGCTGGCAGGTTGTCATCGCCTCGGGTAGCTCTTTCACAGCGAATTTCCAGAACGAACTCGAAATCGAGATTGCGCTCGGTCGCGCCCGCAGCTCTAATCCAAGTTGCCACCTCTGCGATCCACCAGTCGCACGCCATCGTCATCGTGGAAGACACGGATCGCAAGGCATCTCGCGAGCCGTCGCTTAAGAGCCGTCGCCTAAAGTGCCGTCGCTTAAGAGACCTTGCACTGCGCGAGCGCAGGCAAGAGTTTGTAGGCTGGACAGAACGGCGCGGACGTACAAAATCCTCGAATTACGTCGGCCCTATGACACAGCATCGGCGTGTTCTGACGTGAGGCTTTGGGGGTGTAATGCAGAAGATTGGAACGACGATCAACCTCAGCGCTGCCGATCTTGTGGGGCACCTGAACTGCCGGTACCTCACGGAGCTCGACCTGAAGTTCGCTAACGGCGAACTAGCAAAGCCAAAGATTTGGGACCCGGTTCTCGAAACGCTTGCTGAGCGCGGTGCGCAGCATGAGCAAGGCTTCATCGAACATATCAAGGCCGCTGGTTTCGCGGTCACGGTCGTCGACGGGGTCGGCAGCGATGTGCCGGCCTTGACAGCGACCCGGCAAGCCATGAAGCGGGGCGATGCGGTCATCGTCCAAGGCGCGCTCCAGGCCGGCAGGTGGAATGGACGTGCGGACATCTTACGACGAGTGGAGACTCCGAGCCGGTTCGGATTCTGGTCCTACCAAGTGATGGATACGAAGCTGACTCGGGAAACGAAGGGCAATACGATTCTTCAGATATCTCTTTATTCTGAACTGCTCTCGGAGATTCAGGGGGCAGACGCCGTTTCGGCCTATGTCGTGACGCCTGGCTCGAACTACGTCCCTGAAGAATACCGGATTGCTGATTACGCGGCCTACTATCGACACGTAAGGAGCAGCCTCGAGCGAGCGGTGGATACCCCGACCGCCGTCAGCACCTATCCCGAGCCGATCGAACATTGCGATATATGCAGATGGCGCAAGCATTGCGACGGCAAGAGAAGAGCGGACGACCACATGTCCCTCGTCGCTGGCATCAGTAAGTCTCAGATCGGCGAATTAGAAAGACGCGGGGTCGCGACGGTGGCTGCGCTCGCCGAGCTGCCCGTACCGCTCCAGTGGAGGCCAGATCGTGGCGCCGCCCGGAGCTACGAAAGGATCCGCGAACAGGCGAGAATCCAGGTTGAGGGCCGGATTGCGGGCACGGTCCTTTACGAATCCTTGCCCTCCGAGGCAGGCTTGGGGCTGTGTCGTCTTCCCGAACCATCGGGAGGCGACATTTTCTTTGACTACGAGGGCGATCCCTGGGTCGGCGACGGCGGGCTCGAGTTTCTGACCGGTTATGTATGCTCCGATGCGGACGGGACGCGGCGGTACGTCGGTGATTGGGCGTCCACGAGGCAAGAGGAGAGGGCAGCTTTCGAGCGCTTCATCGACTTCGTCATCGAACGTCTGAAGACATTTCCGGATCTGCACATCTATCACTTCGCACCCTATGAAATTACCGCGTTGAAGCGATTGATGGGTCGATACGCCACGCGCGAGAACGAACTGGACAACCTTCTGCGGGCGGAAACTTTCGTTGATCTCTATTCAGTCGTTCGGCACGCTATCCGTGCGAGCGTCGAAAGCTATTCGATCAAGAAGCTCGAACCGCTCTATTCCTTCGCGCGCAGCGTTCCTTTGGACGAAGTTGCAGCCGTGCTTGCCAGGGCCCAGGCATGCTTGGAGATGGCCGACTCGGGCGGAGTTCAGGAGTCGGATAAGAACGCCATCAAGGGCTACAATCGAGACGACTGCGCTTCGACGGAGGGTTTACGGGCTTGGTTGGAGGCGCTGCGGGCTGATCTCATCGAGAAGGGCGCGGCCATCGATCGCCCGACCGTCGCGACTGCGGAGCTTAGTCCGGAGCTCGACGCTTGGCATCGGAAGGTGGCCGCACTCGCAGCGCGCCTCGTGGAAGGCGTTCCCGACAATGCGACCGAGCGCACAGCGGAGCAGCAGGCGCGATGGCTTTTCGCCTCCTTGGTCGACTGGCACGGACGCGAGAAGAAAGCCGTCTGGTGGGAGTTCTTCAGGCTTAGAGATCTTTCGGCCGACGATCTTCTGGGCGAGCGCGACGGCCTCGCCGACCTGGAATTCGTGGAACAGGTTGGAGGCACGACGAAGGCGCCTGTTCACCGCTATAGGTTCGGCCTGCAGGACACAGACATTCGCCCGGGCGACAATCTCAGGACGCTTGGTGGCGAGAAATTCGGTAGCGCGGTGGCCCTATCGCTCGATGAGCGGACCATATACGTCAAGAAGCGCAAAGATTCGGCTGAGATCCACCCCGAGGCGGTTTTCGCCCACACCTACATCGACACCCAGGTGCTCGCGGATTCCCTGGTACGGATTGGAGAGTTCATTGCAGACAACGGGCTGGAAGGTGAGGGCGCATACCGCGCAGCTCGCGACCTCATTTTGGCGGTCGCGCCGCGCCTTCGAGGGCAGGAGTTACAGAGAGCGGGCGAGGCAACTCTGGCAGGGGCCGTGCGCGTGGCGCTCAATCTCGATGAGAGTGTCTTTCCCGTGCAAGGTCCTCCCGGCTCTGGGAAGACCTTCACGGGGGCCCGCATGATTTGCGCGCTCGCGAAGGAAGGAAAGACCATCGGCGTCACTGCTAACAGCCACAAGGTCATTCGCAATCTTCTCGATGAGGTGGTCGCTGCCGCCGCAGCAGAGGAGCAGCCCATTCAGTGCATCCAGAAGGTTTCCGACAAGGAGGACGATCTACCGAGTCTCAACTTCACCACAAGCAACGGCGAATTTCTCGATGCACTTGGCATCGCTGGCCAAGTCGGAGGTGCAACCGCGTGGTTCTGGGCGCGACCCGACGCCTCGCAATGCGTGGACGTCCTTTTCATTGACGAAGCGGCCCAGATGTCCCTTGCAAACGTGCTTGCCGTGTCGCAGGCCGCGGACAGCGTCGTTCTTCTCGGTGACCCCCGTCAAGTGGGGCAGCCTATTCAGGGCAGCCATCCGGACGGAGCCGACGTTTCGGCGCTAGACCACGTCCTCGGGCCCCACGCGACCGTTCCACCTGACCGCGGTCTATTCTTGCCCGAGACTTGGCGCCTGCATCCGACCATCTGCGCTTTCAACTCGGAGCTCTTCTATGAAGGCCGGCTCTTTTCGCGCCCCGGTTTGGAGAACCAGAAAGTAAAATCGAAAGGTAGGCTAAACGGAGCGGGGCTCCGCTACCTGGCGGTCGAGCACTCCGGTAATCAGAGCTCTTCGCGGGAAGAGGCCGATGCGGTTCGCGATCTGGTTATAGAAGTTCTGAGAGTGGGGGCGACCTGGGTGGATCGGAACGGCGTCGAGGCCGCTATTGGATTGAAGGACATTCTCGTCATCGCTCCCTACAACGCACAGGTCTTTGAGCTTCAGGAGCGTATTCCGGGCGCGCGCGTCGGTACCGTCGACAAGTTTCAAGGGCAGGAGGCGCCGATCGTCATCTACTCCATGACGACTTCAAGCCACGCCGATGCGCCGCGTGGCATGGAATTCCTTTACAGCTCGAACCGCCTGAATGTGGCGACGTCGCGGGCAAGGTGCCTGTGCGTGATCGTCGCATCACCACGATTGTTCGAAGCGGAATGTCGGACGCCAAGACAGATGCAGCTTGCCAATGCCTTCTGCAGATACGTCGAGTTGGCGAGCCCTCTGTGATTGGGGCTCATTCGCCGACGGTCGATCCGCCAACCTCACGAGCGCCGAGTTCGCCGAACAGCAGAGCACACCCGTGCATGGCGGATTTTTGGGACCGTGAGTGTGAATCTGGACGACTGGAACTCAGGCGATCGATGCTGCGGCTGGCACGCAGAAAACCTTACTGCGATCCTTGGCGCGACCGCGGCTTCAGAAGGCGGGCAAGAAGCCGCGCAAGGCGGAGGCCGGCCAGAAGGAAATGCCGATGCCGATCCAGGGAGGGCGCCAAATTCTAGAGTAGGAAGCGTTCGATCCGGAGACGCCCGACTTGGGCGGCGCCTCGGACAGCCAATAGACGGCGACGAACCGCGGCAACCGGCGCCCCGAAGAACACGTCTCTCGTCGGCAAAAAGGCGTCTCTGAGAGCCTTTAGGAGCGTACCCGGGTGCGCGATTGCCTCCAGCTTCGCGGCGCAGCGCAAACGGCGGTGCCGCTGGATGCTTCCGGGTAGGGCGACCGAGCACCTTTGACGACTTAGCTTCCCATCGCTTCCGAACGCGACGCGATCGAGGCAATCAGATGAGCGGGGCGCGCGATAAGGTGGGAGACGGAGCTGTGCTAAGGCCTGACCCGAGGCCCGCGCGTTTCGTCTAACGCGACGAGCGCACCGGCTCGCTCTTGATAACAATGCCTGCAGCGTCGCGGTCGAAGGTGTCCGACGTAATTCCGTCTTTGCGCAACAAATACTTTTCGACCTTGTTGGTCGGCGTCTTCGGCAGATCCTCGAGGACGCGGATGTAGCGCGGGACCATGAAATGGGCCATTCGCGGCTTGAGAAAGTGGATGAGCTCCGCGGGGTCCAGCGTTTGTCCCTCCGCAAGCGAGACGGCGACCATCACGTCGTCCTCGCCATGCTCGCTCGGCACGGAGACGGCGGCAGCCTCCCGAATGGCGGGGTGCGCGGCGACTTCGAGCTCGACTTCAAACGAGGAAATGTTCTCGCCGCGCCGGCGGATCGCGTCCTTGAACCGATCGACGAAGAAGAAATTGTTGTCCTGGTCGACGCGGAAGGCGTCACCGGTGTGAAACCAGCCGTTGCGCCAGGCGAGCGCGGTCGCTTCGGGCGCCTTGTTGTATCCGTGGTTCATGGCCCAGGGCGCGTCGGTGCGGAGGATCAGTTCCCCGATCTCGCCCGGCGCAACCTCGCAGTCGTGGGCGTCGACGAGACGCGCCTCGACGCCGGCCCGCGGCTTGCCGCAGGCCGCCGCGACGGTCGGGTTGGGGGCGGTCGACAGCGGGCAGGAGACCTCCGACATGTTGAACAGCGTGTGCGTCGTGACGCCGTAGCGCTTGCCGAAGGCAATGCCTTCCTCGCTCAGCGGAATGACGGTGACGTGCTTGAGCGGGCTGTTCTTCTCATCGCCATTGTTGGTCCGCTTCATCAGGAAGCTCGCCATGACGCCGAGCAGGATCACCATCGTGGTCCCGGTCTTCGCGACCGTTGACCAGAACGTTCCGGTGTCGAAGCGATCGACCATGGCGATCGCGCCCCCGTTGATCAGCATGGCATAGCTCGGTCCCGTGCCGCCGACATGAAACAGGGGAAGGTTCACCATGAAGGTGTCGCTGGCTCCGAGATAGGGGCTTCCATCCCGGTCCGCCGAGATGCCGCGCCCGGTAGCGTAGAGATGGGCGTAGGACGACAGCACGCCTTTCGAGGGGCCGGTCGTGCCGGAGGTGTAGATGATCGACTGCGTGTCCCACGGCGCGATCGGACGCTCGAGCGGTGGCGCATCGTCGGTCGTCGATTCGAGGGCGCTCGATGGCAGCACGTCGAGTCCGGCGACGGGGCCCGGTTCACCCCCGATCACGACGACCTTGCGCAGCTCGCCCGTGTCGATGTCGGCAAGCCGCGGCAGCAGGCTCGCATGGACGACGGCGACGCTCGCGCCAGCGTTGTTCACGAGGTGCTGAAGAATGCCGCCGCGATAAGCGGTGTTGATCGGAACGTACACGGCACCGATCATGTTGATGCCGAACCAGGCGAGCAGGCATTCGCAGCCGTTCGGAAGCCAGACCATGACGGTGTCGCCCTGCTTCACGCCCAGCAGCTGCAGCGCGTTGCCGGTCCGTCTCGCCAGATGCAGCAGATCGCCGTATGTCAAGCGGCTGCCGTCGTCGAAGGTCGCATAGACCTGATCGGGGGTCTCTCGTGCCCAGCGCTCGACCAGGTAACGGAGGACGCACTCCTCGGCGGCGGGAACCTTGTGGCTCGTCATCGAAACCTCCCTGCTGGTCTCCGTCGCGGCCGGACGCCGGAGGCGTGCCGGGCGACTTGAATGGCCCCGGTCGTTTGGAATTGCCGGGGCTTCCTTCAGTCCCGCGCCGGTGGGCGCGGCCGTTCAATTTCAGTCCAGCCCGATTGCGCGCAACCCCCGCACGATGCGGGCCAACGTTTCGATGCAATCGGTCATCTCCGTCGCCGACACGCCCTTGGTCCCTTGCCGGAAGAAATCCAGCGAGCGCCGGTGCAAATCCTTCCAGGCCTCGATGCCGTCTTGTGTAAGGCGCACAATTCTCTTTCGGCGATCGTCCTCGGCCTCGATGCGCTCCACCAGGCCTTTCTTTTCCAGTCCCTTCAGTACGGCATCGAGATTCTGGCGGCTCACGCCGAGATAGGCATAGAGTTCGGAGAACAGCATGCCCTCGGGGTCGCGGTACAGCGCGCCCAGCGTCGCACCCGTCCCGGCCGAGAAGCCCAGCTCGCGCACGGCCTGGGTCTCGTAGATGTTGGCGGCCTGAAACAGCCTGAAGAAAAGCTTGTTGTTGAGATGGTCCCGCGAGGAATTGCCGGCCGGCAGGTCGCGGCCGGTTCTCGTCGCAGTCTTGATGGCTGACGGCATCGCGCGGCGTTCTCCAACTGTGTAATGATATTGACATAATATTGGCTTGTCCATAGCCTTTGGCGCGGCTGAAGCCCGCGAGCTGGGAAGGATCGACATGCCGTTTCGAAAGGTGCTCATCGCCAACCGCGGGGAAATCGCGCTGCGCATCGCGCGGGCGGCGTTTGAGCTCGATATCCCGGTCGTCGCCATGTTTCCTGCAGATGACGCGGGCTCCGCCCATGCGCGGATGGGCGGCGAGAGGCGCGAATTGCCCGGAGTTGGTGCTGCAGCCTATCTCGATATCGCGGCGATCGTCGATGCGGCGCGGCAGACCGGTTGTGACGCAGTGCACCCCGGATATGGATTCCTCTCGGAGAACCCGGATTTCGCGCGGGCCGTGGCCGCGGCCGGCATGACGTTCATAGGACCGGCCGCGGCGACGCTCGAGCTGTTCGGCGACAAGTCGGAAGCGCGGCGGCATGCGCGCGGCACCGGCGTACCCGTGCTGGAGGGATCGGCGGGGCCGGTATCGGAGGCCGAAGCCGCAGCGTTTCTCGACAAGCTCGGTCGCGGCGGAGCGATCATGGTCAAGGCCGTCGCCGGGGGAGGCGGCCGCGGCATGCGCGTCGTGTCGTCGCCGGCGGAGCTTTCCGGCGCCTGGGAGCGTTGCCGGTCCGAGGCCCTGGCCGCGTTTGGCGCCGATGCGCTTTACGTCGAACGCTACCTACCGAATGCGCGTCATCTCGAGGTGCAGATTGTTGGCGATGGGCAGGATGTCGTCCACTTCGGCGAGCGCGAATGCACCATCCAGCGGCGTCACCAGAAGGTGGTTGAGATGGCGCCCAGCCGGAGTCTGGCGCCAGAGATTCGTGAGGCGCTTTGCGGGGCAGCGGTCCGCATGGCCGGCGCGGCGGCCTATCGAGGCCTCGGGACCTTCGAGTTCCTGATGCCCGCGGAAGGCGGCGAGTTCGTCTTCATCGAGGCCAATCCGCGCTTGCAGGTGGAGCACACGGTGACCGAGGAGATCTACGGGATCGACCTGGTCAAGACCCAGATCAGGGTCGCTTCAGGCCTGCGGCTGCGCGACATCGGTCTCGGCAGTATCCCCGTTGCGCGCGGCGGCGCAATCCAGTTCCGCGTCAACATGGAGCGGATGACGGCCGACGGCGGCGCGCGGCCGACCGGCGGCGTGCTGACCGGCTTCACTTTGCCGGGTGGTCCGGGCATCCGCGTCGATACGTTCGGCTATGTCGGCTATCGCACCAGCCCCCGATACGATTCATTGCTTGCGAAGGTGATCGCCTATTCGCCGGAAGGCATGGTCGACGCGATCCGGCGCGGGCGGCGGGCGCTCGAAGAGTTTCGCATCGACGGCGTCGAGACCAACATTCCCGTCTTGAGGGCGCTCACGGAGAACGGTGATTTTCTGGCCGATCGCGTGTCGACGAAATTCCTGGAGCAGCACCTCGAAAGTATCCTCGCGGCTGCGGCCCATTTGACCAGCAAGGATGAGCCGCCGGCCAACCGCTACAGGGACGTCCGTGCCGTCGATCCGCTCGGCGTCTTCGATGCCAAGGCGGCTATCGCCCCGCCGCAGTCGAGCGCGGGACGTACACGACAGGCCGTCCACGTTCCGGAAGGACTTGTCGCGGTGCCGGCGCCGCTGCAGGGAACGATCGTTGCCTGCAATGTGGCAAGGGGCGACCGGGTGCGTGCGGGACAGCAGGTGCTCGCGATCGAGTCGATGAAGATGGAGCACGTCGTCGCGGCACCGGTGGCGGGCGTCGTCGAGGACATTCTGGTCGTGGCCGGCGACACGATCTTCGAAGGCGAGGCCTTACTGCACATCAGCCCTTCCGATGACGCCGGTGCCGGTGTCGAGGAGGCCGAGGCGATCGACCTCGACCAGATCAGGGGAGATCTGGCCGAAGCGATGGCGCGCCGCGCGGAACGGCTCGACGAAGGCCGTCCCGATGCCGTCGCGCGCCGCCGCAAGACCAACCAGCGCACCGCGCGCGAGAATGTCGCAGACCTCTGCGATCCCGACTCGTTCCTCGAGTATGGTGGCCTCGCGATCGCGGCGCAGCGCCAGCGGCGTTCGCTGGAGGAGCTGCGCCGCATGAGTCCGGCCGATGGCCTGATCACAGGCGTCGGTGCCGTCAACGGCGAGCTGTTCGGAGACGAGCAGTCCCGCTGCGCGGTCATGGCCTATGACTACACGGTGTTCGCCGGCACGCAGGGCGTCGTCAATCACAAGAAGAAGGACCGGCTGCTGACGCTTGCCGACCGATGGGCGCTCCCGGTGGTGCTGTTTGCGGAAGGTGGCGGCGGACGGCCCGGTGACGAATGGCCAACGCCAGCGGGGCTCGAGACCACGACGTTTTCGAAGATCGGCGCCCTCAACGGCAAGGTGCCGCTGGTGGGCGTGGTCTCGGGACGATGCTTTGCGGGCAACGCTGCGTTGCTGGGCAGCTGCGACGTCATCATTGCAGACCGGACGTCGAACATCGGCATGGGTGGGCCGGCGATGATCGAGGGCGGCGGTCTCGGTGTGTTCCGCCCCGAGGACATCGGCCCGGTCGAGGTGCAGGCGCCGAACGGCGTGATCGACGTGCTGGTCGAGGACGAGGCGGAGGGCGTCGCCGCCGCCCGTAAATATCTCGGCTATTTCCAAGGGCGGGTTTGCGACTGGTCATGTGCCGACCAGCGCCTGCTGCGCCACGCCGTCCCGGAGAACCGGCTCCGCGCCTACGACGTGCGGCCGATCATAGCGACGCTTGCCGATGCAGGCTCCGTGCTAGAACTGCGTCCGTCCTTCGGGCGTGGCATGATCACGGCGCTCGCGCGCATCGAAGGCATGCCCGTCGGTCTGATCGCAAACGATTCACGTCATCTCGGCGGCGCAATCGACGCCGACGGCGGCGACAAGGCGGCGCGCTTCATCCAGCTCTGCGACGGCTTTGGCATTCCCATCGTCTCGCTTTGCGACACGCCGGGCATGATGGTGGGGCCGGAAGTCGAGAAGACCGCCCAGGTGCGACACGTCTCGCGGGTGTTCGTAGCTGCGTCGCGGGCAACGGTGCCGTATTTCACGGTGGTGCTGCGCAAGGCCTATGGGCTCGGCGCGCTGGCGATGGCCGGCGGATCGAGCCAGATGTCGTTCTTCATGGTGGCGTGGCCGAGCGCCGAGTTCGGCGCCATGGGCCTCGAAGGCGCGGTGAAGCTCGCCTACCGGAAGGAACTCGCGGCGATCGAGGACCCTGCTGCCCGAAAAGCCTGGTTCGACCAGATGGTCGCCAAATCCTACGAGGAGAACAAGGCGCTGAGCGGCGCGACCTTCCTCGAGGTCGACGACGTCATCGATCCCTGCGAGACCCGGCGCTGGATCGTCCGTGGGCTCAAGGCCTCGATGCAGCCGGGCCGCTTCAGCGAAAGGCGAACGACGCGCGTCGACTTGTGGTGAGCGCGCCACAACCAAGGGAGGAAACAATGACAAGGGAAAAACCCGACACGGACTACACACGGAGCGAAGAGAGCTATTTGGCTCACGTTCGCAGCCTGCAAGCGGGGCTGTGGCCGGCCGGCGTCCCCAGGCAGCCGGTGTTTCCGCTCGGCCGACGGCCGCTGACGGAGTATCTGCGCGAATGGGCGCGGCGGCAGCCCGATAAGGCGGCCGTGCTGTTCTACGGCTGTGCCCTCAGCTATGCCGAGCTCGATCGTCTCAGCGACCGCTTTGCGAGCCTCTTGAACCGCCTCGGCGCGCGCAAGGGAGACCGCGTCGCGGTGTTCCTGCCGAATTGTCCGCAGTTCTACGTCTGCTTCTTCGGCATCCTCAAGGCCGGCTGCGTTCACGTGCCGGTCAACCCGATGTTCACCCGGCCCGAGTTCGCCTACGAGATCAACGACACGCAGGCGCGGATCGTGGTCGCGCACGACCAGCTGGCCCATCTCGTCGAAGAGGTTCGCCAGGAGTGCGGCATCACGCATCTCGTCGTCACGAGCTTCGGCGATGCGCTGGGTGCGGAGCCGGAAGGGCCCTTGCCGCCGGCGTTGACGGCGCCGCGGGTCGCGGTCGCCGATTCCATCGATCTCATGGCTGCGCTTGCGCAGGAGACGGGCGCACCGCCGCAGGTCGACATCGGCCTCGACGACATCGCGGCTCTGAACTACACGGGCGGCACCACCGGCATGCCGAAGGGCTGCGTCCACACCCAGTTCGACATGCTGTTCACGGGTGCCGTCATGGGCTCGGTGTCGATGACGGTCACCGCCGAGGACGTCATCATCAATTTCTGGCCGATCTTCTGGATGGCCGGCGAGGATCTCGGCATCATCCTGCCGATGGTGACGGGCGCAACTTGCGTGCTGATGGCGCGCTGGGACCCGCAGGCCTACATGTTCGCGGTCCAGCGCCATCGCGCGACGATCTCGAACATGGTCGTGGACAACGCGGTCGAGATCATGAACCGGTCCGACGCGAACCAGTACGACATGAGTTCGTTGCGCGAAGTCATGGTGGCCTCCTTCGTCAAGAAGCTCAATCCGATCTTCCGCGACGACTGGCGCAAACTGACCGGCACGATCTTGCGCGAGGCGGCCTGGGGGATGACCGAGACGCACTCCTACGACGCCTTCAACCGCGGCTGGCAGGACTACGACCGTGATCTCAAGCAGCGCCAGATCTTCTGCGGCATTCCAGTGCCCGAGACTGACTTCAAGATCCTCGAATTCGGCTCGGACCGGCTACTCCCGCTCGGCGAGGAGGGCGAATTGTGCGTGCGCACGCCGTCGTTGCTGAAGGGCTATTGGAACAAGCCGGATGCGACCGCCGAGGGCCTCGTCAACGGCTGGCTGCGAACCGGCGACATCGGCATGATCTCGGAGCAGGGCACCATCCACTTCCTCGGCCGGCGCAAGGAGATGCTGAAAGTGAAGGGCATGAGCGTGTTTCCGTCGGAGATCGAGGCGGCGCTCGGCCAGCATCCCGACGTCACCGGAAGCGGCGTGATCGGCCGGGTCGACGACACCCGCGGGCAGGTCCCGGTCGCCTTCGTCACGGTGTTGCCGGAGCGCAAGGCGGCCACGACCGCCGAGGTGCTCGCGGCCTTCTGCCGGGAACGCCTCGCGGTCTACAAGATCCCCGAGATCCGGATCGTCGACGCCTTGCCGATGACCGCGACCGGCAAGGTCAAGAAGGAGGAACTGGCCCGGCTTTACGGCTGAGCGAGCCCGTTCCTCAAGCGAGGCTCACTTCTTGACGAGCTTGCATTCGCTTTCGCTGGCCGGGATGAAGGCGTCCGATCCCGGCTTCTTCTTGACCAGCGTGATCAGGTCGGTCGGTCCGCTCATGGCGCCGGGCTTCTTAGCCTCGGCATAGTAGACCTCGCGCATCAGCCGCCCGTCTTCGCGGATGCGCGCGCCCGAGGTGAAGAGATCCTCGACCGGCAGCTCCCTCATTTTCGCCAGCACCGCCGTCGTGTCGCTGGTCCCGGCCGCCTTCACCGACTTCAGATAATGCAGTACCGCGCTGTAGACGTTGGCCTGGGGATCGCTCGGCATCTTGCCGAAGGCCTTCTTGAAGCGCGCGGCGAAGGCCTTGGTCTGGTCGGAGGCATCCCAGTAATAGCTCAACACCAGCGGCATGCCTTGCGTGGCCTCGTTGCCGAGCGCGTCGATGTCGACCGTCGTCAGCGAGAACGGCACGAAGCGCTGGCCGGTGCGGTCGATGCCGAATTCCGCGGCCTGCTTGATCGCGTTGGTCATGTCGGCGCCGCCGCCGATGAAGCCGATGTTCTTGGCGCCGGAATTCTGCGCCTGCAGCAGGAACGAGCTGAAATCCGGGGTGTTGAGGGGAAACCGCACGGCGCCGACGAACTTGCCGCCGTCCTTCTCGATCATCTTCTGGGAATCGCGTTCGATCGAGTGCCCCGCCGCGTAATCGACGGTCAGGAAGAACCAGGACGTGGGCTTGCCGTCGGATGCGCCCTTGATGGTCAGATTGGCGACCTCGTAGCCGTCATTGGCCCATTGCATGCCGTTCGGCGAGCAGGACTTGCCGCTGATGTCACGGCTCGACGCCATCGACACCACCAGCAGCTTGTTCTTCTGTTCGGCGATACCCTGTACGGCGAGCGCGACGCCGGAGCTGTAGATGTCGAAGATCGCGTCGACGCCTTCGACGTCGAACCAGCGCCGCGCGATAGCCGAGCCGATATCCGGCTTGTGGCTGTGGTCCGCGGAGATCAGCTCGATCGGCTTGCCGAACATCGTGCCGCCCATGTCCTCGATGGCGAGGCGGGCAGCCGCGACCGATCCGGGGCCGGTGATGGCGGAGTAGACCGAGGCCTGGTCGTTCAGGATGCCGATCTTGACCGGCCTGTCCTGGGCGGAAGCTATGCCCATGCCTGCGAAGGCTGCCAGCAGCGCAAGCGATGCAAGCGTCGTCGTCCTTGTCCGCGTCATTCGGTCCTCCCCGTGGTTTCATTAGATCTTTGCATCCACGTTTTCACGGAGGTCGATATATGTCAATATCTTTACATGAATGGCGGCGTCGATCCGTTGACGGTATTCGGCGCCCGCCGGATGAAGGGCCGTCGCGATCGGTGAGGGAGACGTGACGTCAGGCCAGCAGGCGGTCGACCACCGGCTGTGCGAGTCCCCAACGGTGCAGGACCTTGCCAGTGTCGTCGCCGGAGACGCGGGCAGAGCGCGGCAGCGTTGCCGGCGTGCGGCTGAAGCGCGGCGCCGGGGCCGGCTGGATCACTTCGTCGATCGTGACGAAGGTGCTTCGCGCGATGTTGTGCGGGTCGTTGGGCGCCTTGTCCCAGTCGAGCACGGGCGCGATGCAGGTGTCGTCGTTTCCGAGAAGCGCGATCCACGCGGCACAGCTCCGGGTGCGAAACATCGCCGTGAGCTGATGCTTCTGCGCCGGCCATTGTGATTTGTTCATCTGGTCGTCGAACAGCGGGTCGGTCAGTCCGCAAAGCGTGCGGAAACGCGCATAGAATTGCGGTTCGATGGCACCAAGCGCGATGAATTCTCCGTCGGCGCATTCATAGGTGTCATAGAACGGCGCGCCACCGTCGAGCAGATTGTTGCCGCGCTCGTTGCTCTGGTGTCCAGAGGCGCGGCCGGCATAGCGTCCCGCGGCCAGCAGGGCGACGCCGTCGGTCATGGCGGCGTCGACCACCTGTCCTTGGCCTGAGACGCGGGCCTCCACCAGCGCGGCCACGACGCCGAAGGCCAGGAACATCGCGCCGCCGCCGAAGTCGCCGACCAGGTTCAGCGGCGGCGGCGGTGGCGAGCCGGGGCGGCCGATCGCATGCAGCGCTCCGGTCAGGGCGATGTAGTTGATGTCGTGCCCGGCGCGCTGCGCCAGCGGGCCGTCCTGGCCCCAGCCCGTCATGCGCCCATAGACGAGACGCGGATTGCGTGAGAGGCAGATGTCGGGTCCAAGACCCATGCGCTCCATCACGCCCGGGCGATAGCCCTCGATCAGCACCTCGGCCTTGTCGATCAGGGCGAGAGCGTCTGTGACGGCGTCGCTCCCGCGCAAGTCGAGGTCGACGAAGCGGCAGCCACGCCCGGTCACGTCGAAGCGCGGCTCGGTGTCGAACATGGTGCCACCCGGCCGACGAATGCGGACGACCTCCGCGCCGAGATCTGCCAGCAGCATCGCGCAGAAGGGCCCGGGACCGATGCCGGCCATTTCGACCACACGCAGGCCGGCGAGCGGACCGCTCATCGGCTGATATCTCCAGCGCCGCCGAGGCTTGCGAGCTGGTCGCGGCCGATCCTGAGCCCCGCCGCCTCGCGGTCCCATGCGTCACTGGCGACGCCGTCGGCGCGCAGCAGATGCTTCTGCACCTTCTGTGTCGGCGTCTTCGGCAGCTCCGGCATGATCCGGATGTAGCGCGGGATCATGAAATGCGCGAGCCGCGGCCGCAGCCATTCGATGAGGCCGGCAACGTCGATCGTTCGTCCGGCGACCGGTGCGACCACGGCCAGCACCTCGTCCTCGCCGAACTCGCTGGGGACGCCGACGACCGCGACCTCGCGGACATCGAGGTGCGCGCTGATCGCGGCTTCGACCTCGAAAGAGGAGATGTTCTCGCCGCGCCGCCGGATCGCGTCCTTGATGCGATCGACGAAGAAGAACTCGCCGCGCTCGTTCTGGCGGAAGGCATCGCCGGTGTGGAACCAGCCGTTGCGCCAGGCCCGCGCGGTCGCTTCCGGGTTGCCGCAATAGCCATGGCTCATGGCCCAGGGCGCATCCGTGCGCAACACGAGCTCGCCGGTCTTGCCTGGAGCGACCTCGATGTCATTGTCGTCGACGATCCGGGCACATACGCCGGGGCGGGGACTGCCGCAGGTGCCGAGCGTCTCCGGAGCGCACTCGGAGATGATCGGCCATGACGTCTCGGTCATGTTGAACACCGTGTAGACCTCGACGCCGAAGCGCTCGCCGAACTCCCGGAAGCCCTCGGCCAGCGGCACGATGTTGACGATACGCAGCGTATGGTACCGGTCGCCCGGACCCGGCGGCTCCTTCAGCAGGAAGGGCAGCATGGCGCCGAGCAGGGTCAAATAGGTCGATCGCGTTCGCCGCACCGTGTCCCAGAACGAGCGCGTGTCGAAGGACTCAACGAGCGCGATCGATCCGCCCTTCACCAGCATGCGATAGACGGCCCCAGTACCGCTCATGTGGAACAGCGGAAGGTTGACGAGGTTGCGATCATCGGCTGTCAGCGGTGCGAAGGCGAGCGCGCAGGAGCCGCAGTGCATGTAGGTGCAGAGCACGCCCTTTGACGGACCGGTCGTGCCCGACGTGTAGATGATCATCTGGTTGTCCCAGGGCGTGATCGGCTGTTGCAGCGGTGCCGGTTCTCCGCTCACGGACAGCTCGGCGGCATCATGATGACGGAAGCCGGGGAGCTGCCTGTCGCGGGCGTCGGGCCCGATCAGCAGCAGATCGGTCAGCGCGCAGCGGTCGACATCGTTCAGTCGGTCCACGAGCCCTGCGTGTGAGATCAGCAGCCGTGCGCCGGAAATCCGCACGGCGTTCTCAAGAACTTGCCCACGCCAGGCGACGTTCATGGGGACATAGACGGCCCCGATATAGTTGATGGCAAACCAGATACGCAGTGCATCCGGACTGTTCGGAAGCCAGGTGAGAACGTGGTCGCCTTGCGCCACCCCCATGCGTTGCAGGGCGGCTGCGGTGCGGCGAACGGTCAAATGGATCTGCGCGTAGGTCCATTCGTGGCCGTCGTCGAAGCGGACAAACACCTTGTCCGGGGTATCAGCCGCGTGGCGGTCTAGGACATGGCGGAGCACGCAGACGTCAGGCGGAAGGATGCGCGGGTCTGTCCATGCGGCATTTGTGCTGGGGCTGGTAGATTGCATCGACATTCTTCCCTAGACCGCGCGCTTGCGGAACACGGACATAGCCTTGGGATCGCGTCCCGACAGCAGCGTCGCCATAGTCATGTCCTCGATCGAAATCGCGGCATGATTGGTCGGCGTGAAGCTCAGATTGCCGAGCAGGCCCTTGTAGTCCTTGGTCGCATCCATGGCGCGCTTCACCTTCTCGGGATCAAATGACTTCTCCTGTTCGACGGCCGCCCGTACCATGTGGAGGAAATCATAGAACGGCGAGGCGGCGACATTGACCCCGGTCTCCTTGGTTTCGGGAAAGGCGTTCGCTTTCTTTGCGAACTCCATTTGCCGGCCGCCAATCTCGTCCTTGTCGCTCCAGGTCAGGGTCTTGTAGTAGGTACCCGCCGCGTTCTGCAGCGCTTCCGCGGGCACGAGGTCGAGTAGCGAATCCGCGAACAATGCGCTGTGACCGGCGATCGCGGGATAGTATTTCTGGCTGTGCATGGAGTTGAAGCCCTTGGCCGTGATCGGCGTCGAGCCGGTCCAGTACAGGATGCCCTCGGCACCGGCCTTGCGCAGGTTGCCGACATATCCGTTGAGGTCCGGCGCCGTGATCGGGAACACCTCGACCCCCACCGGGCTCACGCCGAGCTTCTTCAGGATGGTGTGGCAGGCCGCCACGACCTGCTCACCATAGGCGGTGTTCTCCTGGAGAATGCCGATCTTCTTCAGCTTCAGCGTTTCGACGAGGTAGCGCGACGCCATCTCCGCCTGGAGATCGGAATTGAAAGTGCACTGATAATGCCAGGGGTAGCGCGTGCCGTCCCCGGCCTCCGAGGCGATCGCATACATGGTGGTGATGGTCCTGGCCGGGGTCGTGACCGCGAGCGCAGCCAGCGATTGGCTCGATCCGGTGGGGCCGCAGATATAGCGGACGCCGGCCTCCTGGAGTTTCTTGACGACGGCGGGCTCGCGTGCGGGAGAGGCTTCGTCGTCTTCCTCCTGTCGCACGATCTTGCGGCCCATCACGCCGCCGCTGGCATTGATCTCGTCGATCGCGATCAGCCCGCCGATATAGAGCGGAGCATAGGAGGAGGCGAGCCGGCCGGTCGTCGGCCGTACCCAGCCGACATTGAAGGCGTCGTCCGTGGCGAAGGCCGGCCGGAGCAGCGCGCTGGCGCCTAGTGCCGCGGCGCTGCCGAGAAACAGGCGGCGGTCGAGGTTGCGTTGGGTCGTCATGGCACTCCTCCCTTTTATTTCAATGTCGCTTGCGTGCGCCGCAGCCCGCTCCGGTGCTAGATCGGCGCGATCGACCGGAATTTTGGCGGGTGATCGGGCTCACGCCGCGGCGGTGCCTGCGCGAAGATCTCGATTATGCGCCGGCGCGTGGTGCGCGGATCGATCACGTCGTCCACGCCGAAACCCTCGGCCGCGTGGATGGAGCCGGTCTGCGCGCGCGTCTCCTCGATCATCTCCTGCCGGCGGACCTGCGGATCGGGGGCCGACATGTACTCTTTCCGGAATGCCACATCGATCGCGCCCTCGATCGACATCGCGCAGATCTGCGCCGACGGCCAGGCAAAGGACGCATCGGAATCGAAGGCGCGGCCGCCATTCATGGCGAAATAGCCCAGGCCAAAGCCCTTGCGGATCACCACCGAGACGCGCGGCACGCTGGCGTGGCCCCATTCGTGGATCAACTTGGCGCTGCGCCGCCCGAGCGTGGTGCGTTCCGCCGCCGAGCCGATGTAGAAGCCGGGCACGTCGATCAGCGAGATCAAGGGGAGGCCGTAGGCATCGCAGAGCGCGATGAAGTGGGCGCCTTTCTCGCAGGCGTTGGCATCGAGGATGCCGCCGATGCGCATCGGCTGGTTGGCGATGAAGCCGACGGGCCGGCCGCCGAGCCGCGCGAAACCCGTGATGAGGTTGGCGGCGAAGGTCGGCTTGATCTCGAACAGGCTGCCGGTGTCGGCGATGCCGCTGACGATCTGGCGCATGTCGTAGGCGCGCCGCGTCGATGGCGGCACGATGTCGAGCAGCGCCTCGTCGCCGCGGTCGGCGGGATCGTCGGTTGCGACCGCGGGCAGCGGCTTGCGGGCGTTCGCCGGCAGATAGGACAGGAAGCGCCTGGCTGCGGCAAAAGCCTCGTCCTCGTTGGCGACGCCGAGATCGGCGAGGCCCTGCTTGTCGACTTGAACCGCGGCGCCGCCGAGCGTCTCCTGGTCGGTGTCTTCGCCGGTTCCAGCCTTCACCAGCGCCGGTCCCGCAAGGCCCATAACGGACTGTCCGCGCACCATAACCACGAGATCGGCAAGGCCCGCGTAGTTGGTCGGTCCGGCAAAGCCTGCGCCCAGCATCAGTGCGACCATCGGAATCCAGCCCGAGGCCCGCGCGAGGTCGTGAAACATGCTGTTGGCCTGGGCGAAGTGCCGCGAGTTCTGTCCGCCCTGGATCCGGTGGCCGCCGCCGTCGAGCATCATGACCACGGGGATGCCGCGGCGGATGGCGATTCTGACCATGCGATGGGTCTTGGCGCTTCCGAGCTTGCCGATGCTGCCGCCGAAGACGCTGAAATCCTGCGCGACGATTGCGACGGGCCGCCCGTCGATGCGCGCCGTGCCGGTGACGACGCCGTCGGCCGGCGATATGTCGCGGGGATGCGGCTGGCCGGCTTCAGGTTCTTCGGATGCGAGCGCGCCGAGCTCGTCGAACGTATCGGGGTCGACCAGCCGTGCGATCCGCGCACGCGGCGACAGGCGGCCGCGCTCGGCCAGCCGCTTCATCGCCTGAGGACGCGCCTCGTCCATCAATTTGGTGCGCTCGCTCTCGATGGCTGCGAGAATCTGCCGTTGTCCGGCGTCCGGATGCAAGGTCATGGTCGGCTCTGTCGTGGTTCGGAATGATGCGGCGCGCTGTGCTCGCCCATGAACGCGGCGTGCAGGGCGTCGCCGGCGGCGATCTCGGCAGCCGGGCCGCTGGCGATGACG
This sequence comes from Bradyrhizobium sp. LB11.1, assembly GCF_040549385.1. Taxonomy (NCBI): domain Bacteria; kingdom Pseudomonadati; phylum Pseudomonadota; class Alphaproteobacteria; order Hyphomicrobiales; family Nitrobacteraceae; genus Bradyrhizobium; species Bradyrhizobium sp. LB11.1. The sequence continues at coordinate 215,399 of NZ_JBEPTH010000003.1, read as the reverse complement.
CGGCCGTTCTGCATGACATAGGCGTCGTCGGCGATCTCGAGCGCGCGCTCCACCATCTGCTCGACGAGGAGAATGGCGACGCCCTGCGCCCGCAATGTGAGGATGGCGGCCAATACCTGGTCCACCAGTACCGGCGCAAGCCCGAGCGACGGCTCGTCGAGCATCAGCAGCTTCGGCTCGCGCATCATCGCCTGCGCGATGGCGAGCATCTGCTGCTGGCCGCCCGACAGGCTGCCGGCCGGCAAGTCCATCTTCTCGCGTAAAATCGGAAAGAGCTGGTGGATACCCTCGACGCGCCGGTGATGGTCCTGCTCGGTCAGGCGCAGGCCATAGCGGCCGAGCTCGATATTGTCGGCAACGCTCTGGCGCCGAAACAGCCGCCGGCCTTCGGCGACATGCAACAGGCCGGCCTTGACGATGGCATTCGGCCGCGCCGTCGTGATGTCGCTTCCGTCAAAAGTGACCTTGCCCGAGGTCGGCCGATTGAGGCCGGACAAGGCGCGCAGCAAGGTCGATTTGCCGGCGCCGTTGCGGCCGACCAGCACGACGATGCGTCCCTGGCGCACATCGATGGATACGTTCTCCAGCACGCGGACGTGGCCGTAGCCTGCGTCGACATTGCTGGCCGATAGCAGTGGCAGGGAGACCGTGGCCTTCATGCGGGCACCTCTGCTTTCAGCGCCCGCTCGCCCATATAGGCGCGCATCACGCGCTCGTCTTTGAAGACCGTCGAAGGCTTGCCCGCGGCGAGCACTGTGCCGCGATCGAGAACGGTGACATGGCTTGCGACATTGGCGACGAGATCGAGATGGTGCTCGACGATGACGATCGTGGCGCCGAGCCCGCAGATGCGAGTGATCAGCCGCTCGAGCCGCTCCAGCTCGGACATCGACAGCCCGGCTGCGGGCTCGTCGAGCAGGATCAACCGTGCGCCGCCCATCATGGCGCGGGCGATCTCGATCAGCCGCTGCTGGCCGTGCGGGATCTCGCCGGCCTCGACACCGGCGCGGTCGGCGACGCCGACGAAGTGCAGGAAGCCGAGCGCCTCCTGCCGCAACCGGCGTGCTTCGGCGCGGGCGGAGGACAATCGCAGCGCCGTCGCAAGCAGCCCGGCGCGCTCGCGCGTGTAGGCGCCGAGCATGACGTTATCGAGCGCGGTCAAGTCGGCGATGAGTCTCGGCGTCTGGAAGGTGCGTCCGACGCCGCGGGCGGCGATCTTCTGTGCGCCGGAGCCGAGCGCCTCCACCCCGCCGATCTTCACGCTGCCGGCATCGGGCACGTAATATCCGCTGGCGAGATTGAGCAGCGTGGTCTTGCCGGAGCCGTTTGGCCCGACGATGGCGCAGCAGCTTCCGGCGGGGACTGAAAGATCCACCCCGTCGAGGGCGAGCACGCCGCCGAATTGTTTGCGCAGGCCGGAAATGTCGAGTGCAAGCCCCGCGATCGGGGGGTGCTCCCGGGCCTCCGAGGCGTCCACAGCAGCACTTGATTTTGGCGGCGCCGGCGCAAAGCGCCGCCACGCCTGGCGCAACGCGCCGTAGAGGCCATGCGGCGCGAACAGCATCAGGCCGAGCAGCAGGCCGCCATAGATCAACATGCGCCAACTCTGCAGGCCGGCCAGCAGTTCGGGGATGAGGAAGAACACGAGCGCGCCGATGATCGGTCCCCATAGCGTGCCGAGGCCGCCGAGCACGACGGTCAGCAGGAAGAAGATCGAGAAGTCGGCGGTGAAGTCGTCCGGCGTGACCACCGTCTTCTGCACGGCGAAGAAGGCGCCGGCGACGCCGGCGAGGGCAGCCGAAATCACGAAGGCCGTGAGCTTGGTCCGCTGCGGCGAGGCCCCGACCGCAAGCGCCGCCGGCTCGACGTCGCGCACGGCGACGAAAGCGCGGCCGAAACGCGAATGGACGATATTGCGCACCAGGATGAAGGCGACGACGGTGACCGCTACCACAGTATAATAGAGCGGCCGCGGGCCGAATTCGGTGCCGAATGCGGAGGGTGGGGGCACGCCGACGACGCCGGCAAAGCCCTTCGTCAGCCAGCGCCATTCGACGATCATCTTCTCGAAGACGAGCGCAAAGGCGAGCGTGATGAAGGCGAAGTACCAGGTGTTGAGCCTAAACGCGGGCAGGGCGGCGAGCACGCCGAGGCCTGCGGCCAGCACCATCCCGACCACGGCCGCGGCCCAGAACGGCCAATGATGATCGACGGTGAGAAGCGCGACCGAGTAGGCGCCGATCGCGACAAAGGCGGCGTGCCCGAGCGAGACCTGTCCGGCATAGCCGGCGAGCAGGTTGAGGCCGATCGCCGCGATGACGTAGATGCCGAGCTGGGTCGCGACGAACAGCGCATAGGAGTTGGCGCCGACGAAGGCGGGCAGGGCGAGCGCAGCGCCGAGCGCGGCGGCCTGTGCGACGAAGGGAACGACGGCGCGCAACATGGTCAGACCGTCCGCGCGTTCGGGCTGCCGAACAGGCCTTCCGGCTTCAGCAGCAGCACGGCCAGCACGACCATGAAGATCACCGCCTCCTGATAGCCGGGCGACAGCAGCGAGGCGCCGACCGCTTCCGTCACGCCGATGACATATCCGGCAATAAGCGCCCCGCGGTTGTTGCCGATCGAGCCGACCGCAGCCGCCGCAAAACCCTTGAGCAGCAGATCCGGTCCGAGCGAGGTCGAAGCATAGAGAATGGGCGCGGCGAGCACGCCGGTCATCGCCGCGAAGGCCGCGCCGAGGAAAAACGACCAGCGACCGAGACTGCCGGGGTCAATGCCGCGCAATAGCGCAGCCTCGCGGTCTTCGGCGACGGCCATCACGGCCTTGCCCTTGAGGGTGCGGTACACCCGCTCGACGATAGCGACGAGAACCAGGGTCAGCAGCACGAGTGCGATCTCGTAAGACGAGATGCGCGACGAGGCGATGTCGAGCGATTCCATGCTCAGCAGCGCGGGCGGCTTGACCAGGATCGGGTCGGGTCCCCAGAAGCGTCCGACCAGGTTGGAGATGATCAGCGAGGTCGCGAGCGTGGTGATGACCCAGCCCGTTCCGGTCTGCGACCGCGCCAGGATGGGCGCGACCGCGATGCGCTCCTCCACCAGCCCGATGCATCCGACAGCGAGAAGCGTCGCCGCGAACGCGACCAACCATGGCATCCCCGCGAGCGAGGTGAGGCTCGCAAAGATCATCGCGCCGAGCATGACGAGCTCGCCCTGCGCGAAATTGAACACGTTGGTCGGCCGGTAGAGAATGTTGAAGCTCACCGCGACCAGTGCGTACAGGCTGCCGGCGACGATGCCGTGCGCGAAGACGTCGATATCCATCGGCCGGCCTTCACTGGCCGGGTGCGCGGGCGCGCAGGCAGCCCATCGCGCGCGGATCCTGGCCCGAGGCGACCGCAACCAGCACGACGTCCTTTGCCCCGACGCCTGAATGGTTCTCCGGCGTGAAGGAGATGTCGCCGAGCAGGCCCTTGTGATTCCTGAGATTGTCGAGCCCGCGCTTGATCGCTTCGGGCTCGAACCTTTTCTCCGATTCGATCGCCGCCTTCAGGCAATAGAGGAAATCGTAATAGGGCGCGGCGGCGACGTTGACCTCGTAGCCCTTCGCCTCCGGGTACTGCGCGAGCTTCTTGGCGAATTCGAGCTGCCGCGCTCCGGGCTGCTCGGTCTCGGTCCAGGTGAAGTTGCGGTAGTAGGTCGCGAACACGTTCTTGATGGTTTCGGCGGGCACCAGATCGAACAGGGCCGGCAGCATCAGGCCGCTGTGGCCGGTGACCGGCGGAGACCATTTCAACGTCTTCATCGCGTTGAAGATCATCGCGGCATTGGGGACGTTGGCGATCCAGCCGATCACGCCGTCCGCGCCGGCCTTCTGCAGGTTGCCGACATAGGCCGACAGGTCGGGCGCGGAGATCGGATAGACCTGCTCGCTGACAGGCGTCAGGCCGAACTTCTTCTGCAGGATCGCCTTCGTTGCGGCTGTGCCCTGCTCGCCGAACGCGGTGTTCTCCTGGAGGATGCCGATCTTCTTCAGGCCGAGCGTCTTGACCATGTATTCGACGCAGACGTCGGCCTGCTGGTCGGTGTTGAACATCATTTGGTAGTGATAGGGATATTTGCGGCCATCGCCGGCTTCAGCGGCGGCGGCATAGGTGGCCTGGATGGTCTTGGCCGACGTCGCGGCCGCGATCGAGGCCAGCGATTGCGAGCTGCCGGTCGGTCCAACGAAACATCCGACATCCTGCTCGCGCAGCTTGCGCACGATGCCGGGCTCCTTCGCCGGCGAGGCTTCGTCATCCTCCTCGACGCGCGCGATCTGGCGGCCCAAAATGCCGCCGGCGGCGTTGATCTCGTCGACGGCGATGAGCCCGCCGAAATAGAGCGGCGCAAAGGAAGAGGCGAGGCGGCCGGTGGTCGGCCTGATCCATCCGACCTTGAAGGCTTGCTGTTGCTGCGCGAAGGCGGCGCCGGCGAACGTGGCGGCGCCGAGCTGTGCGGCGAGCCGCAGCAGTGCACGTCGGTCGATGACGTTGCGGGCGAGCAGAGGGATTGCGGGCGTCGAGCGCATGCGGTTTCTCTCCCAACGTGGCGGCTCTTTGGTCGGCCGCAATTTGGCGCGATCATAATACTTGTTGACCGACCAGCAAGTGGATTATTAAGGTCATCCATGGTTTCTTCAGCGCCTCAACTCAAGACAAAGCCTGCGTCTCGGCAGGATGAGCGGCGACGTGCGTCAGATGCGCGCATGCTGCGCGCGGCGATGTCGATCATTGCGCAGAAGGGCGCGGCGGGCGCGACTCTGGCCGAGATCGGTCTCGCCGCCGGCTTCAGCCGCGGGCTGCCGGCCGAACGGTTCGGCACCAAGTTCGCGCTCTTGAATGCGCTGATGGATTTCATGGAGGGCTGGTTTGCCGAGCGGTTGCGCCAGGCGATCGGCGAGAAGGTCGGCATCGACGCGGTACGGGCGCGGATCGACGCGCATGTCGACAGTGCCTGCGCGAGCCCGGTGGCGACCGCCGCGCTCTATTCGCTGTTCGTCGAATCGCTGTGCGCAATCCCGGAGCTGCAGCCACGCACGCGCGCGCTGAGCGCCAGCTTCCACGACGGCTTTCGCCGGCATCTCGAGCAGGCACGCCGCGCCGGCGAGCTCCGTGAGGGTGTGGATTGCGCGAAGATGGCCAACATCCTGGTCGGCATGCTGCGCGGCCTGATCATCCAGTCGCTGCTCGAGGGCGACGCGACCGGACTTGCGACCAACCGGGCGCAGATTCACGCATTCATCGACGCGGGCTTGCGCAAGCGCGTTGATGGCGCGGGGCAACACGCTCCCGGTCGCCGCAAGAACAACTGACGGCGTTCGCGCCGGAATCAACGACCGCCTGAAGGCGGCGCAATGGGAGGCGCCTATGAGTGGCGACAACGATCGTCTGTCCCCATCGGACAGATACGTGCTGCGCAATCTGGTCGATCGTTATGCGCGTGAGCGCGGCGACAAGACCTTTGTCGTGCTGTCGACGGGTGAGGAATGGAGCTACACGCGGTTGTGCGACAACGTTCGCCAGGTCGCCGCCAGCCTGCAGGCGCTCGGCGTCAAGCAGGACGATTTCGTGCTGTCCTGGCTCCCCAACGGTCCGCATGCGATCGCGGTCTGGTTCGCGCTGAACTACATCGGCGCGGTGTACGTGCCGGTAAACGTCTCCTATCGCGGACGGTTGCTGGCCCACGTCGTCAGGAACTCCGGCGCGCGGCTGATGATCGCCGACGCACGGCTCGCCGAGCGGCTCAGCGAGGTGGAGACGGCCGCGCTCGATACGCTCGTCACGGTAGCGGGCGAGCCGCCGCCGGGCCTGACCGGAATTCGCGGCCTGACCGAGGACGCGCTGTCGTCGGCGACCGGTGAGCCTGCCGATCCGCTGCGCGCGATCATGCCCTGGGATACCCATGCGGTGATCTACACCTCGGGCACGACAGGTCCGTCGAAAGGCGTGCTGTCGTCCTACCGCCATCTCGCGGCGACGACGGAGGCGATCGACACCGTGACGTCGGAGGATCGCGCGCTGGTCAATCTACCGCTGTTCCACGTTGGCGGCACCAGCGGGGTCTACCGCATGCTGGTGCGCGGCGGCTCGGTCGCCCTGGTCGAGGCGTTCGACACTCAGACCTTCTGGGACACGGTGCGGCGCACCGGCGCCACCACGATGACGCTGCTCGGCGCGATGATCCCGTTCCTGATGAAGGCGCCGCCGAGCCCGCGCGACCGCGACCATTCGTTTCGGCAGGCGATCATGGTGCCGCTCGCCGACGACGCGGCCGAGTTCACCGCCCGCTTCGGGGTCGACATCTACACGGTCTTCAACATGACGGAGATTTCCTGCCCGATCGTGTCGGTGCGCAATCCCGACGTGCCCAAGACCTGCGGCCGCGTCCGCGCCGGATTCGAGGCCAGGGTGGTCGATGCCAACGACGTCGAGGTGCCGCACGGCACCGTCGGCGAGTTGATGGTGCGCGCCGACGAACCCTGGACCATGAACCACGGCTACAATTCCAATCCGGAAGCGACTGCGAGCGCCTGGCGCAACGGCTGGTTCCACACGGGTGATGCGTTTCGCCGCGACGAGGCCGGCAATTTCTTCTTCGTCGACCGCATCAAGGACGCCATCCGCCGTCGCGGCGAGAACATCTCCTCCTTCGAGGTGGAGGCCGAGATCGGCGCGCATCCGAAGGTGCGCGAGAGCGCCGTGGTCGGCGTTCCCAGCGAGTTCGGCGAGGACGAGGTCATGGCCGTCGTCTCTCCCGTGCCCGGCGCCGACATCGACCCGCTCGAGATCATCTCGTTCCTGACGCCGCGGCTGCCGCACTTCATGGTGCCGCGCTACGTCCGCCTTCTGGCGGAGCTGCCGAAGACGCCGACGCAGAAGATCGAGAAGCACGTGCTGCGTTCGGAAGGCGTGACCGGCGACACCTGGGATCGCGAGCAGGCGGGGATCCGCCTCAAGCGCGAGAAGCTCACCGCCGGAGATTTGAAGGTTTCATGATGAAGGACGATACCAAATTGCGGGCCGATCTCAGGCTCGTTCTCGATGCCCAGGCCGCCCGTCTCGATGCCGCGCGCCCCGCGGCCGTCGCGCGCCAGGACAAGCGTGGCCGTTGGACGGTGCGCCGTGCGGCCGAAGCCATCGCAGATCACGACAGCTTCGTCGAATATGGCGGGCTGGTGCGTCCTGCGAGCAAGGGCATGGAGGGCGCGGCCGACGGGCTGGTGATGGGGACGGCCAAGGTCGGCGGACGGCCGGTCGATCTGGTGCTCTACGACTACTCGGTCTATGCCGGCACCCAGAGTGCGATGAACCACGCCAAGATCACGCGGATGTTCTCGCATGCCGAGAAGCACCGGCTGCCGGTGATCTGCTGGCTCGACGGCGGCGGCGCCCGGCCGCACGACATGCATGTCACCGCAAGGCCCTCGACGCCGACCTTCGTCGTGTATGCCCGCCTGTCCGGCCTCGTGCCGACGGTCGGCATCTCGCCGGGCCGCGCCTTTGCGGGGCACGCCAATCTCGCCGGTCTTTGCGATGTCCTGATCGCCACCGAGGATTCGGCCATGGGCATGGCGGGGCCGCCGCTGGTCGAAGCCGCGCTCGGCAAGAAATACACGCCGGAAGAGATCGGCCCGTCCTCGGTGCACTATGCCTCGGGCGTGATCGACATCCTCGTCAAGGACGAGGAAGAGGCGATCGCGGCGGCGAAGAAATATCTCGGTTATTTCGACATGCAGCAGCCGGCTGGCGAGGCGGCGGACCAGACGCTGCTTCGCGACCTCGTGCCGGACAATCCGCGGCGGGCTTACAATGTCCGCACCGTGATCCAGACGCTCTGTGACCTCGACAGCGTGCTGGAGGTTAAGGCGGGCTACGGCAAGGCGGCGGTCACCGCGTTTGGCCGCATCGCGGGCCGCACCGTGGGCATCATCGCCAATCAGCCGATGTATCTCGCCGGTGCCATGGATACGCCTGCCTGCCTGAAGATGGCGCGCTTCATCCAGATCTGCGATGCCTTCGACATTCCACTCGTCGTCCTCTGCGACACGCCCGGCCTGATGGTCGGACCGGAGGTCGAGAAGACCGGGTTGATGCGTCACAGCGCGCGCGTGCTGTCGGCGCTCGCCAACGCCACCATTCCAGTGCTGACGGTGGTGCTGCGCAAGGCCTACGGCCTCGGCTATTACATCATGGGCTCGCGCCCGCTGGAGCCGGCGATCCTTGTCGCATGGCCGACCGCCGAGTTCGGCGGCATGGGTCTCGAAGGCGCCGTCAACATCATCTACGCGAAGGAGCTCGCGGCTGCGGCGACGCCGGAGGAGCGTGCCGAGCTGCATGCCGGCCTGACCGCGGAGCTGAAGCGCTCGAACACAGCAGTCGAAAGCGGTGCCAAGTTCCTCTACGATGACGTGATCGATCCCGCCGACACGCGCGACATCCTCGTCAAGACGCTGGAGACACTGCCGCAGCCCGCGCCGCGTGGGAGTCGCAAGCGCATCATCGAGCCGTTCTGATGGCAACACGATGAAAGAGCTCTGAACCGCGACGAGAAACGGCTGCCGCAACGCGCCGCCGCGGGCGCCTTTAGCTGCAAACAATCGAACGCTCTAGTGAGTAGGTTGAGAGAACTGAAAGGTATCTGAAATGGCAAAGTTGGAAGCAAAATCCGAGGTCAGCGGCTTCGTCTGGAAGGTGGAGACCGAACTTGGCAAGCGCGTGGCGAAGGGCGACACGCTCATCCTCATCGAATCCATGAAGATGGAGATACCTGTGGTGGCGGAAGCTGACGGTGTGGTCGTGAAGATCTCGGTCGAGGAGGGCGCCGCCGTCAACGAGGGCAATACGGTCGCCGTGTTGGAGATATGAGGCGCGCTGGAAGAATGAGCCGCTAATGATGTGCGGGCGCAGCCATTCCACCTCACGAAATTGAAACACGGCCCGCATCGAGCGGGTGAGCAGAAGCTATGCAATGGTGTCCGGCGCCTCCTGGTTTGCCGAGAGCTGCAACGGGCCCGCCTGTGTGGCAGAACAGGATATCTATGAAGGCGCAAGTGTCCGCATAGCGGAACATCAGCTCGCGCTTTGAAGCAAGAATGTTCAAAACCAAGAGGAACGCATGTCCGAAGCATACATTATCGACGCTGTTCGTACGCCGCGGGGCATCGGCAAGCCGGGCAAGGGGGCGCTGTCGCACCTCCATCCGCAGCAGGTGGCCGCAACGGTGCTTAAGGCGCTCAAGGAGCGCAACAACCTCGATACGTCAACGGTCGATGACATCATCTGGTCGACGTCGACCCAGGAAGGCAAGCAGGGCGGCGATCTCGGACGCATGTCGGCGCTCGCGGCCGGGTACGACATGAGCGCCAGCGGCACGACGCTGGATCGCTTCTGCGGCGGCGGTATCACATCCGTCAATCTGGCAGCCGCGTCGGTGATGTCCGGGATGGAGGATTGCGTCATCGCAGGCGGCACCGAGATGATGAGCTATCAACAGGCCTTGGCAGCTGAGCGGTCCAAGGCGGGACAGCCGGCGCGGCTGATGGGGGCGGGCAATGCGGCGCTCGATGCCATCCACCCGCAGTCTCACCAGGGCGTGTGCGGCGACGCCATCGCGACCCGCGAGGGCATCAGCCGCGAGGCCTGCGACGCTTTGGCGCTGGTCAGCCAGCAGCGCGCCAAGAGGGCAATCGATGAGGGTCGCTTCGCCAAGTCGACGGTGCCTGTCTACAACGACGACGGCAGCGTTGCCCTCAATCGTGAGGAATTCCCGCGCCCGGAGACGACGGCCGAAGGCCTTGCCGCGCTGAAGCCCAGTTTCGAGCAGCTTGCCGATTTCGATCTCGGCAACGGCGTGACGTTCAAGAAGCAGATCCAGCGCCGCTACGCCGGCCTCGAATGGAAAGGCGTGCATCACGCCGGCAACAGCTCGGGCGTGGTGGACGGCGCAGCCGCAGTCCTGATCACCTCGAAAGAGTACGCCGCGAAGCACGGCCTCAAGCCGCGCGGTCGGATCGTAGCCTATGCCAATCAGGGCGACGACCCGACGTTAATGCTGAACGCTCCGGTTCCGGCCGCCAAGAAGGTTCTCGCCAAGGCTGGCCTGACCGCGGACGATATTGACGTCTGGGAGATCAACGAGGCCTTTGCGGTCGTCGCGGAGAAGTTCATTCGCGATCTCGAGCTTGATCGTGAAAAGGTCAACATCAATGGCGGCTCCATCGCGCTTGGCCATCCCATCGGCGCAACCGGATCGATCCTGATCGGCACCGCGCTCGACGAGCTCGAGCGAAGCGGTGGACGCTACGGTCTCGTCACCATGTGTGCCGCCGGCGGAATGGCGCCGGCCATCATCATCGAACGCATCTGACTAGAAAGGAACGGCAATGAAACTCAATTCATCGGTTGTCGCGGTCGTCACGGGCGGCGCTTCCGGCCTAGGCGCTGCCACCTCGCGCGCGCTCGCTGCCCAAGGCGTGAAGGTCGCCATCTTCGACTTCGACGTCGAGAAGGGCGAAGGCGTCGCCAAGGATATCGGCGGGGTGTTCTGCAAGGTCGATGTCACCTCTGACGCCGAGGTCGATGCGGCCTTCGCCAAGGCCCGTGCGGCGCATGGCCAGGAGCGCATCCTGGTGAACTGCGCAGGCACGGGTAACGCGGTGAAGACCGCCGGCCGCGACAAGAACACCGGCGAACCCACCCACTTTCCGATTGATGCCTTCAACCGCATCATCCAGATCAATCTGGTTGGCACTTTCCGCTGCATCGCGAAGTCTGCGAAGGGCATGCTATCGCTGGCCCCGCTCGAGGACGGGGAGCGCGGCGCAATCGTCAACACCGCTTCGGTCGCGGCTGAGGACGGGCAGATGGGGCAGGCGGCTTATTCGGCTTCCAAGGGTGGCGTCGTCGGCATGACGTTGCCGATCGCGCGGGACCTGATGAACGAGGGCATCCGCGTCAACACCATCCTGCCGGGCATCTTCAACACGCCCCTGCTGCAGGGTGCGCCGGAGAACGTCAAGGCAGCGCTCAGCGCCTCGGTGCCGTTCCCGAAGCGCCTCGGCCTGCCCGAGGAATATGCACAGCTCGCGCTAACGATGATCACGAACGGCTACTTCAACGGCGAAGACGTCCGCCTCGACGGTGCCATCCGCATGGCGCCCCGCTAGGCGATTGCTCACGGCAATAGGAGCAAAAACGACGCCTGAAGAAACTCCGGCCCTTACCAAGCTCCGCGGACGCCTATCACCGTGAACGGGCCAGTAGCCAAGGAAGCGGCTAACCTCGACCCTCTCCTGGGGCAAGGCCGCTGTGCAAGATTGGCGCGAAGGTCAAGATGATGTCGTCGGTGGAAACGGCTTCACCTTGGCGTGCAGCTTCACCCAGGCCCCGGGCGGCATGGACGAGTATCCGATCAGCCGGACGTTCACTGATCCCTGTGCTAATCGAATTCTAGCAGGAAGCTCCGACGTGATGCGGCTCATCGTCGTCCGCCATGTCTCCTCGGAGCACTCTAAAGTCAATCCCGTATAAGAGAGGGCGACCGGTTATTAAACCCGGTCGCCCAATGATCCCGATTGCCTGTTGACCCGGCCTAATCGACCGTGATTGCGGTGACCTGGATCCAGTCGATGCCGTCGAACTTCTGCACGACCAGTCGCTTGAACGGGACGTAATTGTCCGGCGTCGTACTGTAGGTGGTCCCGGGCAGGAGCGAGGGCGCGGGAACGTTGTTCAGGTGCGTGGCCTGGTACAGCAGGTTCTCCCGCGTGAGGTTGTCTCCGCAGGCCTCGATGATCTTTCCCATGATGTAGGCGAAAGAATAGACGGCAAAGCCGATCTCGTTCTTGGGGTCTTCGTTGGGGAGATATTTCTTCATGAACGCCTGATAGGCAACCACGTCGGCGTCTTCAGCCCATTTGGGGCTGGACACCTGCTTGTAGGGCGTCGCCGCAATGATGCCGGTAACGGAATCCAAGCCCGCCGCCTCCAGAAACTGCCGGCCGACCGACGGGCTTACCACCAGTTGCAACGGCTTCCAGTCGAGTTCGAACGCCTTCTTCATCGATTGCGACGCGGCCTTGCCCAGCGAGACGTTGAAGAAAACATCGGCACCGGATGATTTGAGCTGCGCGACCGGCGAATCCATCGTCGGATCGGTCAGCTCGTAGGTGACCTCCTTGACGATCATGGTGGATGCCTTTTCGCCGAGGCCCTTCTTGAACCCGGAGACGTAGTCGCGGCCGAAATCGTCGTTCTGCATAAGGATAGCGACCTTGGCTTCCGGTTTCACGGACAGCAGGTACTTTGCAAGGATCTCGCCCTCGGTGCCGTAGAGATGGAAGGCCGGCGTCGACCATTTGAAGGCTTTGGGCTGATTCCACTTGTTCGCCCCGGTCGAAACCAGGAGCTGCGGTACGCTCTTGCTGTTCAGGTATTTCTGCACGGATGATTGCGCCGCAGTCCCTGATGAGCCGAACAGCGCGAGCACGCCATCGCTCTCCACCAGCTTGCGGGTCTGTTCGACGGTCTTGGGCGGGGAGAAGGCGTCATCGAGAGAGATCAGATTGATCTTGCGGCCGTTGATTCCGCCTTTCTCCTCGTTGAGCATTTTGAAATAGGCGACTTCGGTGCGGCCCTGGATGCCGTGGATCGACAGCGGGCCGCTATAGGGCATCGTCTGGCCGAGCTTGACCTCGGTATCCGAGGCGCCTTCGTCGTACTTCTTCTCGGCGGCAGTTGCGCCCGTCACGAAGAGCAGCCCGGCTGATAAGGCGGCCATGGCCGACAAGAGTTTCTTCATTTCATCCTCCCGATTGTGTTTTGTTTTTCACCCTCATCCAGGTGCACTTGCGTTTGCGGCGAGTTCTTCGCGGAGTTGTCGCTTGACGATCTTGCCGCTCGCGGTGCGTGGCAGCTCCTCGAAGCGGATGTCGACCTGGACCGGCAGCTTGAAAGTTGCGAGCCTTGGGCGCAGGTGCTCGATCACCTGTTCGGGAGTCAGGCGCGACCCCGCCCTTGCGCGCACGACGGCACCGACGAGTTCACCGAGTACGCGGTCGGGGATGCCGACAATGGCGGCTTCGAAAATGTCGGGATGAGCGAGCAGGGCGTCCTCGATCTCGACGCAGTAGACGTTTTCGCCGCCGCGGATCAGCATGTCCTTGGCGCGATCGAGCAGGTAGACAAAGCCGTCCCCGTCCATCCGGACGATGTCGCCGGTCCGGTACCACCCATCGCGAAACGCTGCCGCAGTCGCCTCCGGATTGTTCCAGTAGCCCTTCACGACGTTGCCGCCGTAGATTTCGAGCTCGCCGATCGCCCCGACGGGTAGTGCGTTTCCGGCATCGTCGATCACGCGCAGGTCGCATCCGGGAACGGCTGGCCCGACCGAGTCCGGCCGCGCCAGATAGTCCTCGGCCCCGTTCGACGTCGAGACCGAGGACGTCTCGGTGGCGCCATAGCCTGTGCTCCCGAACTTGCCGGGGAACAGTGCGGCGACCTTCCGGGTCAGCTCCGGCGATGCCGCGGCGCCGCCGTAGGACAGGCCTTCAAGGCTTGAAATGTCCCGGCGCTGGAAGTCCGGCGATTCAAGCAATTGCCACGTCATCGATGGTACGCCAGACATGCCGTTGACGCGCTCGCGCTCGATCAGCTCGAGCGCCGCTTCGGCATTCCATTTGTACATGAGCACGATCTTCGAGCCGTTCGCCAATGCCGGGATCATGATCGAGTGGCACCCCGTGACGTGAAAGAACGGCACCGGGAGCAGTACCGCCTTCTGCGTGTCCGGCGGCGGTGCGGGCAAGGGATCGCCGCGCCGGATAGCAGCGCGAGCACCCGAGAACGTGATGTTCACAAGGTTGCACATGATGTTGCGATGTGATCCCAGCGCTCCCTTGGAGCGGCCGGTGGTGCCCGATGTGTAGAGGATGGTTGCGTCGTCGTCCGGATTGATGTTCCGATCTGGTGGCGCCCGGTCCGGCAAGGCGTGGAAATTCGACATCGGGCCGATCAGATCCTCCCACGCGGTCGCATCGCCCCGACTTTCCGGTGCAGCGCGCACTGCGATGAGCGGGACAGTTTGATCGTCCGGAGCGAGCGATTTCAGACGGGCCAGACGCTCGCCGTCGACGATGGCGACGCATGCCCCGGAATCACGCAGGCCATAAGCGAGATCATTCCCGGTTCCCCAGGCATTTAGCGGCACCGCAATGGCGCCGATCACAGTTGCCGCCCAAAATGCGATAGGCCATTCCGGAAGATTACGCATGGCGATGGCCACGCGGTCTCCCTTCTGCACGCCGTACTCATCGACCAACCGCCATGCCAAGGCGGATGCGGCACGATAGTGCTCGCGAAAGGAGACGCGCTCGTTGCCGAAGACGATGAAGGTGCGGTCACCCCAAAGCTTGCTGGCGTCGAAGAGCGAGCGGAGGTCCCGATGGGCCTTTTTGTAAACCCGGACGGGACGGCCTGCGACGTCGAGCGTTTCCATCTCGAACGGAGCGCCTGGAGCGGTCAGGATGGAGTAAGTCTCTTGGTGCGAAACCGCCGGCCAATCGCGTCGCGGGCCGTTCATGGCAGCGACCTGCCTGAAGGAGCTATGGGTGGCGGCATGCGCTCTTTCTCCGTTGAGCATGGCTCAGCCAAGCACCGGACATTGTTGGCATGGCGCAATTCAACGAAAGCGCCGCGCGACAAAACCTTGAGTGATCGCTCAAGGTGCGGCTTGCGTTCAGCTGCTGGCGAGCGGTCACTCATGCGCGAGACGGCCCATCATCAGGTTCCGGCGCTCTCCCAGTTTTTGCCGTTGAAGCGTTCGAGCGTCATGAATTTCACGACGCGATAGTCGGTTGGAGTGGTGTTGATCAGGCTGCCAGGAAGAAGCCCGGGATTGCGGAAATCCTTGAGGTTTGCGGCTTGGCGCATGATGTTTTCGCGGGTCAGGTCGTCGCCGCACTGACGCAGCACCTGCACCAGCATTTGACTGAAGGTCCACCCCGACAGGAAGAACGTGTCGGACGCGTTAGCCGTCGGAAGATATTCCTTCAGCCATTCGTAGAACGGCTTCAGCTCGGGATCGTCGCGCCAGCGCGGATCTGAGGGGTCCTTCATATAGCGCGCCGTCTTGATGCCGACGCAGCGTTCGAGCCCGGCCGGGATCAAGGTTGCGCTCATCGAGGCCGAGCCGGAGTGCAAATACGTGTCGGGCTGCCAGTTCAACTCATAGATCTTGCGGATCGCCTGCGCCGCCTGTTTGGCATAGGCAAACAGCAGCACGGTGTCGGCGCCGGCCGACTTCAGTTTGACGATCTGCGAGTCAATCGTCGGATCTGTCGGCGTAAAACTTTCGGTCGCGATAATGGCCGAGGCTTTCGCGCCCAGACCGTCGGCTAGGCCCGACACCATCTCCTTGCCGAAATCGTCGTATTGGTAGATCACGCCGATCTTCGGATTGGCATTGACGGCCAGGATCTGCTTTCCGAAGAAGGTGCCTTCGGAGCGCAGGGTCGGCTGGAAGCCAATCGTCCACGGAAACTTTTCCGGATTGGCAAATTGCTCGGAGCCGGCCGCGACGAACAGCTGCGGCACCTTGTTGGAGTTGAGATAAGTCCGGGTCGCCAGATTCAGCGGCGTGCCGAGCATGCCGAACATCACGGCGACTTCGTCCTGCTCGATCAGGCGGCGGGTCTGCTCGACGGCCTTGGGCGGGCTGTAGCTGTCGTCGACCGAGATAAACTTGATCCTGCGGCCGTTGATCCCGCCGCGGTCGTTGATGGCCTTGAAGAAGGCAGCCTCGGCCGTGCCGAGCTGGCCGTAGGCGGAGGCCGGGCCGCTGTAAGCGATGGTCTGACCGACCCTGATCTCGGTGTCGCTGACGCCGGGACCGTATTTTTTCTCAGCCGAAGCGCGTTTCGGAACAACTGTGGTGGCAAGTGTAGCAAGCGAGGCGAGCGTGATCGTTCGCCGTGAGACGTCCGGCATGGTACCCTCCTTGTGCTTCCCTAAATCGTCCGACCGCACCTCTTGCGCGACCGGATCTGGTTTTAGGCCCTCTTGTTGGGACCCATGAAACCAAACAGATAGCCTGCCACCTTGCGCATCTGAATCTCCTCGGAGCCCTCGGTGATCCGGTAACGCCGGTGATGGCGGTAGATGTGTTCGAATGCCTTGTGGCGCGAATAGCCAATGCCGCCGTGCACCTGCATGGCGCGGTCGGCCGCTTCGCAGCAGAGCCGGTTGGCCCAATAATTACACATCGAGACCTTGTCGGAGAGACGTTTCTCGACTTCGGGATGGGGCATGCTGTCCATTTCCCAGGCCGTCTTGCGAATGAGTAGGCGGAGCATCTCGATTTGAGTGGCGAGCTCGACCAGCGGGAACTGGATGCCCTGGTTGACTGACAGCGGTTTGCCAAACGGCTTGCGCTGGTTCGCGTATTTGACGCTCTCGTGGACGCAATAGGCGGCGGCACCGAGCGAGCTTGCGGCCTGGCGGATTCGGTTCTCGTGCACGAAGGCCTGCGCGAGCGCGAGGCCGCGGTCGATCTGTCCGAACATCGTGCTCTCGGGCACCCAGACATTGGTGAAGCTGACGCGCGGATGGTCCGTGGGCATGTTGAAGGTCCACATATACTCTTCGACCTTCACGCCGGGGGAGTCCGCCGGAACCAGGAAGGCAGTGATGCCCTTCGCATCGCCGTCCTCGCCGCTGGTCCGGGCGAACAGGCAGCAATGGCTCGCGGTGTGCATGCCGGTGGTCCACATCTTCTCGCCGTCGATGCGCCAGCCTGCGACGCCGTCCCGGGCTTCGCGGACAGCACGGGTTTCCATATGCGTGGCGTCCGAACCGTGATGCGGCTCGGTCAGGCCGAACGTGACGCGGATTTTTCGAGCGAGCGACCCGCGGATGAACTTTTCCTTCTGTTCCGGCGTGCCGAAGTCGCGCAGCATGACAATGAAAGGGAAATTGCCGATCACAGAATGTTCGTTCTGGAGGTCGTTGTGCAGGCCGAGGCCCTGGGTTGCCAGATGCTCGCGGATGACGGCCATCCAGAGATTGCCGCCGCCCTGTCCGCCGAACTCGGTCGGCAGCGAGAAGCGGAAGAATCCCGCTTTGTCCGCCAGCGCCTTGGCCTTTTCGAGCAGGGCTTCCCATTCGGGACGGGGCAGGCCGTCCTTGTCGAAATCGGTCCGCGCCCATTCGCGGCGATGATCGAAGAAGCGCTCATTGTCGTCCTGCGCCTGCAGCGGTTTGATCTCGGCCTGGACGAAGGCGTCGATCTTGGCGAGATAGTCCACGAGATCCTTGGGAATGCTGAAATCCACCGCGGCTCAATCCTTCTTCTGGGGTTGTCGTTGGCCGGCACGCAGCTCCAGCGCGCGGCGATAGCTTGCGTAGCTGGGCTGGTCGATCTTCATCTTGTCGAGCGTGGTCTGCCAGAGATGGTCGGCGAGCCCCTCGCTCTGCAGGTCGAGTTCGCCGCGGCGGATGCGGCCGGAGAGATCGGTCTCCAATTCTTCCAGTGAGCCGTCGCAGCGCAGCAATGCTCGCAACCGAGTTAGCGCCTCGTGCTCGACGGTCTCGCCGAAATTGATTTCTCGGGCGACGAGGTCGACTGCGTTCGCCGCGACCCGCGCCTGGAACGCGGCGTTGGCGGATAGCTGCGGCATCAGAGTCTCGCGCAGCAGCTTTGAGACAGCAGTGAGGATGTCGGCGCCGTTGGGTTGATCCAGCATCTCAATCCGTCCCGGTCAGGATGCGCATCAGATCGATCTCGTTCTCGGATACGCGGCGTGCGATCATCGCGCGCTCCACACTCGGGTCGCGTCCACTCGTGAACCAGTCCAGCATGCTGGCGCAGCTCACGCCCCAGCGCAGGCTGCCGAGCACCTCCCAATATTGCACGCGCGCGGGATCGACGCGCTCGCCGCAGGCTGCCTCATAGGCCTGGAACAATTGCTGCCGCGAACCGAGGCCGCCGACCGGACGGTCGATCTCGCCAAAGCGCCATGGCGGGGTCGAGATCCAGGCGAGATCCTCGGCAGGATCGCCGATATGGGCGACCTCCCAGTCCAGCACCGCGCGCACGCCTTCGCTGCCGAAGATGATGTTGCCGTTGCGGTAGTCGCCATGCACCAGGCGGTAGTTTTCGAGCGGGGCCGGCGCGTTCTGCTCCAGCCAGCGAAACGCGAGGTCAAACACCGGCCGTGCTACGCCGAGACTGTCGTACCGGCCAGCGAGCCGCGCCACGATGATCTCCGCCGGCTTGAACGGTAGTGACGGCAGGCGCGCACTGTCGATGTTTGTCATGGTGCCGCGGATCGTGCCGAACTGCGTTGCGAGGTGAGGGCGGATCGCCGCGAACTCCGTATCGCGCAGCACCTTACGCGCGATCGTCTCTCCCTCGATCCGCGTCATCAGAAAGCCGTCGCCGAGCCTGTCCGCAGGGACCAGTGTGTGCACGACGGTCGCCACCGGCACGCCGCTGCCGTCGAGTACGCGGATCAGGTCGGCTTCGGCCTCCAGCGACAGCGATTCCGTGCTGCGCAGGCCGCCGGGTGAGCGGCGCAGGATCAGCGGATGCAGCACCGCATCGCCGTCAACTGCGTCGAAGGACCACGTCTCCAGGGTGGCGCCTCCCGATAGTCGCCGCAGATTGGCGATGCCGCGCGCGCCTGGCACGAGGTGGATCGTCATGGCCTCGAGGGCGTGGCTGAAGCTATTGTCCATTGCGTTCATGTGTCTCGCGCCGGCGTCGCCGGCCGCTTCCTGCTCTTGGTGCCGGCAACAGCGGCCTGAGCTGCCTCCTGCGTCAGCTGCCGATCCGGATCGGTGTAGACCGCTCGGCACCAGATCTCGGTCACCCCGGTGCAGAGCTTCTTCAACTCCAGTGGCCGTTCGAACGGCTCCATCTTCAGCACGGCAAAGGATTGCGCGGTGCCCTCGACCATCATCGCCAGCGACAACGCTGCGGCATCGGGATCAATCGGCAGGCAGCGGCCGAGCTGGCGCTGGCGTTCGAGATGATCGCGCACCCGGATGATGTAGGCGCTGCGCATGTCGGCGCGCTTGCGGCCGATCTCGGGATCGACATAGCTTGCCTCGAAGAAGGCGCGCAGCAGCCCGCGGTTGGCGCCAAAAATCTCGAAATAGCGCAGATTGTTCTCGTAGACGCGTTGGCGCAGCGTGTTGCCGGAGCGGACCCGGGAGGAGGCAACGATGTCGTCGACCACCTTCGTGATGGTGCGGACGAAGATATCGTCGGTGCTGCGGAAATACAGGTAGAAGGTGCCGCGGCTCAGGCCTGTGGATTCGATGATGTCCTGCACGGTGGCGCGGATGTAGCCCTTGTCGGCGAACACGCGCCTGGCGGCATCGAGCAAAATCTGTTCGGTGGTCTCAGCCGAATTGCGGGCTCGCCGCAACTCTCCCGGCGGCGCGCCACGGCGCACGGCAGCCGAACGCGTGATGCGTCGCTTTCCTGTCACGTCTCCTCCCCTGTCGCGTGCATGGATGCACGTCGTCGCCTGCTTGGCCATCAAACTGACACTGATGTCAGTATCAGTCTTGCGTCTTGTCGTCGTCCTTATCAGGCATTCCTGTCATCGTCAGGCGGTCATTTCCGCGTCGGCCAACCGCCCGGCGCTCTTCGCGCTGAGAGTGGGGCACTGCGCTTGAAACACCTTCAAGCGCTTGAGCATCAGTTGTTGTCCCTTGGTCGTAGCCGCGCCGCGCAAGGCGAGCGCGTAGCCGTAACCGACCGAGGGCTGGATATCCTTGATCTCGATCTCGGCGATGACCCAGTGCAGCATCACCGAGCGAAAAGTGTAATCGAGGCTGCGCATCAGCACGGCGGTGTCGATATCGGACAGCAGCAGGCCCTCGTCGACGGCGTCATCCAGCAGCTTCATCCAAAAGCTGTCGCGCTTCTGGTTGAAGATCGCGCTGCGTTCCTCTGACGCGGATGCAGCCAGAATGCTCGTCCACAGCGCGCGATAGAACACGGGATCGGATTCGTAATAGCTGACCGCGAGCCTTGCGGCCCGCAAGATTCGCTCCAACGGATCGAGCGATTTGAAACTAGCGAAGCGCGTGCCGAAACCCTTGATGTCCTCGAGCACGGCAACCAGAACCGCGCGCTTCGAGCCGAACAGATTGTAGGGCGTAGCGAGGCTGACGCCGGCCTTGGCCGCGAGCGCGCGCATCGAGAGGCCGGCATCGCCGGTCTCGCGGATCAGGTCGCGCGCGGCCTTAATGATGCGCGAGCGCCGCTCTGCCTTTGCCGTGTCGCGTCGGTTTTCCATTCCCGCCTGCCTGCCGTGACCTCTCGCACGAACGATAACGGCTGGTTGACACTCTGACAAATTTATATCACGTTATAAGAACGCGTTATAAAAATAATTCGGCGGACGGGTCGCTAATCCGAAAATTGCCGTGACGGGAGAAATGCCATGCGTACCCTGAATGGATCGTGGCCGGCGTCGTGCGCCTGCATTCTGCTCGCGGGCGCGGTGCTGGCGATCGCGTCACCCCTCCCGGTGCACTCGGAAGCCGCGAAGGCCGACATCAAGATCGGCAATATCGCGCCCTACAGCGGTCCGGCCTCGGCATACAGCGCCTTCGCCAAGACCGAGGCAGCTTATATGAAGATGCTGAACGACAAGGGCGGCATCAACGGGCGCAAGATCCAGTTCATCTCCTATGACGATGCCTACAGCCCGCCCAAGGCGGTCGAGCAGGCGCGCAAGCTGGTCGAGCAGGACGAGGTGGTGGCGATCTTCCAGGCCGTCGGCACGCCCTCGAACGCCGCCATGATGAAGTACATGAACATCAAGAAGGTGCCGCAGCTGTTCTCCGCGACAGGCGCAACCAAGTTCGCGGACCCCAAGAACTTTCCCTGGACGATGGGTTTCTCCCCCTCGGTCTACCGCATCGAGGCCGCGATCTACGCAAAATACATTCTGGCGAATTATCCCGAAGGGAAGGTCGGCGTGCTGTTTCCCAACGATGATTACGGTCGCGACATCTACGGCGGCTTCAAGGACGCACTGGGCGACAAGGCCAAGACGAAGATCATCGCGGAAGCGTCCTACGACAGTACCGAGCCGACCATCGACTCGCAGATCAGCAAGCTGAAGGCGTCCGGGGCCGATATCTTCGTCAATTTCTCGACCCCACGCTTCGGCGCGCTCGCGATCCGCAAAGTCGCCGAGCTCGGCTGGAAGCCCGTGCATTTCATCAACACCACGGCGTCGTCGATCTCGACCGTGTTCAAGCCGGCGGGTCTGGAGAATGCAGTCGGGGTCATGACCGCCCAGGCGATCAAGGAACCCAACGATCCCCGCTACGTCGACGATCCCGGCGTGAAGGAATATCTCGACTTCATGAAGCGCTACAACCCGGAAGGCGATGTCGCCAACGCTCAGAACGCCTACGGCTTCCTTGCCTCGCAGGTGCTGCACAAGGTGCTGGAGCAGTGCGGCGAAGACGTTTCACGCGACAACATCATGAAGCAGGCGACCAACCTCAAGGAGGTCAAGTTCGGCCTGCTGTTCGAGGGCATCAGCATCAACACCAGCCCGACCAACTATTTCCCGATCACCCAGATGCAACTGCTCCGGTTTAATGGTGAGAGCTTTGACAAGGTCGGTCCGATCATGTCGGAGACAGTCATGGTGCCGGAAACGCGTGATTGAGGGGGAGAACCGATGACCGTGCCGCCAAAGATCTCTCCGACGGACTTCCAGTGCCTGAAATACGATGTGACCGGCCACGTTGCGGTGGTCACGCTGAACCGGCCGGAGCGCCGCAACGCGCTCAACCGGCGCGCCTATGACGAGGTCGAATCCGCCTTCCGGGCGGCATCCATCGATACGGACGTGCGCTGTGTCGTCCTCACCGGCTCCGATCCTGCCTTCTGCGCCGGCGAAGACGTCAAGGAGATGATGACCGGCGAGAAGCGGGCGGCCACGCCGGTGGTTCGGCGTCCGCCGACGCCGGCGGCGATGGCCGCGCTTGAGTGCCAGGTGCCGGTGATCGCCGCCGTGAACGGCTCGGCGGTCGGCTGGGGCATGGAGCTTGCGCTCTACGCCGATATCCGCCTGGCTTCGGAGAACGCGAGCTTCGCCGAACTCTTCATCCGGCGTGGGCTAATCTGCGACGTCGGCGGGTTGCTGCGCCTGCCGACCATCGTCGGCCCGGCCAAGGCGGCCGAGCTGCTCTTTACCGGCGACGCTATCGACGCACACGAGGCCGCGCGCATCGGACTGGTCGGTGAGGTGACCGCACATGCGGACCTGATGCCGAAGGCTAAGGACCTCGCCGCGCGCATCGCGCGCAATTCGCCATTGGCGCTGCGCTTCATGAAGGAAGGCCTGCGCCGCGCCACCCATGCTGATCCCCGAGAGACCGGGAGCTGGGCTATTGAGGTGATTTATAAGCTGTTCGACACCGAGGACCATCGCGAGGGCGTGCGCAGCTTCCTCGAGAAGCGGGAGCCCGTGTTCACCGGACGCTGATATCACAGACGAGCGGGGCCGAATCACCGTCCTCGCCAACGCCGCAACACCGCGATAAGCGGGGACTGCAACAGGGCCGGGAGGCACGCGATGAGTTCGTGGGTCAGGATTGGCGATCGCGTCAGGACAAAGGCGGAGATGGACGTGCGCGCCCAACGCGCCGCGCGCGGATATGCCAGCCTCGGTGTCGGTTCCGGCGACGTCGTGGCGGTCTACATGCGCAATGATTTCGCTTTCATGGAAGCGTCCCTCGCGGCAGGCCTGTGCGGCGCCTATGTCGTACCGGTCAACTGGCACAACACGCCGGAGGAAGCCCGTTACGTCCTGGAGAACTCCGGCGCAAAGGTGCTGGTCATCCACGCCGACCTCTGGCGCAACATCGGCCATGCCGTTCCCGCCTCGGTTGCGGTGATCGTTGCTGAGACGCCGCCAAGCTTGCGCGGCCAGTACCGCGTCAGCGACGATGATTCAAAGGTCCCGGCCAGCATGAATGACTGGGAGAGCTGGCTTACGGGCTTCGAGCCGGCGGTGCCGCCGTTCCCGACATCTCCAGGCTCGATGATCTACACCTCGGGCACGACGGGCCGTCCCAAAGGCGTTCGCCGCCAGCCGCCTACGCCGGAGCAGGCCCTGGCGAGCCAGCAGATGATGCGCCTGGTCGGAGGTCTGACGGATTGGGCGGATCGACTGAGCGATGTCGTGCTTCTAATTCCCGGGCCGGCCTATCATTCCAGCCCGAACGGCTGGATGTTCTCGTTCTACAATATGGGTGCCAACATCATAGTCGAGCCGCGTTTCGAGCCCGAGCGGTTGCTGGTCACGATCTCAAAACATCGCGTCACCCATGCCCTGGTCGTGCCGACCATGCTCGTGCGGCTGCTGGCGCTGCCGCCCGAGACACGGTCGCGCTACGACCTGTCGAGCCTGACCTTTGCCATGCATGTCGGAGCACCCTGTCCGCCGCACGTCAAGCGCGGCATGATCGACTGGTGGGGCCCGGTCATCACCGAACACTATGGTTCGACCGAAGTGGGCGCGGTGACCTTCTGCACGTCGGATGAATGGCTCGCGCATCCCGGCACGGTTGGGCAGCGTTTGCCCGGCTGCGCTGTCGTTGTCATGGACGAGGAGGGCAGGGAGCTGCCGCTCGGACAATCCGGCGAGATTGTCTGCGGACGCGAGCACTATCCGGAATTCACCTATCACGGCGATCCCGGCAAGCGCGCGAAGTCGGCGCGCGGTTGTCTCGTCGCGACGGGCGATGTCGGTTTTTTCGACGCAGACGGATTTTTGTACCTCTCGGGCCGCGCGAGCGACATGATTATCTTCGGCGGCACGAACATCTACCCGGCCGAGATCGAGTCGGAGCTGATGAAGGTGCCGGGCGTCGCCGACTGCGCTGTGTTCGGAATTCCTGACAATGAATTTGGCGAGAAAGTCTGTGCCTTCATTCAGCCGAGCAGCGGCGCATCGCTGGACGAGGAGATGATTCGTTCCGACCTGAAGTCGCGTCTTGCCGGCTACAAGATTCCCAGGCGGATCGAGTTCTCCAGCACGCTGCCGCGCGAGGATACCGGCAAGATCTTCAAGCGAAAGCTGAAGGAGCCGTTCTGGCGGGGCACGGGTCGTTCGATCTGAATGCCGGTCCCGGCGTCGCGCCCTGGACGTGTCCGTGACATCGGAAGGATATTATCGTGGATCAACACTACAGCGCCTACAGTTTCATCACCTGCGAGATCGACCGATCGACCCTGGTGATCACGCTGAACCGTCCCGACAAGCTGAATGCCTATACCGGTGGGATGGGCTCCGAGATCGAGGATGCCTTCCGCAAGGCCGATGCCGACGACGATATTCGCGCCATCATCATCACGGGCGCGGGCCGCGCCTTCTGCGCGGGGGCCGACGTCTCGGGCGGTGCGGCGAGCTTCGACACCTCGGGCGCGCATGGCGACGCTGTCTTCGGCAATCGCCTCGCCAGCGGGAGCCCGCGCTCGGGCAGCGGCTTCGTCGATGCGATTTTCCGCTGTAGAAAGCCCTCGATCGCGGCCATCAACGGTCCTGCAGTCGGAATCGGCATCACCATGACACTGCCGATGGACGTCCGGATCGCGGTCAAGGGCGCGAAGATCGGTTTCATCTTCGCGCGACGAGGCTTGGTGCCGGAAGCCGGCAGCGCGTGGTTTCTGCCAAAGCTGGTCGGCCTGCCGCAGGCGTTGCGCTGGGCGATTTCCGGCCGCACCTTCGGCGCCGAGGAGGCGCTGAGCGGCGGTCTCGTCAGCGAAACCACGGAGCCGGCGGATCTGCTGCCGCGCGCCAAGGAGATCGCGCTGGAACTGACCTCGGAGACCTCGGCCGTGTCGGTTGCGCTCACCAGACAGATGCTGTGGCGTTTCGCTGGCGCACCGGACCCCTTCGAGCTTTTGACCATAGATGGTCCCATCTCGCGGGAGCGTGGCAGTACCGCAGATGTCCGCGAGGGCGTCGCCTCCTTCCTGGAGAAGCGCTCGCCGTCATTTCCGGGCAAGGTATCGACCGATATGCCAAATCAGTATCCTTGGTGGAAAGAGCCTTAGGAGGACCTACCGCCTGACTGCCAGTCGTTTGTGAGGTAAATAAGCGCCGACCTTTCGGACGGCGACTGATAGTCTGGCCTGATCAAAAGCGAGGGGGGCGTGTCTACTAGGCCTTGTTGCACCCCGAGATCCTACTGCGGTGGCTCCCGCCAGCGGGCGCGTCCATCGATTTTCAGGGAAGCGCGGCAAAATCAGAGCGCCTATAGGGGTGAACCATTTTTCTGAGCGATTCCGGAGCTAGGACCTCCACCTTGTCTCCCCAGGTATAAAGGTGCCAACACATCTCCAGATGACCAGCGGCCTTGAACCGCACGATCAGGGAGCCGTCAGGCTGGTCTTCCAAAACCTGAGCTGGATGGAAAACAAAGGACCGTGCGTGGTCGGCGGCGGACCGAGAGAATCTCCAAACAACCTCCTCGATCTCCGTATCGTTCTGAAACGTGCCAAACGCCCTTTGTGCGTGAACGTCGATCTTGAATTCGCTATCGCGAACGAAAAGCTCGCCGGTCAGTTCCGCGCTCCTGATGTTCTCAGCGACGTAGTGGCGTAAAGGACCGTTCGGATCGGACATAGCCCGTGCAACAAGGTATCGCCGCGCGCCAATCAATACGCCGTAAGGCTCCACGACTCGTGCGGTGGCGCGAGTTACACCTCGCGAAAGATATACGATCTTCAAACGCTCGCTGGCCTTTAGCGCCGTCGAAATAGCCGAAGCGATGTGCGGAGCCAGGCGAGCAGACGGCCCCGGCCTGGCAGCCAAGCCCTGCGCCTCAAGCAACGCTTCGTGATCGGTCTCTATTCGGGAAATCCTGTCGCGAGGCACGAGAGCGATGATCTTTTCGCGCAGAGTTTCCATCTGCGCTGCTTCGACATCTTGAGCGTTCCGCTTGAGCGTTGCGATCGACAGATCCAGTGCCGCGAGCTCGTCGGACGAGAGCGTCAGCAAATCATGCAGGGCGCCGGTCCGAAGTTTCCAGCGCTTGCGACCCTGTTCGTCGAATCCGCACTCCGAGTCGGGAAACTGCACATCCAGCGTGTGCAGCAGACGCTGGGCCGTCCGCTTGGATGCTCCATATTTGGTTCGGATGTCTTCGATCGTCACGCCATGGCGGCACGACGCGACGTAAGTCGCCAAATCGATCAACCTCTGAGCCTTTTCGAAAGCCATTGTTCGAGTGTCCCTAGGGGTGACACATTTTGTCACCCCCCAGCGCTAAGGTCCACCTCGATGATCTTAGACGAGGAGGTTAATGCATGGATCTGACCAGACGAGCTGTGTTCAGAGGTATTGGCCAAGTGGCCGCGATGTCCTTAGCCGCGGCCGCCGCGCCGGCCATCGTTGACAAGCGTCACGGCAAAGTATCGCAGGACGAATTGACCGCCTCCATCATATCGCACGGCGCTTGGCTCCGGAATCCGCAAGAGGGTGCACGGGCGAGTTTCTCCTATCGCAATCTCTCCGGCCTCGACTTCGATGTTGGGTCGACCGCTCAAGTCGATCTGCGCGATGCGGACTTCACCGGCGCCGACTTGACCGGCGTCAGGGGAGCGAACGTGAGCTTCCTTCGAGCGTCGCTGCACGACGCGCAGCTTTCTTGGTCGCGATTCGAACAAGTGTCGTTCAATCACGCGTGCCTCCGGCGGTCCAAATGCGACAACGTCATCTGGGGATGGGCGGCATCATCCAAGCGCAATCCTGGTCGCGCGGATCCGCGCGAATCGTCGGGCTTCCAGTATACGGATGCCAGCTACGCGGATTTCTGCCGAGCGATTGTTCGAGGATTGTTTCATGAGGCGAAATTCGTGGCCGCTCAGATGAGCGAGGCCGATTTTTCCTATTCGGAGTTCTGCGGTACGGGATTCTCCATTACCTCCTTCCATGCCGCCAACCTCGCTGCGGCAAGATTTAGATTCGCAAACCTTTCGTACGTGAATTTCTCCTCGGCAAAATGCACGGAGACAGACTTCACCGGCGCTGATGTCGGATACCGAACGAGGTTCTCCGAGGCGTAGTGGACGGTGCGCTGGATGGACTATCGCGACTCGACAAAAACGTGCTTCCAAGGAGCGGCTCGTGAAAGGGCGGCAACGTGATCTCAGTCCGTCGAACCATAGTGGTCCATACCAAGCTCGCCGGCCATATGAGTCGGGTAGACGCCGCCCGTCGCAACGAAGCCGGCGTGCAGATTATGACCATGGGGCAGCTTGCCGCGAGGCTTGCCGGCGGTCTGCTTCAACCGTTGGATCTCGACGTCCTCACGGAAGCTGTCAGCGACACGCTCCTGCACATCGAGATGGGCGAGCTCGAGCCTATCAAGGACCTGCCGGGAATGACGGCGGCCGTCTGTGCCACGTTTGATAAGGCGTGGCGCGCCGGGATTGATCTGTTGGAGGTCGGCCATCCGCGAACCGACGCATTGGCTTCGCTCGAACAAGCCGTTGTCCAGCGCTTGCCGGCATCGATGAAGCGTCCGCGCGAACTGGTGGAGATGGCGCTGCGACGGATTGGGCATGCGCCGGCCATAATCGGTCCTCTGGAAATCCAAGGCCACAGCGAGATGTCGCCGTGCTGGAGACCGCTCCTGATGATGCTCGCGGACACAATCGAGGTGTCCTGGATCGCCGGTCCAAGGCATGTTCCGCAATGGCTGAGAGGTTCGAAAGTCTCCGTGGTGAGGACGGATCCGGCCGAGCCGCCGACGGAGCTGTTCTCTTGCGCGAACCAGCTGCATGAGGTGACTGAAGCATTTCGCTGGATGAGGGCGCTGCTGGCGCAGGGGGCGCCGGCCTCGGACATCGCGATCACGTCGTCGAGCCTGGGCGACTACGACGACCATGTATTTTCGTTGGCCCGGGACAGCAATCTTCCGATCCATTTCGTCGGCGGCATCAAGGCGCTGACTACAGCCGAAGGACAGGCAGCCAGCGCTCTGGCCGAGGTGATGGTCAAAGGTCTGTCGCAAGAGCGGGTTCGTCGGCTGCTCGCGTTGCTGCGGGGCGGGCCCGCGCTGCGCGACCTCACAGGAGAATGGACCCGGCTGCTTCCCGCCGATGCGCCGCTGACCTCGGTCGAGCGCTGGGAGCGGGTGCTGACGCAGGCCGACGCCGCCGCCTGGCCCCAGGGCAAGAACATGGCGTCCGAGGTGATTGCGGTGATCCGGCTCCTCGACCGTGGCGCCGAGGCGGCGGAGGAGGCCGGCGAGACTCTGTTGAGTGGATTGCAACGGTCGCTATGGCGGCGCGCGCTGCGGGAGGGCCCGGCACAAGCACTCCCAGTTACCCTGGCACGGTTGCGCATCGATGACGACATCGAGCCCGCGGCCAACGCGATCTGGACGTCGGCGTTTGCGCTGGCGTCGCGGCCGCGCCCGCACGTCTGGTTGATGGGTTTGAATGCCGGGCGCTGGCCGCGGCGGATTTCGGAGGACAGGCTCATTCCGGATCACGTGCTGCCAATCGAGAAGCTCGATCCGCTTCCGGTGGCCGACGGTGATAAACGGGATTTGCGGACCATCGTGACCATGGCGCGGAGCGTCGCAATTTCGTTCAGCCGGCGCGACGCCGAAGGCCGCATGCTCGGTCGCTCGCCGCTGATCACGGATCTGACGGAGACTTATCTTGATCGCGCCGGCACGCCTAGCCACGCCGCCAGCGAATCCGATCGGCTTCTGGCCCGCCCGTCGGAATTCACCAACCTGCCGATCGCCGTCTCCGGGCTTGCGTGCTGGCGGGACTGGCATCGCCACGAGATCACAGAGCACGACGGCCTGATTGCGCCGGCCCATGCCCGGCTAACGAAACTGTTCGAGCGGCCGCTATCGGCGACGTCGCTGAAGATGCTGTTGCGCGACCCGATCCGCTTTGTTTGGCGCTACGGTCTCGGCTGGAAGGCGCCGGAGGATGTCGACGAGCCGTTGAGGCTCGACCCCAATGTCTTCGGGACCCTTGTTCATGCGTTGCTTCGGGGCGCCGTTGAGCGCCTCGAGGACGAGGGCGGCTTGGCCGGCGCTCGCCAGCACCAGATCGACGCCGCGCTTGCCGCTGCGCGCGACCGGACTATCGCGGACTGGGAGGATGCCAAACCGGTGCCGCCGGACGTGATCTGGCGCAGCACGAGCGCCCGTGGCCACGAGCTGGCGGCGGCCGCGCTCGCCTATGACCTCGGAAAGTTTCCGGGTCAGCAGACCTGGTGCGAAATTCCGTTCGGCGAAACCGGTCCGGACGAGAGCGGTCGCGAGCTTCCGTGGAAGACCGACGTCGCCGTCGAGATCCCGGGCACCGGCCTTCTAATCAAGGGGCAGATCGATCGGCTTGATCTCGCGGGCGACCGTTCGCGCGCCCGTGTCGTCGACTACAAAACGGGCAAGCTCGCCAAGAAGATGGACGAGTTGGTCATCAAGGGCGGCACCGAGTTGCAGCGTTGCCTCTATGCGTTCGCTGTCAAGACCTTGCTCGGCAACCACGTGGCTATCGAAGCCTCGCTGCTTTATCCGAACGCCCGCGGGGGCGAACAGGCCGTCTTTCCGCTGTTCGACCTCGACGGTGCGCTGACGAAAATTTCGATGGCGGCAGCCGCGTCGCGCGATGCGTTGCTGTCAGGTGTGGCGCCGCCCGGACAGGATGCGGCGGACGACTACAACGATCATGCATTCGCGTTGCCGGCAAACGCCGGCTATCTGCCGCGGAAGCTACCCTTGGCGCAGGAGAAGCTCGGCCCGGCCGCAGCTGTTTGGGGCGAACCATGAAGGCGATCCCCGATCTGGCTGCCCGCATGACTGCGCTGACCGCCATTGACCGCACCCTGCTGGTCGAGGCTGGTGCCGGTTCCGGCAAGACCTCGGTAATGGCGGGGCGCGTCGCCGTGCTGTTCGCCGGAGGCGTCGAGCCGAAGCACATCGCCGCGATCACCTTCACCGAATTCGCCGCCAGCGAGCTCCGGCTCCGGATCGAGCGGTTCACGACGGCGCTATCGATGGGCGAGGTGCCTCGCGACCTCAGAGACGTCTTTCCGAACGGCGTCCCCGAGGCACAGAAGGCAAATCTCTATCGGGCTTGCGAGACGTTCGACCAATTGACCTGCAGCACCATCCATGGCTTCGCCCAAGCGCTGATCAAGCCCTATCCGGCCGAGGCTGGCATCGATCCGGGAGCGGACATCGTCGACCCCACCGAGGCCGATCTGGCGTTCAAGGAGCGATACGACGCATGGCTGAAGGAACGGCTCTCCGGAGACGAGGGCGACGGTTTGATCGCCCAGCTCATCCTCGGGAGCGAGGCCGCCGGGTTGAAGCTTGTGGAAGACGTCGCTCAGTTTCTGCGGAGGAATCGCGACGCCGAGTGCGCGCAGGTTGCGTGGTCGCCCAAAGCCATGACCGACCTCATGGCGGCCGCAAAGCAGCTCGAGGCCGAGCTCGGCGGTTACGGCTATCAGGAGGAGAAGACCTCCGCCGCTTGCCGGGCGTTGCGCGATCTCGCCGATCTGCTTGACGGCCACAAGCTCGCCGACGCGACGCCCAGCAACGCCGCCCTGATCGGCGCGCTGAACTTCGAGCGCGACGAGACCTGCTTCATCCAGACTGGCGGCGCGAGAGCGCTTCAGACCAGCGGGAAATGGCAAGACGCCGCCGCCAAGGCGGGCCATTCCAAGGCCGACGGAAAAGCGGCGTTCGACGCGATCCTTCCCCGGTATAAGGCCTGCCACGAGGCCCTGCAGGCCTTGCTCGGTGCCATCGCAGGCGAACTGTTGTCTCGCCTGCGCAACGAGATGCAGAGTCTTCGCGACGACTGGCGCGACTACAAGCGGGACGCCGCGCTATTGGATTTCGATGACCTGCTTTACATCGCGCGCAAGCTGCTTAGGGACCATGAGGAGGTGCGGCGGGCGCTATCGCAGCGATTCCGCCACGTCATGGTCGACGAATTCCAGGACACCGATCCGCTGCAGATCGAGATACTGTGGCTGATCTGCGGGGACGACTGCGAAGAAGGCGACGCGCTGGCGCGACCGCTGCGCTCCGGCAGCCTATTCATGGTGGGCGATCCCAAGCAGGCGATCTACCGCTTCCGTGGCGCCGACGTGAACGCCTACATCGCCGCCCGGACGGCGATCAGCACCGGCTCCCGGATCAAGATCACCGCCAACTTCCGCTCCGTCGAACCGATCCTCGCATTCGTCAACAAGCGATTCGAACCGGCGCTGTCGGCTGACGGGCAGCCCGGCTTCTCCGAGTTGTCGCCGATCCATCCCGCGATCGGGACCAGGCCGGGCGTCTGCGCGCTGGATGTGGTCGTCGAGGGGGAGAAGCCGAAGGCCGCCGCTATACGCGACGGCGAAGCGCTGGCGGTAGCCGATCTCTGTAACAGGTTGGTCGGCAACCTGGAGGTCCGTGATGATCACACGGGCGAGGTGAGGGCGTGTCGTTTCGGCGACATCGCGCTGCTGGCGCCAGTAGGCACCGAACTTTGGCGGTTCGAGGAGGCGCTGGAGGAGTTGGCGATTCCGGTCTCCACCCAGGCCGGCAAGGGCTTCTTCCGCCGCCAGGAGATCCAGGATCTGATCGCACTGACCCGCAGTCTCGCCGACCCCCGCGACACGCTCGCGTTCGGCGCGCTGCTGCGTGGGCCGCTGGTCGGCCTGACCGAGAATGAACTGCTGGATCTCTCGGAGGCTCTGCCGGTTGATCCGGAACGGCAGGGCCTGCCGATGCTTACGCTCCAGACCGATCCGGCAAGCGTGAACCATCCGGTCGCCAAGGATGTGCTGACGAAGCTTTCTTCGCTCCGCCGGCGCGCCCGGACTACGACGCCCTACGCGCTGCTGGCCGATGCGACTGCGGCTCTTCATGTTCGTCCGCAGATCCGACAGCGCTTCAAGGCCGGTGCCGAGCGGGCGGTCGCTAACGTTGATCTCTTCCTCGAAATGGCGCGAGCCTACGACGTCCGCGGATTGCGGGCTTTTGCCGGCGACATGTGGGCCAACTGGGAGGAGGCCGTCCGTCAGGTCGAGGGCCGGCCAGATGCCGAGCAGGAGGCGGTCTCTCTGATCACCGTGCATGCCGCCAAGGGGCTAGAATGGCCGATAGTCATCCCTATCAACATGACCGGCACGCCGAAGTCCGAATCCGGCCTGGTGCAGGATCGCTCGAAGAACCTGTTCTCGATCCCGATCCTCGGCAACTGCCCCGCTGACTATGCCGGCATCGAAGCCCGCGCCGAGGAGGAGCAGCGGCGCGAGCGCGTGCGGCTTTGGTACGTGGCCGCGACCCGCGCACGCGACCTGCTGATCCTGCCCAGACATTCCGCCGCTCTGTCGGACAAGTGCTGGGCGAAGCTCGTCGATCTCGGCGTTGCCGAACTGCCGCCGATCGATCTCGAGGACACCGGCACCGCTAAGGAGCGAACTGCGTCGCCGCAGGAAAACGGACAGAGCCGGGAGATCTTCGCCGCAGAGGCAGCCGCCATTTTCGGCGGCCGCAAGGTCGTGACGTGGCGCCGTCCGAGCCGCAGCGAACTCGATCAGGTCGGCGAGGGGGGAGCCAAGATAGAAAGCGCCGAAATTCCGGAAGCGGTCGAAATTGCTCCGGCCGCCGTCCTCGGCAGCTCGACGCGCGGCACCATCCTCCACAAGCTGATCGAGGAGGTGCTGACCGGCGAAGCCGAGGACGCGAAATCCGGCCTGGAGGTCCGGGCCGCCGACCTGATCCGGCAGATGGGGCACGAGCCCGCGCTGGACCCAAAGGATGGCATCTGTGCCGCGGAATTGGCCGGCACGGTCCTCCGGACGCTCGCGCTGCCGGACATCGCGGTGCTCCGACCGCGGCTAGTTCCTGAACTGCCGGTGTTCGGAAGCCAGACGCGGGACGGCGAGGAGATATTGCTCTCGGGTCAGGCGGACGCGGTCGCATTCGACGAGGCCGGCGCCATCGAGGTCGTCGTCGACTGGAAGAGCGACGTGGCTCCGGAACAGTCGGGCATCGGCCACTACCGCCAGCAGATCGGCGACTACCGGAAGCAGACCAACGCCCGGCGGGCGCTGCTGGTGTTCATGACAACTGGGCAGGTCATCGATGTCGTTTGAACATCTCGGTGAACCGACCCAAGGGCCACGGCTGCTATTTACGGAGCCTTGGGATCCGATCGTCGTCAGGCGCGGTGACGCGCTCGGTCTTCTTGCTCTCACCAGCGTGTTCGCCGAGATGGTGGCGCCGGGACTGACCAATCGTGTGCGTGACGGACGATGGGTCACCATCCTGTCCTGGTGTCTCGTCCGGTCGCAACAGATCTTCCAGGCGAGCGGAGGCAGGTCCGTCGTCACCCGGGCCGAGCAGAGCGCGCGGTACGCATGGCTGCGGCCGCTCGAACTCATGTGGGCTGCCAGGACCATCGGGCTGGCGGAAGATGACTGGAGGGATCGGCCGCTGCTGGGCCGCCGGCGCATCCAGCCCTGGTACGAAGATTACAGCAATCGGAGGTATTCGGCCGATCGGTTCGGAATGTCCGTCGACCAATTCCGGGCCTATCGACAGACCGGCACGTATGGCGGATATCGCGTCGCATTCCGCAAATGGACTGGTATGACCGTCGGCGGCGACGGCTGGACGCCAGGCCCGGCAGCGAACAAACTGGCCAAGTGGCTGGATGCCAGACTTGGATCGGCCGCTCCGGATTGGCCTCTTAATGCCAGCCACCTCAGCGACGACGGGATTTCGATCAGGAGCGCCAAGCTGGGTCGCGGCGATGAATGCAAGTGGTGGCTGCAGCACTGGAGCAATTTCGACCGCAGCGGCAAGCGGGCGGAGGAAACTCTGCCGCGACCCCGGGACGAGTTCGAGATCCTGCCGGAGGTAGATCTGCTTCGCCCTATCGTGTTCGAGGACCATGGCGGAAAGAGACGCCGCAGAGTCGCGCTAGAGATCGCCAAGTGCGGCGCCAAAGATCATCTCGGGGTGTGCAGGCACTTGGGGCTTCTGTTCAAGGACGAAGAGCCCGCCATGGCATTGCTGCCGCGGTTTTCCCGCCTGGCCGACGCCGGGATAGCGGCGATGGAGGTGATCGCAAAATCCCTTGGCGGGAAAAGTCAGATTCCTCTCGCGGAGGCGGCCTCTTCGCCCTCGGCGGGACGAGTTTGCCAAGAACTCCTTGCTGCCGCCCGAGAATGGCCAACAGCCGCCGATCTTACGCTCCGGCACGTCGATACGGCGTACAGGTTTGCGAACGCGATCCGGAGCGCAGATCCCGTCGAGTGCTTCACGGACCTGCTGCAGCATCATGAGATGTACGGTGGAGGATTGCGGTGGTTCGTGCTGCGCAACGGGCGGATCGAGCCGCGGATGCCGCCGCTGGCCAATGCCTCCGGCTACCGCTTTCGGCTCTGGTCTCTTTGCCGGCTGGCGACGCAGTGCGGAGTAATCCGCGAGATGCCCGCAGGTCTTCGCGAAGAGGACGACGACCTGACCGAGGACGTGTAAATGGGAGCTATCGGTTGGGAATCGCTTCTGAAAACCGACGCTCCGCCGGAATGCACCCTGGTCCGCGCCTTCTTCAGCACCTACGATCGGGCAGATGAGCGTCTGCTTGTCGAGCACGCGCTTCCGCTGTTTCTGAAGCTCGGCCATGAACCCGCGGGGGACGGAGCCGAACGTCAGTATTTCCTGATCGAGCTCGACCGGCGCCTGCGGCAGATGCATGATCGCATCGTCGTGGTTTCGTCCAATGCCCGCGAAGAGCCAGTGGAGCGGGACGGAGGCGACAGCGCATACCAATGGATTTGGCGCTCGATCCGCCACCTCACGGTCGGCAGTCGCGGAAGGGCGGTTCAACACTCAAAGCTATGGCTCCTGCATTGGAGCAGTCCGGACGGACCCGACTACCTGGAAATCGTCGTGTCGTCCGCAAACCTGACGCTTGCGGCGCTGAAGGGGCAGCTCCAGTCCGCGTGGCGGACCCTGATCACGCTGAAGCCTCAACGGTCTGACGCGAGACTGTCGACCTGGGGGATCCTGCCCAGTTTCGTGCGTGAACTGGCCATCTCCGCCGGAGACGGCCAGAATCTTGATCCTTTCCTAGAGCTGCTCGCGCGCGGCGAATGCCCCGAGTCGATCACCTTCGTGGCGAGCGTTCCCGGGGTGCACTCGCGCGCCGTCCTGCGCCGCACGCCCTGGGGCGCTGCGGGGCTGGCGAAGATTGCACCGGCGGGAAACGGCGCGGCCGGCGCCTCCATCACGACGCCCTATGTCGGGTCTTGGGACGCGGAGACGCTTCGCCGATGGTGCGGCAACTTCGGCGGCACTACCGAACGATTGGAGCTCGTCTGGATCGAGAAGAGTCATCCATGGCAACGTTGCTGGCTGCTGCCGAAGAACACGCTCCGCTCTTTGCTCGAAGCTGGAGCCTCCATCCTGAGGCTGGGCCGCGACCCGGCGGACTCGGACCGGTCGGATGCGTTCCACGTGCGGCACCGTCAGGCCGACGACCGCTGGAGCCATGCCAAGCTTTACCATTTCAGGCGCGGTAACTCGCGCCGCCTCCTGGTTACCTCGGCGAACTTCAGCATGGCGGCGTGGGGTCGCGAAGATGAGCAGGGGGCGCTGACGATCGAAAATTTCGAATTGGGGGTCTCTGTCGAACAGGCCGACTGGCCGTTTGAGCACCTCGAACCGTTCGACGACGAGAAGGACATCGCGACAGTCGCGGACCTTGGCACCCGCAGTTCGCCCCTGATCAGCTGGGGCAGAGCGACGTGGAACGGAGAAGTGGTCCGAATCGAATGCCGCTGCGGTTCTCCTTCGGAGGTTTCCGGCGAGTTGCGTGCGGGCGGCGAGACGGATCCTGTTGCGCGATGGACGAGCGACGGTGCCGACGGTCTCTGCCGTGCAGACATGCAGTATAGCGGACCGTGGCTCTCTCCGTTCGTCGTCGAGCTGACCTGCCAGGACGAATGCCTCCGGCTTCCGGTGTTCGATGAACGCGAACTGGAGGACCGGGAAAATACTCTGCTGCCGGAAGTAGACACAGCGCTGCTGCAAGCTCTCGGGGACCAGCTTTTGTTCGAGGAGTACGGCGGCCGCACAGCGGCTGAGGATCCGGCCGAAACCGCTGATGCCGTCGATGATCTGGCGTTTCCGGAGGACGGCGATGACGAGACGCCAGATGGCTCCCGTTCCGAAAGTTATGCGGTCCCCGCCTTCGTGCTGGCACGACGGCATCTCGCTGTCGTGGATAGCTGGGCGGACGCCGTGAAGGAGCTGTCGCGAAGGCAGCCGGACGACTTCCGTCGGAAGCATCTGCGGCGGGACGGCGAACTTCTGGTGGAGGCGTTCCGGCGACAGTCCGAGCGCGACCGAACCGCCGGTCCGACCGGCGCGCTGGGGGCCGGTCTCGCCGCCGAGGAACTGGCCATTCGCCTCAAACATTTTCCGGAGTGCTGATGCTGCCGATCGAGCCTCTTAATCTTCGCGCCCAGCAGTGGCAGTTTCTGTCCAATCCGGACGCGTACATCAAAGCCAGCGCCGACGGCGGGAGGGTGCTGGCCGCCGACAGCACGCGGCGTCAGTTTGACACCGCGGCTGACATCCTCGTGCGGCTTAACGGCAGTTTGGGAGAGCGTGCGCGGCGAGGATTGCTGCTGGCGGATGACGTCGGCCTCGGCAAGACAGCCGTGGCGGCCCTGGTCGCGTGGGTGGTTGCTTCGGCGGGCGAGGGTCGTTCCGTTCGGATACTCGCGCCGAACGACGTCATGGTAAGGCGGTGGGAAGCGGAGCTTCTCGATCACGTTCTTCCCATGGGCAGATGCGCTCCGCATCTGGAGGTTCGCGAGTCGCGCGTGAAGGCGCGCAAGGTGGAGAGGCTCACGACGGGCTCGATCCAGGTGGTCAAGCACTCCTACGCTTCGTCGGATTTCAATCTTGGATGCGATCTGCTGATCGTCGACGAGGCGCACAGGGCGAAGGGCGATCAGACCTGCTTCAGCAAGGCCCTGAAGCGGCAGCGCAAGCACGCAAAACGCATCCTCATCCTGACCGCCACCCCCTTCAGCATCCGCATCGATGAACTCCAGCGCATGCTGAGCCTGATCGGTGCCGAGGAGGCCTCTTCGCCTGTGCGCGCCTTCAGTCGAACCCTGGATGACCTGTATTCCGGCAACACGACGCGGAATCCGGAAGTCGTAGCCGAACGTCTGGTGGGGAGAGCGAAGGCGGCGATCGAAGCGATGGCGCCGTTCGTCATTCGGCATGGGGTCGATGATCTGCCGGACGAGCAGCACTCGTTCGGCACCCGCGAAGACTGGTCCATACCCGTTCCGCAAGCCAGCCCTTCGGAGGAGGAGTTGATCCTCCGGATGGATCGGGCGCTGAGAGTAGCTTCACAAGGCGCCGGCCGAGCCAGAAATGATCCTCGCTTCCACGTCGGGTGGCGACACTACGATGCGGAAAGCGATAGGCTTGAACGCGACAGGATTCAACTTGGCGAACCGGCCAAGTCAATCGTCGGAAACCACCTCTCGGCGATGGGCCGCCTCCGTAGGGAAGTGGGAATCCATTCCAAAGTCGCGGCAGTGACCAGGGAGGTCAAGGAAGTCCTCCAAAGCGGCGAAAAGGTGCTGCTGTTCTGTCACCACCACGCGACCGCACAAGAACTCGCCGCCAGCCTGCATTCGAACCTCCCGACTACACCGAAGCATCCTGCGCCCGCCCCGAAGATCTGGGAGTCCGCTTGGAATGAGGCGCTAGACCGCGAATCCGAAGACGCCGTGGACCAGGAGTTGCGGCGAACGTTCATAAGGTGGTTGTGCGGCGATCTTGTAAGGACGCAAACTCGGGCCTGGCTGGGCGCCAACCCGAGCGCTTCGTCGGATCTCGCACATTCCATCACCACCGGGCGAGCGCGAGGCTGCGATAATGCGGAGTACATCGGCGAGGCGGCCTTGCGTCTGTATGATGCGCTAATCCACTCGAGATCCAGCCGCGAGGTCTTGAAGAGGTCGGCCGAGCGGCTGGATCTCCTGCCCGGTGCAAACGGAACGTCGCGCGTTTTGGCGGTATGCGAGCCCAGCGAAAGCAAAAAAGAGGCTCTGATTTTCGTTCACAACCGGCAGCCGGACACGGCGATCTCGGTCTTCAACAGCCCGTTCGGTCCCGACGTGTTGGTGGTGACCGACAAGCTCTCGGAGGGTATCGATCTCCATCGGTATTGCAGACATCTCATTCACTACGAACTGGATCCGAGTCCGATTAGGACGGTACAGCGGAACGGGCGGCTTCGGCGCGTGAATAGCTGGGCCGCCGTAACGGGGAAAGGCATCCGATACGCTTATCCTGCATTCCGCGGAACACGCGACCACCGCGTTGTACAGATCATGAAGAAGCGCATCGACAGCTTCTCGCTGCTCCTTGGGGGCGTTCAGGACTTCGATATCGACCAGGTGATCCATTCCGATGAGCAGTGGCGCAACGAAGTCATTCGGATCGCCAAGAAACGCCTAATCAGCAGCGCGACGATCCTTCGGGCAAAAAGGTCGACTGAGTACGCGAGAACCGCTCCTGTCGGAAGTCTCGCTCCTTAACCGCTGCCGCGCGCAAACTCACTTCTGGCGTGCTTGTGCCGGTTCCCCTGCGGCTGCAACCGTCTGCGCCGTTGCATATTTTCGCGGGCGGGCCAGACTGAGGGCGCTTCGTAGCATTTCAAGGAGCGCTCGAATGATTGACGAACGTACGGCGCCTTATGCCGCTTTGCTGCTTCGTGTGACGATTGCGGGTCTGTTCATCGCCGCCCTGTACGGCAAATTCGTTCTTAAGCCGATCGGCCTGTGGTGGAACGGCCTTCTCAAGGCGGGCTATCCTGAGTGGGTGCTTACCTACACCCTCAGCGCGGAATTCGCCTCGGCTATCCTGCTGCTCCTCGGCCTCTACACCAGATGGGTCAGCCTCTACACCCTGCCGATGATGTTGGGAGCCACTCACTTCTGGATGGTGAGGAAGAGTTTCTGGTTCGTGGAGGGCGGGTGGGAAATGCCGTTCGTCTGGGCGATCATGCTGCTGGCCCAAGCGCTCCTTGGGGACGGGGCCTTTGCGCTGAAGACGCTCCGGCTGCCGTGGGATAGTCGGCTTCAGAAGGCGACTGCCTGAGCAGCACTCACCCGATACGACCCCACTGATGAGCGTAGAGATGGCCAAATAGCGAGGGCAGGTCCCGCCGAAGGCCGGCACGATGTCCCCCCGATTCAGGCATCGCAGGTCTCACCGCCTACCTGGGGGGTGAGGGCGCTAAAATTCTCGAGCATGAGGAACTGGATCCGGTCCTTCCGGACCTCGCGGCGGCTGGCCGAGATCCATCGGCGCTCTGAGAGGCGGGTCGACGGATCGCCAGGCGACCCCTTTCTCGTCGAGAAAAAGGGGCTCTCAGGAGCGTTTGGGTGCCGCCATGGGTGATTGATCATCTCCAAGTGGCCAGACCGGCTCTACGGTCACTCGGGATGGGCTTGTCCTGAGCCTTCCACGGGGCATCGATCTTTCCTTAGCTTCCCATAACTCCCGAGAGGCGAAAAACGGGGTGTCTGGGGTACTCGGACCCGCAGGATCGTCAGGCGGTGCTGCGTCGGCTGACCGGCAGGTACTACTCGGCCGCCAGGGACGAGTTCAACGCCACTTGGGGCGCGCCGGCGAGGAGATGGTATTCAAGTTCGAATACGACAGGCCGTGCCAGGTCGGCCGCCGCGACCTGGCCAAGGAGATGGACTGGCCCGCCGATCGCGGCGAAGACCATCGGGCTACGACATTCGGTCCTTCGAGCCGGGCGGCGAGGAGAGGTTTCTCGAGATCAAGACCACCAACGGGCACGCGCGGACGCGGTTCTGGCTGCCCCGCACCCAGTACGAAGTTGCCGCCCAGAATCCGTCGACCTACCGCGTCCGGAGGGTCTTCCACTTCCAGAACGGTGCCGAGATGTTCGACATCAAGCGGCCGCTCGACGCCGGCCTGCGGCTCATCCCGGACAAGTACCTGGCCGTGCCTAGGTGACGCGGTTTACGCGGGGCGGCAGCCAAAGCGCCGGTCCGGACAGGGACGCTCTCGGCCAATAGAACTATGGACTTTGCGCCCTCGGAAGTTGTAAGAGTGCCTGTTCATTGAGCAAATTAAAAATGGGGGGCTATATGATCGAGAAGTCCAAAGTTATGCTTTCGCTTGGCGCTGCGCTCGCGTCGCTCACCGGGATTGCGGTTCAGGGCGCCGAGGCCAAGGCAGTGGCTGCCGACGATGCAACCGCGGTTGCGGCCGAAAGCACCGGCACTAAGCTTCAGGCAAACGCCCACTACCAAGCGGGTGAAGACCTCCTAGGGTTCATTATGACGAAGCAAGCCGACGGCACCATCGTCGCCCAGCATGCCTCCCACGCGTCGCATGCTTCACATGCGTCCCATGCCTCCAGCCGCTAAGCTTCCAGCGGCATCCCCGGTCGAGGTAGCTGTCGATTTCGATTCAAGCATCCAAAGCCTGAGTGCTTTGGATGCGGCAGCCTATCGTCTGATCGGAACGGCGACCTGCCAGGTTGACCTGGTGGGCGACCGCTATGTCTGCCGCCTCGTTTCTTTCAATTCGCAAAAGGGCGCCGCGCTCGGTTCGGATGAACTGAAGGAGCGCTTTCTGAATCTGGTCGCTGACGAAAACTTGCGGGCTCGCGTCGCCGAAAAAACGGAGGGCGTTCGAAACGTCATCCTTGCACTGGCCTTCGGGGCACTGGTCGCTAACCAAAATGATGCCGGATAAAGTCCTGCTGGAGACCATGGCGCGATTTTTACCTCCTGAGAGCTTCAGCGCGGCAACCGAAGATCTTTCGTTGTTGCCGTTCAATTTTGAGCGCACCCGAACAAACCAGTATCTCGTCGCCAACGTAGTTGGCGATTTCGTCCGCCTGTCTGAAGATGAACTGAATAGGCTCGTCGACCTTCAGGTTCGGCCCGGCGACGGCCTCTACGAAAAGGCCTATGCCGCTCATCTGGTCACCGGAGCGAACCAGAAGGCGCAACGGCAGCTTTTGGCGGCCCGGCTGAGAAGCCGGATGTCGTTCCTGCAGCAGACGACCCCGCTTCATATTTTCGTCGTGACGCTGCGGTGCGAACACTCTTGCCCTTATTGCCAGGTCTCGCGTCAAAGTACCGACCGCTCACGCTTCGACATGAGTGAAGAAACGGCGATGCGTGCGCTCGACATCGCGTTCGCCAGCCCGACGGCACGGATCAAGATCGAGTTCCAGGGTGGGGAGCCACTTCTCAATTTTCCTCTGATCAGGAAGATTGTTGCCGCTGCGAAGCAACGGTCCGGCAAGAAGCTCGACTTCGTGATCGCGTCGAACTTGGCCTTATTGGATGATGCCGTTCTCGAGTTTTGCAAAGCGAACAACGTCCTGCTCTCCACTTCCCTCGACGGTCCCGCCGATCTGCACAACAAAAACCGTCCCCGACCCGGTGCAAACAGTCATGAATTAGCTGTCGCTGGAATCCGGCGAGCCAGGGAGATTCTAGGTCCCGACATGATCGGGGCCTTGATGACTACCACGGAGGCGAGCCTCGACCGCGTCGATGAGATCATCGACGAATATCTCCAACTGGGGCTGGATGGCATCTTCCTGCGCCCGCTTTCTCCGTTCGGATTTGCGATCAAAACGAAGCAGTTCGCCAAGTACGACGCGCAGAAGTGGCTTGCGTTCTACGAGCGAGGATTGCGCCGGGTTCTGGAGATCAACCGACAGGGCACCCCGTTCCGGGAGTTCTACGCGGCGCTGCTTCTCACACGGGTGCTCTCGGACCGATCCATCGGTTACGTTGACTTGCGCAGCCCCGCCGGCGCCGGCCTTGGCGCGCTGGTCTACAACTACGACGGCAGTGTTTTTGCTTCGGATGAAGGCAGGATGCTGGCCGAGACCGGTGACGACGCTTTCCGGCTCGGTCACGTCGAACACGACAGCTACAATTCGCTCATCCTGTCGGACAAGCTGATCGGCGCGATTTCGTCATCCCTGACGCAGTGCGCGCCCGAATGCTCGACCTGCGTGTATGAGAGCCACTGCGGCGCGGACCCCGTCTATCATCACGCAACGCAGGGTGACGCCTTGGGAATCAAGCCCTTGTCAGCATTTTGCGCTCGGCAAAAAGGCATCATGGGCCTGCTGCTGGACATTCTGGAGAACTCTCCGCAAGATGCTGCCATCTTGCGACGGTGGGCCGCCGCATGACCCTTCCTCTCTATGGCACAGCCTCGCAGAGCACTGGATTTTCCTCGGACAAGGGCCGGTCGGTCCTCAGGCTCCGGTCGGTAGACAGTGCCGCTGAACGTCGCGTGGCTGATTTCGCGATCGCCAGAACGGCAGACGACATCCGGCGCGCGATGGAAGCCGATTGGCCGTCCATCGTTGTCGTCTCCGACGGCTCGATCGATCTGTGCGGCACGTTCACAGGACGGGTCGTCGCCGTGCCCCCGAAATATAACTATCTCGCGGACGGCGATGTGATCGGCTTCGATCACGCGTCCAGGAAATTCCGCACGCTGTATCGCCGAAATTCAGCGCACAACTCGTTTCTGGTCACGGAACGCTGCAACAATTATTGCCTGATGTGTTCGCAACCGCCGAAAGATGTCGATGACCGCTGGATCCTCAGCGAAATCAAAGAAAGCCTTCCGCTCATCGACCCGGCGACCCGCGCGCTGACGTTCACCGGCGGAGAGACCCTGTCGGATTGGGAAGACTTCATCGCCGTCCTGAAGGAGTGCCGCGATCGGCTGCCGGCAACCGCCATCCAGGTGCTGACCAACGGCCGAGCGTTCGCCGACTCGCGGATCGTCGACGCCTGGAAAGAGATCGGCCACCTCAACCTGATGGCTGCCATTCCGGTCTACGCCTCAGTCGATCATGTCCATGATCACGTCGTGCAGGCCAAGGGTGCGTTCGATGAGACGATCTTGGGCATCCTGAAGCTCAAGGACCGGGGGCAACGCGTCGAAATCCGCGTCGTCCTGCATGCATTGACCGCGCCGATCATCGAAGACACTGGTCGGTGGATTGCCCGCAATCTGCCGTTCGTCGACCACGTCGCATTGATGGGGCTCGAAAACACGGGCTTTGCCATTGCAAACGATGCCATGCTCTGGATGGATCCGGTGGACTATGGCGACGGACTCGCGAGGGCCGTCGATCACTTGAGCGCCGCTGGCGTCAACGTGTCGGTGTACAACCTTCCCAAGTGTGTTCTTCCAAAGTCTGTTTGGCCGCACGCGCTCCAGTCGATCTCGGACTGGAAAAACGGCTTCGTGGAAGAATGCGATCGCTGCGACGAAAAGAACGCTTGCAGCGGCTTTTTCACGACCGGGCGTCCGCGGTTCAGCCGCGGCGTACGCGCGATCACTTCCCAACGAGACGAATTAGCCGCCTTGGCGGAATAGCACGCCGCGGAGCCAGGAGAACGAACATGAAGATCGGCATTGGTCTCATTGCTGCTGCGGTTGTATGCGGCATCTCCGCCGCTCCCGTATTCGCAAAGACTGCGAAGGACTGCACGGCGGAGTGGCGCGCTGACAAGGCCGGGATGCAAGCCCGGGGCGTGACCGAAAAAGCGTACGTCGAACAATGTAGGGGCGGAGCGGAGCCAACCGCCGCCGCGCCAGCGGTGAAACCGGCCGAGAGGGCGCCGCCGCCGGTGCCCAGGCAAGCCACGGCCGCGGGATCGAAAACCGCAAAAGAGTGCACCGCCGAGTGGCGGGCTGATAAGGCCG
The DNA here is from genome assembly GCF_040549385.1 of Bradyrhizobium sp. LB11.1. Classification (NCBI taxonomy): domain Bacteria; kingdom Pseudomonadati; phylum Pseudomonadota; class Alphaproteobacteria; order Hyphomicrobiales; family Nitrobacteraceae; genus Bradyrhizobium; species Bradyrhizobium sp. LB11.1. The sequence continues at coordinate 171,501 of NZ_JBEPTH010000003.1, read as the reverse complement.
GGATGCAAGCCCGCGGCGTGACCGAAAAAGCATACGTTGAACAATGCAAGGTTGGTGCGGCGCCAGCGGCATCCGCCCCTTCGCCGAAATCGAGTGCCGCAGCGCCTCCGCCCCCTGCAGCGCCGTCACCATCGACCAGCACCACGTCATCCCAGAAGACCGCCAAGGAATGCACCGCCGAATGGCGGGCCGACAAGGCGGGCTTGCAAGCCCGGGGTGCCACCGAGAAGGCTTATGTCGATCAGTGCAGGGCCGGAGGCCCTATGCCGACTGCGACCGCTCCCGAACCAAAGCCAACCCCCGCGGCGCCCCCGCCGAGCCGGCCGGCACCAACCGCCACGCAAGCTGCGCCCGCTCCTGTCCCGCAAAAGCCGGCTCTCAAAACGACTGCGGCACCGGTCCCGGCTCCGCAAACCTCCGCGCCGAAAGAGAACGCAGCGCTGGAGGCGGGACAGTTTGCCGATGAAGCTTCAGCAAAAGTCCGCTGCCCAACCGATACCGTGGTGTGGGTCAATCTGCCCTCGAAGGTCTATCACTTCGCCGGGACCAAGAGCTACGGCACCACAAAGCGCGGCGTCTACATGTGTGAGAAGGAGGCAATCGCCGCGGAAGATCGCGCTTCGAAAACCGAAAAACATCCCTGACGTCAACCCGACGCGAAGAGCCACTAGAACTTATTCCGCTGCCACGCGCCGTGTCAGCTATTCTCCAGACCGAGCAGCACCAAGACGAAGGGCGACCCGCGGTGTTCACGGCGCCAATTCAGCCGCTTCGGTTCACTCGAGGACGGCCGTGCGGGCGGCTTAACATCTTTGAGTTCAGCGAACTCTTCGTGCTACCGAATTTCCTCGGTGCAGCAGATTCGATGTTCTGACCGAAGTTAACTGGGAAACGTCATGAAGCCGGACAAACTTTCGATCTACGAGCTATTCCAGAAGGATCGCCGTTACGTCGTTCCGCTCTATCAGCGAGCCTACGTGTGGAACGAGGCCGAACAGTGGGAGCCGTTATGGGACGATATCCAACGGCAGGCTGAAGCCTGCATGGCGAGCAAGACCGGCAGCCCCAAGCGTTCGCACTTTCTCGGCGCCGTCGTGCTCAACGTGCAGAAGATTGTCGGCAGCGCCGTCGCCCGGTCCGAAATCATCGACGGACAGCAACGTCTGACGACCCTTCAGATTTTCATTTGCGCGTTACGGGATTTCGCGACCTCGAATTCGTCAGCCCATTCGTCGAAAATAAATCGGTTGACGCTGAATGAAGACGAAAAGGCGGGGGCCGACAGTAGCTTCAAGGTGTGGCCGACGAACGCCGACAGATCGACCTTCCGGCTCATACTTTCCGCAAAGACACCCGAAGCGCTGCTGAAGGGGAGCGGCCTCACGGCGAAGTCCGAGCTTCCCCGCATGATCGGAGCCTACCTCTACTTCCATTCCCAGATCACGGCATTCGCGACGTCGGCCGACGATCCCGATGGCGTCGACCGTCATATCTTCGGCCTCTTTCAAGCGTCGCGAACGGGTCTCCAGCTCGTCGTCATCGAGTTAGAAGAGAACGATGACCCACAGGTGATCTTCGAGACCCTTAACGCCCGCGGGCAGCCCTTGTTGCCTTCTGACCTGATCAGAAATACCGTATTCCAACAGGCAGCGGCCGATCCAGAGCACGCCGCGAACGAGCATTACGCCGACGAGCTCTACGCGAAGTATTGGTACCACTTCGACAACGACCGCATCGAAACCGCGATAAAAGGGGAGACCCGATATTGGCACGTCGAAGAGCGGCAAGGACGGTTGAACAGGCCGCGCATTGATCTTTTCATCTTCCATTTTCTGACCATGAAGACTGGCAAAGAGCTGGCGATCGGTCAGATATTCCAAGAATTCCGGGATTGGCGTGACGACTCGGACGAGGGGCTGGAAGCTTTTCTTAGCGAACTCAAGAAATACGCTTCGATCTTCCGTTCGCTGATTTCGCCGGTCGGCGAAGGCCGTGCCGCCACATTCGCGCGCCGCCTTCGCGCGTTGGACACAAGCACGGTCTATCCCTTCCTGCTCCATATTTTCGGGCTTCCGGCGGACCGGCTCGATCCCTCAGACAAGGAACAGGTCCTGTCCGATGTCGAAAGTTGGCTCATTCGGCGGATGATCTGCGGGCTCACGAACAAAAACTACAACAAGTTCTTCGTCTCCTTACTCGCGAAGGTTCGAGAGGCCGAGAAGACCGACGAAGCGGGTCCAGAGCCGACGAGTTCGAGGATTGCGAAGGCGGTAAGAGCCGAATTGGTCCGTTCGAACGACGTGACGGTACGCTGGCCTGGCGATGTCGAATTAAAGGCGGGGTTCCTTGAAACGCCGGTGTATGTCAAATCGCGGCCGGACCGGGCAGTCATGTTGTTGAAAGCCCTTGATGCACGCATGTACACCAGCAAGACGGAGCAAGTTGTTCTGCCCGAAAGCCTGACGGTCGAGCATCTGCTTCCACAGAACGGCGCCTTGTCCGATTATCCGTATGCGCCACTTCCGGCGGACGAGATGGGCGACTCTGCGGATGAGCGCCGGAGGAAGCTGCTTCACACCTTGGGAAATCTCACACTTCTCGCGGGGCCGCTCAACTCGTCCATCAGCAACGGGCCGTTCGCCGAAAAGCGTCCCCAGATCGCGGCGAACAGTGCCCTGCGACTGAACGCCCGGTTTCAGGATCATTCGATCGTCACATGGTCCGAGGATGACATCGTGAAACGCGCGGACGATCTTTTCAAAATCGCAACATCAATATGGTTTTCGCCGATGCCGTGATCGTTGACGACGGACTACGCTTATCGAATGGGGCTCACAGGCGCGCCATCTTGGATCGCACAGGCTCGGGCGACGGTTGGATCGGGTTGCCGATTGATCCGTTGAGCAAGGACATCGTCGCGTTCGCGGCCGGTCTAAGTCTAGACGCGTTGGCCGCGCTGTCGCTGCTGCAGGTGCGCGTCAGGTCGATCGAGGCGGCGGCCGATGAGTGATCACCGATCTCTTGGGCACCTAGCTCTCGCTTCGCTGCGCGAGTTCGTATACCCAAGGTGAATGGTGGTGCTCCTGGAATACCAGGCTCAGCGACTTCCTAGGACGTGTGACGCCGACGTAAAAGCTTCGACGCGCCTCTCGAAGACCGTGCGGCGTCTGTTTATCTCTGTTGTTCGGGAGATCGGCTGAGTTGACGCCATACATGACGACGGCGTCGAATTCCCGTCCCTTCGCGCTGTGCAGGGTAGTCAAAGTGACGCGTCCTGCACCTTCGACGCGTCCGGCGAAACGGTTGAGCGGCATGTCGAGATCGTTCGCCGGATCGGTGTTCGAGATCATCTCGGGGCAGACATCCCAATCCTGTTCCGAGTTGCGCGTGATCGCCTGCCACGGTTCGATCAACTCACGTTGGTATCGTTGCAGCCAAACGTGCGTGGTCTCTCCGGTGCCGATGGAAGAATTCAAGAAAGCGATGAGACGGTCCGATAGCTCCTGCACTTCGTGGTCGCCCGCGGTGCGTCCGTAGACGAGCGCGGAGGCGCGTGCGAGCAAACGGCTGTAGGGAGGATCGGCATTCCGCCATCCGCCAGTCGCCCAGCGCGCGCAGTCCTCTATGAAGCAAGCAAGCCGCGATCCTCGTCGAACCAGTCCCTTAGGATCTGCCCGGACGAAGGGAATGTCCGCCTCTCTCAGGGCCTCAGCGACCTTGTCACCATGCCAACCCGCCCGATACAGGACGGCGATCTCGCCCGGCGGGATGCCCTTCGCGAGAATATTCGGAATGATGGTCGTGGCGATGGTCTGCGCCTGCTGATCCAGACCGAGCGGGACGGCGTAGAACGCCAACTCCCCGTCGGGCGCCCCATCGATTTCCCGATAGTCACGCTCCTCGCCGAGTGCACCGAGCGAGGCCCTGATGATCTTCTTGCCGGACCGGTAGTTGAAGCGCAGTCGGATCGTTCGGACATCCGCGCGCTCCGTAAGGCTCGCCAAAAGGTCCGGGTTGGCGCCGTTGAATCCATAGATCGATTGGTCTGCGTCGCCGACCGCGAACAATCGGATGCCTCCGCCGAAGCAGAGCAGCAGGACGAGCTCGTGCAGCGCATGACCTAGATCCTGATATTCGTCGACGAACAATACCGGGAAGCGCGCCCTGATGGCATCCCGTATCCACCCGTATTCCTTGATCATGCGGTAGGCGAGGAGCGGCATGTCGTCGTAGTCGATGAGCCCTCGATTTCGCAGTTCCGCTTCGTAAGCCTCGATGAAGTTCGTCAGTTCGGGATTCTGCCCTCTCCATTCCGGCCGGCTGCGATCGACGTCGCGTCGCCGCTTCTCGACGGCAAACTGCCAGCGCCGATGCGGATCTTCGGCGCCACCGATCACGGCTGCATGGGCTGCTTCCACAGCGGCGCGCGATTGCGCCCGCGTCGCGACCTTGAAGTCTGCGGGCAGGCCGACCGGAACGCAGCGCGCATAGGGCGAGATGACCTGGCTCAACGCGAACCCGTGGACCGTACCGATGAAAGCACGGTCGCCAGTGCCTATTCCGAGCGTCGACAGACGGGCCTCAAGCTCGGCGACGCACTCGTTGCTGTAGGTGATGCAGGCCACGCCGCGGGGATCGACTACGTCCTTCACCAGGGCCCGCGCCATGGCTGTCGTGAGGGTCTTGGTCTTGCCGCTGCCCGGGCCGGCCAAGACCACGCAGTGCCCGGTTTCGCGGGCGGCGGCGAGCTGCTCGGGGTTGCCCTCGAGTTCCTTGAGCGCCCCGAGAAGACGACGGGGATCAGACACGGTTAGCCACATTCGTGATCGCGTCGGCGATGTATTGTGGCGGAGAAAGACCGATCATTTTCCTGCTCAATCTCGAGCCCAATCGTCCCTTGCCGATATCGGCGATCATCGCGAGCAGCTGCGTCGGATCCACTGGTGCCGCGCCGGCGCGCCAAGCAGCGATCCGGTTGGTTCGCGTCGAACCGAATCCCTGTTGGTCGAGAATGTCGAGGAGCGGATTCAGAAGCGCTGACGTGTTGGCGATTGACACCTCGAAAGTTCGATCGTTCAGGAAGACGCCCGAATTGGCCGCCGCGGGCGCGAACTTGGCAAAGGTTTTGGTTTCGAACTCCGCCAGTTGAACCGGTGTCAGCTTGGGTTGCCGACGTACCTCGAGCATGTCTTGCCAAAGATCGATCGTCCGTTTTCGGCCCAATGGCGGTTTCGATCCGTCCAGCGGATCCCAATCGGTGATCACGGCATAAGGCAGGCTCAGGGACTCGGCGAGCTTGACATAAGGGCTGAAATTGATGCCCGCTACGTTGCAGACCGTGATCCCGAGTTCGTCCAGCGGCCGCCCCATCGACTGCGCGAACACTGGAACCAAGGCTTCCTCCGCGTCGCCTTCGACGAAGAGCACGCCCCGGGCGAAAAGTAGCTCCGCGCGGGTCGCGTTCAGATAGCTCTCGAGATCATCGAGTTGGTCCGCGCCGACCGGGAGTGCCGCCAGTGAAAACGCTTCCGTTGCGCCGTTTCGACCTCTCAGCTGTATGATCGACCGCAAGGGAGTCACCGCGGCCAGCGTCGGCGAATGGCTCGTCACGATCAGCGCCTGCGTGGGATCGGCACCGCCGAATAGCTTCTTGAACACTGATCGCTGCAGTTGCGGATGCAGGTGCGCCTCGGGCTCCTCAATGCACAGAAGCGAGAAATTCCGGTCGTTCTTTTTGCGGCGCCAGGCGAATTCCGCGAGTTTCAACGCGAGCAGCGCCACGTTGGCCGACCCCAAGCTGGCTTCGGCTATCCCCCGTCTTCCTCCATCGATGAACATCGCGATCGCCCGGAAGAGCCGCAGCGGATCGGAGGGAGCAAACCTAAGCCTGGCATCGATGTCGTGCGCCTTACCGGACAAGTGAAGAATACCCGCCCTCAATTCGTCTTCGAGCGCCTTGATCGTCGGAAAGCTCTCCAACGCCTCCGTGGCCTTGTCGAGCTCCGCAGCCACTGCGCCCAGATCCGCCGACGGAATGGCGATGACGGCTTCCTCCAGTAGATGACGGAGAGGCGAATTTCGCCAGCTCGCCAGCTGATTTTCGGCGTCGCGCAAGGCGTCCAGGACGTCGATCGCGACCCTCCGGCGTACGCGGCCAGGCACGGCGCGGGTCTCGTCTCCACCACCGAACACGACGAAGTCGAAGTCGGTGCTGGTCTGCGGGACGCCCGTCACCCCGGCCTTCTTGCGGAAGACGTAGCTCAGCCGGACAGTCGTCGGATCGAGTGGCGTTCTGAAGTCGGTCAATAGGGCGACGAGCGCCGGATCTCCCATGAAGTCGGCGAGCTCGAGGTGCACTTCGATCGGATCGTCATAGTTCGGAGCGCAGCCGTCCCAGAAATCGGACAGCCTGAGTTGACGGGCCGCGTCCGGTAGGGCCGGATCCAGAATGAGTCGGATCGCGAACAGCAGATTGCTCTTCCCGACGCGGTTTTCTCCCAGAACCACGACGTTCCCGGAAAGCGGAACGTCTATCGCGCGGAAGTTTCTAAAATTCCGGATGCTAAGTTTGGCGAGACGCATGGTTTACTCGGCAGTTAGGTTCGTCTCTTTCGGCACCTCGTCGGCGTTCGTGCGCAGCAGAGATCGCATCGCGCGCGCCGCCGGCGTGAACGCCCTGTCGTATGAGAACGCGTGCCAGTCGATATTCTCGCGGGCGCCTAGCTTATCCTGGTGAAGCTTGTCCCTGACGCCCTTAACGCTGTCGACGTCCGCGGCGAGGCCGTGCTCCTTCTCGGGATCGAACTTCTTTTCCAGGGACGCCTTCCACTGCTCGATGCCGATGCGTTCGGCCTTCGACCCGTCCAGTCCGCTTTCCCTCAGCCAGAGCGCGGAGCCGAGACCCTCGCATACCGAGAACGTGCCGACGCAGAATTCGAAATTGAGCATGTGGAAGTAGGATTCGAACAGAAGCCTGCCCCGCTTAGCGTGCGGGACGATCAGTGCGGCCTTCATCTCCAGCGCGACCAAGACGTGCTTGAGATTCGAGATCAGACGCAGCCGCACGTCCTCATGCAGGCCGTCGGGCAAACATTTCCGTATCCAGGCTTGCCAGGCCGCGGCGGTCGACAGGTGCACATAGCCCGAGGCACCCTGGGGCAATTCGATTAGTTGGAACAAGTTCGTCTCCCTGTCTGCTCGTGAAGGTTTTTCAGCACTTATCCGCAGCGCGTGTCCCGCGGCTACGTCGCCGGTCCCGGGTCTTCCTTTTCGCCGCTGGCGACGATCCGCAGCGCGCCGTCCGGGAACGGCCGCTGCAGCACCTTGGCCTCGTCCCACGGCGCGCGCAACCAGACGTCGTACTCTTCGGCTGTCGTCAGGATCACCGGCATCGCTTTCGGATGCACGCGCTTCACCTCGGCGTTCGGCTCCGTCGTGAGAAAAGCGTAGATGTCGGCGGTGACCTCGCCTTCCTTGGCCTTGCGGACCGACGTCCAGTTGGTCCAGAGGCCGGCGAAGGCGAGCAACGGCCGGCTTTCGTCCGGAGCGAACCAGACCGGTACCTTCTTGCCGTCGATGGTGTCGTACTCGCTGAACGAGGTGAACGGCACCAGGCAGCGATGCTCCGGACCGAGCCACCGCTTCCAGTGCGCGCTGTTCACGTTGCGGATGTTGGTCGTTCCAGAGTCAGGCTCCATCCGGAGCAGTTCCTTGAAGTCGACGGTCTTGCCCTTGGCTTGCAGCTTTTCGGCGCGCTTCTTGGTCGCGTCCATCAGCGCCCGCTGCGAGCTCGGCATGCCCCACCGCGCCATGACGATCTCGCGACCGCCGGCCGCGTTCCGGACGATCGGCGCCGGATAGTCCGGGAAGATGCCGGGCATGGTGGGTAAGTTGCCGACGCTGCTGTTGAGGGCTCCGAACAATCGTCGGATCGCGTCGACGTTCTTGGTCATGCTGTAAAGGTTGCACATCTCAGGTTTCCGGAGCGGCCTGGTGGGGGCGGGGCGTCAATTGCAGGAGGGTTGCGGCGGGACGTCGGCCGGCCTTAGTACATTTGCTGCAGCGGAGCCGGCTCGCAAGATCGTGGACGGCCGTCGTTGGCGGCTGGCGCAGCGCGGCCAGATCGACCTCCCGCTTCGTCTTGCATCGCGAGCATTCGATTTCAAGCCAGGCATAGCCGCCGTTGATGGCCTGATCGACGGGGGGGCCCACATGCGCTCGTTCCAGCTTTCCGCGAGCAGCTTGTCCGCCGTCCGGATCAGCCCCTCGCCGTTGGCCCGGGCCTCGGCCGACTGGGCGGCGACAATCGTTGTCATGACCCAGGCGCGGCCGAGTTCAGACTGAAGCGCGCTGTCAAACTTTGGTTGTCGATATGGTGTTAACAACCTGTTTGATGTAAATCGTTCTACCGTCTCCAGATCGAGTGCCGACTTCACGCCGGCGGCCTTGAGCTCCTCAGTACCCGGCATTCACTACACATGCCGCAAGCGCCTCCCGGAACAGCCCGCCGCAGCGGGTCATGTTGCCCTAGGTGGGGGTTCTGAACCGGCAAAGTCACAGACCAGCAGGAGCGGCCCCCGCGCGCCCGCAGGGAAGAAGCCGCTCACAGCCATCATCCAAGAGGACGTGATCAAGGAGGCGAAGATCGAGGCGATTCGACAGGGAACGAACGTCTCGAAGGTGACCCAAGAATTGCTGAAGGGGTGGCTGAACGGCACCTACAAGCTGCAAAAGTGAATTCGCGGCCGACCGAAGCAGCCAGGCGCCGCGACTACGCGGCGATCGGTTAGCCCCCGGTTGCAACCAACGTCGGATGGAGCACGAACTCGACGGTGTCGTCGTCCCGGATGAGGGAGGCGAGGTACTGCCGCTTGTATCCCACATCGAAGATGTACCGGGGCGCCCCGTTGTCGAGCACGCCCAGGCTTCCGTTCCAGAGCATCACGTCGATCAGCTTGTCGACGTCTTCGCTATTCTGAATTTTCTTGCCTGCGATATATTTTATTTTCCCGCGCGTCAGCCCGTTCTTTTGTTGCACGATCTCGAACAGAAGGCTTGCGCCGTGGATGACAAGATCCGAGATCTCGCGATCTAGGTCTTCCAGCACTTGCCAGCCGAGTTCGGTCAGCGCCTGACAGTAATCTTCTTCCTCAATCCGATCGCGGCCGAACGTCAAGGCACGGCGTCGAGCGGTCTCGAACAGGCGGATGAGATACCGCGGACGCATCAGGCTGCCGTCGATGAGGAAATCCAGCACCGGCTTGCCCTTGACGGTCGAGACCGAGGCCCGCGACCAGATCGTCGACCAGTCCCCGGTGATCTGCGAGGCGCTCGACCGGAGCCGGTCTTCGAAAAGCGTCTTCATCAGGGCTCGATCTGTCCATTCCAAGCTTTGGACAGCAAGCTTGCCGTAATCCGCCATCCCACGGACCAGGAATTCGTAAACGTCGCTCCGGACGAAGATAGCCCAGGAGAAATCCAGCTTTTGTCGACTGAATTTCCGGGCGATCTCCTGCATGGATTCCGCCAAGCCGATGACGATCAGCGCGTCGTCGTCCGTGAAGCCGCCGGGCGTCCAGAAGCGATCGAGGTTGTCGAACAGGAAGAACACGACACCTTTCAGCCTCAGGTACCCAAGGACCTCCTCGCGCAGCTTCCGGACGTCCTCTCCGTAGATCGCCTCCAGGACCTTGCTAGAGTCGATTTGCTGCAGGTCGTCGTTTACGATGCTGCTTTTCCCGAAACGATCGATCACATTCTGGGATAGCCGCTTGAGGCGCTCGGAGAAATCGCCGACGCCGGTGTCGACCCGCGACTCGAATAGGCCTTTGAGCTTGTTGTAGCCGGGGAGCAGCCGCGGATCTCTGAAAGCCCTAACCTGATCCTTTTCGAGGAGCTTGTAGGCGATCTCGAGCCAGAGAACGTATTCCCAGAACGCCGCGATAACCTCTTTTCGCGTCCCACGGCTCAGTTTGTCGAGTATGAATTCCTTCATCTTGACGAGCTGATGTCCGTCAGGGATCAGGTCGATTACGATATTCTCTTTCCTGGCCCGCGTGCGATCGCGGACCTGGAGGAAGACGGCTGTCTTGCCACTTCCCTTACGGCCTACCAGAACGTTGGCTTCTCCGCCGAGCGTTCTACGGTAAGCGTCGGTCTCCAGAAAATGATCTGCGAGCGCCGCTGCTTCGTTTTCAGCAACCGGATCTCCACAACTTAGGCGTTCCAGCAAGCCGTCGGTTTGCTGTTTGACGGTCACGAATTCGTTCTGCGCGTCGGCCACAGTCGTCCTGAACGCAGCGATAAGGTTGTCGATATCTTCGAGCTTCCACCACCGGTCGGCCTTATCCTGGACATCGAGCGGTAGCGACAGGGATTCGTGCGCGACGAGAAGGGCGGGAATCCCGCGCCCTTGAGCGATTCCGTAGATGAACGCGGCCCGCTGGTTGTTGCGCATCGCCTCGTCCGACGTGCCGTCCATCCAGAATGCGATGACGCCGAACGAACTCACGACGTTCTCGTATGCCTCGCTGGCGTTTAGCCGGCTGATCTCCGCCGGATTGGAATTCCTAAACTTGATGCGAGCGATCTTCTTGACGGCGCTCGTCGTCCGAAGGCTTGAGTCTGTCGGCGTCGATGGCTGCAGGATGAAAAGCGGCTGATCTTTGTGTTTGGCTACGTCGCCCCAGCGCGAAGTTTCGTCGGCTTTGCCGAGTATCTTGGTCAGCGGTCGTTCGTAGTCGTACCCGTCGTAGCCGAGCGTGTCGAGCAGTCCGATATCGCGGACGGGCTGGAAGTTTTCGTGGGTCGAGCGGATCAGTCTTGTCGGCAGCCCAAGACCTATCGCGAACCCCAATTCGTAAGTCACGTTGTGGTTGACCTTGGAGACGTCGGCTACGAACGAGTCGGCGTCCTCGACCCAACTTTCGACGGAGCGCGCGATCGGCGCCCCCGAAGTGTCGAGATCGCTCCAAGGAATTACCCGACGATCCGGCGTGCTCGCAGCCTCGCAAGCCTTCTTGATGAGGTTGGAATGAAAGTCGTTCCCTGAGGCATACGCTACGAAAACTGTCGTCATGCTTCGCATCCAGAGGTCGCTCAACGTTCAGCCTTAAGAGGCCGCGCTCGTTGAAGCTCGCTTGATTCATGTTTCGTTCGGTTGCCGATATCGCGGCGAAGCCGATGGCTCGCCGCGATCCTTTGTTGTCACTGCCGGCGCTTAGAAGGCCGGGAAACGGCACCCAACCGAGGTAGGGGGCCTGTTATTCGGGGGCGCTTTATGGTCGTCGCCGCACCGTCCGCCTCCATCTCGTCAGTCGGCATAATCAACTGCACCCGGTTGTACTTCCGGAGTGCTCGCATCTTCGGCATAAGCCCAAGCTCACTATGCCGCCGGTTGCACCGCGCGTTACACTTAATCGGGGTGCATCGCGCGATTTATTGGGGTGGAATGCAGCCTTTTGAGGTGCGTTACAATTCGCCCTCAACTCACGAACACCCCGTCGTGGACCCGCAGGTATCGCACTTCATACAAGTCCCATTCCGCACCAGCGTGAAGTTGCCGCACTCACCGCACATCTCGCCTTCGTAGCCCTTGGCCTTGGCTTCCGCGCGGCGCTCGGCCTTGGAGGGCACGGCGGTCTGCGCGGCGCTGCCGGACTTGCTCCATTGGAGCGCCTCTAGCTTCTCCGTGGGAGAGAGGTCGTGGCTGACCTCCTGCTTCAGCGCGACCGCGCCTTCGCTGGTATCGCCGGCGCCGCGGGCGGTGGCACCGTGGGAGGCGAGCGAGGTGACCTTGCTGCCGCCGGCAGGCGCGCTGTCATTGCCGGATGCGACCGCGGCGGAGCCGCTGCGCATCACGAACAAATTGTCGGTGCGGGAGCGGGTGAGGCCGCGCGAGACCAGCCTGGTCGCCTGGTGGCTCGGCTCCTCCGGCTCCTTGCCTTCCTCGACGCCCTTGCCGAGCGCGTCGAAGTTCGACTCGGTCGGATCGACATGGGCGAGGTCGAAGCGCGACATGTAGCTCACCGCCAGTTCGCGGAAGACGTAGTCGAGGATCGAGGTCGCGTACTTGATGCTGTCGTTGCCCTGCACAGGGCCCGCCGGCTCGAAGCGGGTGAAGGTGAAGGCGTCGACATATTCTTCGAGCGGCACGCCGTACTGCAGACCCAACGACACCGCGATGGCGAAGTTGTTGATGAAGGAGCGCAGCGCCGCGCCTTCCTTGTGCATGTCGATGAAGATCTCGCCGATGCGGCCGTCGTCATATTCGCCGGTGCGCAAGTAAACCTTGTGGCCGCCGACGACCGCCTTCTGGGTGTAGCCCTTGCGGCGATCCGGCATCTTCTCGCGCTCGCGCATCACGATGATGCGCTCGACCAGCTTCTCGACGATCTTTTCCGAAACCTGGGCGGTCCGCGCCGCCATCGGCTTCTCGTAGAGCGCCTCGACCGCATCGTCCTCGTCCTCATCGTCGCTGATGAGCTGCGAGTTGAGCGGCTGCGAGAGCTTCGAGCCGTCGCGATAGAGCGCGTTGGCCTTCAGCGCCAGCTTCCACGACAGCATGTAGGCGGACTTGCAGTCCTCGACAGTGGCGTCGTTCGGCATGTTGATGGTCTTTGAGATCGCGCCCGAGATGAAGGGCTGGGCCGCCGCCATCATGCGGATGTGGCTCTCGACCGACAGATAGCGTTTTCCAATTTTGCCGCAGGGATTGGCGCAATCGAACACGGAGTAATGTTCCGCCTTCAGATGCGGGGCCCCTTCGACCGTCATCGCGCCGCAGATGTGGACGTTGGCCGCCTCGATCTCGCGCTTGGTGAAGCCGACGGCCTGGAGCAGGTCGAAGCCGGGGGCCGCGATTGCTTCAGCGCCGATGCCGAGCTGGTCGCGGATGAAGTCCTCGCCAAAGGTCCACTTGTTGAAGGCGAACTTGATGTCGAAGGCGGTCGGCAGCGCCTTCTCAACCTTGGCGATCGCCTCATCAGTGAAGCCCTTCGACTTCAGCGTCGAGGCGTTGATGCCGGGCGCGTTGGAGAGCGAGCCGTGGCCGACGGCGTAGGCCTCGATCTCCGCGATATCGGCTTCGCGATAGCCGAGCGCACGCAGCGCGGCGGGGACCGCGCGGTTGATGATCTTGAAGTAGCCGCCGCCGGCGAGCTTCTTGAACTTCACCAGCGCAAAATCAGGCTCGATTCCGGTGGTGTCGCAATCCATGACCAGGCCGATCGTGCCCGTGGGCGCGATCACCGTGGTCTGGGCGTTGCGATAGCCGTGCTTCTCGCCGAGCTCGAGCGCCGCATCCCAGGCGGCCTGCGCGTGGCTGACCAGGTCGGCCTGCGGGCAGGAGACGAGGTCCATCGGCACCGGGCTGACGCTGAGCGCCTCGTAGCCGCTCACCTCGCCATGCGCGGCGCGGCGGTGGTTGCGGATGACGCGCAGCATGTGCGCGGCGTTCTTCTTGTAGCCGGGGAAGGTGCCGAGTTCGGCAGCCATCTCGGCCGAAGTCTTGTAGGTGATGCCGGTCATCACGGCGGTCAGCGCGCCGCAGAGCGCACGGCCTTCCTTGCTGTCATACGACAGACCCATGGTCATCAGGAGGCCGCCGATGTTGGCGTAGCCGAGGCCGAGCGTACGGAACTCGTAGGAGAGCTCGGCGATCGCGCGGGACGGGAACTGCGCCATCATCACCGAGATTTCGAGCACGATGGTCCAGAGCTGGCAGAGGTGCTCGTAGCCGGCGACGTCGAACTGCTTCGTGTCGGTGTTGTAGAAGGTCAGCAGGTTCGCGGAGGCGAGGTTGCACGCCGTGTCGTCCAGGAACATGTATTCCGAGCACGGATTGGACGCGCGGATGTCGCCGGACGATTTGCAGGTGTGCCAGTCGTTCATGGTGGTGTTGAAGTGCAGGCCCGGGTCGGCCGACGCCCAGGCGGCGTAACCGATTTTTTCCCAGAGGTCGCGCGCCTTCAGCGTCTTGGTGATCTTCTTGGTGGTGCGTCCCACGAGATTCCAGTCGCCGTCGGTCTCGACAGCGCGCAGGAAGTCGTCCTTCAGCGAGACCGAGTTGTTGGAGTTCTGGCCGGAGACCGTGAGGTAGGCTTCGGAATCCCAGTCGGTGTCATAGACGTCGAACTGGATGTCCTTGTAGCCCTGCTTGGCAAACTGGATGACGCGCTTGATGTAATTGTCGGGCACGAGGCTGCGGCGCGCGAGCTTGATCTCGCGGCGGAGCGCCGGGTTCTTCTCGGGATCGAAGCAATCGTCGCCCGAACCTTCGCAGTTCACGCAGGCCTTCAGCACCAGCTTGAGGTGCTTCTGGTTGATCTTGGAGCCCGTGACGAGGGCGGCAACCTTCTGCTCCTCCTTCACCTTCCAGTCGATATAGGTCTCGATATCCGGATGATCGGCATCGACCACGACCATCTTGGCGGCGCGGCGCGTGGTGCCGCCCGACTTGATCGCGCCCGCCGCGCGGTCGCCGATCTTGAGGAAGCTCATCAGGCCGGACGAGCGGCCGCCGCCCGAGAGCCTTTCGCCTTCGCCGCGCAGGCGCGAGAAGTTGGAGCCGGTGCCGGAGCCGTATTTGAACAGGCGCGCTTCGCGGACCCAGAGGTCCATGATGCCGCCCTCGTTGACGAGATCGTCACCGACGCCCTGGATGAAGCAGGCGTGCGGCTGCGGATGCTCGTAGGCCGATTTTGACTTGGTCAGCTTGCCGGTGAAGGGGTCGACGTAATAATGGCCCTGGCCGGGGCCGTCGATGCCATAGGCCCAATGAAGCCCGGTGTTGAACCATTGCGGCGAGTTCGGCGCGACCATCTGCATGGTCAGCATGTAGCGGAGCTCGTCGTAGAAGGTCTGGGCGTCCGCGTCGGAGGAGAAATAATTGCCCTTCCAGCCCCAATAGGTCCAGCAGCCGGCGAGGCGGTCGAACACCTGCTTTGCCGAGAGTTCGCTGACGAAGCGCTCTTTCTCGGGCAGGAGGGCCAGGGCTTCGGTGTCGGGCACGGAGCGCCACAGGAAGGAGGGGACGGACTCTTCCTCGACCTTCTTCAGGCGCGCGGCGACGCCGGCCTTGCGGAAATACTTCTGGGCGAGCACGTCGGAGGCGACCTGCGACCATGCGGCCGGGACCTCGACGCCGTCCATTTTGAACACGACTGAGCCGTCGGGATTCCTGATCTCCGACGTGGTCAGGCGGAATTCGATTCCCGCATAAGGTGACTGTCCCTGGGTGGTGTGGCGCCGCTCAATCCGCATGGTCTTGCCCCGTCCTATTCTTTGGCCGAACCGCCTCCGTTCAGGCGTGCCGGTCGACATTTCGTTTCGCGTTTCCACCCAGGCCTCATCGGCCCAAAGGCACCGCAGTTCAGCCGGTGGATCCGGCCCAGTTTTCTCCCGACGCGATTCATCGATGCGCGCATCGATCACCCGCCGGCATGTCCAGGCCCATCCGCCCCAAAGCGATGAGCCCGACATGCGTTCAAACGCCCCACACCGTCACAACGTCTACTGTTGCCTTCCGAGCCTGTTGCCGGCCCGTTCTGGCGCCCGAAAAGTCAGCTCACTGCGGGCAGACAAGCCCTCATCCCGCTGCCTTCGTCTGGCTTGGCGGAGTGCAGTTTTGCGGACCCTTTGGGGGAGTGCCGGCGGGACGCAAACTCACTCGCGCCGAACGGATCGAAAACTAGGACTCTCCATTGCGCCCGTCAAGAACTAGTGCGAGTTCCTGAATCAAATACTAAATATGGTGGATTGCGGGGGATAACAGGGGGCAAGCCCTCACCTGTTGTTGGGCCAAGTATCAGTGAGTCCTCAGGGATTCCCAACCGAAAAAATTTGCATCCCGTGGTGTTCCCAAGGCTTCATCCCGCTGTTCACAGGGCAGGTATATTTTTGAGGCGCGGGGTTGCGTGGGCGGGACTCACGTAGGGCTACGGACGGTGAGGGCAGGCATGCCTGCCGGGGTGGTGGTGCGGGGCCCAAATCCGCGCCAATCTGACCCCGATTTCTGCCGGATACCCACATGCTTGATTCGACTCGGCCGGTGCTGCGACCGCGCATCGCCCCGGCCGGCCTGATGTTCCTCGCCATCACCTCGATCGGCTGGGGCTTCAATTGGCCGGTGACGAAGTTCCTGCTCGGTGAACTGCCGCCGCTGACCCTGCGCGGGGTGACCGGCGTGCTCGGCGCCGTGCTGCTGGCCGCGCTCGCGCTGGTCCGCGGCAACAGCCTGAAGGTCCCGCCCGGGATCTGGCCGCGCCTGATCACGGCCGCCATCCTCAACGTCACCGGCTGGATGGTGCTGATGGGGCTGGCGCTGCTCTGGCTGCCGGCGAGCGAGGCGGCGCTGATCGCCTACACCATGCCGGTCTGGGCCTCGCTGATCGCCTGGCCCGTGCTCGGCGAGCGGCCGACCGTGCTGCGCACGCTGGCGCTGGTGATGGCCTTTGCGGGGCTCGCCTCGATCATGGGCGGCAACGGCATTGCCGCCAGCGCGGAGAAGCTGCCGGGCATCATCATGGCGCTGTGCGGTGCGATCGGCTTCGCCGTCGGCACGGTGTTCTCGAAGAAGTATCCGATCCACCTGCCGCCGGTCACGGCCGCCGCCTGGCAGATCGGAATCGGCTGCCTGCCGATCTCGATCATCGGCCTCCTGATCGAGACCTCGCATCTGGACAAGGTGACGCCGGTCGGCTGGTGGCTGCTGGTCTATTCGACCGTCGTGCAGTTTTGCATCGCCTATGTCAGCTGGTTCGCAGCACTCGCGCGCCTGCCGGCCTCGGTCGCGGCGATCGGGACGATGGCGGTGCCGGTGATTGGCGTCGTGGCGTCCGCGCTTGCGCTGCACGAGCCGCTCGGGCCGGGCCAGATCGCATCGCTGATCTTTACGCTCGCGGCCGTGGTGCTGGCGACGCGTTAGCCCGCCGCCATCCCGCCGCCACCCAATGCCTTCCTGATCATCTCGGCGAGCTGGTTGCGGCGATAGGGTTTTGTCAACAGCATCACGCCGTCGTCGAGCTTGCCGTGGTGGACGATGGCGTTGTCGGTGTAGCCGGAGGTGTAGAGCACTTTGAGGCCCGGCCGGCGCTTGGCGACCTCGTCGGCGAGCTCGCGTCCGCTCATGCCGCCGGGGATGACGACGTCGGTGAAGAGCAGGTCGAAGGTCTGGCCGGCCTCGATCAATTGCAGCGCGGCGCGGCTGTCACCTGCGGCGACCGTCTTGTAGCCGAGGCTCTGGAGCTGCGCGATGACGAAGTTTCGCACCAGCGTGTCGTCCTCGACCACGAAAATGGTCTCGGCGCCGCCTTCCGCCTGCGGCGCGATCGCCGCAGCCGCTTCCGTCGTGCCTTCGCCCGGGGGCAGGTAGAGCTTGATCGTGGTGCCGTGGCCGTCCTCGCTGTAGATCTTGATGTGGCCCCCGGACTGCTTGACGAAGCCGTAGACCATGGAGAGGCCGAGACCCGAGCCCTTGCCGACCTCCTTGGTGGTGAAGAACGGCTCGAACGCTTTATCCTGGACGCTCTGCGGCATGCCGGTGCCGGTGTCGCTGACGGCGAACATGACGTAGGGGCCCGGCCGCACGTCGGCGTTGGCCTGCGCGTAGGCCTCGTCCAGCACCACCCGGTGGGTCTCGAGCAGGAGCTTGCCGCCGTTCGGCATGGCGTCGCGGGCGTTGATCGCCATGTTGAGCACGGCATTGGTGAGCCCTGACGGATCGATGTGCGAGGTCATCGGTCCCTGCTGCAGGGCCGTCTCGATTTGGATCTGCTCGCCGAGGGTGGGGCGCAAGAGCTTGGTGATATCGGCGATGGCGGCGTTGATCTCGACGTCCCGCGGCTGGAGCGGCTGCTTGCGCGCGAACGCCAGCAGGTGCTGGATCAGCTCGGCGCAGCGTTCGGCGGCATCGTCAATCAGGCGCGCGGTGCGCTGGAGCTCCGGCTGCTCCTTCAGGCTTGCCACCAGCGTCTCGGTATTGCCCGAGATCACGGTCAGCATGTTGTTGAAGTCGTGTGCGACGCCGCCGGTCAGCTTTCCGATGGCATCGAGCTTCTGCGACTGCTGCAACTGCCGCTCGGTTTCGCGCGACGAGGTCGCGTCGTGATAGACCAGCACGGCGCCGGAGACGTTGCCTTGCCCGTCGTGCATCGGCCGGCCGCTGATCATGAGATGGCGGAGCGTGCCGCCGCTGTGCGGGCGGACGATCATCTCGAGATTTTCGAACGCGTCGCCGCGCAGCACGCGCACGGACGGCAGCTCGTCGGCCCCAAGCGGCGTGACGCCGTCGCCGTGGAAGACGTCGGACAGCGCGCGCAGATTGCGCAGGCTCATGCCGGTCCGATGCAGCAGCATCCGCTCCGCTGCCGGATTGGACAGAAGCACGGTGCCCTCGGCGTCGATCACCAGCACCGCCTCCGCCATGCTGCTGAACGTGCTTTGGAGCACGTTGACCGACAGGCGCAGCTCGTCATGGGCGGTCACGAGATGCTCGGTGCGTTCCGCGACCGCGGCTTCGAGTTGCTGATTGGCCGCGGTGGTTTCCAGCAGCGTGCTCTTCAGCGCGACCGTGTTCCGCTGGCTCTCGCGCATGACGATCAGCACCAATAGCAGGATCACCAGCGCGCCGATCACGTCGATACCGAGCAGCACGATGCCGGTGCGGCGCGAATCCGCTTCGCGCGCGGTCAGCAATTTCTCTTCGCCCGCGGCCAGTTGCTCGAGATTGGCGGTAAGGGTCTCCATCAGGCCGCGGCCCTCGGCGCGGCCCGCCAAGGCCTCGACCCCCGCCTGATCGTCATTCGCGCGCAGCTTGATTACCCCGGAGGCCACGTCCAGGCGCCGCGTGATCAGAGGTTCGGTTGCCTCGAACAGCCGTACCTGATCGGGATTGTCGCCGATCGCGATCTTGAGATCGGCCAGCGCCGGCGTCATACGGCTTCGTGCAGCCTGGAATTCCTCGAGAAAACTTGCGGTGCGATAAATCTCGTAGCCCCGTGCGGCACTCTCGGCGCGGCTGACCCAGAGGCGCACCTCCGAGATCTTCTTCAGGACCTCGACCGTGTGTTTGACCCAGGCCGAATCCGCCCGCGACTTGACGTCGAGTCCGATCGAGGCGGCGGTGATGAGCAGGAGGACGGCAAGTCCAGCACCGAGAATGACGCGCTGCGAGGAATTCAAGGGGCCTCTTTCTGGTCCTTCGGCGGCGCGATCTCGCCGAGGCATTCCCGGATTGTCGTCAACAGCGTCTCTGGCGTGAACGGCTTGCGCAGGCAGCGTGCAGCACCGAGCTCCAGCGCCATGCGGAGGAAATCCGGGGAGGGCGAGGCGGATGAGGCGAAGGCGTAGCCCGACATGGCGATCAACGGAATCGCCGGCGCACGCTCGTGAAAGATGCGGATGGATTCGAAGCCGCGCATATGCGGCATGAAGATATCAACCAGCATCACATCAAACGTCTGCGCTTCCAGCGCAGCAAGCCCCGTTTCGCCTCCGTCGGTGAGCGTGACATCGAAGCCCTGACGCAGGAGCAGAACCTCGATGGTCGCGCCGACCATCGGATCGTCGTCGACCACGAGAATACGCGGCATGACCTTTCCCAGCAGATCGAAGTCCCCACAGCGATTGGTGATATAGGCGAATCGTGCGCCGGGTCAATTTTGGATTGGGCCGCAGTAGATATGCACGGCGGAATGCATAGCGCCTCTGCAGGTTCCGGGTGGCAGATGAATTCCTTCGGATTTCAATGACAGGTTGATGCAATCCCGGAGAATCTGCGATGCCCGAATTGCACGTCATGGACTGCGTTCGCAGCGAGACGTGCAAGACCTCAGCGAACATGATCGCGGGACGTATCGACGATGGGCGCGCCGTTCATGCGCGCTCATGCGATCGTTCTCACCGTGCTTTGCGCCAGCTTCTGGATTCGCGAGCGCACCGTGACGGTCGCTCAATCGAAAACTGGAACCTCGCCGTGAGGCCAAAACACATGAGCGGCGCCGATGGTCGGCGCCGCCCATGAATGCTGGTTTTCAGACCGCGTTACGGGCACGGATGGCGCTGGCCATCATAGCCCAGATAGGTGCCGGAGGCCGGGTCGTACGACTTAAAGCGTTGCGCACAATAGCCTGCGGAATCATCTCCGCTGTCCGGTACCACAGCCACTGATGAATCGTCATAATAGCTGTCGCCATAGTAGGAGGGGTCATCGTAATAGCCGCCGCCATAATAGGCGTACGAGCCGAGGCCCCCGATCGCCGCACCGGCCGCGACGCCGGGCCAGAAGCCGCCGCCGTGGCGACGCCAGCCGCCACCATGCCAATTGCCGCCGCCACCATTCCAGTGGCCGCCGCCACCATTCCAATGGCCCCCGGCTGCCGCGAAGTTGCGGCCGCCACCATTAAAGCCGGCTCCGCCGCTCGGGCGCGCGGCTGCGCTGGCCGCGAAATTGCCGCCGCCGCCACCCATGCGGGCGCCGCCACCGCCGAAATGAGCACCGCCGCCACCTCCGAAGTGAGCTCCACCGCCGCCGCCCATGTGGCCACCGCCGCCACCCATATGGCCACCGCCGCCACCAACTCCGCCGTGGCCACCATGGCCCTGGGCGAAGCTTGGGGTTGCCATCGGTAGAACCAGCGCAAGCGCTGCGGCCGCACTCAAAATTCTCAGACTGTTCATGTTCAGACTCCTTATTCCCGGAAGCAAATCCCTTGAAAGGGCTAGAGTTCCTTGGAACACGCCGGTTTACGCATAAGGTGCAGATTTCCCTGTCGCCGCTGTACCTGGCATGAACGGATCACGACCGATTTGCGGCGGTCCGAATGACCGTGTCTCCGCGTTTGGGCTTGGCACGGCCACACCGGCCGAACTGGACATTTGGCCGTCCGGATGGCATCAGGACCCACGAAGCAGGGCCCTTGGCGCATGAAACAATTCTTCCTGAAGCTCTTCACATGGTGGAACGGCCAGACCTTTGGCACGCAACTCTGGACCCGCCGGTTCGGGGAGCTGGTCGGCCAGGACGAGCAGGGCAATCGCTACTACCGCACGGCCGGTGGCAAGATCGACCCGACGCTCGGCTTCGAGCGGCGCTGGGTGATCTATAATGGCTATGCGGAAGCGAGCCGCATTCCGCCGTCCTGGCACGGCTGGATGCATCACACCGTCGACGTGCCGCCGACTCAGGACAATTACCAGCCGCGCGAGTGGGAAAAGCCGCACCAGCCGAATCTCACCGGCACGGCGAAGGCCTACCGGCCGTCCGGCTCGACGCTCGCCAGCGGCAAGCGGCCGAAGGCAACCGGCGACTATCAGCCCTGGACACCCGGCTAAGCCGACACATTCCCCGTTCACGTTGGATGCACACGCATCCGCCTAACGCCGCTGTGGACAACGGGAACAGCGGGGATGTTGCTTGCGCGGGCGTTGCGCCTGCACTGGCGATGCGGCTCAATGAACGCATCTTACGGAGATGGGAGACCATCGCGTTCGGTTCGGGCAACAGTTCGCGACTGTCCCGAAATGCAGCGGCCGCCGAGGAAGGACTCGATCGGGAGATAGGCCCCCGGTCTGGAAGCTCCGACATCGCCCGATGAGAATGTGCGCCGCCGTGAGGCAGGAAAGGCCGCTTGGGAGACCGAGCGGCCTTTTTCTGTTGGAGCCGTATGATGGTCTCGTGCCCCGGACGCAGCGCGTAGCGGTGCGCTGCAGAGCCGGGGCCCATTTAACCGCATCCAGTGCCGCTTCTGGGTCCCGGCTCTGCGGAGCAGCGTTGCACGCTGCACCGCGTCCGGGACAAGAAGGCCGAGAATGCGGCCGCCCATCAGCGCTTCCGCTTCCAGAGATGGAGATGCAGGGGCGGGGAGTTGCCGACCGGCATCATCTCGTAAGGCGGCTTCCAGCCCGGCAGTTCGGCGACGCGCCGGCGCCAGGCATCGATGGCCGGGAAGGTCGCGGCGAGATCGAAACCCGTCTCTTCCGCCGGATAGTACAAATAGCCGAGCAGCGAGAAATCGACGATCGTCGGCCGGTCGCCCAAAATGAAGCGGCGGTCGGAGAGATGTCGATCGACGATCGAGAATGCGCTCTCGGTCCGCGCGCGCAGAAAAGCGAGCACGGCCGGGTGGGCCGGCTCCGGCATGAAGCAGCGCTGAAACCGGTGCGGCGCAAAATTCCCCGTGAATTTGTGGTTGTCGAACAGCAGCCAGCGCGCCGTCTCGAAAGTCTCTTTGTGCGTCGGAGCGAACACGCCGTGAGTTTCGGCGAGCCACAGCAGGATCGCACCCGACTGGCTCATCTGCCGGCCGTCGATCTCCAGCACCGGGACCTCGCCCATGACGTTGGTTGTGGCCCGCCAGTCGGGGCTGCGGGTCTCACCGCCGGCGAAGTCGACGCCGACGGGCTCCCAGTCGAGGCCGGCACAGCTGAGGAATAGCGCGACCTTGAACGAATTGCCCGAAGCTCCGACACAGTGCAGCCGGTATCGCGCCATGGTCAGTCCTCCTGTGCGCGCGACCAGCAAGAGGTAGCGATTGCCTGTCGCGATCCCAATTATCCCCACAGGCTCCTGACAGCGTCGTGTCAGCAACATCGCCTCACTCGCAAATGACGATGTTGATATCGTTTGCGCCAAGCCCCGGTCTCGTGCCCCGGACGCAGCGCAGCACGGAGTGATGCGCTGCTGAGTCGGGGCCCATGTCTCGGTGTCGTGTGGTGTGGCTTTCTGGGTCCCGGCTCAGCGGCGCAGCGTTACACGCTGCACCGCATCCGGGACACGAGAGATGGCTACATCACCCGCTCGGCGGCGCGCTTGGCGGCATCAAGACGCCGCGCCTGCGATGGCGCGACGCGCTCCTTCATCAGTGCGAGCACCTCGGCTGGAGCCGTCTCCGGTGAGCCGGCATTGAAGGGCGGCGCGGGGTTGTATTCGAGGCGGAGCTGGATGGCCTCTGCGGTGGTGCGATCGACCAGCAATGACACCAGCTTCAAGGCGAAATCGATTCCGGCGGTGACGCCGCCGCCGGTCACCCGGTTTCGATCGATGCAAACGCGCGTCTTCGTGGGCGTTGCACCGAACAGCGTCAGCATCTCCATCGCACTCCAATGGGTGGCCGCGTTGTAGCCCTTCAATAGCCCGGCCGCGCCCAGCACCAGCGATCCCGTGCAGACCGAGGTGACGTATTTGGCGCCTGCAGCCTGCTTGCGCACGAAATCGAGCGTTTCCTCGTCATTGAGGAGCGCATCGGTGCCGAAGCCACCGGGAATGCAGATCACATCCAGTTGCGGGCAGTCGGCGAACGTGACGGTCGGCTTCAGTATCAGCACAGAGTCGCTCGGCACGGGATCGTGCGTTTTCCAGATCAGGTGCACCGTCGCGCCGGGCACCGACGAGAACACCTGCAAAGGCCCGGTGAAGTCGAGCTGGGTGACGCGCGGAAACACCAGGAGTCCGATTTGGAGCGGTGCCGACATGGGAGCCTCCATTGAAAAGCTTGACGGGCGCAAACTGGCATGATGCTCTGCTGTCCGAAATGACGTATTTCCCTCGCTTTCGGACATAGGCATGATCGGCATCCTGATCTTCCCGGATTTTCAGTTGCTCGACGCGGCCGGCCCAATCTCGGTGTTCGAGATCGCGGCACGTGCCAGCGACAAGGCGCTTTCGCTCCGCGTGCTGGCGGTGAACGCAGGCGCCGTGCGCTCGTCCTCCGGCGTCGAGATGATGGCGCGCGATTTCAAATCGGCCAACGCTATCACGACGCTGGTCGTGGCGGGTGGCGCCGGCGTCTCGGCAGCGGCGCGCTGTCCGGCCACGCTCGCCTTCGTGCAGCGGCTGGCCAGGCGCGGCGTACGGATCGCTAGCGTCTGCTCGGGCGCCTATGTGCTCGCCGAGGCCGGCCTGCTCGACGGCCGCCGCGCCACCACGCATTGGGGCCGCACGCGCGATTTCGTCGCGCGCTATCCGAAGATCAAGTTCGAGCCGGACCACATCTTTACCCGCGACGGCAATATCTGGACATCGGCGGGCATCACCGCCGGCATCGACCTCGCGCTCGCAATGGTCACCGAGGATCATGGCGAGGAGATCGCGCAGGCGACCGCGCGCCAGCTCGTGCTCTATCATCGCCGCAGCGGCGGCCAGTCGCAGTTCTCTTCGCTGCTGGAACTGAAGACGCCGAACGGCCGCTTCGGCGTGCTGCTGTCCTGGGCGCGGGAAAATCTCGACGCGCCGCTGACGGTGGAAAACCTCGCCGACCGCGCCGGCATGAGCGCGCGACATTTCGCCCGCGCCTTTGCCGCCGAGACCGGCACGACGCCGTCCAAGGCGATCGAGCGGTTGCGGATCGAGGTCGCGCGCGAGCGCGTGCAGTCGTCACGCGAAGCAATCGAGCTCGTGGCAGAGGCGACCGGCTTCGGCGACCCCGAGCGCATGCGCCGCGCCTTCATCCGCGCCTTCGGCCAGCCGCCGCAAGCGCTGCGGCGCGCGGCGCGGGCGGGGTGAGGGCGGTCGACGCGATTGTCAACCCAAGCTGTTGCCGATCTCACGTCCAACAGATGCAATCACATCGTTTCGCCCATTCGCATCGAGTGCGGCGCCGGTAAGGTAGACTGCGATGATGATCGGCGAACGCTCAGGCGGCCATACGATGGCGACGTCATTGGTGGTGCCGTGTTCGCCTGCTCCAGTCTTGTCGCCCACACGCCAGTCTTGCGGTAGGCCGGCGCGTAAACGGCTATTTCCCGTCTTGTTCGCGATGAGCCATTTGGCGAGCTGATCGCGGCCTTCCGGGAGGAGCGCATCACTCAGCAGCAGGCGTCTCAGATTTGCCGCCATCGCATTTGGGGTTGTCGTGTCGCGGGGGTCGCCCGGCGTGGCCTCGTTCAGTTCGGTTTCAATTCGATCCAATCGTGTCACCTTGTCGCCGAGGTGACGTGCAAAGCTGGTCAACCCGGCGGGACCGCCAATATTTTTCAGAAGCGCGTTACCGGCCGTGTTGTCACTCATGGTAATGGCGGCGTCACAAAGTTCGCGAAGCGACATTCCTTCTCCACCGACACGCTCGCGGGTCAGGGGCGAGTTCTCGACAATGTCGGCCTGCTCAATACGAACGCGCCGTTCAAGGCGTTCCAGCTTGTTGCCCGCGTCTTTGAGTATGGCTGCCGACGCCAGCAGCTTGAACGTGCTGCACATGGGAAAGCGTTCGTCTCCCTTGTGATGAATCGGAACTCCCGTTGTCGTATCGAGCACAGAGACCCCGAGCCGGCCTCCGCTCTTCAGTTCCAGCTGTTCGATGGCTTTGATGAGCGGGGCTGTTCCGCCCGACGCAGCACCCGCAACGTTCGGCAGCAAGAGGCTTCCGGCGACCGCAAATGCCGATGAGCCGAACTGACGTCGTGTAAGCATCGAGATCTCCCGTGAATTGCGGGCAGGTTTTGCGTCGTGCTCCGGCAATTGACAAACGATGGTTCGTAAGGCCATCCATAAGCAAAACTTGGATCAGACGTGGCCCGCCGCCCTGCCAACATTTCCAGTCTGCCGCTGAACGCGCTCCGCTCATTCGAAGCGGCCGCTCGCCATCTCAGCTTCACCAAGGCCGGTCTGGAACTTCGGGTGTCGCAGGCTGCCGTGAGCCAGCAGGTGCGGGTTCTGGAAGACAGCCTGCGCGTGAAGCTGTTCAGGCGATTGACCCGAGGGCTGGCGCTCACGGAAGAAGGCGAGGCACTGCAGCCCGCAATCTCGGATGCGTTTGGCCAGATCAACCAGGTCCTGGACCGGTTCGAGAACGGTCGTATGCGCGAAACGCTGACGGTTGGCGTGGTTGGGACGTTCGCGTCCGGCTGGCTCCTCCCGCGTCTCAAGAGCTTCACCTCGAGCCATCCGAACATCGACATCAGGATCTTCGCGAATAACAATCGCGTGGACCTCGGCGGCGAAGGGCTGGACTACGCCATTCGATTTGGCGACGGCGCATGGCACGGAACGAACGCCGAGCGCCTTGTCGATGCCCATTTCACGCCAATGTGCGCGCCGACTATCGCGAAACGACTCAAGAACCCGGTCGACCTCCATAAGGAGGTGCTGTTGCGCTCATATCGTGCGGGCGAGTGGGCGCAATGGTTCGACGTGGCGGAATGCAGGCAACCCCGGATGACCGGTCCGACATTCGATTCATCAGTCTCCTTGGCGCACGCGGCAGCGCAGGGCGCCGGGGTGGCGCTGTTGCCGGTCGCCTTGTTTTCGGGTGATCTAGCGCGCAAGCGGCTGGCTTGCCCCTATGACAGTCAAGTCCATCTCGGATCGTATTGGCTCTCGTCCTTGAAATCAAAAAGGCTGTCGCACGCGATGACATCGTTCCGCGACTGGATATTGGCCGAGTGCAAGGAAAAGAGATCGCGACCTCCATGACGGAGAGGAGTCAGGCCGAAGGCTGCTCGCGAGGTCCACCGGGCAGGCTTTAGGTCGCGCTATCTGCAGCCACCGCGCCGGATTTGCCCGCCCTTGCCGTCAGCCGCCGTGCGATCGGCGTCAGCAGATACGGCGAAAGATGGATCGGAAACTGCGTCATCGCGAAATAGAGCCAGGTGGTGGGCGGCAGCGCGCCGGCGGTCGCGGCCAGCATCAGGCCGAGATTGCGTTGTGACACCATCAGCCCGAGCGCCAGTGCGCGTTGATAGCCGATGCGGCGGAACAGCAAGGTCGTGACGGCGAGCAGCGTAAAATAGATCGCGAAGGACAAGAGCGCGAGGCTGATCGTGAAAACCGGCTACGCCACCAGATCGCTCACGACATCGCCCATGATAGCGGACGCGAAGATCAACAGGATGATGATGTTGAAGCCGTCGATCGGCTGCTTATGACGCTGGATCGCCTCAGCGCCGAAGATCCAGCGGATGGCGGTTGCCGCAAGCAGCGACGCTGCCAGGATGCCAAGCAGCTTCAGCCCGAGCGTGAGCGGCGAGATGCTCAGCATGTCGCCGAGGAACAGGCTCGCGAACAGCGACGCGGTGAAGGGCACGATCGCGGTTGCGCTCACCAGCGTGACCAGCACGAGCGTGGCATCGAGGCCCATCAGCGCGGCCAACGCCGGAGAGGCCATCATCGGCGAGGCCATGCTCTGGAGCATCAGCGCGAGCGACAGGCCGGGCGCGCGCTCCGTGAGTCCGGTCGCGTGCGCGATCAGTCCGACGATCAGCGGCACGCCGATCGTGGTCCAGCCCGTGGCGGTCGCCACCAGCGCCGGCCGGCGCAGATGGCCGTACAGCGCCGTCAGGTCGACCCGCATGAAGGAGATGCAGAGCAGAACGAGGATCGCCTCGGTGACGTAGGGACGCAGCAAAGCGCCGAGCGGCGGCACGGCGGCCGCAATGAACACGACGGCTGCCACCGCACGCGTGCCCTGGCCGCCAAGCCAGGTCAGGCCGCGCAGCGGAAGGGCGAAGACAGTTTTGAGTGCAGATGACATTCGGATGATGGCGTTCTCAGCCCAACTGTTTCAGCCATGCGCCGATCTCGTTCACGGCGACATTGGCCTGTTGCAGCAATTTGCCCATGGTGAGGAAGCCGTGGAATTGACCCGGGAAGTGCTTGTACGTGACGGGCACGCCGGACTGCTTGAGGCGCGCAGCGTATTCGTCGCCCTCGTCGCGCAAGGGATCGGCACCGGCCGTGAGCACATAGGTTGGCGGCAGTCCGCCAAGACTTTCCGCGCGCGCGGGCGAGGCGCGCCAGTCGTGGATGTCGGTCGTGCCATTGAGATAGTGGTCGCGGAACCAGCGGATCACGCTGTGTGTCAACAGCACGCTGGTTTCGGGCTCGCTGTGCGACCCGTGGGTCATGGCGAAATCGACGGCGGGATAGATCAGCACCTGACCTGCGAGCTTCGGGCCGTTGCCGTCGCGCGCGGCGAGGGCAACGACCGCCGCCAGATTGCCGCCGGCGCTGTCGCCGCCGATCGAGAGGCGCGCGGCGTCGATGCCGAGTTCGCGCGCATTCGCGTCGATCCATTTGGTGGCGGCGACCGCGTCGTCGATAGCGGCGGGAAATTTGTGCTCGGGCGCGAGGCGGTAATCGACCGCGACCACGATCAGGGTGCCGGCATCGGCCAGCTGCCGGCAGACGACGTCGTGGCTGTCGAGATCGCCGATCACCCAGCCGCCGCCATGAAAAAACACCAGCGCGGGCGCCAGGCCATTTTGGAGGCGCGGCTGCTTCGGTACATAGATGCGGGCGGGGATTGCCCCGTGCGGCGCCGGGATCGACAGCGATGCGACGTTCGCCAGTTCCGGCGGTTCGGGATTGGTGGCAACGCGGCCCTGGAGGTAATAGGCGCGCGCTTCCGGTGCGGTCAGCGTTTCATAGGCGGGGCGGCCGGCCTCCTGGAAGGCCTTGTAGACGGCGGCAGCATCGGGATCGAGCACGACGGGCATGGGGGAGCGACCCTTGAGGTTCTGGTTGTCGTTGGAGTGATTTTCAGGGGGCGATGCCCGCTTCGGCCCCGGGAGGAGGCCCCCGACTATCCCATCCGGGCGCCGGCCTGTCACGCCGGCGCCGGGCAGGGTAGGAATGCTGCCGCCCTTTCCCCGCCGTATTCGCCGTGTTAACCGGGTGGCCTGCGAGCGGCGGTATGCCCTGTAGAATGTCCAACAAGCCCGATTCGCTGTTGAAGCCGCGCGAGATATGTTTCGAACCATTACTCTGACAGGTCTTGCGGCGCTTTTGGCCGCTACCGCTTTGACGGTGGCGACGCCTGCGCAGGCGCAGATCGGCACGATCTTCTCCGATCCACCGCCGCTGCGGCCGCCGGGGACGATCCCCCGCGGCGGACAGCCGCAACCGCAGCCCACCCCCGACGACGACGAAGAGGTGCCCGAGCTGCCGCCGCAGGGCCGCGTGCTGCCGTCGCGCCCGATGCCACGCCAAGGCAATGCCATGCCCGGGCCGGTCGAGACCCAGCCGCTGGCGCCGCCGCCGGGCACCACCATCGCTCCGCAGAATCAGCCCCCCGTCGCGATTGCGCCTCCGGGAGCGCCTGGCCAGCGTCAGCCGCAGCAGAAGGGCGGACCCCAGCAGGGCTCCGTGCCGCAGGCGCCTGCGAGCCTTCAGCCGGGCGACGAGGTCGTCACCGAGCCGCCGGCCCAGAAGATCGTGAACAAGAAGGCGACCTTCTCCGGCCTCGACAAGATCACCGGGCGCATCATCAATTTCGACGAGGAGATCGGCGAGACCGTGCAGTTCGGCGCGCTGCGGGTGAAGACCGACGCCTGCTACACGCGGCCCGCGACGGAAGCCGCCAACACCGACGCCTTCGTCGAGGTCGACGAGATCACCTTGCAGGGCGAGGTGAAGCGGATCTTCTCCGGCTGGATGTATGCGGCGAGCCCGGGCCTGCACGGCGTCGAGCACCCGATTTACGACATCTGGCTCACCGACTGCAAAGAGCCGCAACAGACCATCGCGACTGCCGCACCCGATCCCGCGACCAAGCCTGCGCCGCCACCGCCGCCTGCGGCGCAAAAGAAGGCCGCACCCAGGCAGGCCGTGCAGCGTCCGCCGCAGCCTCTGCCGCCGATCCAGCAGCAACAGCCGGCGCCACCGCCACCTCCGCCGCCGGAACAGCGGCCGGGTCTGTTCGGTATCCCCGGATTTGGCCGCTAGGCCCTATTGCCGTGAGGCGATGATCTCGAGCGCGCGCGCGCCCGGGATCGCGTCACCGGTAGACAGTCTCAGGAAATCGCCGGGCTCGCCGGCGAGTGCCTTGTCGAGCAGGCCGGTGTAGCGCCGCCGCGAGATCTCCGCCGCACCAAAGCTCTTGAGATGCTCGGTGACATATTGCGTGTCGAGCAGTTCGAAGCCGCCATGGATGAGACGCGCGACCAGATGCACCAGCGCGACCTTCGAGGCGTCGCGCGCGGTGTGAAACATGCTCTCGCCGAAAAAGGCGCGCCCCAGGCTTACGCCGTAGAGGCCGCCGACCAGGTCGTCGCCCTGCCAGGCCTCGACGCTGTGGCAATGACCGAGCTCGTAGAGCCCGCCATAGAGGTCGCGGATGCGCTTGTTGATCCAGGTGTCCTCGCGTCCGGCCTGCGGCGCGGCGCAGCCGGCGATCGTCGCCTTGAACGCGGTGTTGACTGTGACGCGAAACGCATCCGAGCGCACGGTACGCGCAAGCCGCGACGTGAGGCGAAAACCTTCGAGCGGAATGACGCCGCGCATTTCCGGCTCGACCCAGAACAGCGTCGGGTCGTCGGCGCTCTCGGCCATCGGAAAGATGCCGCAGGCATAGGCGCGCAGCAGCACGGCCGGCGTGATTTCAGACGAGGCAGAGTCGCGCGAAGTCATAGCGACCGATCATAGCAGGATCGCGACGCGCGTGCGATGGGGGGCAATTCCGGATGCGAACGCTCAGCCCGCCGCCGCGCTGTTCGCCTTACCTGATACGGCGGCGGTGCGTGGGAACCGCAGGATGATGCGAGTTCCGGAATGCGCGGGATCGCGCTCGACGGTGGCATCGAGCTTGGTCGCCATGGCCGCGACGATGCGTTGGCCCATGCCGGTGGAGCGCGGATCGGCCTTGACGGCGTCGCCGACGCCGTTGTCGGTGATCGACAGCAGGAGATCCTCGCCCTGCGATGTCAGCTCGACATGAATGGGGCCGGCGCCATCCGGATAGGCGTATTTCACCGCGTTCATCACCAGCTCGTTGACGATGATGCCGACGGCGACCGCGCGGTCCGGGTCGATCTCGATCGGCTCGGCCTTCACCGTCAGGCGCGACATCCGGTTGCCTTCGGCGGAGCGCCTGAGATCCTCGAGCAGGGAGTCAAGATACTGGTTGAGCACGACGCTCTTCAGGTCCTGCGAGGTGTAGAGGCGGCGGTGCACCTGGGCGACGGCGGCGACACGGCCCATCGCGTTGGTCAGTGCGGCCTTGACCTCTTCCTGTGCGGCGGAGCTCGCCTGCAGATGCAGAAGCGAAGC
Source organism: Bradyrhizobium sp. LB11.1 (assembly GCF_040549385.1). Taxonomy (NCBI): domain Bacteria; kingdom Pseudomonadati; phylum Pseudomonadota; class Alphaproteobacteria; order Hyphomicrobiales; family Nitrobacteraceae; genus Bradyrhizobium; species Bradyrhizobium sp. LB11.1. The sequence goes on along the minus strand of NZ_JBEPTH010000003.1, from coordinate 140,525 downwards.
AATGATCTGGAGCGAATTGCCGACGCGGTGATTGACCTCGCGCAGCAGCAGCTCGCGCTCGGCGGCAAGCGCGGCGTAGCGGTCGCGCGAGGCATGGATCTCCGCCTCGGCTTCCTCGCGCGCGCGCTGCACCTCGGCCTGGCGCAGCGCGCCTTCGGCCGCGACATGCAGCAACGGGATGAAGTCGCCCTTGACGTCCTTGACCAGATAGTCGGCCGCGCCTGCCTTCAGCGCGGTGACGGCGATGCTGGAATCCTGCGAGGCCGTGACGAACACCACCGGCGGGGCGTCCGGGATCGCCATGATCTGCTCGAGCGTCTCGAGCCCGTCGAGACCCGGCATGTACTGGTCGAGCGCCACGACATCGATGCAGCCCTGGCTGCTGGCGCTGCGGATGCGCTCAAGGCCTTCCTCGCCGCTTGCGGCGTGAATGACCTTGTAGCCGCGCCGCGTCAGGCCGCGATCGACCAGGCGCGCAAGTCCTGCGTCATCATCGATATAGAGCAGTGTTGGCGTGTGCTGGGTCATGAGGCGGCGGGCGGGACCTGGATGACCGAGAAGAACAGGCCGAGCTGCCGGATGGCATTGGCGAAATTCTCGTAATTGACGGGCTTCGTGATGTAGACGTTGCAGCCGAACTCGTAGCAGCGCTTGATCTCCTGGCTGTCGTCGGTCGTGGTAAGCACCACCACGGGCGAGGCCTTGAGATATTTGTTTTCCTTGATTTGCTTCAGGATATCGATCCCGCTCATGTCGGGCAAATTGAGGTCGAGCAGGATCAGAAGCGCTTTGCCTTTCTGATTAAGGCCGCTGCCGTCGGCGCCGAACAAATGCTTCATCGCCTCGGTGCCATTGGCGAACGAGATGATCTCGTTGTTCACCCCCGAACGACGGATGTTGCGCTCGATCAGCCGGGCGTGTCCCTCGTCGTCCTCGATCATGATGATGGTCACGGGCAGCGTCATGTGTCGGCGTTCCGGTTGCTGGCGTTCCAGGCGATGGGCAGCGTGATCGTGAAGGTGCTGCCGGCGTTCAGTTCCGACGATACGGACATCGTGCCGCCGAGGCGGCGCACAAGTGCACGCACATGCGCAAGACCGATGCCCTGACCGGGCTTGTCCTGGGTTCCCGCACGGCGGAACAGGTCGAAAATCCGCTGGTGGTCCTTCGGATCGATGCCACGGCCGTTATCGCTGATTTCGAAGATAGCGTAGCCGAGCTTGGTGCGCCCGCGAATTCTGATCTCGCCGGGCACCCCGCTTTTCAGATATTTAATCGCGTTGTCGATCAGATTGGAAAAAATCTGCTCCAGCGCAAGGCGGTCGCTGACGATATTGGGCAGCGGCTCGATGTGGATTTCGGCCTGCGCTTCGGCGGCCTGGTGCGCCAGCGACGATACGATGGTCTCGACGAAATCGCGCGTGTCGATCTTCTTCGGCTGGAACTCGCGCCGGCCCTCACGGGTGAGGTTGAGGATCGCCGAGATCAGCCGGTCCATCCGGGCGATCGAGGATTTGATGAAGCCGAGCGCTTCGGAAAAATCCGCCGACATCTGCTTGTCGGGGCCGTCGAGCGGAATGTCCGCGACATCGACGGGCGGACCGCCTGCCGGCACGCCCGTGAGCCCTCCGATCCGCCGAAAGATGTCCTTGCCCAATTCTTCGAGCTCGCTGGTGAAGCCCATGATGTTGACCAGCGGCGAGCGCAGGTCATGGCTGACGATATAGGCAAAGCGCTGGATCTCGTCGTTGGCTTCGCGCAGGTCTGCCGTGCGCTCGTCGACAGTGGCCTCCAGGTTGAGATTGGCGTCGCGCAGCCGGCTTTCGGCGTCGTCGCGGGCGCGGGCAGAACGCCGCACAAGCCAGAGCGAGATCAAAGCGAGCAACACGACGAGACCCGAGCCGATGCCGGTCATCGACGCAGCGAGCGTCTGGCTGCGATCGGCATTCGCCGAGCGGAGCCGGAACAATCGCTCCTCCTCGACGATCATTGCGCTCGCGATGCTGCCGATCGTGGCGGTCGTGTCGCCGGCGGCCGTCTCGCGAGCCAGCGTAGCGGCCTGGGCCGGCTGGCCCTGCCGGACGAGGTCGATCTCGCGCGCGAATTGACCGAGGCGCGTCTTGATCGCCGCGCTCAGTTTCTCGATGCTATCGCGCTGTGCGGGATTGTCGCCGGTGAGGCGCGTGACCCGGCCAAGTGCAGGAATGATTGCGGCAACGGCCTTCTCGTGGTCGCCCTGGAATTCCGGCCCCAGCGTCAGGAGATAGCCGCGCAGGGCGCTCTCGGCGCGACGGACTTCGAGCAGCAGAGCATTGATCTGGTTCTCCACCTCGAGGGTGTGAACCACCCATTTGCTGTCCTCGCGGGCCTCGTTGACGAGATAGACGGACCCCGCGCTGATCACGGTCAGCACGAGAAGTCCTGCCGCAAGCAGCAGGATCTGCCAAAATGCGCGCCGTCGCTGTTCCCCAGCCGTCACGCCGGTCTCGCTTTGTTACGTGTAGCGGAGTTCAAAACGCCCCCTTGGAACTGTCCCCAATCGTCCATAATGCGATTGGGGCCAAAGGGTTCCATGAGAGAAGATTATTTCGCGGCCGGTTCCGGCTTGCCCGCGAGATACTGTTCCAGCCAATGGATGTGATAGTCGCCATTGATGATGTCGTCCTGACGAACCAGGTCACGGAATAGCGGCAACGTGGTCTCGATGCCTTCGACCACCATCTCGTCCAGCGCCCGGCGCAACCGCATCAGGCATTCGGCACGGGTCTTGCCGTGGACGATCAGCTTGCCGACCAGGGAATCGTAATAGGGCGGGATCGTGTAGCCCTGATAGACTGCGGAATCGATCCGGACGCCGAGGCCGCCGGGCGGATGATACTGCGTGATGCGGCCCGGCGAGGGGCGGAAGGTCTGCGGGTTCTCCGCGTTGATGCGGCACTCGATCGCGTGGCCGATGATCTGGACCTCGCTCTGCTTGGCCGGCAGATCGCCGCCAGCGGCGATCCGGATCTGCTCCAGCACGAGGTCGATATCGGTGATGCTCTCGGTGACGGGATGCTCGACCTGGATGCGCGTGTTCATCTCGATGAAATAGAACTCGCCGTCCTCGAACAGGAACTCGATGGTGCCGACGCCGAGATACTTCATCTCGCGCATCGCCTTGGCGCAGGTTTCGCCGATTTTGGCGCGCGCAGCCGCGGCCAGCACGGGCGAGGGACCTTCCTCCCAGACCTTCTGGTGCCGGCGCTGCAGCGAACAGTCGCGCTCGCCGAGATGGATCGCGCCACCGCGCCCGTCGCCGAGAATCTGGATCTCGATGTGGCGTGGTTTCTGGAGGTATTTTTCGAGATAGACGGAGGCGTCGCCGAAAGCGGACTTCGCTTCATTGGCAGCCGTCGACAGCGCCACCTGAAGATCGGCCTCGCTCTGCGCGACCTTCATGCCGCGACCGCCGCCGCCCGCAGCCGCCTTCACCAGCACGGGAAAGCCGATCGTCCTGGCGATCGCCAGAGCGTCGTCGCCGGGGCCCACTGCGCCGTCGGAGCCGGGCACCACGGGAATGCCGAGTTTCCTGGCGGTCTTCTTGGCCTCGATCTTGTCGCCCATCAGGCGGATGTGCTCGGCCTTGGGACCGATGAATTGCAGGTTGTGCTCGCTGAGGATCTCGGCGAAGCGCGCGTTCTCCGACAGGAAGCCGTAGCCGGGATGCACGGCGTCGGCGCCGGTGATCTCGCAGGCCGCCAGCAGCGCGGGCACGTTGAGATAGCTGTCCTTCGACGGCGGGGGCCCGATGCAGACGCTCTCGTCCGACAGGCGCACATGCATGGCGTCGGCGTCGGCGGTGGAGTGCACGGCGACGGTCGCGATCCCGAGCTCTTTGCAGGCCCGCAGGATGCGAAGGGCGATCTCGCCGCGATTGGCTATGAGGATCTTGTCGAACATGGTGCCTCAGGGGGCGAATAGGGAGTAGCGAATGGCAAATGGCAGGATGGCGACCATTCGCTATTCGCCATTCGCCGCTCGCTTATTCAATAATGACCAGCGGCTCGCCGAACTCGACCGGCTGGCCGTCCTCGACGAGGATCTGGGTCACCGTGCCGGCGCGCGTCGAGGGGATCTGGTTCATGGTCTTCATCGCTTCGATGATCAGCAGGGTCTGGCCGACCGTGACCTTCGAACCGACCTCGACGAACGGCTTGGCGCCGGGCTCCGGCGACCAATAGGCGGTGCCGACCATCGGCGAGGTCAGGGCGCCCGGATGCTTCGACAAGTCCGCCGCGGCGGCCGCGGGTGCTGCGGCAGGTGCAGCGACAAGCGCGGGCGCAGCATGTGCGACCGCGACCGGCATGGTCGCGGCGACGCTGATGTTGCGGGCGACGCGCAGGCGCAGGCCCGCGCGTTCGATCTCGATCTCGGTCAGGCTGGTCTCATCGAGCAGCAAAGCGAGCTCGCGGACGAGCGCGGAATCCTCACTGGAAAACTTTGCGGCTGCTTTGTCGTCTGGCTGGCGCGCCATGTTGTTTGATCCGAATGTTCTGTGGGAAGAGGGGGCGTCAGGCTTCGGGCTTGATGCCGACCTTGGCGGCAAGGCCCTGGATGGCGAGGCGGTAGCCCTCGATACCGAAGCCGCAGAGCGAGGCGAAGGCCGCGCGGGCGGTGTAGGAGTGGTGACGGAAACTCTCGCGGGCGTGGATGTTGGTCACGTGCACTTCGACCGTCGGGATCTGCACCGCGAGCAGCGCGTCGTGCAGCGCGATCGAGGTGTGCGAATAGCCGCCGGCATTGATGATGATGCCCTTCATCTTGCGGGCGTGTGCCTCGTGGATGAAGTCGATCAGCTCGCCTTCGCGATTGGACTGCCGGCAATCGGCCTTGAGGCCGAAGGTCGCCGCCGTCTCCCGGCACAGCGCCTCGACGTCGGCCAGCGTCGCATGGCCATACTTCTCGGGCTCGCGGGTCCCCAGCATGTTGAGGTTCGGCCCGTTGAGAACGAGGATCGTGTCGGTTGCTGGCTCGGCCATTCCTGTCCCGGCAAGGTGTTTCGGCGTGGCGGGGGTTATAGGTAACAAAGCGCGTGAGGGGAAGCCTTGAAGGGCCTCCCAAGGGGGTTCAGGCACCTCATCCGGGGTGCAAAAACCTGTGCGGAAGCCGCGGAAATTGCTTGTTAACCAGTTCTAATCATGGCTGCCGGCCCGGGCGGACGGGGGAGGCCGCCCAACAGGCCAAAGCCCCTGCCGATCGCTCGGCAGGGGCTCATTTGGGCATCAGCGAGGCGGCTTAGCCTTCGATGATGTAGACGATCTCGCGCGTCTGGGGACGGACGATGATGTACTGGCCGTGTACGAAGATCACGTCATAGCCGCGCCATTCCGGATAGATTTCGACAATCCGGGCCGGGAGCGGATGGAAATGGACGCTCGCCGGGATGGCGGTGCCGACCGAAATGTTGAAGTTGACGTTGGTCGTCTCCTCAATCTTCTCGGACTTGATTGCCGAAGAGATCTGGCTCCGCTTTTCGGCCGGCGGAGCAGCGGTCGCCGACGTGGCGGCGTTGCCGGTCGTGGTCTGAGACTTGCTGCCGGTTGCAGCCGGACGGTTCTCGGCATTGTTGCTCTTGGCGGCGCCGGCCTTGTTGTCCTCGGCCTTCATGTCCTTGCTGCCGGACTTGGTCGACGAGTCCGAACTCATGCTCTTCGACTTGTCCTGGACTGACTTGTCCTGCGCGTGCTCACCCTTCGCCGCGCCAGCCTTCTCGTCAGCCGCGTTCTTGTTCATCGCGCCGGACTTCTCCATACCGCCGGATTTTTCCATCGCGCCAGAGGACTTCTCTTCGCCGGGCTTCATGGAGCCGCCGGCCTGACCCACGGTGCCCTTCTCGGGAGCCGCTTCCTTGCCCATCGCGCCACCGCGCTCGGCTGCACCGCCTGCCGGCTGCGAGTGCTGCATCGGCTGCGCGCCAGCGCCGCCGTTGTCGTTCTTCATCGTGCCTTGTGCGTTCGCCAGACCGGTACCGGCGATCAGTGCGATTGCGGCAACCGAGATCATAAAGCGGTTCGACATTGAATTCTCCTCACGTGTTTCTTTTGCGTCATTGCCCGCGCCGACAACGGGAGGAGGTGTCACTTGTTCCGGAACATCTGCTGTTCCGCGGTATTTGTTTGTTGAACGCCAGATGAATGAGTTTGCAGGATTGCGCCAAGGTTTGACGCGAAAGGAAAAGGCCGGCTTTTCAGCCGGCCTCGTCGCATGCGTAACGTTGTGGAGCGTGGTCAGCAGGTCGCTTTGCCGCAGCGGGCAACGCCGATCTTTTCCTTGAGGCCGTCGAGGCCGACGGCGCCGACGACGATCTGCTTGCCGATCACGTAGCTCGGGGTGCCGTTCATGCCCATGGCCTCGGCGAGCTTGAAGTTCTCCTCGATGGTGGCGCGCACCTCGGGGCTCGCGATGTCCTTCTCGATCTTCGCGGTGTCGAGGCCGGCCTCCTTGGCTGCCTGCATGGCGCGCGCCTTGTCGGCGGCGCCACGGCCGCCGAGCAGCTTCTGGTGGAAGTCGAGATATTTCTTGCCGGTGGGATCCTGCATGCGCACGGCGACAGCGACCTGCGCGGCCTCGACCGAACCCTGGCTCAGCACCGGAAACTCCTTCAGCACGATCTTGAGCTTGGGATCGGACTTCAATAGGTCGAGCATGTCGCCCATCGCGCGCTTGCAGTAGCCGCAATTGTAATCGAAGAACTCGACGAAGGTGACGTCGCCGTCCTTGTTGCCGAGCACGACCTGACGCGGCGAGTTGAAGATCGCGTCCGAGTTCTGCGCGATGCTGGATTCATGCTTCTCCGTCTCGGCCGCGGCCTGGCGCTTGCTGAGCTCGGTCATGGCCTCTTCGAGCACCTCGGGATGGCTGACGAGGTAGTTCTTGATGATAGCCTCGATGTCGGTGCGCTGGGCATCCGAGAAGCTGTCGGCCGAAGCCGGTCCCGTTGCGCCGAAGATGGCGAGCGCAAACAGCGCGGGAGCAAGCAGGCGCAGCGAAGGCATTGGCAAATCCTCTTATCCAGAGCAGGTTTCGAAAAAACGTCCCGGCGGACTTAATCGGAGTGTCGTGACGTCAAAGTGGCGGTTGTCGTGATCAGGCGCAGTTATGGTTGCCTTGTAGTGATAGTTGCCTTGTAGTGACAGTTGCCTTGGGTCTAGTTGCGCGGCGGTTTCGACGCCACGATGTCGTCGGCCTTGACCCATCCGGGCGTGCCGATACTGAAACGGGTCTTCGCGCGCGTGGCGAGCTCGCGAGCGGTCTTGTTGTCGCCGCGTAAGTAAGCGGCCTGGGCGGAGGCGAGATCCGCCTCGGCATAGTCTCCCTTCCGGCCATAGGCCATCGCGAGCTGCGTGTAGCCGATTGGCGCCTCGGGCTCGCGTGCCACCGCGGCACGGAGAATCCGAATGGCGTCGTCCGTGTAGGCCTTATTATCGGTTCCAACCAGAGCCTGCCCAAGTAACATCTCGATGAGGGGTGAATTGTTCGAGAGTGCGACAGCCTTGCGCAGGGGAGCGATCGCGTCGGCCGGCTTGCCACTTTCCAGCAGGGCCTGGCCGCGGACCTCGTAGAAGTACGGGTTGTTCGGCTGCACCGCGATCAACGCGTCGATCTGGGCAAGCGCGCTGCGTAAGTCGCCGTGCAGATAGGTGCTGATGGCGCGGGCATAGCGCGCCGGCATGCTGTCATTGGTCAGGGGATAGCGGCGGTACACCGTCTCCGGCCGCTCCATGAAGGCGGAGATCTTGGCACGCACCATGTCATGGCGGAGCTGGAGCGCGGGGTCGTCCTTCTTGTCCCAATAGGGGCTGGTGCTGGCGAACTCCTGGAGCGCTGCGACGCGCTCGGCGGGCATCGGGTGCGACTGGAGATAGGGATCGGCGCCGCGCGCCGCGAACAGGCTCTCGCTGGTGAAGCGCTTGAAGGTCTCGTACATGCCCTTTGGCGACTGCTGGGTCGCGGTCAGGAATTTCACGCCGGCGCGGTCGGCGTTCTCCTCCTGCTGGCGCTGGTAGGACAACAGCGAGCGGCGGATCATCTCCTGCGGTCCGGCGATCGCGGCCGCGCCGGCATTGGCGAGCCCGTTATTGCCACTGCTGGAGCCGCGGCTCGCACCCGCTACGAGTGCGCCGGCGCCAAGCAGCATGGCGATGATCATCTGGGTCTGGGCATTGGCGAGCTGCTGGCGCAGCTTGGACAGATGGCCGCCCGCGAGGTGCCCGGTCTCGTGCGCGAGCACGCCGATCAGCTGGTTCGGCGTCTCCGACTGGAGGATCGCGCCGTAATTGACGAAGATGCGGCGGCCATCGGCGACGAACGCGTTGAACGAGTTGTCGTTGATGATCACCATCTGGATGTTCTGCTTCTCCAGACCGGCAACCCGCAGGATCGGGCGGGTATATTCGCGCAGCAGCTGCTCGGTCTCGGTGTCGCGCAGAACCGGCGGCCCTCGGCCTTCCTGCGCCTGCGTCGCCGGGATCGGCAGCAGCGCGATCGCAGCCGCCGTGACGAGGGCGGTGAGGGCAGAGGCTTTCTTGCGCAATGCGATCTGGAGCAACATCAAACGGTCTGGATCAAACGGGCTTTGCAAGCGGACTTGGAAAGCAGTTTTTGTGATTGGTTTTGGCGATTGGCGGCGGACCGGATACGCGATATGCCCTTATGAGCCGTATAATGCGGCTAGTCTGGGGCATAAGCGCCCCGTTTTCGGACCGGAAAGACCGGCCCGCCAGCGAAATAGCAGAAATCGATGCACGATGCGACATTGAGGAACCGGTTGGGGCAGTGGCTCGAGCCCTCCCGCCGCAGTGATGTTCCCCCGTTCATGGTGATGGACGTGATGGCTGCGGCGGCCCGGATCGAGGCGGCCGGCGGTCATGTCATTCACATGGAGGTCGGCCAGCCCGCGGCCGGCGCGCCCAGAACGGCGATTGCGGCCGCCCATGCGGCGCTCGAAGCGGGGCGGATCGACTATACCTCCGCGCTCGGCATCCCCAGCCTGCGCGAGCGCATCGCGCGGCATTATCGCGACGTCTATGGCTGTGACGTCAGCCCGGAGCGGGTCGTGGTGACCACGGGCTCCTCTGGCGGCTTCATCCTGGCGTTCCTGTCGATGTTCGAGCCCGGCGATCGCGTCGCGGTGACGGTGCCGGGCTATCCGCCGTATCGTCATATCCTCACCGCGCTTGGCTGCGAGCCGGTGCTGATCGAAACCACCAACGACACCCGCCACGCGCTGACCGGCGAGGCGCTGCTGGCCGCTCATCGGAAGGCGCCGCTGAAGGGCGTGCTGGTCGGAAGTCCCGCCAATCCGACAGGAACGATGATGACCCGGGAGGCGCTCGCTGGCCTGATCGCGGCTGCCGAGGATGCCGGCATCCGCTTCATCTCCGATGAGATCTATCACGGGCTCGATTATGCCTTTCCGGCAGTGACGGCGGCGGCGCTGTCCAAGCACGCACTCGTGATCAACTCGTTCTCCAAGTATTTTTGCATGACGGGCTGGCGCGTCGGCTGGATGGTCGTGCCCGACATCCTGGTGCGCCCGATCGAGCGGCTACAGCAGAACCTCTCGATCTCGGTGCCGTCGCTATCGCAGATCGCCGCAGAGGCCGCCTTCGACGGTGTGGCCGAGATGGAAGAGATCAAGCACGGCTACCAGGAAAATCGACGCATTCTGATCGAGGGATTGCCCAAGGCGGGCCTCAGCAAGTTCCTGCCGGCGGACGGCGCCTTCTACCTCTACGCCGACGTTTCGGATTTCACGTCCGACAGTTTCGACTTCGCCAAGCAGATGCTGGAGAAGGCCCACGTTGCGGCAACACCGGGCGTCGATTTCGATCCGATCCATGGCCGCTCGTTCATTCGACTCTCCTACGCGCGGTCGGCCGCGGAGATGCGGGAGGCAGTTGACCGGATCGCTGACTGGCTTAAATAGCCGCCAGTTTCGAACAGCCATCCGGAGTGCATCTTGTCTGACCGAACCGTCCAGTCCGCCGCCACGCATTCTCCTCTCGCCGCAGTGATGTGGCCGATCCGCCCGGGTGAAGCCGTCGGCGCGCTACGCGCCTTCGTGCTGATCGCGCTCGGCACCGCGCTGATGGCGCTGTCGGCCAAGGTGAACCTGCCGCTGCCTTACGTGCCCATGACGTTGCAGACCCTGGTCGTGCTGATGATCGGCGCGGCCTATGGCTGGCGCCTTGGCAGCGCAACCATGATCGCCTATCTCGCCGAAGGTGCGATGGGGCTGCCGGTGTTTGCCGGCCCGGTCGGTGGAATTGCACCGCTGATCGGCCCGACTGCCGGCTACCTTTACGGCTTCGTGCTGGCTGCCTTCATCACCGGCTGGCTCGCCGAGCGCGGCTGGGATCGCAACGTTGCGGTGTTGTTTGTCGCGATGGCTGTCGGCCATGTCGTCATTTTCATCGCTGGTTTCGGCTGGCTGGCTTACGGCATCGGCCTTGGCGTGACCAAGGCCTGGCTGGTCGGCGTTACGCCGTTCATTGCGACGTCGGTCATCAAGAACGCACTTGGGGCTGCGCTGATGCCGGCGGCACGGCGCATCGTCGACCGCCGGTAAAGCGCGCACGTCCAAGCTGTTCCAATTGACAGAGCCGGCCAAGTTGATCTTGGCTGGCTCTAAGCTTTGAGGGGGAGTGAAACAATGACAACGACAACGATGGCCGGCGCGCCGGCCGTACCGAGCGCGGCCAAGCCGTGGTATAAAGTTCTCTACGTCCAGGTGCTGATTGCCATCGTGCTCGGCGCAATCGTCGGCTGGCTCTGGCCGTCAATTGCCACCAATGACTGGGTCAAGGCGCTCGGCGATGGCTTCATCAAGCTGATCAAGATGGTGATCGCACCGATCATCTTCTGCACCGTGGTCTCCGGCATCGCCCACATCCAGGACGCCAAGAAGGTCGGACGGATCGGCGTCAAGGCGCTGCTTTACTTCGAGATCGTCTCCACCTTCGCGCTGGTGATTGGCCTTATCATCGGCAACGTCGTGAAGCCCGGCGCAGGCTTCGGCAATACCGCCGCCAACGCGCAAGCCGTTGCCACCTACGCGAAGCAGGCCGAGGGCCAGAAGAGCGTCGACTTCATCCTGCACATTATACCTGACACCGTGGTCGGCGCCTTCGCGACAGGCGAAATCCTGCAGGTGCTGCTGTTCTCGGTGCTGTTCGGCTTCGCCGTCATGGGACTCGGCGAGCGCGGCCACGTCATCCGCAGCTTCATCGACGATGCAGCGCATGCGGTGTTCGGCGTCATCTCCATCGTGATGCGCGCCGCGCCGCTCGGCGCGTTCGGTGCGATGGCCTACACCATCGGCAAGTTCGGCACCGGTGCAATCCTCAATCTGATGGGCCTGATCGCGACGTTCTATTTGACCGCTGCGCTGTTCATTATCGTGGTGCTCGGCACCATCGCGCGTTTCGCAGGCTTCTCGATCTTCAAGTTCCTGGCCTACATCAAGGACGAACTCCTGATCGTGCTCGGCACGTCATCGTCCGAAAGCGCGCTGCCGTCCCTGATGGAGAAGCTGGAACGTCTCGGCTGCTCCAAATCGGTGGTGGGTCTCGTCGTACCTACGGGGTATTCGTTCAACCTCGACGGCACCAACATCTACATGACGCTGGCAACCCTGTTTATCGCGCAGGCGCTCGGCTTCGATCTTACCTTCGGCCAGCAGCTCACGATCCTGGTCGTGGCGATGCTGACCTCGAAGGGCGCTTCCGGCATCACCGGTGCGGGCTTCATCACGCTGGCGGCGACGCTGGCCGTGGTCGATCCGCGGCTCGTGCCGGGCATGGCGATCGTGCTCGGCATCGACAAGTTCATGAGCGAGTGCCGCGCGCTGACCAATCTTTGCGGCAACGGTGTCGCGTGCGTGATCGTCGCCTGGTGGGAAGGCGAACTCGATCGTGACAAGCTCAATGCGCTGCTGAGCCGGCAGATTGACCCGACGGACATGGAAACCGCTGTCACGACGGACTGATCTGCCAGCTGCATCTGACGGCGTGCGCCGTCAGGACTTGAAGTAATAGGGCTGGTCGAGATCCTCGATCAGCCCTATTTCCTTTGGCGCCCAGCCGAGCAGGGCGCGCGTCTTCGCGCTCGATGTCGGCACGTCGACGCCGGCAAATTGTGCGAACCAGCCGAAATGGTCGGCCGCTTCGTCCTGCGATTTCGAGGCCACGGGCACGCCGAGCCTTTTGCCGATCACCTCGGCAATCGCCTTGAACGGCACGCCTTCCTCGGCGATCGCATGATAGCGCGGCGCAGTTGCGCCTTGCTCGAGGGCGAGCCGGTAGACACGTGCCGCGTCCAGACGATGTGCGGCCGGCCAGCGGTTGCTGCCGTCGCCGACATAGGCCGACACGCCTTTTTCGCGCGCGAGGTTGATCAGGATCGGAACGAAGCCGTGGTCGCCTTCGCCATGAGTCGTCGGCGGCAGACGAACCACAGCGGCGCGGACGCCGTCCAGCGACAGCGCTGTGGATTCCGACACGCGTGGAAAGCGGTGCGCGGATTCGTCGTCTTCTGTGGCGAGGCGCCCCGGCGCCAGCAAGGCCACGCCGGAGGTGACGATGAGGGGACGCTCGGAACCCCTGAGTTCCTCGCCGAGCGCAAGGATGGCGCGGCGGTCGAGCTCGCAATTGTCCAGGAATTTCGAAAAGTCGTGGTTGAAGCCGAGATGGAGCACGCCGTCGGAGCCGGCCGCGCCGCTGCGCAAGGAGGCGTGGTCCTCCAGCGAGCCGCGATGGACTTTGGCTCCCATCGTGGCGAGCGATGCGGCGCCGGCGTCCGAGCGGGCAAGGCCGGTGACGCTGTGGCCGGCGGCGATCAGGTCGGCAACGACGGCGGAGCCGACAAAGCCGGTGGCGCCAGTGACGAAGACACGCATGAGCAATTCTCCAGTGTTGGTGGAGAGCAGCATCTGCGTTAGACTTATCCGGGTAAAGTAGTGACAATATCAGGGTATAATAACTAACAGGATGAGCGACGCCACCAGCGAGAACCTGCTCGGGACCTACCTGAAGGACCGCCGCACCCGGCTCGACGCGGCGGCGTTCGGCTTTGCCGGCAGCCGCAGACGCACGCCGGGGCTCCGGCGCGAGGAGGTGGCGCAGCGGGCCAACATCAGCCCGACCTGGTACACATGGCTGGAGCAAGGCCGTGGCGGCGCGCCGTCAGCCGACGTGCTCGACCGCATCGCAGTCGCGCTGATGCTGACCGACGTCGAGCGTGAGCATCTGTTCCTGATCGGGCTCGGCCGTCCGCCCGAGGTCCGCTACCAGGCAAGTGAAAGTGTATCGCCACGGCTTCAGCGCGTGCTCGACGCGCTGGAGACGAGTCCCGCCATCATCAGGACGGTGACCTGGGATGTCGTCGCCTGGAATCGCGCGGCCACGCTCGTGCTGACCGACTATTCCAAACTCGCACCGGAACGGCGCAACATCCTGCGCCTGATCTTCTGCGAGCCGCGCGTGCGCGCCGCGCAATATGATTGGGAGAGCGTCGCCCGCTTCGTGGTCGCGGCGTTCCGGGCCGACGCGGCGCGCGCCGGCGCGGTCTCGCATGTCGCCGAGTTGGTCGACGAGCTTTGTCGTCTCAGCCCCGACTTCGCGCGGCTGTGGGCTGACAACGACGTCCGCTCCTATGGCGAGGGCGTCAAGCATCTGCGTCATCCTGTGCTGGGCCCGATCGCGTTCGAATATTCGGCCTTCTCGGTCGACGGCCGGCCCGATCTCGGCATGGTCGTCTACAATCCGGCGACGCCGGTGGACGCCGAGCGCATCAGAAAAGTCCTTGCCACACATATCGACTGACGGAATTGACGGCCTCGCGCGTTTAACCGGCATCTCTGATGTCGGGGGCGATGGTATCGTGGGCGATGACCCGCTGATGCGTCTGACGGCCCCGCTCGCGGTGCTTGCCGCGAAAGCGGAGTGCTAAAACCGCTCCGGCCGGTAAGGCGTCGGATCGATCGACGGCGTCTCGCCGTTCATCATCTCCGCGAGCAGGCGTCCGGTGGCGGGACCGAGCGTAAATCCCTGATGACCGTGGCCGAAATTCATCCAAAGGCCGGGGTGGCGCGGGGCGCGACCGAGCACCGGCACCATATCGGGCGTGCAGGGGCGGGTACCGAACCATGGCTCCGGTTCGGCGCGCTTGCCGAGATCGATCAGTTCGCGCGCAGAGGCCTCGGCACTGGCGAGCTGCACGGGCGTTGCCAGCGCATCCGGTCCGGTCAGCTCCGCGCCAGTGGTGATGCGAATGCCCTTGGCCATCGGGCCCATGGCATAGCCGCCGCCCTTGTCGACCAGCGGCAAATCGAGCGCGGCACCGCCGCTGTAATGCATGTGGTAGCCGCGCTTGCGCACCAGCGGAATCCGATAACCGAACTTGTGCAGGAGGTCCGGCGACCACGGCCCGAGCGTGACGACGGCGTTGGCTGCATCGATGCGTCCGTTGTCGGTGTTGACTGACCAACCGGTGTCGGTCTGCTGCAGCGACTGCGCGTCGCCGAGCACGATGGTGCCGCCGAGGCGCTGGAACAGGTCAGCATAGGCCGTGACCAGCGCGCCCGGATCGGACACGGTCCATGTGTCGAGCCAATGGATCGCACCGGGCAGGTCGTCGCGCAAAATCGGCTCGGCCTTGGTCAGCTCGCTGCCCGACAGCACACGAAAATTCACGCCGAACTCGCGACGATCTTCTTCCGCGGTCTTGATCGCGGCGTCGAAAGACGCGGGGTCGCGATGCAGCACGCGATAGCCGGCGCGGCGGATCAGATTGTCGGCATGGGCTTCGCGGATGAGGATGTCGTGCTCGGGCGTCGCATAGGCGATCAGCTGCGCCCAGGCGGCGATTGCTTCTCGATGCCGCTTCGGCGCCGAATGCCACCAATAGCGGAGCAGGGGCTCGACATGGCGATGAAGCGACGAGAAGCTGTAACGCACGTCGTTGGTGCGGCCGGTCGCGATCTTGAGGAGGGAGGCGAGATCACGCGGCATCGGATAGGGCCGCACCGCCTCCGCCTGGATCATCCCGGCATTGCCGTAGCTGGTCTCGCGCCCCGGCTCCCTGCGGTCGACGAGCGTCACAGTCCAGCCGCGCTGCCGCAGATGCAAGGCGGCGCCGATACCTACCATGCCGCCGCCGAGAACAATTGCGCTTTGCATTGGATCTGACCTCGCCAAATCAAAACCGCCCGGCTTTGCCGGGCGGTTTCATCTGGATTTCGTTCTATTCACCGCCGCCGAAACGGCGTGACCACCAGCCGGCGCGACGCGGTGCGCCCGGTGTCTCGTCGGTTGCTTCCGGCACTGGTTCAGGCGCAGGCGGAGCAACGGGCTCCGGCGTTGACGCGACGGGCGCCGCAAGCTCCGGCGGAGCGCTAGACAGGAAGCTCACTTTTTCCCGGACGGTGGAGCGGCGTCGTGCCGCCTTGTCGTCGGACGCGGCCTCTTCCTCAGCAACAGCGGCAGAAGGCGCGGGCTGCACCGGTGTTTCAACTGGCGCCTGGAACTGAAGCTCGGGCTCAGTTGTCTGGGGCTCAACCGGGGCGATGTGGTCCGAATGAGCAATCGACGGAGCCGTCTCACTGCCGGAGTTATCGAAATCAGCCACTGCCTCGGTCGCTTCCGATGGCGGATTGCTGCCGAGTTCGTCGCCGATGGAGCCGGCGAGACCGTCCTCGCTGCCACCGCGCCGACGACGCCCACCCCTACGACCGCGCCGGCGGCGGCGATCGCTGCTGCCCTGCTGGTCGCCACGGGCGGCCTGCTCCTCGCCTTCCTCGCCGTCCTGTTCGGACTCGGTATCCTCATCGCCTTCGGCGGCCGTCACGGCTCCCTCCGGAGAAGCGGGAGCGCCGTCCTCGCGAGGCTCACCCTCGCGCGGGCCACCGCGGCCGCGGCGACGCCGGCGGCGCTTCCGGCCACGCTGGCCGTCCTGATCTGGGGCCGCTTCGCCTGCGGCCTGCTCCTCGGCGAGACCTTCCGTCTCTTCGGTTTCGACCTCGGATTCCAGCTCCGGATCGAATTCCTCGTCGTCAAAGGTCTCGTCGACCAGCGGCGGCGGGCTTGTAGCTGCTTGTGCTGCGAGCAGCGCCTTGGCGGCTTCGAGCGTATGCACCGGTTCGCCGCGGTCGATGATGTAGGCCTGCGGCCCGCTGACGCTGGGGTCGGCGATGACAGACAGCGCGACCTTGAAGCCATTTTCGAGATCGCGCAGATGACCGCGCTTGTGGTTCAGCACATAGAGTGCAACGTCGGTGCGGGTGCGGACCACGAGATTGTGGGTCGCGCCCTTCATCAGGATCTCTTCGAGCCCGCGCAGCAATTGCAGCGCGACCGACGACACCGAGCGGAGGTGGCCGGTGCCGCCGCAATGCGGGCAGGGATCGGTCGAGGATTCCAGCATGCTGGCGCGGATGCGCTGGCGCGACATCTCCAAGAGGCCGAAATGCGAGATGCGTCCAACCTGGATGCGCGCGCGATCCTGCCGCAGGCAATCGGACAGCTTGCGCTCGACCGCACGGTTGTTGCGCTTCTCGTCCATGTCGATGAAGTCGATGACGATCAGGCCGGCGAGGTCACGCAGGCGAAGCTGGCGGGCGACCTCTTCGGACGCTTCCAGATTGGTCTTGAGCGCGGTGTCCTCGATGTGGTGCTCGCGCGTCGATCGTCCGGAGTTGACGTCGATCGAGACCAGCGCTTCCGTCTGGTTGATCACGATGTAGCCGCCGGAGCGTAGCTGGACAGTCGGCGAGAACATCGCATCGAGCTGACTTTCGACACCCATCCGCGAGAACAGCGGCTGGCCGTCGCGATACTGCTTCACCGCGCCGACATTGGCGGGCATCAGCATCTTCATGAAGTCGCGCGCTTCGCGGTGGCCGGCTTCACCGGCAACCTGGATCTCGTCGATCTCCTTGTTGTAGAGGTCGCGCAGCGAGCGCTTGATCAGCGAGCCTTCCTCGTAGACCAGGGTCGGGGCCTGTGATTGCAGCGTCAGGTCGCGCACCGTCTCCCACATCCGGATCAGGTACTCGAAGTCGCGCTTGATCTCGGGCTTGGTACGGGCGGCGCCTGCGGTACGCAGGATGATGCCCATGCCCTCGGGCACGTCGAGATCCTGCACCACTTCCTTCAGACGCGAACGGTCCTGGGCAGAGGTGATCTTGCGGCTGATGCCGCCGCCGCGGGCGGTGTTTGGCATCAACACGGCATAACGGCCGGCCAGCGACAGATAAGTCGTCAGCGCCGCGCCCTTGTTGCCGCGCTCCTCCTTGACGACCTGCACCAGCATCACCTGGCGGCGCTTGATGACTTCCTGGATCTTGTACTGGCGGCGCGGACGGAAGGTGCGCTCCGGCACTTCCTCGAGCACGTCGTCACCGCCGACGGATTCGACGACTTCCTCTTCAGCGTCCTCGTCGTCTTCGTCCTCGTCGTCATCGCCGGCTGCTTCCGTGGCCTCGGCATGCGGCGCTTCGGCGCTCTCGCCGTACACTGCATCGGCAGGTTCAGCGGCGGCGGACGTCACGGCTTCGGCGAGAGCCTCGGCGTGCGTTTCAAAGGTTTCGGCAACCGTCTCGGCCGCGACGACGGGCTCAGCGCCGATAGCCGCGACAGGCATGGGCGTCTCGTCGGCATGATCATGGTCATGATGGTCGTGCTCATGGTCATGACCATGATCGCCATGACCATGGTCGTCATGATCATGGGCATGATGATGATCGTCGTGCTCATGATCGTCATGCCCGTGATCATGGTCATGATGATCGTGGTCGTGATGATCGTGGCCTTCGTGCTCGCCATGATGTTCGGCGTCGGCGTGCAGGTGTTCGCCGTCATGCGGAGCGCCGTCGACGTGCTCCGGCAGTGCCTGACCCTCGACCGGCTGGGCCGCGGGATCGGCACCCTCGACGACGTCGCTGCGGACGCGTTCGCCGTGACCACGGCGGCGGGAGTTGCGGTGGCGCGAGCGGCGGCGGCCGTGGGAGCGATTCTCGCTCTCTTCCTCGGCTTCGCGATGGGCCTGTTCCTCGGCTTCGATCAGCGCCTGCCGGTCAGCGACCGGGATCTGGTAGTAGTCGGGATGGATTTCGCTGAAGGCGAGGAAGCCGTGGCGGTTGCCGCCATATTCAACGAAGGCGGCCTGAAGCGAGGGTTCGACCCTTGTGACCTTGGCGAGGTAGATATTCCCGCGCAGTTGCTTGCGTTGCGCGGTCTCGAAATCAAACTCTTCGACGCGGTTGCCGCGGACCACGACGACCCGGGTCTCTTCCGGGTGGGTGGCATCGATCAACATCTTGTTGGGCATGTCTTAACTCTTGGCGGCGGCGGGCGCGATCGACCGTGGGCGCGAAGAGCGCTGCCGGGTGACGCGACGGTCCACCTGATTCGGGGGTGAGGGGAAGGCCGAAACGCCGTCTCTCGCGCCTTGCCGAATCGGAAGCCGGAGGACCAAGGCGGCGCGCGGGAGTGTCACTCCGCAGCGTCGCGAAAGGTCCTTCAGAATTCGTCGGCACAGTCTGGCGCATCAAGCGTCGGCCCGTATGAAACATCGGGCGGCGGGGCCGCCCCTAATCAGTTGCTGCTAGCCAGGCATGGCGCGTGCGCGCTCGCCCTGGATTACGAACCGCTCCCTTGGGATTAAGGGACCGGGTAACTGGCCGCGTCGCTGTCAAAACTGTCCCGGAAACAGTGTGGTAACCGGAAACCGTCCGCCGCCGGGGCTTGCCCCGTTCCGCCTCGCTGCCGCGCACCGCGCTGGTCTTAGAGGGGAACAGAAAAACGCTGGAATTCCCAAACCTTGGGAGTTCCGGCGCTGCACCGGGAGGCTGAATGCGACACAACCGGAAATTATTGGCCGTCAGCAATCCGTACATACGAGGAATGGGCCATCCGTGCAAGGGAGCGTCGCACGCCGGTCACAGTCGGAGAGTTTCGCGCTTTCGTCATTAAGGATCGATTAACCCTGTGGTTCTATTGCGTTAAAGAGGGCCGCTCGGAGGCACGGATTCGGTGGCGAGCCGCACAAATCAACGGGTTTTGCTGGGGGTTGCGCTATTGTGCGCCGTAGCATTGCCGTGCGCCGATTCTTCTCGTCTGAGCGCGGCCGAGAGCCCATCGCAACCCTCTGTTGCGACGGTGAATTTTCCGATTGCCACGGCCGCACGCCTAGCCGGCGACGGCAAGCAGACCCGCTTTATTCTCGACCTCGACCGGACCGTCAGCTTCCGCGCCGCGACGCTCGCCGATCCTTACCGGGTGGTGGTTGATGTTCCCCAGGTGAATTTTCAGCTGGCTCCCGGCACCGGGGCCGGGCGAGGGCTGGTCAAGGCCTTCCGCTACGGCCTCGTGATGCCCGGCGGCTCCCGAATCGTGTTCGACCTGACCGGGCCCGCCAAAATCACCAATTCCTATGTGCTCGAAGCGGCCAATGGCCAGCCGGCCCGGCTGGTGCTCGAGCTGGAGGAGGTCGACCGCGCGGCCTTCGTGCAGACGCCCGCGCCGGAGAATCGTCCCGAGCTGCGGCCGACGATTGCCGCCGCGCCGCCGGCAACGATTCTTGCCGCACCCGAAACGGCGCCGCAGAAGCCTGGGACGCCGGCCGATGGCCGTCCGGTCGTCGTGATCGATCCCGGCCATGGCGGCATCGACAACGGCACCCAGTCGAGCGGCGAGAGCGAAAAGAACCTAGTCTTGGCCTTTGGTCTGGCGCTGCGCGACCGGCTGGAAAAGGCCGGCAAATACCGGGTGGTGATGACGCGCGACGACGACACCTTCATCCCGCTCAATGATCGATCTAAAGTCGCCCGCAATCTGAACGCCGCGCTGTTCGTCTCGATCCATGCCGACGCGCTGCCGAAGGCCGAGGGCGACGCGCAGGGCGCCACCATCTACACGCTGTCGGACAAGGCCTCCGACGCCGAGGCCCAGCGCCTGGCTGATGCCGAAAACCGTGCGGACGCAATTGCCGGCTTCAATCTGGCGGAAGAGCCGACCGACGTCGCCGACATCCTGATCGATCTCACGCAGCGGGAAACCCGCACCTTTTCAAACCGTTTTGCGCATTTGCTGATGGGCGAAATGAAGTCGACCATGCGGATGCACAAGCATCCCCTGAAGTCGGCCGGTTTCCGGGTGCTGAAAGCGCCCGACGTGCCCTCGGTGTTGGTCGAGATCGGCTATGTCTCCAACAAGGGCGACCTGGAGCACCTCGTGTCCGAGGGCTGGCGGTCGCGTGCGGTGGGCTCGATGGCCCAGGCGATCGACACGTTCGTGACCAGGCGGATGGCCACGGCGGGGGCTGGCAATTGAGCGGGATGCCGGTTCCGGTGTTAAGCCCTAGTTTGGCCACAGCGGACGCCTTATAAAAACGACGTAGCGGGTTCCGGAATCGACGAGAATCCCGTCCGGCAAGCGTCTTTCGGTCCGGCATGGATGGTATTGAGTAGGCCGGTGAATTCGCGACGTGAGGATGGCGTCCGTTTGGGGCGCCTTAGGCTGATCTTGGGCTGATCCAGGGATTGAACGGATAAACACATAATGCGCTTGCTTGTGCGGTTCATGGGCTTCCTGTTCGCTGCGGGAACGGTGGTGTTCCTTGTCGGTGTCGGTGCCGTGGCAGGCCTGATCTGGCATTTCTCCAAGGACTTGCCCGATTACTCTCAGCTTCAGGATTACGAGCCGCCGGTGATGACCCGCGTGCACGCGGTCGACGGCTCGCTGCTCGGCGAATACGCCAAGGAGCGGCGGCTTTACCTGCCAATCCAGGCGGTGCCGAAGCTCGTGATCAACGCGTTCCTTGCCGCTGAGGACAAGAATTTCTACGAGCATGGCGGCATCGACTACACCGGCATGGCGCGCGCGGGTCTCGTTTATCTCCAGAACTATGGCTCCAACCGCCGTCCGCAGGGCGCCTCGACCATTACCCAGCAGGTCGCCAAGAACTTCTTGCTGACCAACGAGGTCTCGTTCGCGCGCAAGATCAAGGAAGCCTTGCTCGCGATGCGCATCGAGAAGACCTATTCGAAGGACAAGATCCTCGAACTGTACCTGAACGAAATCTATCTCGGCCTCGGCGCCTACGGCATCGCAGCCGCCTCGCTGGTCTATTTCGACAAGTCGGTGAACGAACTCACCGTTGCCGAAGCATCCTACCTCGCGGCGCTGCCGAAAATGCCGGCGACGCTGCATCCGGTGCGCAACCGCGACCGCGCCATCGAGCGCCGCAATTACGTGATCGATCGTCTCCAGGAGAACGGCTGGATCAAGCAGGCCGACGCCGAGAAGGCGCGCAAGGAGCCGCTGGCCGTCACCAACCGCTCCAACGGTGCCCACACCTTCGCCGGCGAATATTTCGCCGAGGAAGTCCGCCGCGATATTTTCGAGCGCTACGGCGAGAAGAAGCTGTACGAGGGCGGTCTCTCGGTGCGCACCACGCTCGATCCGAAGATCCAGGTCATGGCGCGCAAGACCATGGTTGCCGGCCTCGTGAACTATGACGAGCAGCAGGGCTATCGCGGCGCCATCAGCAAGCTCGATATTTCGGGCGACTGGGGTGTGAAGCTCGCCGAGATCAAGTCGCTCTCCGATATCTCACCGTGGCGGATGGCGGTGGTGCTGGAAACCAGCGACCAGTCGGCGCGCGTCGGCTTCCAGCCGAGCCGCGAACTCGGCGGCGCCGTCAGTAAGCAGCGCGAGACCGGCCTCATCACGCTCGATGGCGTCAAATGGGCGAAGGCGGCGCAAGGAGCCGCGAAGGGCAGGGCGGCGACGTCGGTGGCGCAGGTGCTCCAGCCCGGCGACGTGATCTATGCCGATCCGCTCTACAGCAAGGAGGGACAGCCGGTCGAAGGTCAGTACCGTCTGCGCCAGATCCCCGAAGTGTCAGGTGCGATGGTGGTGATGGACCCCTGGACCGGCCGTGTGCTCGCGATGGTCGGTGGCTTCTCATTCGACCAGAGCCAGTTCAATCGCGCTACGCAGGCCTATCGCCAGCCGGGTTCGTCGTTCAAGCCGATCGTCTATTCGGCAGCCCTCGATAACGGCTACACGCCGTCGACCGTCGTGCTCGACGCGCCGATCGAAATCGACCAGGGCCAGGGCGCCGGCGTGTGGCGGCCTGAAAACTTCTCGGTGAACAAATATCAGGGACCAGTGACGCTGCGGAACGCGTTGCGGCAGTCACTCAACACGGTGACGGTGCGCCTCGCGCAGGACATCGGCATGCCCCTGATCGGCGAATATGCCCGCCGCTTCGGCGTCTATGACGAGTTGCCGAACTATCTCTCTTACGCGCTCGGCGCGGGCGAGACCACGGCGATGCGCATGGTCACGGCCTATTCGATGCTCGCCAATGGCGGCCGCCGCGTGAAGCCGACCTTGATCGACCGTATCCAGGATCGCTACGGCCACACCATCTTCAAGCACGACCAGCGCGAATGCCGCGGCTGCGACGCGCCCGGCGGCTGGAAGAACCAGCCAGAGCCGCAGCTGATCGACCGCCGCGAGCAGGTGCTGGACTCCATGACCGCTTACCAGATCACCGAGCTGCTGGAAGGCGTCGTCCAGGCCGGTACGGCGACCGTTGTGAGGGAAGTCGGCAAGCCGATCGCCGGCAAGACTGGTACGACCAACGAGGCCAAGGACGCCTGGTTCGTCGGCTTCTCGCCTGATATCGCGGTCGCCATCTACATGGGCTACGACAAGCCGCGTCCGCTCGGCAAAGGCAACGCCGCGACCGGTGGCCATCTGGCCGCTCCCATCGCGCGCGATTTCCTCAAGCTCGCGCTCGCCGACAAGCCCGCTGTTCCGTTCAAGGTGCCGGCCGGGATCAAGCTGATCCGCGTCGTCGCCAAGACCGGCATGCGCGCCGGCCCAGGCGAGACCAGTGGAACCATTTTGGAAGCCTTCAAGCCGGGTACGGCGCCGCCGGACAACTACTCCGTCATTGGTGTCGCTGATGCTGACGGCCGCGGCGTGCCGGCGTCGCAGCAACAGCAGCCGGATTCCGGCTTCTTCATGCGGCCGGGTACCGGCGGCCTGTACTAGGCTAGCGGATAAGGCAGACGATTGCGGTTCCGGCGGTTGCGCTTTGCAGCCGCCGCCGCTACATCCCCCAACTGAATTACGCGCGGGCAAATTCCGCGAGACCAGAGAACGACATGCGCGCCGAAATCGAGCGGTTGGTGGAAGAGATCAAGCAGTCAGTCGGGCTGCTGAGGAGGCATCTTTGACGTCGATAAATCGACGGCGCGCCTCGCTGAGCTGAACAAGCTCGCAGAAGATCCCAACCTCTGGAATGATCCCCAAAAAGCCCAGAAGCTGATGCAGGAGCGTACCTCGCTGGAGGACTCGCTCTCGGGCATCGGCAAGGTCGAGCGGCAGCTCGAAGACGACATCGGCATGATCGAGCTCGGCGAGGCCGAGGGCGATACGGGCGTTGTCGCCGAGGCTGAAGCTGCATTGAAAGCGCTCAAGAAGGAAGTCGCGCGGCGCGAGCTCGAGGCGCTGCTGTCGGGCGAAGCCGACGGCTTCGATTCCTATCTCGAGGTGCATGCCGGAGCCGGCGGCACCGAGAGCCAGGACTGGGCGCAGATGCTGCTGCGCATGTACACGCGCTGGGCGGAGACCCACGGCTTCAAGGTCGAGTTCCTCGAAGAGTCCGAGGGCGAAGAGGCCGGCATCAAGTCCGCGACCATTCAGGTCTCCGGACACAACGCCTATGGCTGGCTGAAGACAGAGGCGGGCGTACACCGGCTGGTGCGTATCTCGCCGTTCGATTCCAACGCGCGGCGGCACACCTCGTTCTCGTCGGTCGCCGTGTTTCCGGTGATCGACGACAGCATCAAGATCGACATCAAGGAATCCGACGTCCGCACCGACACCATGCGCTCGGGCGGCGCCGGCGGCCAGCACGTCAACAAGACCGAATCCGCGGTGCGGCTGACGCACATCCCGACCGGCGTCGCGGTGGTTTGCCAGGCCGGCCGCTCCCAGCACAAGAACCGGGCGCAAGCGTGGGACATGCTCCGTGCGCGGCTCTACCAGATGGAGCTGAAGAGGCGCGAGGAAAAGGCCGCCGCCGACCAGGCCGCCAAGACCGATATCGGCTGGGGCCACCAGATTCGCTCTTATGTGCTGCAGCCCTACCAGATGGTGAAGGATCTGCGCACGGGCGTGCAGACGTCAGATACATCCGGCGTGCTCGATGGCGAGCTCGACGATTTCATGGCCGCGACCCTGGCGCAGCGCGCCTTCGGCACCACCGGCGCTGACATCGAGGACGTGGACTGATGCCGCGTGTTGCGTTCATCGGCCTCGGGCGGATGGGCCACGGCATGGCCGGCCGCTATCTTGATGCCGGTTTCACGGTGACGCTGTGGAATCGCAGCAAGGCCAAAGCCGAAGACCTGATCGCGCGCGGCGCGCATTGGGCGACCTCGCCTGAGGATGCCGCGATCGATGCCGACGCCGTCGTGACCATGGTCGCCGACGACGAGGCCTCGCGCGCGGTCTGGCTCGGGCCCAACGGCGCGGCCAAGACGGCCAAGGCAGGCAGCGTCGCCATCGAGTGCTCCACCGTGTCCTATGACCATGCGCGAGAGATGGGCCGCGAGCTCAATGCGCGCGGGCTGATCTACATCGATTGCCCCGTGACCGGATTGCCGGATGCGGCAGCCAGCGGAAAGCTGACGCTGCTCGCCGGCGCGAACGCGGCCGACCTCGAGCGGGCGCGGCCGTTCCTCGAACCGATCGGCTCGACGATCCGCCATTTCGGCGCGGTTGGTTCCGGCACGGTCTACAAGCTCATCAACAATCTCCTGGGTGCGATCCAGATTGCGGGCCTCGCCGAGGGCCTCGCGATCGCCGAGCAGGCCGGGCTCGACATGAATCTGGTGCTGGAGTCGATCCAGGCCGGCGTTGCCGCGAGCCCGCAGGTACAGCGCCACTCCAAGCGCATGGTCGCCCGCGACTTCAGCGGCGCGACGTTCACGGCCGCGCTGCGGCACAAGGATGCCGCCTACGCCGTGAAGCTCGCCGAGAGCCTGCTGGCTGACAAGCCGCTGGTCTCGCGCGCCGCGGTTGAGTCCTACGCACAGGCCAAGGCTGCGATGCCCGACGACGACGAAGGCAAGATGATCGAGTTGGTGTCGCGGCCGAAGAAGCCGTCCTAACCGGGCAATTCGAGATGGGGCAGCCTCGATCGGAACGCGGTCTCGGTATTGCCCTCGTTGCCGCAGCGGCGATTGCCTGGAGCACCGCGCCGTTCTTCACGCGGCTCCTGCCGTTCGATGCCTGGACGATCCTTGGATCGGCTTTCGCGAAGTGCCTGCCGTGCATGCGCTCATTGGCGGCGCGCTGGTGGTCGGGGCGGTGATCGCTGATATCGCGTGGGGTGCGCGGATGCGTGAATCTTCATGAGCATCGTCTTGTCGGAAATCGGGTGGCGAGATGCGTCGCGCTGGCCTAGGCGGCAGGCCCGACCGCCGAGGTAAAACGCATGCCCCCGAACGACAACCGGATCGACGCGCGAGACTGGTCGCTGCTCGCAGTGCTCTCGATCCTCTGGGGCGGCTCGTTCTTCTTCAATGGTGCGGCGTTGCGGGAATTGCCACCGCTGACGCTGGTGTTCCTGCGCGTCGCGCTTGGCGCGGCCATTCTGCTGCCGTTGCTGCGTGTGCAGGGGATCAGCTTTCCCAAGGGCTTGGCGGGCTGGCGAGCTTTTGTCGTGATCGGACTGGTCAACAACGTCATTCCGTTCTCGCTGATCGTGATCGGACAGACTTTCATTCCGAGCGGGCTCGCCTCCATCCTCAATGCGACCACGCCGTTGTTCACCGTGCTGGTGATGGCGGCAGCCGGACAAGAGGCGTTGCAGGTGCGGCGCGTGGCCGGGGTGGCGCTGGGGCTCGTGGGCGTGATCATCCTGAGGGGATGGGGCGTCGAGTCGCGCGCGGGGCAGGGGCTTGGCATTCTGCTCTGCCTCGGCGGCGCCTTCAGTTATGGGCTTGCGGCATTGGCTGCGCGGCGACTGCTGAAGGATTCGCCACCGCTTGGGACGGCAACGTTCCAGCTTATGGCGTCGACAGTGATGATGGCGATCGTCGCCGGCGCAGTGGAGCAGCCGTGGCGCTTGCCGATGCCCGGCATCGCGACCTGGCTTGCCGTGCTTGGCCTCGCCAGTCTTTCGACGGCGTTGGCCTATATCGTGTTCTTTCAGATCCTGCGGCGTTCGGGTCCAACCAATGTCATGCTGGTGACACTGCTCATTCCCGTAACCGCGATCCTGCTGGGGTGGCTGGTGCTGGGCGAGCCGATCTCGGTGCGCGAGATCGCGGGTGCGACCATCATCGGCAGCGCATTGCTCGTGATTGATGGGCGAGCGGTGAGCATGCTGCAGCGCGTCGCATAAGTTCCTGTCTTTCGCGTTTCACCTTGCGGAAAATACTGCCGCTTGCCAGCGTCGGGCCTGCTTGCGACACTCCCTCACAATAAGAACGATAAAATATAGGGGAGAGAACGATGTCGGGTCGTCGCAAAAGCCTTGCTGCCCTCGCCATGCTTGCGGCCGGAGTGCTCGTCACGACACCGGCTTTGGCGCAGAAGAAATACGATCCCGGTGCCAGCGATACCGAAATCAAGATGGGCAACATCATGCCCTACAGCGGACCGGCATCGTCCTATGGCGTGATCGGCAAGACCGAGGCCGCGTTCTTCAGGATGATCAACGATCAGGGCGGCATCAACGGCCGCAAGGTCAACTTCATCAGCTATGACGACGCCTACTCGCCGCCAAAGGCGATCGAACAGGCGCGCAAGCTGGTCGAGAGCGACGAGGTGCTGTTGATCTTCCAGCCGCTCGGCACGCCCTCGAACTCCGCGATCATGAAATACATGAACGCCAAGAAGGTGCCGCAGCTGTTCGTTGCTTCCGGCGGCACCAAGTTCGGAGATCCCAAGAACTTCCCGTGGACCATGGGCTTCCAGCCCAACTACCAGAGCGAGGGGCGGATCTACGCAAAGTACATTCGCGACAATTTCCCGAACGGCAAGATCGCGGTGTTCTGGCAGAACGACGATGCCGGCAAGGATCAGTTCAAGGGCCTGAAGGATGGGCTCGGCGACAAGGCCAACATGATCATCGCCGACAAATCCTACGAGGTCAGCGATCCCTCGATCGACTCGCAGATCGTCGCGCTGCATGATTCAGGGGCCGACATCTTCTTTTCGTGGGCCGCGCCCAAGGGTTCGGCACAGGCGATCCGGAAGGTCGGCGAGCTCGGCTGGAAGCCGAAGTTCTTTTTGGCCAACACTGCGACGTCCATCGCATCCGTGCTCAAGCCGGCCGGGCTCGACTATTCCAAGAATATCATTTCGACCGCGTATCTGAAGGATCCCACCGATCCGACCTGGGACAAGGATCCGGCCGTGATCGCGTGGCGCGCGTTCATGGACAAGTACTATCCCGAAGGCGACAAGGCCAACGCCAATAACCTTTATGGCTATGTGCAGGCGGAGGCGATGGCGCAGGTCCTGAAGCAGTGCGGCGACACTCTCACGCGCGACAATGTCATGAAGCAGGCCGCAAGCCTGAAGAATTTCCACACCGACCTGATGCTGCCCGGCATCATGGTCAACACCTCAGCCGACGACTATTTTCCGATCGAGCAGATGCAGCTGATGCGCTTCAACGGACAGGCCTGGGAGCTGTTCGGCGACGTCATCACCGGCGAGGTCGGCCACGAGCGGAGCCAATAGTCAGGGGCGGCTGCCTTTCGTGTGCTCTGCTTTCGCCTGGAGGCTGGACAACTATGCCGAGGTGCGCTTAGCCCGCGCTGAGACGCACGCCGGCGCGCAGAAACTTCTGGGGGTCGACGGCCTCGCCATCGATGCGGGTTTCGTAGTGCAGGTGCGGACCGGTCGAACGTCCCGTCGAGCCGACGAGGCCGATGACCTGGCCGATCTTCACGATCTCGCCCACCTTGACGTTGATCTCGGAGAGATGGCCGTAGCGGGTCGACAGTCCGTTGCCGTGATCGACCTCGACCATGCGGCCGTAACCACCTGACCAGCCGGCCGAGACCACCTTGCCGTTCGCGGTGACGCGCGCGGGATCGCCGGTCGCGGCGCGAAAATCGAGGCCGGTATGCATCGCGGGCCGGCCGAGGAAGGGATCGCTGCGCACGCCGAAGCCGGAGGTGAATTCGACCTCGCCGACGACAGGCTTGCGATAGGGCACCTGCGCCAGCGTGCGGTTGAGCCGGTCCATTTCGGCGCGGGTGATGTTGATGCGATAGAGCTGCTTCTCGAACGGGCCCGCATTGGCGGTGAGCTTCACCGGCACGAACGGGCCGCCCATCGCGGCGCGCGGCACGGAGGCCTCGAGATTGGCGAGGTTCAGGCCGAGGTCGCTGACCACGCCACGCATCCGCCGCATCCGCGAATCCATGCCTTCCTCGACGGCGCCGAGCGCCGCAACCTGGCGGCGCTCGACCTGATCAAGCGAGTTCGTGAGCCGGACCAGGACATTGTCAAAACCCTGGTTCTTGGCGAATTGATTGACGGGCGGGGCGATCACGGCCGGCGCGCGCGATTCGAGCCGCGCTTCGCGGTCGGGCGGCGCCACGAAGATCACGGTATCGCTGATCGGCGACGGCTTGGGCGTGCCTTGCGTCGTCGTCTGGTTGGCATCGCCGCGCTGCGGCGTCGAGCGTGGGATCGATCCGGTGACATCTGGCATGGCGCCAAGCGCCGTGGCCCGGGACTCCAGCGCCGTCTGGCGCTTCATGATTTGATCGAGCTTCTGGTCGAACTGCTCCTGGTCGAGCATTTGGCGGCTGGTGGTGCGGTCCACCTTGGCGCGCAGCTCGGCGATGCGGTCCTCATAGGCGTATTGCATCTCGGCCTGACGGGAGATCAGGCGGGTCAGGACGTCGTCGCGAAAGGCGAAATAGGTGGCGGTCGCGGCCGACCACAGGCCGAGCAGAACGACAGTTCCGACCACGATCCAGAACACCACGGGCCCGAGGCGGACCTGCTTGCCATGATGCACGATGGTGTAGGCGTCGTCGGCGTCGGGAAGAGGGATCGCAGCAGCTGCCGCAGCAGTGACAGGACGACGGTGGAAGGCACGTCCGTGGTCGTGGGGCTGATGCTGGGGGTACTGCGAATATTGGGCAGAACTTTTCGACATCGGCACTCCCGCGCCGGTCGGAACGGTTCCTTGCGGCTTAATTGCCGCAGCAATCTGGGCCGGTCATGGTTAATTTTCCGGAAACGGGGGCGCTCGATTTTAACGGGCTGGTTAAAGACTTCTTGCTGCAGCCAGCACGTCATCGGCATGGCCGTCGACCCGGACATTGCGCCAGACCTTGACCACTTTACCGTCGGATCCGATCAGAACCGTGGTGCGAAGAACCCCGAGGAAACTCTTGCCATACATAGATTTTTCGCCCCAGGCGCCATACGCCTCCAGCATCTCGTGCTGTTCGTCCGAGATCAGAGGGATGCCGAGGCTGTGCTTGTCGCGGAACTTCTCCTGGGCCTTTAACGGATCGGCCGAAATGCCGAGCACGGCGGCGCCGGCAGCGGTAAAGGCGTCTCTCAGCCGGGTGAAGTCGATCGCCTCGCGGGTACAGCCCGGCGTGTCGGCGCGGGGGTAGAAGAACAGGACGAGCTTCTGGCCGGCATAGTCCGACAGGGTGACGACATTGCCGCCGTCACGGAGCAGGCGGAAGGCCGGCGCCTTCTGGCCCTCGGCCAATGACTTTGCCGACAGCGATTTTGCTGACAAGGATTTTGCTGACACGGCGGACGCTGAAGCGGGGGGCTTGGAGGCCTTTTCAGAAGATTTTAACCGTTTCGATGCGGCCGTGTGCGATGCTGCCTCAGCGGCTGCTTTGCTCGATTTGCTTGCCAATGTCGGCTGTGTTTTCGCGCCACGCGTTTGAGACGATGCCCGTGTTTTCAGGGGCTTCTTTTTTGCGGTCGGACTGCCGGAGGGCCTTTTGGACGATTTCTTTCGGGATTTCTTGGACATACGCCTTCCTTTCGTCGCTTTCGGCGGGTCAACCAAAGCGGTATTGCAGCTCTCGTCCGGCGTGCCGGATTCGCGCCCTCGGCTGGGCAAGTTTTACGGCGCCGCGGTATGGTTACAAGGAATTCCACGCACCACCCCACTGCTCGTTGAACGCGCTCCCGGGGCGAAATGACGAACAGCAGGAACATTCGAGGTATGGCGGCAACGCCGGGGCGGGGAGCGTCGATTCCCGTCGACGGCTGCGGTCCCGATGGCGGTCAATCCTACGATGGGCGCCTGTATCGAGAGGCAATGGCAAGGAATACGTCGCCCCAGGATCACAATCGGGATTTCGATCCGCGCGGCGGCCATCACGAGCCGCCGGAATGGGACGAGGCCGACTGGGATCAAGACCAGGAGGAGGAGGAGGCGGGTCATCGTGCACGCCGCCTGTTGTCGCGTTCCAACTCGCGCTTCCGCGTCGGTGACGGCGGCTTCTCGGCATTTCGACGGGCGCTGCCGAGCGGACGCTGGCTGCGCCGGACCGCCGTCGTCCTCGGCGCCCTGATCGTCATCTTTGTCGGCTGTTTTGGAGCGCTGTGGTGGCGGCTCGGCGCCGGTCCCATCAATCTCGACATGGCGACGCCCTGGCTTGCCGCCGCGATCGAAGACAATATCGGCCACGGCAACACCGTGGAGGTCGGCGGCACCCAGATCGAGCGTGCCGGGCGAATCCGGATCGCCGTGCGTATCCGCGACATCATCGTCCGCGACCATGATCATGCCATCGTCGCCAGCGCCCCGAAGGCCGAAGTGCGGCTGTCGGGGGCCGGGCTTCTGACGGGGCACCTGCGGGCTGAAAGCCTCAACCTCGTCGATGCCGAACTCGCGATCCGGATCGCACCTGACGGGACCGTCACGGTGTCCGCCGGCGACACGGCAAAACCGCTCGCAACTGGGGTCGCGTCCAAGAAGGAAGCGGGCCTGCCGCCGACATTCCCGCGTAGCGGCGTTCCGCCGCCGCCGTTCGGGATGGCGCCTGCATCGCCGGACGCGTCTCAGGCGGCACCTCAGCCCGCCGCACAGAGTGGAATTCTTCAAGGCCTCGACTGGCTCGACAGCCTGAGCCTGACCGGCCTCGACGGTCAGAACCTCAACGAGATCGGTCTCAAGAACGGCAATCTGATCGTCGACGATCAGCAGCGCGGCAGCAAATGGACGTTTGAGAACATCACGCTCAGCCTGCGCCGGCCGACCCATGGCGGCGTTGCGCTCAGTTTCGGCGAAGAGGGCGCGCGCCCATGGTCGCTGCGCGCCACGATCGGACCGAGCGAGAATGGCGTGCGCTCTATCGATATCCGCGCCGACAAGGTGTCGACCGCCAACATCCTGCTGGCGCTGCGCGTCAAGGACCTCACCTATACGGCCGACCTCCCTCTGACCGGCGAACTCAAGGGCGAGGTCGGCCGCGACGGTGTGCCGACATTCTTCCGCGGCAAGGTTATGGTCGGCGCGGGCAACATCATCGACACCGACACGCCCGATTATCCGATGGCGATCGACTCGGCCGAGATCAACGTCGAATGGGATGCGGGACGGCGGGTGCTGGTCGCTCCGTTCAAGATCCTCTCCGGGGCCAATCGCCTGACGCTGCTGGCCCATCTCGAGCCGCCGAACGGCACCACCAACGACTGGCAGCTCGGCTTCAGCGGCGGTTCGATCCTTCTCGGCGGCATCGACAACGAGCCGCCGCTCGTGTTCAACCGCATCGCGATCGGCTTCCGCTTCGACACCGATCACAAGCGCCTGCTGCTGACGCAGGCCGATATCTCCAACGGCGAGATCGGCGTCGCCGGCACCGGCGCGATCGACTATTCCGGCGAGCCGCGCCTGACGCTTGGCTTTGCGGGGACGCCGATGTCGGCCTCCGCGCTGAAGCGGATGTGGCCGACGCTGGTCGTGCCCGAATTGCGCCAATGGGTGATCGAACGGATCGAGCGCGGCACGCTTCAACGCATTGAGGTCGGGATCAACTCGCCGACGCGAAACCTTCCGCGCAAGGGACCGCCCATTCCCGACGACGGCCTGTCGGTCAACATCGTGGCGAGCGGCGTCGCTGTTCGTCCGGTTGACGGCATGCCGGTGGTGCACGACGCCGATCTGAAGGCGCACGTGACCGGACGCACCGCCACTGTGAATATCGGGCAGGGCATTGCCGACACGCCCGCGGGCCGCAAGGTCACGATCTCCGACTTCACCTTCGAGGTGCCGGACATGGCGCCGAAACCCTCACCGTCGCGGACGAGATTCCGCGTCGAGGGCCCGGTGCCGGCTGCGGCCGAAATGCTGTCCAACGATCGGCTGAGCGACCTGTCGTCGACCGTCGTCGATCCCAACACCAGCAAGGGCACGTTCACGGCGAACATCCAGCTCGGCCTGCCGGTCAAGGGCGAACTGACCAAGGCGGACACCGTCTACGCCGTCACCGCCGATCTCAACGGCTTTGCGGCCGACAAGCTGGTGATGAACCAGAAGCTCGAGGCCAACAATCTCAAGATCATCGCCAACAACCAGGGCTACCAGGTCAAAGGCGACGTCAAGATCAACGGGCAGGCGGCCTCGCTCGACTACCGCAAGGCGACCGATGGCGACGCGGACGTCAAGCTGCAGACGACGCTGGACGACGCCGGCCGTGCACGGCTGGGCTTTGACCTCAGTCCGGCCGTCAGCGGGTCGGTGCCGATCAAGGTGTCGGGCAAGATTGCCGGCGGTCCCGAGCAGACAACAAAGCTCGGCATCGAGGCCGATCTGACCTCGGTCAAGCTCGACAACATCCTTCCCGGCTGGGTCAAGCTGCCGGGCAAGTCGAGCAAGGCGACGTTCAAGGTTGTGCCGACGGCACAATCGACGCGGCTCGAGGACATCGTCATCGAAGGCGGCGGCGCCTCGATCAAGGGCTCGCTGGAAGTCGACCCGAACGGCGACCTCATGAATGCGAACTTCCCGACCTATTCACCGTCTGACGGCGACAAGACGTCGCTGAAGGTCGAGCGCGGTCAGGACGGCGTGGTCCGCGGCACGATGCGCGGCGACGTGTTCGACGGCCGCGGCTTCCTGAAGTCGGCGATCTCAGGCAATTCCAAGGACGACAGCAAGAGCAAGCTGAAGAACGTCGATTTCGACATCGACGTGAAGCTCGGTACGGTTGCGGGCTTCAATGGCGAGGCGATGCGCAGCGTCGACGCCAAGATGTCGAACCGCAGCGGCGCCATCAAGGCCTTCTCCCTGAGCGGCAAGATCGGGAGCAATACGCCGGTGGCGGCGGATCTACGCGGTGGACGTGCGCAGGGCAGCCGCGAGGTGATCTATCTCCAGACCAACGACGCCGGCGCGCTGCTTCGTTTCACCGACACCTACACCAAGGCGATCGGCGGCCAGATGGTGGTGGCGATGGAACCGCCGACCTCCGAGCCGGCCACGGCTCGCGAAGGCCTCATCAACGTGCGCGACTTCACGGTGAAGGGCGAGGCGCAGCTTGAGCGCGTCGCCGCGGGCGCGCCGAACGGCACTCCGGGTGGCGGCGGTGTCTCTTTCAGCGCCTTGCGTGCGGAGTTCACCCGGCAGAACGGCGCACTCACGGTCCGCGATGGCCTGGTCAAGGGGCCGATGATCGGCGCTACCATTGAGGGGTCGATCGACTATCCCGGCAACCAGGTGTGCATGAGCGGGACCTTCGTGCCGATGTATGGCGTGAACAACATATTCGGCCAGATCCCGTTGTTCGGTCTCTTCCTCGGCGGCGGCGACAAGGAGGGGCTGATCGGCGTCACCTACGAGGTCGTCGGCACGCCTGCGGCTCCCGTGATGCGCGTCAATCCGATCTCCGCGATGGTGCCGGGCGTGTTCCGCAAGATCTTCGAATTCAACACCGGCAAGCAGAACACGCCGATCGACGAGCTGCCGTCGGCGCACTCCGGCGACAGCCCGACGGGAGTGGCAAGGCCGCTGTCGAGCGGATGCAGCGTCGCGCGGCGTTAGCCGAGGGGCTGCTTGATCGCGGCGGGAAGATCACCTGTGGCCAGCCTTCGAGACGCCCGCCTCCGGCGAGCCCTCAGGATTTGGTCACGACGGTCTGGATAAAAGGACGCCGCGCCGCCTACGCCGCGCGTACGCCCGCCAGGAATGTCCCGACTTCGCCCGAGAGCTGTTCGGCCTGTTTGGAGAGGTTCGTTGCGGCACTGAGCACCATGCCGGCGGCGTTTCCGGTTTCGTTGGCCGCCGCGCTGACGCCACCGATATTGATGGTGACCTCCTTGGTGGCCTCGGCGGTCTGCGAGACGCTGCGGGCGATCTCGGCGGTAGCAGCACCTTGCTCCTCGATCGCGGCGCCGATCGAGGTGGCGATGCGGCTGACCTCCTCGATGGTGGCGGTGATACCGCCGATGGCGTCTACGGCTTCCTTGGTCGCGCCCTGGATCTGGGTAATCTTGTCGCCGATCTCGCGGGTGGCTTCCGCGGTCTGGCTCGCCAGCGATTTCACCTCGGAGGCGACGACGGCAAAACCGCGGCCGGCTTCACCGGCGCGCGCGGCCTCGATGGTGGCGTTAAGCGCGAGCAGATTGGTCTGTGCGGCGATGCTGGAGATCAGCTCGGCGACGTGCTCGATCTGCTGAGCGCCGTCCGAGAGTGCGCGGACGATGGTGTCGGTGCGGCGCGCGCTCTCCACTGCACGGCCGGTGACTTCGGCCGATTGCGCAACCTGGCGGCTGATTTCGGTGATGGAGGAGGAGAGCTCTTCCGCGGCGGCCGCCACCGTCTGGACGCGCTGGCTGGCTTCGGTGGCGGCGGAGCCGACCACGGCGGCACGGCGGTTGGTGCCCTCTGCGGTCGACGACATCGACTTCGCCGTGGTTTCCAGCTCGCCGGAGCCCGAGGCCATCATGCCCACGAGCTGACCGACGGATGCATCGAAGCGATCGGCGAGCGAGATCAAGGCGTCGCGCTTGTCCTGCTCGCCGCGGGTCTTGGCCGCGACCTGCTCGGCCTCCAGCGTGCGCGCCGTCAGAGCGGTCTGCCGCAATACTTCGAGCGTCTCGGCCATGCGGCCGATCTCGTCGCCGCGATCGGTCTCCTCGACCGGCTTGTCGATGGCGCCCTCGGCGATGTCCTGCATGCGGGTCTTTTGACGGTCGAGTGCGCTGAGCACGTCGCGGGCGATCAGCCAGGACAGCGTCGCCATCAGCAGCATCAGGCCGACGCCGACCGCGGCGAGCTCCAGCGTCAATGCGCGCACGTCGGCGTCGATGTCGTCGACATAGAGACCGTAGCTGATCGTGGCGTTCCAGGGCGTGAACTGGCGGACGAATACGGTCTTGCGGACGGGCACGGTCTGGCCGGGGCGCGGGTAGAGATAGGATGTGACGCCGCCTTGCAACGCCTGCCTGGCGGCGTTCAGCTGAGCATCGGCAATCAAGACGCCATTTGAATCCGTGGCGCCTGTGATCTTGCCCTCCAGCTGCGGATTGGCGCCATTGACCAGAATCGACGTGTCGGAATTGTAGACGACCGGATAGCCCTGGCCGCCGCCGAACTTCATGTTGCGCCCACGCTGGCGAAACTGGAGCTTGGCGTCATCCACCGACATCTTGCCGGCGGCGACGTCATCCTGGAAATTCTGAGCGAGGCCGTGGAGCAGATCGACCGCGGCCTTCATCTGCTGGACCCGGTCGTCCATCATGCGGCTCTTGCTGAGGACGGCCGATACCGCGATGATGGCCGTGACAGTAAGAGCTGCGAGGCAGACCATGCTGGCAAGCTTGGTGCGGATCTTCAGATGACTCAGCAGCTTCATCACAGCCCCTACGGAATGGTTGTTATTGTCAACATTGCTAACATGAAGTTCTTACCAATGATGAAGACAGGCGTGCGCGCGGCTGCCGCGCGGGTCATCCTTCGCAGCCCCGTGCGAAAGCCTGCAGGCAAAACGCCATGCAATGCCGCGCACCCGTATTCTTGCGGGAGGAAAACGATCTCAGACTTTGGTGGTGATCGAGCTTGGCTGGACGGGCAATGAACCGATTCGTTCATCGCATCATCATGTCCGTGCTGCTCGTAGCGGCCCTCGTCCTGATCTGGAACGTGCTGGGCTCACGTTGACTCGGCACCGGCCACTCGCCGGCGCCGCTCCATGCGGGTCGATTGCGAGCGCGTCAGCGCCGCGCGAAGGCGCCGCCCGGCGCTTCGTTCTCCTTGCCGATCAGCGCATCGACGCTAACGGAGCCGCCGCCCGCGGCCGAGATGTAGAGGCATGCGAAGCAGAACAGGATCGCGGCGGTGCCGCCGTTGAGCAGCGGCAGGAGCACCGGCGTGCCGGTCTTCATGACATGGCCCATGAAGTAGGCGAAGGCCATTTCACCGGCCAGGATGAACGCCGTGAGGCGGGTGAACAGGCCGATCATCAGGGTCGCGCCGAGCACCAGCTCGAGCGTACCGGCGACATAGATCAGCGGCGGGATGTCTGCGAAGTAGGGAAGCACCGGAAACTTGAACAGTTTGGCCACGCCATACTGGAACAGCAGCAGTCCAGTGATGAAGCGGAACAGGCTCAAGAGGACCGGTTGAAAGCGAGTGAGATAGGGAAAGTTCATTGGGTTGTGCCCTTCCATCCAATGCTGCGACTAGGACCGCATTCGGTTCCGCCCTGCAAGCTGCGCCAAGTCAATTTGCGCTGACAAT
The DNA here is from genome assembly GCF_040549385.1 of Bradyrhizobium sp. LB11.1. Taxonomy (NCBI): domain Bacteria; kingdom Pseudomonadati; phylum Pseudomonadota; class Alphaproteobacteria; order Hyphomicrobiales; family Nitrobacteraceae; genus Bradyrhizobium; species Bradyrhizobium sp. LB11.1. Next base: position 103,712 of record NZ_JBEPTH010000003.1, on the reverse strand, counting down.
TTTGTCATGTCGGACAAAACACCGCAGGCTGCGATTTCAGCCGCGTGTCGTCCGCATTTTTTTCAACGTCTACGCGCCGCGCCACCCGTAGTTCCCCGGTATCGCGAATGAGCGCAGGTTACCTCCGGGAGACCTAGCGTCGCAAAGCGGGCACGATCAGGAACGGGATCATCCCGAGCACCACACTCGCAAGTGCGAAGATGAGCAATGCGTTGTAGCCGTGGGTGGCGTCGTGGATCATGCCGCCGCTCCAGGAGCCAAAGGCCGAGCCCAGCCCGCTGCCGATCGAGATCGTGCCGAAGATGGTGCCCATCCGCTTGCCCTGAAAAATCTTCATCGCGGTTGCTGTGATCAGCGGTCCGCGCGAGCCCATCATGCTGCCGAAGCAGACGACGAAGCCGGTGAGCAGGACGATATTCGGATAGTATTGGAGCATCCGATCATCCGCGAAAACACCGTAAAAAATAGGGTCTCGTCGCGATCGGCCCACGGTAACCGCTATCCTATATGCCAAAAAGGCGCGAGCGGTTGGGGCTTCTCCATAGGATCAATTCGGCCGGTGACGTGGTTTGAAACTCAGCTTTGATCGCGTCTATGAACAGCGCGACGCGCGGTCCTGTGAGGCTCAATCGTTCGTTGGCAAGCGTGGCTTGGACGTTGTGCTTTAGGTCGCGTATGCCGTGGTTGGTTGTCAGCATGGCGCGGACGTTTTCGCGTCCAAATCGTTCACAGAAGAGCTTCGCCAGCGATGGGTAATCCGGGACGCGTTGATGGGCGTAGCGTTCAACGATCGGTGCGATGGTTATCGGCGTAAGACAGCATTGCTTGCTGAGCTTTGTAATTTCCGCATCTTGCTGCGGTGGCGCTAGCGATGCGATTCTCGCGCATCGCTCTTGAACGCGGTTGAAAAACTCAATCGTCCCTTCGTTTCGTCCGGTCATTGCGGTGGTCTTTCAGAAATACAAACCCCGCTTGCAAGCCGGGATGCATGCACCGGCCGGAAAGCGAAACGGCCGGTGCATTGGATTAGCGTTTGTCGGGAGTTGCGGAAGCCAGCAACGCGCGCATATGATCGGCGTGAAGTTCCAACTTCGCGTCGTCGCCGTCGCGCTTCAGCACTTCACGGAAGTAATTCAGATGCGATTTCCCCGCTGCACGTTGCTGCTCAGTGGTCATTTTTGTCATGGTGTTTCATCCTTCGCTGTTGTTGGACGATTTGCGGTCCGTCCAATTGACCGATCTCAGTGACATTCGCGCACGTCGTCGGCGTTCGTTACGATCAGATGTCCGAACTGCTGCCCGAACATCGTCCGGAGCATCCGCAACTCATCGCTGTGCAGCGCTTTAATACGACCGCTAAAATAAAGCCCGTCGCCTTGCGCGAAATGCTCGCGATCAGCAATACAGCGCATTGTCGCGCGCATGACATCCTTGATGTTGATGCTGCCGGGAAAGCATTCGAGCAGTTTGCGGGCGTGACGCCTACAACTCGCCTTTCGATTTTCGCCATGGAAGAAAGTCGCGAGATTGATTAGCGCCAGCCAGTCGAGATAAAGTCTATCGTTGGCGATGTGGATTGCATCGAATGTCGCATCCAACATATCAATTTTGATATCAGGAACGCCACGACGACCTTTTTCGATATCCTCAATCTTTCCGTCTTCAATCGTGAAAGTGAGTTTCGCCTTTTCAACGTATACTGTGGTCATCGTGGGTATTCCATCCATTTGCGGGCCGCGTCGGTTTCCGTGTCGGTCGATAGTATCTTTGGCGTTTCGTTGAAAAGTGCGGCTTCCACGTCGCGGTTCATCATTGGCGGTCCACGTCCTTCAAGCATACTGGCGTACGGGCGCGCTTCGATTTCGATCTCGTCATCATGATTCGCTTTGCACCGTTCGATCCATTGCTCGTAACGTGCTTGCCATCTGGCGTAATAATCGCGTTGTTCATCGGGTAGCGTTTCGAGACGTGCAGCAAGGGACCGCGCGGGTTTGACGATCGCAATTAATGCGCCCAACTGCTTCCGATCGCTGGCGGTGATCATCGCTATTTCTGTTCCAACAACCTTCTGATGTCTTCGAGTTGCGCGCGATGTTCAGCAAGTTCGCTGATTGCCTTGCTGGCCTTCTTGACTGCAACGAGTGCGGCGGCCTGTTCGGGCGAGAGATCGCCTTCGTGGAGCGCCTGCTCAACGTCTTCCAATTCGGGCCCATGCATCGGAATAGTCAAACCGTTTGGCAGCGCGAGCTTCGCAATTAGCTCAGCGGCCCATCTTTCATTATTGTCCAATGCGTCCGAAATTACCTGCGCAGTGCGCGGGATCATGGCGATTATGAGCGCAGAAAAATCCCGCTGGTGGCGTGACTTCGCGCCGTAAGGCCGTCCAATATTGCCGGGGCCTTTTGCAAACCTTCCTCGGCCATCGCGACCGATATTATCGGACGGCACCGGAAGCGGAGTAACGTTGGTCATAGCTCTAAAATCCATCGAACAGTGACGTTGGGGAAATTGTAAAGCCACGCCGCAACGCTCGCAGTCTCAACCAACGCGCTCCGACCTTTCTTCACAGAAAACTGCGGAGCGCCGAACGTTTTTCTCCAATGGGCGAGAGAAGCGCGGCAGCATCGCAATGCTTCGCACATCTCATGCGCTTCCATAAATTGCCCAGTGCGCAACGTGACAACGGGCGGTAATGTTGGTCCGCGCCGTCGCATCAGTGCAGCCCGCTGTGCGTTGTCATGGTTGGTTCATCCGTGTGGGTTGCGACGCTGGACGGTGTTGTGACCGTCCAGCCGTTGCGTGTTGAGTGTGGATCAGTTGCCTGTCAGAAGTGCGAAAGCGTCGTTGGTATTCACGTTGCAGGCTACGGTCACGACGGTGATCACGTCGCGTAAAAGTTGCGTGCCATTGGCGAAATGACGTGAACGCGCTTTGAGGTTATTGAGGCCCGTTTGTGCATCAGCGAGCACAGCCGCTTCGTCCACGCCGAATTGTGCAGGGAAATCGGCCGATGGCTTTAAAGGGTGATCGGCGGCCATTCCGGTCTTCGCAGCGTGATTGAAAAGCATGTACCGGTCTTTGCCGATACTAACGACGTCATCGGGGAGAGAGTTGACCGTGCCGGGGACGTTGTCGAGACACCCCGCTTCAACAAGCCCCGCCAATTGCTGGAAAGAGAACTCATTGAGCATTCTCGCTTTGTCGGGCAGGCCAGCGTTCTCAAAGGCCAGCACAGCGCGATTCCGGATCGGCTGGTTCGAAGCGTTCGCGGGTGTGACGCTCATAGCCTCAATCTGTGCCTTTGCCGTCACCTGTCCATAGCCGATCAAAGCAGCCTGCACCGCTCCAAACGGCGCGCGGAGGGTATTCACCACGGCTACTCGATTGTGCTGATCCACGACAGTCGGGAGCAACGTCGCGGCGTTGTTGTTCATGATGCCGCCGAACCCTTCCTCGGCCGCGAGCAACGCTGCGACGGGCTTCGAAATCTCCGGTGGGAAATCGTCTCGGAACAGCGCGCCCGCGCGCGCTCCGGTGTCGGTGTTTACCACCGAGGACATGCGGCCTCGCGGGGTGGGTTGCATGCTGTGTTGCAGAGGCATCGGCTGATCCTTTGACGTGTTGCTCCGGGCCGGTCATCGGCTCAGTAACCGTTTGACGTGTAGGTGATTTGGCCTAGCTCTGGCAAGTATTTAAGTACTTGAATACACACGATAATCATAGTTTTACCATCGTAATATTGATCAGGAAAGTAATCGCTAAATAGACCGCATGTAATCGCGCAAAATCATCGCTTGACCATCGCAACAATGATCGCAATGTAAGTTGGCAGATTGGTCGCGTGGATCATCGCTATCTGTCTGAAATGATTCAGCGCGTGGCTAAGGGGAGCACAGCCGCGAGGCGATCGGACGGGCGAGGGTGCTCGCACCAGAATAAGCTTCTATGGAAAATTATGGAATTATGAGAAGTCTTTCGACCCTTTCGACCCTCGCCCGGTCTTTCCTATGAAATCGCCGTTCCATAGGACTTTCGGGAAAGGGTCGAAAGGGTCGAATAATCGCCTTACGTAATTTCCATATTTCCATAATTGGCGATAAGCACGTCCGAACTGCGCGCAGCAAAAAGCCCGCCTGTGATTAGTGGGCTTTTCGATTGTGATGATGTTCATGCTCTCTATTGCAGTGTGTGAGGCATCGGTGGTGTGTTTTGACCGGGCATCATGAGTATCGGATGTGGTTTCAGTTCGATGCCGCGATAATAGATAACTCTGCTCTCAACCTTGGTGATGTCGGATTGCATCGCAATCCACGTCCCGAACTTGGTCTGCGATATTGGTTGTTCGCCGCGCTCGCGCTTCCAAGTCACATAGTCATTGTAAAGAGTCCCGGCTGTTGGAAGCTTGTTGTTGTCGCGAACGTCCGGCCTGATGATCTCGGCGCGTTCGGACAGCCACATTTCGGGCGTGCTTTGTGAGTTGAAATATGCGGTCGTGGCGCGCTCAATTTCCCCACTAACAATCAATCGCTTTCCGGCTTCGATCCACGCTCTGTGACCGTCTAAAAGCCATTGCAGGACTGCGCCAGCGTCCGCGCGTAATTTCATTGGCAGTTCGCGATCTTCTCTCCCAGCAAAGTTAGCGCGGAACGGCACAATCTTGAGGCGGCTTCTGATCGCGATATCTTGCGTCCTGATTTGCGGTAGATCATTGCCAATTAGAAACAGCTTGAACGTGCGTTTGAAGGAAAAGAAATTGCCTTGCATGTAACGCGCTTCAATCGTTTGGTCGCCTGAAACGGTTTTCAAAACGCTAGTGTCGAAATACGTTCCTTCCTTCACTTCGTTCGCGAATGTAAATCGTCCGCCCATCAGCGTTGTCAGCCCTGTCGGGTGCTGCTCATGCCTGTTGGATGCAAATACTTCGCTTGGAACCTGTTTCGCGTAGTCGCCTAGCGCGTATGCAATCGCTTCGATCAATGCCGATTTGCCGTTGCGTCCATTTCCCCACAGAAAGCCGATCCAATGTTCCTCAATTGCGCCTGACAACGCTGCGCCTAGCATCAGTTGCAAGGTTTTTGCGGTTTCTTGGTCGTTGCGGGCGATCTGGGAGACGAACGTTTTCCATCGATCGCTGACGGGTGTCGGCGCTGCATTGGTTATGTTGGTGATATGGTCCGTAGGATTATGCGGATTGACTGCCCCCGTCCTAAGATCGATCGTTCCGGTTGGCGTGTTGAGCAGATAATTATCCGCGTCGAATAGTTTCTGATCGCGCAAAAACTCAGGCAACGTTGTTAGCGTTGTCAAGACGCCCTGCCAAAAATTCAGTGCTCGCGGTCGCTTGATGTCAGGGTTTGACAAGCTGGTGCAGAACTGCCGAACTATTCCGAGCATGGCTTCCTGTTGCAGATCGGCCCATCGTTTGCCGTCCCAATACAACCAATGCCGGCGTGAAGCGTTGTAAAGAAGTTGCCCGGTATGCTTCATTGCGAACGCTGTCGCCATATCGGCATGCGTTCCCATCAGTATGAGTGTGGCGAATGCGTTTTCTTCTATCTGTTTGGATGGCAGCACCGGCATTGGTTGGGGTGCTTGCGGTTGCTGATGACTACCAAGCGCCAGTCGCGCTCGCTGGTCATCGGTAAGCTTGCCGCTCTTGATTGCGTGCTGTCGGAGATAGGACCAGCCGAAATTCGTTCCGTTATCAGCGGACCGCCATTGCTTATCGTTTTTGTCCGGCTCGTTCGGTCCGCGAAAGCCTGTATTCCATATATCCCAAACCAGCCGGGCGGCTTTGTCGTGAACGAGGCCCGTTACAGCGTGGCGAAAAGCGAAACTGATATCTCGCCATTCGTTGCGATTACAATTCACATCAAGGCTGTTCAAAGCGATCGTCGCCTGTTCGAAATCCGGCGCGCAATCTGTACCCAGTGGTTTGCGTCCGCCCGATCCGTTCGCTTTGGCTAGCGCGATAATTACGCTTTCAACCGTGTCGATGTAGCATGTTCCATTCACGCGGAAGCATTGAACGGGATGACCGCTTATCAACCGCCCGACGTAATACGATTGACTATCGGTAAAGCTTTCATTAGCGAGAACACCCCCCAGGATGCCGTTGATCCGTCCGACTAGATTATGCCGCTCTAATACGCTGCGCGGTTGCGATGTTGGCGCGATCACGCGCCATCGCGGCTTCTCTGGTGTGTGTGAAGGGGTGGTGTAGATGAAGGCGATGATGTTTGCCGCGGTTAATCGGGATACAGCCTCTTGCGGCTGCATCACCTCTGCATCGTAATCGCATTCAATCCCATAAATCGCTTCAATGTTGGCATTGCTGCGATAATTGTTCGCGAACGTCGCAAGCTTGATCAGCGGCAATTCGTCTTTAGTCGCTGCGGTCGGTACGCTCTGTTCGATCCAAGCGCAAAGCGCGGGCCAGTCATTTTGAAGCCGCGTGCCTTGCGGATTGTTGTTGCGCTCAAAATAGGTGAAACAGATTTCAGGCATTTGCCCGCTGTCAAAAGCACTGAGAGAGAGGCAACGCTTGAAAGTCGAAGCGATCAGGTGTAGGGACATGAAGCGTTCTTTCTTGGTCGGAAGGCGCATTGAGTGATTACAGGCGGACCGGTTGCGACCCGGTCCGCCTTTCATTTTCAGGCAGCCTCTAAGGCTTTGCGCGCGGTGTGGGCGGCTTCAAGCACACCCCGGAATACTTCCGGCCCGGCCACGCTGGCGCGCTCCAGCATCGTATCAATGGCAGCCAGGGCGACTTGCTTGCTTGCCCGACGTTCGAGGCGCCGACGCGCTTGATACTCTCGAAAATATGCGTTCCTGTTTTCTGACATGCCGCCTCCGTTGGTGTTAGCTCACGGTGACAATGAGTCATCAGTGCTTCGTGGGCGGCGCGCAAGGCGGCGAAAAGTGCGCTGCACGGTTGTGCATGGTTGCGCATGAGATCGGGCAAAAACTTTCCACAACGCGGTTCGATCGACCGCGATGGCTGACCCTGTGTTAGCAAAAGATCGTTCAAATTCCCTTGGATTATAGAGCTGGAGGGTTGCGGTCGGGGAATATCCGCCAATGCGCAAGCCATCCCAGCTTTGCAAGCAGCACGCTGCAAGGTTGATTGACTGTCCCGTTCAACGAAAGGGGTGCTAGCCAACGCAGCGGCAAGTTGTATGATCCTCTTTTTTATGATTTGAGGCGGGGAAATGGACGAAGCCAAGGACGCGAGTGCCAAGGGCACTCGCCAAGCATTCCAAGTTGCCTATCACGCGGACGATCCGGACGACCATACCATCGGTGTCGAGGCGCTGGTCCCAGCGTTGAGGGGATTCGATCGGCTTGTCCGGGAATCGAACGCAATACTTAATGGCGATCGGTCGCGAATGCGGGTAGTCGTCGCCTCAGACTTCGAGCACAAGTGTTTCCATATCAACTTCGATGTTATCCAGCATGCGATCGAAGTGACGAAGACATTTTTGCAAGATGATCACGTCAAGACTGCGAAGGACATTCTCCAGGTAATCGGTGTAATCCGTAGTGTGGCCGGTAGTAGCTCGTTGCTCGACTATTTAAAATGGAAGAAGAACAATCAGGTTGAAGCAATTGAGCCATCTGAAGCGCCAAGGCCTGCAGACGGACCGCAAACCCACGTTACCATTCAAATTGTTGGTGGTGAGCACAACACGATCAATGTTCACCCCGATGTGCTGAAGCTGGCGGAAAACACTCGCGTTCTAAACGCGGTGAAAGACACTCTTGCTCCTATTGAGATGCACGAGGCGTCGCGCGTTGAATTTCGTGATGATGCTAAGCTCGTTTCGAGTATCGACGAAGCTGATGTTCGCGATATCGTCCTTGCAGCTGACGCGCCCAAGAAGATAGAGGAACCCGAAGAACCGCCCCCGGAGACGATCGTTGCAACGCTCTTCGTATATTCACCCGTTTTCGACGAAAAGGCGGAGCGTTGGCGATTTGTGTATGGTGATAAGCATATCTATGCCGACATCACCGGAACGTCGATCGCAGTAGATGCGTGGACCCGCGGTGGTTCGTTCAGGGATGATCGGTATCGAGTACGAATGGAGGTAACGCCCCCGGTGACGCCAAATGGCGAAGTTCACTACAAAATCATTGAAGTGTTGGAATTCACATCTGCATCCCAACAACCCGGCCTTCCATTGCCCGTACCCAAACAGCGAAAGCCCCGCGCATCAAAGGCAACAAAGAAAGCGTCTAAACTGAAGTCGAAGGGGCCAAAGAGACGCTCCTAGAGTTGATCCCGAAGACCGGCAATAATTGCAACGAGGTTAACTACAGATGTTGTCGCCTCGACGCAGATCGCGGCATCGCGAAAGGACGCGGTCCGCCGGTGTTGAAGTTGAACAGCTAGGTCAAGCGCGGCTTTCGCATGCTTTCTGACAAACTCGTTGACGCCGCCACCCAGTGCGACCGCGATGTAGGCTTCCAACATACGTTTTGTGTCAGTTGCGCTCGCCGCTACACCATCGAGGGTCGGATGCTTTGCCGGATCGAACACTTCCTGCGCCGCTGATATTAGCAATTCACGTCCCAGCAATCCGACTGCCTGAAATTGCTCTTCCGTTTTGGCGCTAGCTAGACGCGTTCGCATCTCAGCGACAGTTCGATCCACGCGAGCCCAGCCGGTCGGCTCGTAGTATTTTCCCGGCTTATCGCGAACTTGCTTGATGATCGGCGCAAAGATGTCGTTTATGAACGTGCGCCTTAACTGGTACGTTTTTAGATCGCTCTGACTCCATCGCCCGTGCCATTCCCAAAGAGATCGGTAGGGCGGAACAGTATCGATCCTTCGGGCTCGCAGTTCGGCTTCGACGCCGTCGTACAAACCGACAAATGAATGCTCGACGCCCGGGATTGGTGGCCCACCAGTAGCCACGGAAATCATTGTGGCTTTGAGCTTGTCAAGTCCGGCGATTAGTTCCGCGTCGGTCATCGTTGTCCCGCCATGGCATGTTCTCGGATCAGACTAATGGCAGCGTTGATTGTTTCTGCTGCGGCTTCGAGAGCGATCATGACGGCGTGAGCGTCGCGGCCTGTCAGATAAGGTCCGCGGGGCGTCCTGATCGACGCGGAGCTGGAGAAGTGCGCCTCAAAAACCGGCGAAGCGAAACTTGCTCCCGACGAGGTATTCCTCGACATCATCGAATGCTAACCAGCGTCTTCCAAGCCCTTCAGCAACGGCGCCGGTTGTGTTTGATCCCGCAAACGGATCAAGCACGACATCGCCTTCATCGGTCAGCATCTTGATAAAGAATTCCGGTAGCGCCTTCGGGTAACGCGCGGGATGAATCGTCAGGCCCTTCTCTTTGCAGCGGAGCGTGTAGGCGTCGTTCGCGGCATTGTTACCCATGATCATCACATTTTCCGCCTGATCACGCTCGGCCTCGAATAGATCGGCTTGAACAAAATTCGAGGGGATCGCGCCCTTGTTTTTGATCTGCGACCAGCTCGCATTGATCTTGTAACCGCCGGGTCGGGTCGTCTCGCGGAGTCCCCTCTGCTGAAGGCGGAGCATATCCGCGCTAAAGGTCTCCTTGGCTACTTTTTGATTGTCCGCTTTGGGCCAGGGTGTCTTGGAGAGCCACCAGACGTACTCTACCGATTCCTTGATGCGGATTTTGCGTACGGTGACCCACTCGGCGGGCATCGGCATTTTTGCAGGGTTATACCAGAAGCACTCTTGCGCGAGATGGAAGCCAATCTCGTCAACAAGCTTCAGCAACAGTCGGAAGTGGTAGAGTGATTTAGTCGGCGTTCCTTTGTTGTAGCTTCCGCCGATGTTCAGCACGAGGCTTCCGTCGTCGGTCAGCACACGGAACATTTCCTTTGCGAACGTCGCGAACCAATCGACATACTCGGCCTTGGCCACGTTCCCATACGCCTTTTTGAAGTGAAGCGCGTAGGGCGGTGACGTGACGATCAGGTTCACCGACTTTTCAGGCAACTCACGAAGCGCCACGAGGCTGTCCGTGAGATAGGCGGTTCCTAGAGAGGTCGCATAGTACGGCTTCAGGGTCTTGAGGATGCCTTGCTCTTCGACCTTCTTCGGGGCCTTCGCCGCCTGTTTCATGTTTCCAATAACTCCACGATGCGATGCTGCCGAGACAGTAATCTCAGACGTGTTCAAGCGCTGCCACGAATCAGTGTAAGCAGCAGTCTATCCCCCATAATTCAGTAGAAGAATGGGTTGCATGTGTCAACCAATTTCCGGCCCGAAGAGTGGATTTCGCAAGCTGAAGCCGCCCGCATTCGGGGCGTCACGCGGCAAGCGATTGCGAAGCTCGTGAAGGCCCAGCGAGTTCGCACCATGAGCTTAGGCGGCCACACTCTCGTCAATCGTGACGATCTTGCACGTTACGAACCGGCAAAGGCTGGTCGGCCGAGGCGGCAATATGAGTGATTGGCAGGCACTCCTTTCCGCCATCAGGCTGTGTACGGCCGAGCAAAAGCAAGAGATTTTTGCGGAGGTTCGGGACTCCATTTTGATCCACAACTTGGAGCGCAGCTTCCACGTTCGGGCCGAAGTGATTTTGGAAGCAATCGCTCGATCTCCCGACATCACACAGCGCGGCGTTCGAGGGCTTATCGCGGAATGCGTGTTCGTCATGGACGTACTACCGACTGTGAAAGGTTGGGAAAGCGAACCGGCTGTTCCCGAGGCTTCGTATGACGCCTGCTTGATTAAGGATGGTCGAAGGGTTCGCATTCAGGTGAAGATGCAGCGGCGAGAAGCTGGCCAGCCAATGTTGCGCAGGGGCCAACACGTAGTCGAGGTTCAAAGGACGAGAACCGGGAATAAGAACGGTGAATCGACCCGCCCATACCGCTTCACTGAGTTCGATCTCCTCGCTGTAGCAATGCAGGCATCGACCGGCAGTTGGCACTCCTTCATGTATGTGCCGACCAAGAACTTGACGCCGAAGCGAGACAAGCCAGAAGAGATCGAAACGTTTCAGTCCGTGCCAGAATTCGGTGATGACGGCGTGTGGACCAGCGACTTGCTGACGGCGCTTAGTCGCGTGAAATGAAAGCACGAAAAGACGAAGCGGTGATCAGGCGTCTTTCCGTTCGAAACGTTCAACATCACTCAATCGAAACCGCGTCACACGCGTCGCCAATTTTATTGGCTGTGGATGCTGCGGCGATTTCTTAGCGTTGCGCCAAATGGTGGAGGGGTGGACGTGCCAGCGCTCCGCAAGCTGTAGATCAGTGATGAACCGCTCCGAGCCGGGCGGCGCGCTGTTGGCGAACGCAGCCAGGGTGAGAGGTGAGGGCAGTAGAGCGGCAGGCAGTAGGGTGGAGAACATCAGGCATCCTTTCATAGCAGCGCGTTACTTCGCACTGCCATGCCCGCAAGGCGCGCATCTATAATGGCAAGAATATGCCCGCTACGAGGGAAACGTAGCGAGCTGCTAAAATACAAATTGTTTGCTGTGATTATCGCTAAGCGCGTTTCTTCGTTGCGGTGGTCATGTCGATTACATTGTCAGATTGTGCGCGGTTGCCAAACAAGAAATTCGCCCAATCCTGCATCATGTGTCGGCGCTTTTCGAGCATGTCGGACCGACGATAGGCGGCCTCAACTTTGTCGCCAACGGTATGCGCTAACGCTAGTTCGGCCATTTCGTTCGGATAGGTGGTGTTCTCGCCTATGTAGTCGCGGAACGTTGATCGCAGACCATGGGGAACGGCGGGGCGTCCGCTCTTTGGATCACTCCATTGTTTGCCGTCGTCTTTGGTCATGCGCCTCATAGCGGCGCTGAGAGCGGCATCGGTCAGCATCCCGCCCATTGGTGATGGAAAAATGTATTCGCTGTCGTGCAACTTCGATTGCCGCTCGATGATTTCAGTTGCTTCATCGCTCAGCGGAATACGATGTTCTTTACGCATTTTCATGCGTGCTGCCGAGACGGTCCAGATTTTTGCCTTGGCGTCGTATTCCGATCGTTTCATTCCGCGAACCTCGCCTGATCGGGATGCGTTCAACGCGATGAATTCCAACGCGCGCGCGGCGGGACCTTCTCGACCGCGAAGTGCTTGAAACCACGCCGTTGCATCAGTCAATGCGATGGCAGGATGATTTTCGGTCATTATCACCTTGGACGGTCGCGGTAAGATCAGGGCGAGATTGCCGCCCCAACGTGCGGGATTATCGCCTGATCTGCGACCGTGAACGGTTGCCCATGCCAATAAGTTTTCGATTTCAGCGCGTAACCGCATCGCCGTTTGCGTTTTGGTGTCCCATATCGGTGTTAGGACGCGTAGAACGTCTTGCACGGTGATAGTGCGAACCAACATGCGGCCAAGTTCAGGCTTGGCATATGTGTTGATGGTCGCCTCAAGCGCCTTGCGGTTTTTCTCGCTGCCAATAGATGCAAGCTTTGTCGGCAGATATTCTGCTAGCGCTTCGTTGAACGTCATGCCGCGTTTCTGTTCGGCGACAAGAGCGGCTTTCTTTTCCTTCCGCTCAATAATGGGATCACGCCCGTCCCGGACGGTTGCCTTGGCGTTGCGAGCCGAGTTGCGCGCCGCTTCCAAGGTGACTTCGGGATAGCTGCCCAACCCCATATTGCGCCGCTTGGATGCTACGATGGTTCGCAGAACCCACGATCGACCGCCGTTCGGGGTGATCTGGAGCATCAGCCCGGATACACCGCCGACTGCATGATATGCATTGAATTTACCCCCGCTATTCGGGACCGATGGGTCGGCGGGATCGGGATGTTTCAAGCGGGACACAGCTAAAGCGGTTAATTCTTTCGCCTTTTTGGGCATTTGGCACCCTGATGATCATTGCGATATTCGCTTCGATGGTCATTAAATACCGCCTATATGCCAAAAAATCAGAATCGTAGAAATTATTAGGATAAGGCGAAGTTTTCGATGATCATCGTGGGGCATATTTAGCCAATCTATCTGCCAAAAACAATGCGACTTTGTGCATTGATGCGCGTGGATGCGCACGGCTGGCTGGGCTGTGGCGCGGCTGAAAATATTGGTCAGCGCCGGAGTGCCGGTACCACCAAAAACGGGATCATGCCGAGTACAACGCTGATCAAAGCGAACGCTAGAAGCGGATTGTAGCTATGGGTCAGATCGTGGATTATGCCGCCAAACCAAGAGCCTAGCGCTGATCCAAGCCCGCTGCCGATAGAGATGGTGCCGAAGATGGTGCCCATCCGCTTGCCCTGAAAAATCTTCATCGCGGTTGCTGTGATCAGCGGTCCGCGCGAGCCCATCATGCTGCCGAAGCAGACGACGAAGCCGGTGAGCAGGACGATATTCGGATAGTATTGGAGCAGCCAGAGCAGGAAGATGCCGAGGATCGAGATCGCGTAGCTGAGGAGCACAGACGGACGGCGTCCGATCAGGCCGTCGAGCGCGGAGACACCGATCATGCCGAACACCAGCACGACGCCCGAAAAGCCCCAGGCGGTCGCGGCCAGGAGCGGCGGGAAGCCGGCATCGATCAGATAGGCGACGATCTGCGCAGCGATGCAGTACATGCCCACCGCGGTGAAGAAGAAGGTCGAGAACAGCGCCCAGAAAGCGTGGTGGCGCATCGCGCTCAACAGCGTCCAGCCATTGTCGATGAAATCAGGATCGGTCCTCTTGGCGACATGCGGCGAGCCGGCTGCGAATGTGCGCCAGGGCAGGAGCAGCAGCGGCACCAGCAGGCCGAGCGCGACGAGGCCGTAGACCTGATAGGTCTCGCGCCAGCCGAGATGGTCGATCAGAAGCTGCGAGGCCGGGAGCAATGCCAACACACCGCCGCCCATCGCCGAGTACACCACGGCCATCGCGGTCGGCAGTTTCGGCCCAAACCAGCGGCCGAGCAGGATCGAGTTCGGCACGTTGCCGATGAAGGCAACGCCAATGCCGACGCACAATCCAATCGAGAGCTGGAACTGCCAGAGCGCCCGCGCGTGGCCTGCGATCAGGAAGGCCGAGCCGAGCAGCAAGAGGCCGAGCGCGTAGACGATGCGCGGTCCGGAATGATCGAACAGCCGCCCGACCAGCGGCGCGGTCAATCCGCTGACGAGCCAGGTCAGCGAATAGATCGAGACCACCTGCGCACGGTCCCAGCCGAAATTTTCGGAGATGGGCTTGAGGAAGACAGTGAAGCTCTCGCTCAGGCCGCGGCCGAGTACAGCCAGCATGAAGCACACCGCAAGCACGACGAGCGCGGTGCGCACCGCGCCTTGCTGTGTGCTTCCCTGTTCCGCAGCTGCTTCCCTGGTCGCGTCTTTGGGCGTCTTCTGGTCCATCGCCCATCAGGGAGCGCGCTTCGGTGCGCCCTGACAAGCATCAAAAGCTCATGCGCCTATGCAGGCTTGAGCAGGATGTGCTTCTTCTTGCCGAAGGACAGCTTGATCACGCCTTCGGGCGTCAGATCGGCCGCTGACAGCGCCATCTTCTCGTCTGTGACAAGCTCATCGTTGACGCGCAGGCCACCGCCCTTGATCTGGCGCCGCGCCTCGCCATTGGAGGCGACGAGCCCCGCCTTGACGAAAGCATTGAGCACGCCGAGTCCCGGCTCCAGTTCGCCGCGCGGAATTTCCACTGTCGGCAGGCTCTCGGCCAGTTCACCTTCCTCGAACGTGCGGCGTGCAGTCTCGGCCGCTTCGTTTGCTGCGTCGCGGCCATGCAGCAGCGCGGTCGCTTCCGTGGCGAGCACCTTCTTGGCCTCGTTGATCTCCGAGCCGCCGAGCGCCTCGAGCTTCCTGATCTCGCTCATCGGCAGCGTCGTGAACAGTTTCAGGAATTTACCAACGTCGGCGTCCTCGGTGTTGCGCCAGTATTGCCAGAAATCATACGGCGAGAACTGGTCGGCGTTGAGCCACACCGCGCCTTGCGCGGTCTTGCCCATCTTGGCGCCGGATGCGGTCGTCAGCAGCGGTGTGGTCAGCGCGAACAGCTGATGCGTGCCCATGCGGCGGCCGAGATCGACGCCCATGATGATGTTGCCCCACTGGTCCGAACCGCCCATCTGCAAATGGCAGCCGGTGCGCTTGGCGAGTTCGACGAAGTCGTAGGCCTGGCAGATCATGTAGTTGAACTCGATGAAGCTCATCTCCTGCTCGCGCTCGAGGCGCAGGCGCACGGAGTCCATCGACAGCATGCGGTTGACCGAGAAATGCCGGCCGACGTCGCGCAGCATCTCGATCCAGTTGAGCTTGGTCAGCCACTCCGCATTGTCGAGCATGATGGCGTCGCTCTTGGCCTCGCCATAGCGCAGCACTTTTGCGAACACGCCGCGGATCGAAGCCTTGTTGGCCTCGATCTCGGCGACGGTGCGGATCGCGCGTGTCTCGTCCTTGCCAGAGGGGTCGCCGACCATGGTGGTGCCGCCGCCCATCAGCGTGATCGGCTTGTTACCGGACTGCTGCAGCCAGTGCAGCAGCGTCATGGTCAAATAGTTGCCGATGTGCAGCGAGGGTGCGGTGCAATCGTAGCCGACATAGGCGATCGCCTCGCCCTTGGCGGCGAGCGCGTCCAGCCCCTCGAAATCGGAGCACTGGTGGATGAAACCACGTTCCTGCAGGGTGTTGAGGAAATCCGATCTAAATGCAGTCATCTGTCGGCATGCCTGACAATTCTTGGTTTACTGTTTTGGGAGCAATTTAAGGGTCTTTCCTGAGAACTCGATTGCTGCCCGCCACTTGGCGCTGTGGCATTATAAGATGTGTCCCTCTGGCACAAGATCGGCATGCCGGAGGGGGGGGTTGAGGACGCTGATCCCATGATGTTGACGGCACTCGGTTTGATGAGCGGCACCTCGCTGGACGGGGTGGACGTTGCGTTGATCGAAACCGACGGAAAACAGGTGAAGGCATTCGGGCCGTCAGGCTACCGGCCCTATAGCGCGGCCGAGCGCAGTCTGCTGCGCCAGGCGCTGTCCGAGGCCGTGCATTTGCCGCAACGCGATGCCCGGCCGGGGATCCTGGCCGAGGCCGAGCGCGCTGTGACGCTGGCGCATGCCGAGGCGGTCGCGGCCTTCTTCGCCCAGAACCGGATGAAGCCGGAGGACATCGACATCGTCGGCTTCCACGGCCAGACCGTGCTGCACCGCCCCGAGCGGCGGCTGACGGTGCAGATCGGCGATGCGCCGGCGTTGGCCAAGGCCATCCATATCCCCGTGATGCACGACTTCCGCGCCGCCGACGTCGAGGCCGGCGGGCAGGGCGCGCCGTTCGTGCCGGTCTACCATCGGGCACTCGCCAATTCGCTGGCGCGCGAGGGGCCGATCGTCGTGGTCAATATCGGCGGCGTCTCCAACATCACCTATATCGACGGCAACGATACGCTGATCGCCTGCGACACCGGGCCTGGCAACGCACTGCTCGACGATTTCATGTACCGCACCATGAACCAGGCGTTCGACGCGGAAGGCAAATTTGCCGCGCTCGGCAAACCCGACGAAGCCTGGATCGCGCGGGCGCTAGAGCTGCCGTTCTTCACAGCTCCGCCGCCGAAATCGCTCGACCGCAACGATTTCGCAGCGCTGAAGCTCGGCGACGTGCCGCCGGCCGACGGGGCTGCGACGCTCACCGCCTTCACTGCGGCTGCGATCGGGCGCATCATTCCCTTGCTGCCGCGGCGGCCGCGCAGCTGGATCGTGTGCGGTGGCGGCGCGCGCAACAGCACGATGCTGCGCATGCTGCGGGACCGGGTCGGCTCGGCCACCGTAGAGGCCGCCGAGACTCTCGGCTGGGCCTCCGACGCCATCGAGGCGCAGGCCTTCGGTTTCCTCGCCGCCCGCGGCTTGAAAGGCCTGCCGCTGTCTTATCCGGCCACGACAGGCGTGCCGATGCCGATGACGGGCGGGGTCATCGCGCGGCCCTGACATCACGCTGGGTTGATGCAAGTGCATTGATCTTGACGAGTGAATGCAAATGCATCTATCTTGGATGCAGTCGCATTAATCTGTCGGGATCATGGCCATGACCGCTTCACTGAAACTCATTAGCCACAAGCTTTGCCCCTATGTGCAGCGCGCGGTGATCGCGCTGAACGAGAAGGGCGTGCCGTTCGAGCGGGTCGATATCGATCTCGCCGACAAGCCGGACTGGTTTCTGAAACTGTCGCCGCTCGGCAAGGTGCCGGTGCTGGTGGTCACGACCGACAAGGGCGAGGCCGCGCTGTTCGAGAGCAACGTGATCTGCGAATACATCGAGGAAACGCAAGCAGGCCTCAAGCTGCATCCGGCCGACGCGCTCAAGCGTGCCGAGCACCGCGCGTGGATGGAGTTCGGCTCGGCGATTCTCGGTGATCTCTGGGGCCTGGAGACCACGACGGATCCGGCGACATTCGAAAGCAAGCGCCAGGCGCTAACGGCGAAATTTGCGCGTGTCGAGACCGCGCTCGGTGCGGGCCCATTTTTCGCAGGAGAGGCGTTCAGCCTGGTCGACACCGTGTTCGCGCCGGTCTTCCGCTATTTCGACCTGTTCGACGAGCTGGCCGAACTCGGCATCTTCAGCGATGTGCCGAAGGTGCGGGCGTGGCGCGCAGAGCTCGCGAAACGCCCGAGTGTGCGTACTGCGGTCGGCGCGGACTATCCGCAATTGCTGCGCGCGTTCCTCGTGCGCCACGACGCGCATCTCCTGAAGCTCGCGGCCTGAGCCATGTCGCCATCTGTGGCGTGGCTGATGCTGATGATCGCCGGCGCGCTCGATGTCGGCTGGGCGATTTCGATGAAGTACGCGGAGGGCTACACGCGCATCGGTTGGAGCATCGTTTCGCTGGTGCTGCTTGCCGCCTTCGTCTTCCTGCTGGGACGCGCCTTGAAGGTGCTCGAAGTCGGCGTCGCCTATTCGGTGTGGACCGGCATTGGGGCTGCCGGCACCTTCGTCATGGGCGTCGTGCTGTTCGGCGAGACCTTGAGCGCGATGAAGCTTGCGGGCATCGCGCTCGTCCTGACGGGGATCGTCGCGCTCAAGCTGGCCTAGCAGACGCCACGTCGATGCTTGTCTCCCGAATCGGCAACAGGCGATCGGTTATAGCTCCGCTGCCATCTTCGCCAGCGTCGCGATCGTGTTCATGTTGCGCGCGGTGCCGGTCTTGGCGGCGGGGATGACCAGCTTGGACGTCCCCATGCCGTCGCCATAATGCACATAGATCTCGCGGCGGCCGACCTTGATCTCTTCATTCTTTCGGCCGCGAACGCCGGCGAGCGTATCCGCGGGCGGCGGCTTGTCGAGGAAGATCGCGACCGTGCGGCTCGGCGCCATCTTTGGAAACGGATTGTCAGCCAGAACGTCCGCCATTTCGGAGGCGCTGCGCACGAGTACGCCGACCGGCGCTCCGGCATAGGCGAGCAAGCGCTTTTCCAGCGCGGCCTTGATCGCGGCTTCCGATTTGCGGCTGGTGAAGGCCACATTGCCGCTGGCGATGTAGGTGCGCACGGCACCAAAACCGAGCTCCTCGCACATCGCCTTGAGCTCGGTCATCGGCAGCTTGCCGGTGCCTCCGACATTGACCGCCCGCAGCAAGGCCACGAATGCGGTCATGACAATGTCAGCGCACGTTGGCGAGGCGCATGTCGAGATAGGCCGTGATGGTTTCCATCAGCGGCTCGAGCTTGGCGTCGAAGAAGTGGTTGGCGCCGGGGATGACCTGCTGGTCGATCACGATGCCCTTCTGCGTCTTCAGCTTCTCGACCAGCGTGTTGACGTCCTTCGGCGGCACCACCGCGTCCTTCTCGCCGTGCACGATCAGACCCGACGACGGGCAGGGCGCAAGGAACGAGAAGTCGTAGAGGTTCGCAGGCGGCGCGATCGAGATGAAGCCTTCGACCTCGGGACGGCGCATCAAAAGCTGCATGCCGATCCAGGCGCCGAAGGAGAATCCGGCGACCCAGCAGGCGCGCGCCTCGGGATTGATGGTTTGCGCCCAGTCGAGGGCTGCCGCCGCATCCGACAATTCGCCGGTGCCGTGGTCGAACGAGCCCTGGCTGCGTCCGACGCCGCGGAAATTGAAGCGCAGCACCGAGAAGCCGCGATGCGCGAAGGCGTAGTAGCACTGGTAGATGATCTGATGATTCATCGTGCCATGAAACTGCGGATGCGGATGCAGGACCATCGCGATCGGCGCGTTCTTCTGCTTGGCCGGGTGATAGCGGCCTTCGAGGCGGCCAGCGGGGCCAGTGAAAATAACTTCAGGCATGGATGATCTCTTGATTGATTTGCTGGAGAGTTGGTCCTTGGCAATCAACCGATTATGGCCTCCTCGGCAGGCGATGCCGACGAAAGCGCGAATGGAAGGATGAGAAGGCGTGCGCCTCGCGGTGATGCGCGATGGCGCGCGGTGACTTGACGGCCGCGTTCTAACATAGGCTGCGGGGCAAAAAGCAAGCATCTTCGACATCCGTCAATGTGCTCAAGACCTTAGCCGCTCGTCCCCATGTCACGCACCAGCTGCGGCGATCGAGCCGGGGCGGCGGCCAAGGTGGACGTTGTGGCGACAACCGATTGAAATCCCAATTGTTTATCGATCGTCGGGCGCTCGCGGCGACGATTTACACAGGTGCGGTGCGGTCTCCGAGCGAGGCGACCGCGGGCCGGAAGCGGCGGCTGCCCCCAAGCGTCTTGCCGTTGTCGAAGGTGAGTTCGAAATCCCCCGACGGCTTGAAGTCCACGCCGCTCACCCGGTCGAGATTGGCAAGCCTGGTCCGGTGAACGCGCACGATGGCGAAGCGGGCGAGCTCGCTTTCGGTCGCGGCCAGCGTGCCGCGGATCAGGTGCTGGGTGCCGTTGGCAAGGCAATATTCGATGTAGTTGCCGGCGGAGGCGACCCACAGGATGTCGCGCGGTGCGACGCGAATGCGGCTGGCGCCGTCCCGGAGCCAGATCGAATCGGGGGACGGTTGCTCCTGCGCGACGATCGGCAGTGACGAGGCCGCGCGCGCAGCCTTCCGCAGCTCGCGTCGGCTTTCGATCAGCCAGAGCGTTGCTCCGAGCAGCAAAGCGGTTACGGCATCCTTGCGGAACTCGTACAGGACCGCGGCCGGCGAGAAATGGAAATCGTAGGTACCTCCCGCGAGCCAGAGCAGGACTTTCCGGAGCCCCACCATGCCGGTGATGTGGAGGGTCGAGAAGCCGAGCAGGGCAACCGCAGCGATTCCAATCCGCCTCGCCAGGCCCAAGGTTTGGCGCATGCGCCGCACGGCCAGCACCAGGATCGGCATCAGCAGCAGGATGACGATGATGCTCGACAGCTCCCAGAACAGCCGCCGACCAATGTCATAGCTGTCGCCGCGCCAGGCGGCGTCCTGCGCGCCCGAGAACGCATTGACGATACCGATGGCGAGCGCCACGGCAGCGATCGCGCCGAATATCGTCCAGTCGCCGCCACTGATCCTGCCGCGCCAACCGCTTATCCCGGCTGACGACGCTTCGTCCCCCTGCGCCCGGCCCTGATCCCAAACCGTCTCGACGCGCTCCGTTTCGGGGGCATTTTGCGTGTCAGCCATGGCTCGCAAACCGTGTTTGTCGTCCCATCAAGGAGCAGAAAACCATGTCAACACCGCAGCAATTTTCGACTTCGGAACGACGTATCGATCTGGATTGGGTGCGAATTTCAGCCTTCGGGCTCTTGATCCTCTACCATGTCGGCATGCTCTACGTGTCCTGGGGCTTTCATATCAAGAGCGAGCATCGGCTGACCTGGCTGGAGCCGGTGATGCTGGTGCTCAATCCCTGGCGGCTGTCGCTGCTGTTCCTGGTCTCCGGGGTCGCCAGCCGGTTCATGCTGGGAAAGTACCGCCTCGCCGCCTTCGCCCGCGCCCGCTCGGTGCGGCTGCTGATCCCGCTGATCTTCGGCATGTTCGTGATCGTGCCGCCGCAGTCTTATCTCCAGATCGTCGAGAGCCTCGGTTATCCCGCAGGATTCGCCGATTATTACCTCCAACACTATCTGGCGTTCAGCGCGCAATTCTGTCCAACCCCCTGCATCGCGCAGCCGACATGGAACCACCTCTGGTTCGTGCTCTACCTCTGGGTCTACACGATGGCTCTGGTCGGCGTGCTGTCCTTGTGGCCGGCGGCCGCGGATTGGATCGGCGAGAGGTTGGCTCCCGCTCTCGCCGGACCATGGCTGCTGGTGCTGCCGTGCGTGCTGTTTGCGGCCTGGCGGTTGTTTCTCTCGCCGATCTTCCCGTCGACGCATGCGCTGTTCGGCGACTGGTACAACCACGCGGACTACGCGTCCGCATTCCTGCTCGGCTTTTTGCTCGCACGCGAGGGCGGCATCTGGCGCGACATCGAGCGACAACGGTGGGTGGCGCTGACGGGTGCGGCGGGTTGCTTCACCATCTTCGTGCTCGTCTATATCGGCTTGGTCTCGCCATCGTCGGTGCCGAAATGGTTCGCGAGCTCGGCCTATGGCTGTTACCAATGGCTGGCGATGGCCGCAGTGCTCGGCTTTGCGCGACGTCATTTGACGGCCGATGGGCCCGTGCGGCGTTACCTGACCGATGCCATCTTTCCCTATTACATCGTGCATCAAACCGCCATCATCGTGATCGCGCACGCGCTGCACGGCAGCGGGATGTCTGCCGGAGGCGAGGCCGCCATCGTGATTGCCGGCACTGCGCTCACCTGTCTCGTCACCTACGAGATTGCCCGCCGGATCGCCTGGCTGCGGCCGCTGTTCGGACTGCGGATGGAGCGCGGTTCCGTCAGTGGAATTGCGCAGCAACAGCCGGTCTGATGTGCGGCGGCTGCCGATTGGCGTGAGGGCAAAAGATGCTAAGAGGGCGCCATGCCGAACCGCGTCTATCTCGACTGGAATGCGACCACGCCGCTGCGCGCCGAGGCGCGCGCAGCGATGCTGGCCGCGTACGAACTGATCGGCAATCCCTCCTCGGTCCATGCCGAGGGACGGGAGGCGCGGCGGCTGGTCGAGGACGCCCGTGCCGCCCTTGCAGCGGCGGTGGGCGCACTGCCGCGAAACGTCGTCTTCACCTCCGCCGGAACTGAGGCCAACGCGCTGGCGCTCTCGCCCGGCCTGCGCGGCCCATCGGGGGATCCGGTACGACGACTCCTGGTTTCCGCGGTCGAGCATGCCTCGGTGCTCGCGGGCGGCCGATTCCCGGTCAACGGAATCAGCCAGATCCAGGTCACGCGGGCGGGGATCGTCGATCTTGATCACCTCCGCGCGCTGCTCGCTGATGGCCCGCCGGCGCTGGTTTCGATCATGGCGGCCAACAACGAGACCGGCGCGCTCCAGCCGGTTGCGGAGGCGGCGCGGATCGTTCACGCGGCCGGCGGCCTCCTGCACGTCGACGCGATCCAGGCGCTGGGCAAAATTACGTTCAATATTAACGCGGTAGGCGCGGACCTTGCGAGCATTTCTGGGCACAAGATCGGCGGCCCCAAAGGCGTCGCCGCGCTGGTTGTGGCGGACGGGCTGGCCGGACTGGAACCAGTGCTGAGGGGCGGCGGGCAGGAACTCGGCCGGCGCGCGGGAACCGAGAATGTCGTGGGGATCGCCGGCTTCGGTGCGGCGGTGACGGCCGCCCTTCAGGCTCTGCCGGAAGATGCGAAGCGGATGGCAAGCCTCAGGGATTGCTTGGGAAATGGTATTCGCGGGACTTCCGGGGCAACCGTCTTCTCGGACGACGTCGATCGGTTGCCAAATACCGTTCTGTTCACCGCGCCTGGGCTCAAGGCCGAGACCGCCGTGATCGGATTCGACCTCGAAGGCATCGCCGTATCATCAGGCTCGGCCTGTTCCTCGGGCAAGGTCCAGCCGTCCCACGTGCTCGCCGCAATGGGGTTCGACCCCGCCGTCGCCCAAGGAGCAGTGCGCCTCAGTCTGGGCTGGTCCACGGGACCGGATGACATCAACAGGGCGTTAGAGGCTTGGCGAAAGCTCGGTAATACCCTACTTAGAGCCTAAGCGACGAAACACGGCTTGAATGGTTCTAAGCCCGTGCTTTCGGCCATAAAACATCGTAATACTCGTCCGAGTTTGATCCACCGTGGTCCTTGAAACCACGAGCGGAGGATAGAATGCCAGCCGTCCAGGAGACGGTCGAGCGCGTCAAGCGCATCGACGTCGATCAATATCGTTATGGGTTTGAGACCCAGATCGAGTCCGACAAGGCCCCCAAGGGGCTGTCCGAAGACACCGTCAGGTTCATCTCCGAGAAGAAGAACGAGCCCGCCTGGATGCTGCAGTGGCGGCTTGAAGCCTATCGGCGCTGGCTGACAATGACCGAGCCGACCTGGGCCCGCGTCGACTATCCCAAGATCGACTTCCAGGACCTCTATTACTACGCGGCGCCGAAGCCCAAGAAGACGGTCACCTCGCTCGACGAGATCGATCCGGAAATCCTGAAGACCTACGAGAAGCTCGGCATCCCCTTGCGGGAAGTCGCGATGCTCGAGGGCGTCGAGCCCAAGCCCGGCGAGCAAGATCCCGCGCGGCGCAAGATCGCCGTCGACGCCGTCTTCGACTCAGTCTCGGTCGCGACCACTTTCAAGGCGGAGCTGAAGAAGGCCGGCGTAATTTTCATGCCGATCTCGGAAGCCATCCGCGAGCATCCCGAGTTGGTGCAGAAGTATCTCGGCTCGGTTGTTCCGACCTCGGACAATTTCTACGCGACGCTGAATTCGGCGGTGTTCTCCGACGGCTCGTTCGTCTACGTGCCGCCGGGCGTGCGCTGCCCGATGGAGCTGTCGACCTATTTCCGCATCAACGAGCGCAACACCGGCCAGTTCGAGCGTACGCTGATCATCGCCGACAAGGGCGCCTACGTCTCCTATCTCGAAGGCTGCACCGCGCCGCAGCGCGACGAGAACCAGCTGCATGCCGCCGTGGTCGAGCTCGTCGCGCACGACGACGCCGAGATCAAATATTCGACGGTGCAGAACTGGTACCCGGGCAATTCGGAAGGCAAGGGCGGCATCTACAATTTCGTCACCAAGCGTGGTGACTGCCGCGGCAACAATTCCAAGATCTCCTGGACCCAGGTCGAGACCGGCTCGGCGATCACCTGGAAGTATCCGAGCTGCATTCTCCGCGGCGATAATTCGCGCGGTGAATTCTACTCGATCGCGATCTCGAACGGCTATCAGCAGGTCGACTCGGGCACCAAGATGATCCACCTCGGCAAGAACACGTCGAGCCGCATCATCTCGAAGGGCATCGCCGCCGGCAAGTCGCAGAACACCTATCGCGGTCTGGTGACGGCGCACCGTAAAGCGACCGGCGCGCGTAACTTCACCGCCTGCGATTCCCTGTTGATTGGCGACAAATGCGGCGCGCACACCGTGCCGTACATCGAAGCCAAGAACTCCTCGGCGACGTTCGAGCACGAGGCGACGACGTCGAAGATCTCCGAGGACGTGCTGTTCTACTGCATCCAGCGCGGCCTTTCGCAAGAAGAAGCCGTCGGCCTCGTCGTCAACGGCTTCGTGAAAGACGTGCTGCAGCAACTGCCGATGGAATTCGCGGTGGAAGCGCAGAAGCTGATCTCGATTTCGCTTGAAGGGTCGGTCGGCTAATCGCCGACCCTCGCGGTGCGCTGTGGCGCTCCAACATCAATTGAATAAACTGGACACCAAGATGGCTTTGCTTGAAGTGAAAGACCTCAAGGTTCGTGTCGAGGAGCGTGAGATCCTCCACGGGCTGACGCTGACCGTGAACGAGGGCGAGATCCACGCGATCATGGGGCCGAACGGCTCCGGCAAGTCGACGCTCTCGCACGTTATCGCCGGCAAGCCCGGCTACGAAGTCACCGACGGCCAGATCCTGTTCAAGGGCGAGGATCTGCTCGAGATGAAGCCTGAAGAGCGCGCCGCCAAGGGCGTGTTCCTGGCGTTCCAGTATCCGGTCGAAATTCCCGGCGTGGCCACGATGACGTTCCTGCGCACCGCGCTGAACGCGCAGCGCAAGGCGCGCGGCGAGAGCGAATATTCGACGCCGGACTTTCTGAAGAAAGTCCGCGAAGTCTCGAAGTCGCTGAATATCCCGCAGGACATGCTCAAGCGTGGCGTCAATGTCGGCTTCTCCGGCGGCGAGAAGAAGCGCAACGAGGTGCTGCAGATGGCGCTGTTCGAGCCGAGCCTGTGCATCCTCGACGAGATGGATTCCGGCCTCGATATCGACGCGCTGCGCATTGCGGCCGACGGCGTCAATGCGCTGCATTCGCCCAAGCGCGCCATGGTCGTCATCACCCATTATCAGCGGCTGCTGAACTACATCGTGCCCGACATCGTGCACGTGATGTCGAAGGGCCGTGTCGTGAAGAGCGGCGGCAAGGAACTGGCGCTGGAGCTGGAGGCGTCCGGCTACGCCCAGTTCGAGGACGCGGCGTAAGGAATTTTGCGATGAACGTTGCTGTGGCAAAGACCGGAAACGGCCGTGCGGTGAGCGATCTCTTCGCCAGCGCCGAAGGCCGGCTGCCGGGTTCGCCTTCCGTGACCGCCGCGCGCCGCGAGGCATTCGAGACCTATGAGCGTCTCGGCCTGCCGCACCGCCGGATCGAGGAATGGAAATATACTGATCTTCGCGCGCTGGTTGGTGAAGTGCTGCCGTTGGCAGCCGCGCCGGATTCGGCCGCTCTGAAGCGCGCTGCCGACGCCGTGAAGGCGCATGCGATCGCCGGCGCCCGCAAGCTGGTGCTGGTTGACGGCGTGTTCGCGGCCGATTTGTCAGACGTCAAGGCACTCACCGCTGAGGCGAGCTTCAAGACGTTGCGGGAGACGCTGGGGAAGGACGCTGGTCTCTTGAAGACCGCTTCCGTCGATGCTGTGATCGCGCTCAATGCAGCCATGGCGACCGATGGCGTGGTGCTGTCGATTGCCGACGGTACGCAGCTGTCCGCACCGATCCAGATCCTCCACATCGCGACCGCAGCTTCGGCGTCGGCCTTCACCCGTTCGCAGGTCGCGATCGGGAAGGGCGCTCACGCTACGATCGTTGAGAGCTTCGTCGCAGCCGGCGCCAAGGCCTACCAGGTCAACGACGCCGTGCTCGTCACGGTCGGCGACGATGCCGATGTCGCGCATATCCGCCTGATGGACGATGCGCCTGACGCGCTGAATGTGACCTCGCATTTCGTGACGGTCGGCGCCAACGTCAAACTCAATTTCTTCAACATGACCACCGGTGCTGCCATCAGTCGCCTGCAAGGCTTCATCACGTTGGCGGGCGAGGGCAGTGAGCTCTCGGCCAACGGCGTGAATCTCCTGCAGAAGACCGAGCATGGCGATACCACGCTGGTGGTCGACCACGCTGTCCCGAACTGCGTCAGCCGCGAGGTTTTTCGCGCAGTGATCGACGATCGTGCGCACTCGGTGTTCCAGGGCCGCATCATCGTTCGCCCCGATGCGCAGAAGACCGACGGCAAGATGATGATCCGGGCGCTGCTGCTTTCGGACGAGGCCGAGGCCGACAACAAGCCCGAGCTCGAGATCTTTGCTGACGACGTCTCCTGCGGCCACGGTGCCACTGCCGGAGCGCTCGACGACAGTCTGCTGTTCTATCTGAAGGCCCGCGGCCTACCGGAGAAGCAGGCCCAGGCATTGCTGATCCAGGCCTTCGTCGGCGAAGCGATTGAGCAGATCGCCGATGATGGTTTGCGCGAGCACGTGATCGGCATTGCCGAGCGCTGGCTGGAGTGCCGCCAATGAGCGATCATCCCGCAGTCAAGAACGGTGGCTACGACGTGGCGCGCGTGCGCCAGGACTTTCCGGCGCTCGCCATGGAGGTCTACGGCAAGCCGCTGGTCTATCTCGACAACGCGGCCTCGGCGCAGAAGCCGAGCGCGGTGCTGGAGCGCATGACGCAGGCTTATCAGTCCGAATACGCCAACGTGCATCGCGGCCTGCATTACCTCGCCAACGCCGCGACTGAAGCCTATGAGGGCGGCCGCACCAAGGTCGCGCAGTTCATCAACGCTGCGCGTACCGAGGAAGTGATCTTCACGCGCAACGCGACGGAAGCGATCAATCTGGTCGCGTCGTCCTGGGGACAGCCGAATATCAAGGACGGCGACGAGATCGTCATCTCGATCATGGAGCACCACTCCAACATCGTGCCCTGGCATTTCCTCAGGGAGCGCCAGGGTGCGGTGATCAAGTGGGCGCCAGTCGACGATGAGGGCAATTTCCTGATCGGCGAGTTCGAGAAGCTGTTGACGTCGAAGACCAAGCTGGTCGCGATCACGCAGATGTCGAACGCGCTCGGCACCATCGTGCCGGTCAAGGACGTCGTGAAGATCGCGCATGCGCGCGGCATTCCCGTGCTGGTCGACGGCAGCCAGGGCGCGGTGCATATGCCCGTCGACGTCCAGGACATCGGCTGCGACTTCTATGTCTTCACCGGTCACAAGGTGTACGGGCCGACCGGCATCGGCGTGCTCTGGGCCAAGTACGACCACCTCGTCGCGATGCGTCCCTATAACGGCGGCGGCGAGATGATCCGCGAGGTCTCCCGCGATGTCGTGACCTATGGCGATCCCCCGCACAAGTTCGAGGCAGGTACACCCGCGATCGTCGAGGCCGTGGGTCTTGGCGCCGCCATCGATTACGTCAATTCGATCGGCAAGGAGCGCATCGCCGCGCACGAACACGATCTCGTCACCTATGCCCAGGATCGCTTACGCGAGATCAACTCGCTGCGGCTGATCGGTACCGCGCGGGGCAAGGGCCCGGTGATCTCCTTCGAACTCAAGGGCGCGCACGCCCATGACGTCGCCACCGTGATCGATCGCCAGGGCATCGCGGTGCGCGCCGGGACCCATTGCGTAATGCCGCTTTTAGAGCGGTTCAACGTGACTGCCACCTGCCGCGCCTCGTTCGGCATGTATAATACGCGGGAAGAAGTCGATCATCTGGCACAGGCGCTGTTGAAGGCGCGGGATTTGTTCGCATGAGTGACACGGCCGAAATCAAAGCCAATCCGATGGAGACTCATTCGGCGCTGCCGCCGGAGGAGACCGAACGCCTGACCACCGAGATCATCGCGGGGCTCAAGACCGTGTTCGATCCGGAGATCCCGGCCGACATCTACGAGCTTGGCCTGATCTACAAGGTCGAGATCAAGGACGATCGCTCCGTTGACGTGCAGATGACGCTGACGACACCGAACTGTCCGGCCGCTGGCGAGCTGCCGACCATGGTCGAAAACGCGGTCGCCAGCGTTCCCGGCATCGGCGTGGTCGACGTCAAGGTGATCTGGGAGCCGGCCTGGACACCGGAGCGCATGAGCGACGAGGCCCGCCTCGTCCTCAATATGTGGTGACGCGTAACTCCGGCATTGAATTCGCTCAGCAACGGACCACATCACTGACATGACACAGATTTCGTCCGGCTCAACACCAGCATCCACTCCGAAGCCGCGGCGGCCCCGCCCGCAGGTGATGCGGCTGACGGATGCCGCTGCACAGCGCATCAGCGAACTGACGAATCGCGCGGACTCCGAGATCGTCGGCCTGCGCGTCGGCGTCAAGAACGGCGGCTGCGCCGGCCAGTCCTACACGGTCGAATACGCCCACGATGTCCGTCCGACCGACGAGGTCGTCGAGGACAAGGGCGTCAAGATCCTGGTCGACCCCAAGGCCGTGCTGTTCCTGCTCGGCACCGAGATGGATTACAAGGCCGACAAGATGCAGGCCCAGTTCGTCTTCAACAACCCCAACCAGATCTCCGCCTGCGGTTGCGGCGAGTCCGTCGAGCTGCGCCCGGCGAAGATCGACGGGTAAGCCCGGACGCCATTGCGAGGAGCGAAGCGACGAAGCAATCCAGGCTGCCTCCACGGAAACAGTCTGGATTGCTTCGCTTCGCTCGCAATGACGGGGATGCTATGAAGGCTCACTTGCTTGCGCAGGGAAGCCCTCGATGGACCGCGAATTCCTGATCGACCTGTTCGCCGATTTCGGCCCCGTCGCCATCCGAAAGATGTTCTCCGGTTACGGTATCTCCGCCGACGGCATCAATTTCGCGCTCGCCTTGCGCGCCGGCCTGTTCTTCCGGGCCGATGAGGTGACCATTCCGGACTTCGAAGCTGAAGGCTCCAAACCTTTCCAGTACTCGACCCGTGCCAAGACCGTACTGGTGAACTCCTATTGGGAGTTGCCGGCGCGCCTGTTCGACGATTCCGAGGAGCTGGCGCAATGGGCGAGGGCGGCGCTTGCGGCTGCCCAGCGCGCCAGGGTGAAGAAGCAGCCGAAGAAGAAAGCGGCGGCGAAGAAGACCAAGAAGCGGCCGGTCAAGAAAGCAGCCAAGACAACGGTGCGTAGGGTGGGCAAAGCGAAGCGTGCCCACGGTTAAGGTAGTCGTGTGGAGAGATGGTGGGCACGGCGCTTACGCGCGCCTTTGCCCACCCTACAAGAGCGGAGGCTTAGTCAACGGCCTTCGTCAAACCCACCCGCATGTCCTTCGCCACAAGAACGCAGGTGCCGTCGGCGAGCACGCGACCGTCGGCAATTCCGAGCACCAGCTTGCCGCGCCGGACCATGCGCATGGCGACCTCGTAGCGCACGGATCGCGTCTCCGGCGTGGCGGCTCCTGTCACCTCGACCTCGCCGACGCCAATGGCGCGGCCCTTGCCCGGTGAGCCTGACCAACCGAGCCAATAACCGATCATCTGCCACATCGCGTCCAGGCCCAGACTTCCCGGCATCATTGTGTCACCGTGATAGTGACAATCGAAAAACCAGTGGTCCGGCACAATGTCGAGCTCGCCGACGATATGGCCCTTGCCGAACGCGCCGCCGTTCAGGCTGATCTCGGTGATGCGGTCCATCATCAGCATCGGCGGCGCCGGCAACTGCGCGTTGCCCGGGCCGAAATAGCCGCCTTCGCTCGATCTCAGCAGCTCGTCCCTGGTGTAGGACGGCTGCGGCGTGTGAAAATCATGAGGATTGGGCACGACGACAAGTCCTCGATACGCGCGATCAGGCGCCGCAAGTGGCGAGCAAGATGTCGTTCGTCAGGTTGGAATGTCAAGCGCGGCCGGCTCACTCTGCCCGCGGCTTTTGGATCACGCCACCCGGTTGTGCGTCTCGACCGCGTATTCGGGGTCGACTTCGCAGATCACGCGGTTGCGACCATTGCGCTTGGCCGCGTAGAGGCAGGCGTCCGCACGATCGATCAGCGTGTCGGTGTCGTCACCCTGCTTCAGCATGGAGACGCCGACGGAGATAGTGACGCGACCGAGGATCTCGCCGGTCGATTTCTTCTTCAATTCCTTCGCCATCACGGCGCGGCGGATATGGTCGGCGACGGTGAGGGCCTGGCGCAGCGCGGTGTTGGGCAGCAGGACGGCAAACTCCTCGCCGCCATAGCGCGCAGTAATGTCCTGGCCCTTGATCGTCTGTTTCATCGACAGGCCGACCAGCCGCAGCACCTGGTCGCCGGTGAGGTGGCCGTAGGAGTCGTTGAACGACTTGAAATGGTCGATGTCGAACAGCAGAAGCGACAGCGGTTCGCCGCTTGCAAGCGCACTCTGCACGGCCATGCCGATCATACGGTCGAAATATTTGCGGTTGCCGAGGCCGGTCAGCGGATCGGTGAGACTCTCGGCGCGGATCGCCTCCAGACTCTGCTGGAGATTGCTGATCTCGTTCTTGGACAGCGTCAGCCGGTCTTCCAACGCCTTGTTGGTCTCGCGCATCTCGCCGGTCGAACGCAGCAACGTTTCGACGATCGTCTTGATCTGCTCAGCGCTCTTGGCCGAGGACAGCAGTTCGGTCGCGCCCGACAGGCTGGTGTCGTAGGCGCCGGTCATGCCGAGCGCTTCGCTCAAGACCGTCATCACGTCGTCGATCTCGCCGATGACGCGTGCACCGACCTTGTCGATACGTTCGGTCGTTTTGATGTGGGAGAGATAGGTGTCGTAGATCTGCTCGAGATCGGCTTCGGTCAGCTTGCCGTTGCGTGCCAGCGTCTCGTTGATGATCTTGTTGAGCGGGGCATTATAGCCGGTCGCGTAGACGTACCAGATCTCGTAATTGCGGGGAATTGCGGTTTGCTTCAGCGATCGGATCTGACCGAGTGCCACTTCGGCGAATGCCATCGTGCGTTCATGTTCATCGAGAACCTTGACCACAGAACATACCTCACGGCGGTCGGGGCGCAGCCGACCGTAGCAATGCTTAAACTATGTTCGTAGGCTAACGGACGATCGTGAACGGTCGGTAAACGATCGACCGTTCAACTCAGGCGTGTACCGCGGTGTCAGGCCCCGGCGGGGGAGCGGACCGGTCGCAGCAGAAAAGCCGGGAGATGCGAGTGATCGCCGGGCTCGCTGTCGGCCTCGCGCTGGCGGCGCGGCTCGGGACGGCCGATCGACGGCACATGCGACGGATTGGCCGGCTGGCGCGATCCTCCGCGTGGCTCGGACGGCTGCCTTGTCTCGCGAGGAGGTCTTGCCTCGCGAGCCGGCCTTGCCTCGCGAGCAGGCCGTGCTTCGGCAGCAGGCCCTGCAGCCGACGACGGCGCTGCCTCGGAAGAGTGTCGCGCTTCGCGCGGTTCGTGGCTGCGCTCACGGTCGCGACCGCGCTGCGGCTTGCCGCGTCCGCCGCGGGAACGTTCACGATCGCGGCCGCGCGATTCGCGCGGACGGTCGCTCTGCTCGCCCGAACCCGCATGCACCTCGTAATCGCCTTCAGCGCGCGGAATGCTCTGGCCGATCAGCTTCTCGATCGCGACCATTGACTTCTGGTCGAGCGGCGTGACGAGCGAGATTGCCATGCCGGACCGGCCTGCGCGGCCGGTGCGGCCGACGCGATGGACGTAATCGTCGGGATGGTGGGGGACATCGAAATTGAAGACGTGGCTGACCTCGGGAATGTCGAGGCCTCGGGCGGCAACGTCGGAGGCGACCAGCAGCGGGAGCTCGCCCTTGCGGAATTGTTCGAGCGCCGCCGTGCGGGCCGACTGGTCCATATCGCCGTGCAGGGCGCCGACGCTGAAGCCGTGCTTCTGCAGCGATTTGTGAACGACGGCGACCTCGCGCTTGCGATTGCAGAAGATGATCGCGTTTTGGAGATCCTTGGCCTCGCGCAACAGGCGTCGTAGCAATTCGCGTTTTTCATGCGCCTCGCGCCCTGCCGGGACCTGACACTGCGTGACGGTGACGGCGGTGGTCGCGGGCTTGGAGACTTCGACCTTCTGCGGGTTGTGCAGGAAGGTTTCGGTAATGCGCCGGATTTCCGGCGGCATGGTCGCGGTGAAGAACAGGGTCTGCCGCGTGAAGGGAACGAGCTTGCAGACACGTTCGATGTCGGGAATGAAGCCCATATCCAGCATGCGGTCGGCTTCGTCGATGACGAGCAACTCGACGCCGGTCAGCAGCAGACCACCGCGCTCGGTATGGTCGAGCAGCCGGCCTGGCGTCGCGATCAGCACGTCGACGCCGCGCGTCAGCTTGGCATCCTGGTCGCCGAAGGAGACGCCGCCGATCAAAAGGGCGACATTGAGTTTCTGGCCGGCGCCGTAGCGGTCGAAGTTTTCCTTCACCTGCGCTGCGAGTTCGCGGGTCGGCTCCAGGATCAGCGTGCGCGGCATACGTGCGCGGGCGCGACCCTTTTCGAGAATGGTGAGCATCGGCAGCACAAAGGCTGCGGTCTTGCCGGTGCCGGTCTGGGCGATGCCGAGCACGTCCTTGCGCGCGAGGACGTGGGGGATCGCCTGTTCCTGAATGGGGGTGGGGGTGGTGTAACCGGTGGCCGCCACTGCGGCGAGGACTTTTTCGGAAAGTCCGAGATTTGAAAAGGACATTGAGCCTCTGGTCGAAACCGCCGTTCGGAATCGAGGGTAATAAGGCTGTCGCGTTCCACCCCGAAACGGCGCGCTTTCAAAGAAGCTGGGGGTGCTGACTCACGCGAACAAAGCGCCAGGCTCAGGAATCGCTTTTCGATCTGAGCCGCGTCGACCCGGAACATAGGGCGGAATCGGCTAAAGTCAATGGAGCGGGCGCGGGAAGGTCCTAAAAACCCTAGGGTTTTGACCAAATACCGGGTGCGGCTCGGCTTTTCGCCGCGGCCGCCAGCCCGGTGGTTAACCCACCCCTGCGGTCTGGGCCCGAAAATCGCCGGGCGCCATGCCATAGGCGGCGTTGAAGACCCGGTAATAGGTCGCCAGGCTCTCGAAACCGCAGGCGGTGGCGATGTCGGCGATCAGCCGCTCCGGCGCCTCACGCATCAGGCGGCGGCTCTGCTTCAACCGCTCCTCCGTCACGGTCTGCGAGAAGCTGCGGTCGGCGACCTCGAACAGCATGTGCAGATGGCGTACGGAGACGCCGAGCAGGTCGGCCACCCGCGTCGGCGCCAGATCGGGGTCTTGCAGATGGCGCGCGATCAGGCGGCGCGCCAGCGAGAGGCGGGCGGTCCGGAGCGCGGCCTGGCCGCGCCGGCTGCCCGGCCTGACGATGCCGCGCTCGATCAGCGCCAGTTGCCCGAGCGCCTGCGCCAGAGGGACGGAGCCGGGGGAACCATCATTCGCGGCCGCCTCGCCGAGATCGGCAAAGCAGGCATCGAGCAGAGGTGCGAGAGCGGGATCGTTGAAAACCTTGGGCGCAAGCTCGCGCGTGCGCTTGTCCTGTGTCGCAAGGCCGCTGACGGGGATCTTCAGGATCCGCAGGTGGAAACCGGAATCCCCCAGCGGCCTCGTGCGGTAGGGCAGGTCAGTATGGCTGGTGGCAAAGCCGCCATTGGCGATCGCGAAATCGCTGCTGCGCATGCCCCCGAACCAACCGCCGCCGCCGAGCTGCTGGTAGATGCAGATGCTGTCACCCGGCGCGTAGCCGATATCAATCTGGCTGCGCTCGACCGCATAGGACGAGGCCTTCAACTCCACCAGGGCGCCATTGCCGAGCTGGGTCAGCGAGAATTCGCCGTGAAAGTCGCCGCGCCGTTCGCGCTCGAGCTCCGCGGTGACCCCGAACAGTCCCTTGGCGCGCACCTCGCGCCAAAAGTCGAAGCGATCGTGCGGCTCGACCTCGTCGGTGCACCAGCGATACACGGCAGCCCCTCGTCTCGAACGGAATTCCGCCCAAGAAAAAGCAGATTCCGCGGGAGTCTGCCATAGGCCAGATGATGGAACCGCGAGGACCGACCGGTTGAACCGCTGTTACGGCTAGACCGACTATCACATCAACGGCGTAGGGTTCCTCCGGGAGCCCGCGGGGAGCCGTTCGGCAGGGGAATTTTCGCATGACGCGTCGGTTTTTCAGAACTCTGGCAACGCTCGGCCTTGTGGCAAGCCTTGGCGGTTTCGCCGGCGTTGCGCATGCCGAAAAGCGTGTCGCGCTCGTCGTCGGCAACAATGACTACAAGAACGTGCCAAAGCTCCTGAAGGCGGTCAACGACGCCCGGACCATGGGCGATACGCTGAAGCAGCTCGGCTTCACTGTGATGGTCGCTGAAAACCAGAACCGGCAGCAATTCTCCGAGACGCTGCTCGCGTTCGACCGGGCGATCGAGCCCGGCGATACCGCATTCTTCTTCTACGCCGGCCACGGTTTCGAGATCGCGGGCCAGAACTATCTCTTGCCGACCGATGTGCCGGCGGCGACCGAAGGCCAGGAAGAGCTGGTGCGCGACGCTTCCATTCTCGCCGATCGTGTCGTCGAGCGCCTCCAGAACAAGAAGGCGCGCACCTCGATCCTGGTTTTCGACGCCTGCCGCAACAATCCGTTCGAGCGTTCCGGCACGCGTGCGGTCGCCGGCGGTGGCGGGCTTGCGCCGATGACGCAGCTGCCTGAAGGCGTCTTCTCGGTGTTCTCGGCAGGCCCGCGGCAGACCGCGCTCGATCGCCTCTCCAACGATGATGCCAACCCCAATTCGGTGTTCACGCGCACCTTCGCCAAGGAGCTGCTGCAGCCCGGCGAGAACCTCGTGCAGGTCGCACAGCACACGCGCCGCCTCGTCAGCGAGATGGCCGACACCGTCAAGCACAAGCAGGTGCCGGTCTATTTCGATCAGATGGTCGACGATGTCTTCCTCAGCGGTGTCGCGAAGGATGCAGCGGCGGCCGCCGCGGCGCGACCGGCTGATCCGCCGCCGCAGAAGGTTGCGGCACTGCCGCCGGTCTCGGTGCCGCGCGTGCCGAAGCAGGAGACCACCAACGCGCCAATCGCGAGCTTCTCACGCCACAATGGCGGCTGGAGCGTGACGTTCTCCTTTGCCGATCCCACGATCGGGGTGTCCTGGCGTATGGCCGGCAATGGTGACTTCCGCGAGACCGGCTTCATCGACACGCTCGATCCGCGCACGCGCAAGCGGATGCCGAACCCGTCCATCGAGCTGCCTCCGGATGCGCAGGCCGGCACGATCGAGGTCCGTTACGTCGACGCCGCCGGCGATATGCAGGGCCCGTTCCCGATCACGTTCGACCCTGAAGCGGCGCTGGTGCGCGACCAGCGCAAGATCCTCGATATGACCGCCACGAGCTGGCTGTCGTTCCGCGAATTCAACGGGCTGCTGGTTTATTACACGCATCTCGTCTCGTACCGCTGCGCGATCCGCGAGGCGCGTATCGGCATCGACACGGCGGTACCGGACAAGGTGCTGAAGCTGCCGCCGTGCGATCTCCGCGATCCCTCGGCGATCTCGGCCGGCATGCTGCTGTACCAGAAGCTGCCGCCAACAACGCAGTTCATGTCGGTCGAATTGACCTATCGCGATGGCAGCGTGTCGGAGATCAAGAGTTTTCGTACGGCCAACCGCAGCAACAATTGAGCGGTTTCAACCCGTGCCTCGTCAAATTGAGCCTATCCGCGACGCAGGCTGACGCTACAATCCGGATCGCGGATCGAAGCGCCAGCGAAAGTCGGGTCATGGAAACAGTCACCTCGGAACAGCCGGCATCGCGCGTTCGAAAAGTCCGCTGCTGCATCGTCGGCGGCGGACCTGCCGGCATGATGCTCGGCTATCTCCTGGGACGGGCCGGCATCGATGTCGTGGTGCTGGAAAAGCACGCCGATTTCTTTCGGGACTTTCGTGGCGACACCGTGCATCCTTCGACGCTTCAGGTGATGGACGAACTCGGCCTGATCGACGGCTTTCTCAAGCTGCCGCATCAGCGCTTGCAGACGATGGATGGCCTGTTCGGCGGCACCAAGGTGCGGATCGCCGATCTCAGCCGGCTGAATACGAAGTACCCGTTCATCGCCTTCATGCCGCAATGGGATTTTCTCAATTTCCTGCGCGAGGCGGGCCGACGCTTTGCCTCGCTCGAGGTGCTCATGAGCACGGAGGCCGTCGACCTGATCCGCCGCAACGACACCATCGGCGGCGTGCGCGCCAGGACGCCCGACGGCATCGTCGACATCGAGGCGGATCTGACCATCGCCTGCGACGGTCGGCATTCGACGGTGCGTGAGCGCGCAGGGCTTGGTGTCGAGGAGATCGGTGCGCCGATGGACGTGCTCTGGTTCCGCGTTGGCCGCAAGCCGGACGAGACCGAAAACCTCTTTGCGCGGATCGAGCCAGGCAAGATGATGGTCACGTTCGACCGCGGCGATTACTGGCAGTGCGCCTATGTCATCGCCAAAGGGCAATATGATGCGGTGAAGGCGAGGGGATTGCAGGCACTGCTCGATGAGGTCGTGCGCATGGCGCCGGTGCTCAAGCACGGAATTGCTGACGTGAAGAGCTTTGAGGACGTCAAGCTTCTCACAGTCGCGATCAACCGCCTGAGCCGCTGGACACAGCCCGGGCTGCTCTGCATCGGCGACGCCGCGCATGCGATGTCGCCGGTCGGCGGCGTCGGCGTCAATCTGGCCGTGCAGGATGCGGTCGCGACCGCAAACCTGCTCGCGGCCGCGCTGACGCGCGGCTGTCCATCGGAGGATCAGCTCGATGCCGTGCGCCGGCGTCGCGAGTTCCCGGTGAAGATGACGCAGGCGATGCAAGTGATGGTGCAGAACCGCATCATCAGCAGCGCGCTGAAGGGCGGCGATCGGCCGCTCAAGGTGCCGCTGCTCCTGCGTTTGATCTCCGCAGTGCCATGGCTGCAGGGGATTCCGGCGCGCTTCCTTGCGCTCGGTGTGCGGCCCGAGCATGTGCATTCGAAGGCTGCGCTGGCGTCGTAGCGCAGGGATTCAGTAGGGATAACGTCGCGTTAAATCGCGCGCGTTGCGTTGCGTTCGTGCAACAGCGCCTGCGGATTCAAAGACCGCGATGCGCCAATCCGGTGCCTTAACTTTCTTGATTCAAATTTGAGTAAGAACTGCGTGTGAGCGTGCGCCCATCAAAGGACACGGGGTGTACCATGCGTAACAAAATGATTGCTGCCTTCGCCTGCACGACCGCTCTGGTTTCGACCGGCGCCGCTTCCGCCGCCGATCTCGCCGCGCGTCCCTATACGAAGGCGCCTGCCTATATGGAGCCGCTGTTCAACTGGACTGGATTCTATGTCGGTGGCCACATCGGTGGCGCGTGGACCAATGAGCAGTTCATCAACAATGGCGTCGGCGCGCCGTTCGGCGATCTGACGCCGGGTGAAGGTTTCCGTCAGCGCAAGTCGGGCATCATGGGCGGCGCCCAGATCGGCTACAACTGGCAGGCCAACAACTACGTGTTCGGCATGGAAGGCACGATCTCCGGCCTCGACAACAAGGGCACGGTCGTGAACACCGCGTTCGCTCCTGGCGGCAATGTCTTCAACTGGCGCGCGAATGTCCTGGCGACCGTCGTCGGTCGCGCCGGCTTCGCGGTTCAGAACAATTTGTTCTACATCAAGGGCGGCTATGCCGGCGTCAACAACCGCCTGTCGGTGACCGACACGGTCGGCCCGGCGACGGGCAACGGCGGTCAGACCCACTGGGCCAACGGCTGGACCGTGGGCGCCGGCTGGGAATACGGCATCACCCGCAACTGGATCGTCGGCCTCGAGTACAATTACGCGGCCTTCGGCAGCCAGACCTATCAGCTCGGCGGCACCTCGGGGAACTACACCTTCGATGCCAAGCCGCGCGACATTCAGTGGGCCGTCGTCCGAGCCAGCTACAAGTTCGACGCGCCGGTCATCGCCCGCTACTGAGACTTCAACGAAGGCGTCATAAGAAGCGAAGGCCCTGGGGTCACTCCCGGGGCTTTTTGTTGCGCCGAGTCGGGTGTGGCGGACGGACACCGGTGTGGATAGCCAATCTGAAATATAACCATCGGCGTGCATA
This sequence comes from Bradyrhizobium sp. LB11.1, assembly GCF_040549385.1. Lineage (NCBI taxonomy): Bacteria > Pseudomonadati > Pseudomonadota > Alphaproteobacteria > Hyphomicrobiales > Nitrobacteraceae > Bradyrhizobium > Bradyrhizobium sp. LB11.1. The sequence continues at coordinate 65,537 of NZ_JBEPTH010000003.1, read as the reverse complement.
TGAATGCAGCCATCAGATCACAAGCGCACACTTATGTGGCAAGCATGCAACGTTCGGGAAGAAGCGGCAATGGAACCCGGCGTGGTGAGACATTTCCGCTGGGCTAGCCCGAACGGGTCTCCATAAATGGTTGTCTGATTATTTCGATAAGGGGCGGTTTCAACCTGGGTGGGACCTGGAACGACTCGCGCGCCGACGTTTTTCCGACCGGCTGTTTTTCTTAGCTCCGTGACGTGCGGCGGCGGCCCCGTGAACAACCCGATCCGTTCGGACTCGAACCGGCTGAACCAAGCGGCTTTCACCGGTGGCGTGCAGGCGGGCTACAATTGGCAGCGTGATCGCTGGGTCTTCGGTGTCGAAGACGACATCAACTACAACGGCGTCAATGACGGCGTTGCCATTGCTCGGCCGCTTGTCGCGCCATTGGCCGGCACGATGCTCCACGCCGAGACTGACAAGCTGCAGTGGTTCGGAACGGTGCGCGGCCGGGCCGGCATCACTGCTACACCGAACTTCCTGATTTATGCGACGGGCGGTCTCGCGTTCGGCCAGGTCAAGTCGGCGACGGCCGTTGCCTTCACGACCACACCGGACACCTATGCCGGATCGCTCGATGACACCCGTTTTGGCTGGACCGTCGGCGGCGGTGGCGAATGGATGTTCGCCCCAAATTGGTCAGTCAAGGCTGAATACCTGTACGTGGATCTTGGCAAGGCCAGCTACGCGGATGCTTGTGTTAACGTGGTTGTCTGCGGTTCGCCGCCCCAGGTTGCGCCGGGCGCCAGCTTTCAGACCGATCTGCGAGTACGCGAGCACGTCGCTCGTGTCGGCGTGAACTATCATTTCGCGGCGCCGGTCGTCGCTAAGTACTGATCTCTCCCGAATTTGGTGTGCGTCTCAAAAGCCCCGGCTCACGCCGGGGCTTTTTCATGATGCGGCGAGAGGCGGCTTACGCCATCACCGAGAATCCGCCGTCGACAGGGATCGCGGTGCCCGTGACGAAGTTCGAGGCGGACGAGGCGAGAAACACGGCGATGCCGGCGAAGTCGTCGATGTCGCCCCAGCGCCCCGCAGGCGTGCGTGCCAGCACGCGCTCGTGCAGGCCCGACACCTGTTTCCGTGCGCCGCGGGTGAGATCGGTATCGATCCAGCCCGGTAGGATCGCGTTGACCTGGATGTTGTCGGGTGCCCAGGCATTGGCGCAGGCGCGCGTGTACTGCACGATGCCGCCTTTGCTGGCCGCGTATGCCGCCGCGAAGCTGGCGCCGAAGATCGACATCATCGAGCCGATGTTGATGACCTTGCCGTTGCCGGACGCCTTCAGCGCAGGGTAGGCCAGCTTCGAGCACAAGAAGGCACTGGTGAGGTTGGTGTCGATCACCTTGTTCCACTCGTCGAGCTCGAGCTCGTGCGGCGGCTTGCGGATGCTCATGCCGGCGTTGTTGATCAGAATGTCGATACGACCGAGATCCCCAACCACGCGGTCCACCATCGCGGCGATCGCCGCCTTGTCGGTGACATCGGTGGTGACGGCAATTGCTTTCACGCCGCGCGCCTTGAGATCGGCGACGGCGGCGGCCGATTTGGTTTCGTTGCGTCCGACCACCGCGATATCGGCGCCGGCGTCGGCGAGCCCGTGCGCGAGGCCGAGCCCGATGCCGCCATTGCCTCCTGTGACGATCGCGACCTTGCCGCGGAGATCGAACCGATTGGATGTCATGCTTTCACTTCCTGGTTTCTTCTATCGATTGCTTTGCCAGATCAGCACCAGCCCGAAGCCTGCCATGGCGGCGCCATAGCCGGCCCATTGCAGCTGGTTGACCATGAAGCTTGACCGGGGCCAGGCGACGGTGCCCGTGCCCTGTCCGATCCAGAGCAGTCCGACAGCGAGGGCAAACAGGCCTGCGATCAGCAGAAATCTGCGCATGCATTCCTCCCGTCGGTCTGATTCTGTCGCAGCCTACGGCATCGAGGATCGACGTAGGCCGCGAAAACTTCCGGCCAGACTAGCCGTAGCTCCGGTTCGGATACAATGGCTGCAGATGCAGAACCGCGGGAGGACGCATGTCCGGGAGCAAAGCGACACGGATTGCCGCTTGCGAAGCTCGATGCGAGGCGGTCGCGGCTAGCAATTCGAGCGAGAGCGGAGCTAGCTAGGAAAGGCGTACCGGGCGCTGAAAGCGAGCAACGGCCATTATTAATGGCACCGCACAACGAAAAAGCCCCGGACGATGCCGGGGCTTTGACGTCTGAAGTTCAGATCAGCTCAGTACTTTTCAGCTCAGTACTTGGCGACGACCGGGCCGGTCCAGTTGAAGCGGTAGACCAGCGAGGTCGAGATCGTCTGGTTCCAGCTGTTGGCGCGAATGCTGTTGACGCCGGTCGGCAGGTTGGTGATGTCGGAGATTTCGTCCCGGGTCTTCGCGTCGTAGAAGGCCGAACGATACTCGGTCTTCATGAACCAACCGGGGGAGGAGATGCCGAAGATGTTCAGGCTGTTCTCGACACCGCCGCCGACGAACCAGCCGTTGCGGTTGTAGCCGTTGAGGTGCGTGCCGGCCGGAGCGCCAGCCAAGGTCATGAAACCGGTGCTGCCGAAGTGGGCGCCAGAGTAACCGCCGTTGACGTAGGAGAGAACGTTCGGAGCGACCAGCCAGCCGAGGCGCACGCCGGCGGCCCAGGAGTCTTCGATCTTCTGGTTGCCGGTGATGCCGAGGAGCGGATCCTGCACGGTGGCGCGGATGCTGCCGAACTGACCGTCAGCGAACACGCCGGCGACCCAGGTACCGCTGAACTGCCAGTCGTAGCCAAGACCGACGGTGCCGAACCAGCCCGAACCACCCTGACGCTGGGTGATGGTCAGCGGCGTGCCAGTCGCGGTATCGCGGATCTGCTGGTCGGAGGCCGAGAGACCGCCGCCGGCACCACCGAAGATGTAGAAGCCGGTCCAGTTGGCAACCGGAGCCATCATCGGGGCCTTCACGTAGGGACGGGCCGCAAGGTCAGCCGCCGAAGCCGAACCGGTCATCGCCGCGATCGCGGTCAGCGCGAGTACAATCTTCTTCATGATAAAATCCCCAACCTTGGTCCGTAGCAGGCGCGAGCGCTCTGAAGTCCGTGTGATCTGATGCCCCGACTATAGACGGTTCTCTCTGAAATGCTGTTGCAGCACAGGCACAGTCGCCGGGAAACGCCAGTCTGACGGGTTATGGGGTGCCGCCGTCGCGTATTAGATTTCAATTGGTTGGTCGGATGTCGGAGCCCTCGCCCAGAGTAAGCTTTCATTAGGAATTCGCCTTTGTCCGAAATGGGGGCAATCCTGCCTCAGCCCTGGACCTGGACTGACTCTGTGAGTCGTTGGCCGAGTCGCATCTTCGGGACCGGATTGCCGCGGATCAATCACCGGGAGAACGCTGCACGTCCCCCAAAACGAAAAAGCCCCGGCCTCGGGCCGGGGCTTTTCAGCGGGAATCGCCGCATTAAACGTCGAGCAACTCGTCGCTCGCGAACTCGGCCTTGTCGGTGATGAATGCAAAGCGTGCCTCGGCCTTGGTGCCCATCAGGCGCTCGACCGAATCTGCCGTGGTGTCGCGGTCGTCGGGGAGCAGGACCACCTTCAGCATGGTCCGCTTGGCCGGATCCATGGTGGTTTCCTTGAGCTGCGCCGGCATCATCTCGCCGAGGCCTTTGAAGCGATTCACCTCGACCTTGGCGTTGGCGTTGAAGGCGCTCTTGATCAGCTCTTCCTTGTGCTTGTCGTCGCGCGCGTAGACCGACTTCTGGCCGTGGGTCAGCTTGTACAGCGGCGGCACCGCGAGGAAGAGATGTCCTTCGTCGATCAGCTTCGGCATCTGCCGGTAGAAGAATGTGATCAGCAACGAAGCGATGTGCGCGCCGTCGACGTCGGCGTCGGTCATGATGATGATGCGCTGATAGCGCAGATCCTCTTCGCGATACTGCAAGAGCTGGCCGCAGCCGATCGCCTGCACGAGATCGGAGAGCTGGGCGTTCGCCGTCAGCTTGTCCTTGCCGGCGGAGGCGACGTTGAGGATCTTGCCGCGCAGCGGCAGCACGGCCTGGGTCTTGCGGTCACGCGCCTGCTTGGCACTGCCGCCTGCCGAGTCACCCTCGACGATGAAGAGTTCGGAGCCATCGGTGCCGGCGTCGGTGCAGTCGGCAAGCTTGCCGGGCAGGCGCAGCTTCTTGCCCGCGGTTTTCCGCGCAGTTTCTTTCTCTTGTCGCCGGCGCAGTCGCTCCTCGGCACGGTCGATCACGAAGTCGAGAAGCCTGTTGGCCATGTTCGGATTGCCCGACAGCCAATGGTCGAACGGATCCTTCATCGCCTGTTCGACGATGCGCTGCGCCTCTGCAGTGGCGAGACGATCCTTGGTCTGGCCCTGGAATTCGGGCTCGCGCACAAACACCGAGAGCATCACGGCCGCGCCCACCATCACGTCTTCCGACGTGATCGACGAGGCTCGCTTGCCCTGGCCGACCCGCTCGGCGTGATCCTTCAGGCCGCGCAACAGCGCGCTGCGCAGGCCGGATTCGTGCGTGCCGCCGTCGGGCGTCGGCACGGTGTTGGTGTAGGAGGACAGGAAGCCATCGGCATCCGCGGTCCAGGCCACAGCCCATTCGCAGGCGCCATGCGCACCGTTGCGGCCCGACTTGCCGGAGAAGATGTCGGGATGCACCAGCGTGTCGGCGTGGATCGCGGCCGCCAGATAGTCCTTCAGGCCGCCGGGGAAGTGGAAGGTTGCTTCCGGGGGAACATCCTCGACGCCCTTGAGCAGTTCGGGGGCGCAGTTCCAGCGGATTTCGACGCCGCCGAACAGATAGGCCTTCGAGCGTGTCATCTTGAACAGGCGCTGCGGCTTGAACGCGGCCTTGGCGCCGAAGATGTCGGTGTCGGGCTTGAACCGCACGCGCGTGCCGCGGCGGTTGTTGATCTTGCCGAGATCCTCGAGCTTGCCCTTCGGGTGCCCGCGCTCGAACGTCATGCGGTAGAGTTTCTGGCTGCGCGCGACTTCGACCTCGAGCAGCGAGGAGAGGGCGTTCACCACGGAGATGCCGACGCCGTGCAGACCGCCCGAGGTCTCGTAGACCTTGCTGTCGAACTTACCACCCGAATGCAGCGTGCACATGATGACTTCGAGCGCCGACTTCTTCGGGAATTTTGGATGCGGATCGATCGGGATGCCGCGTCCGTTGTCGGTGACGGTCAAGAAGCCGTCCGCGCTCAGCTCGACGCCGATGAAAGTCGCATGCCCGGCAAGTGCCTCGTCCATCGAGTTGTCGATGACCTCGGCGAAGAGATGATGCAGCGCCTTCTCGTCGGTGCCGCCGATATACATGCCGGGCCGGCGCCGGACCGGTTCCAGGCCTTCAAGCACCTCGATGTCGGCTGCCGTGTAGTCGGCTTCGGCACTGCTTGCGCGCGGGGCTGCCTTGGCGGAGGAACGAGGCTTCTGCTCGTCCGATGGGAATAGGTCTGCTTTGGATTTCAATTGCTTGGACATATATCTTGATGTGTTTTGAGGGCCGTGTAAGCGGCGAATCGGTTGAGCCGACTATGCCACGGCTGGCCTGGAAAGGTCACCGTAGGGCGGCCGCGAAGCCGGAGTTGCGAGCCAATCCCGGCGATTTTACGCCGCCCGCTCGCCAAATTCCCGGCAATTTGACCTTGTCGTCCGGCCGGAGCCAAGCTTTGTGACTTGATGTCACACAAGTCCCTGGCTTACCAGTGCTTTTCGAGCAGCACCTCAAGGCGGGGCGGGAAGGCAATCTGGAATGGAGCAGTACGCGCACGCACTGGCCGATTTCGTGCGTGCTCATCAGGCCTGGGCGGCCCCCATTGTGTTCTTACTCGCATTCGGGGAATCGCTCGCCTTCATCTCGCTTCTCATCCCGGCCTGGGGCGCCCTGGTCGGGATCGGCGCGCTGATCGGCGTCAGCGGCATCAGCTTCTATCCGGTCTGGATCGCCGGCGGCATTGGCGCTGCGCTGGGCGACTGGGTCTCCTACTGGTTCGGCTATCGCTACAAGGAGCGCGTCGCCCAGATGTGGCCGCTCTCGCGCTATCCGGAACTCCTCCCCAAGGGCGAGGCCTTCGTACGGAGCTGGGGCGTGCCCAGCATCTTCATCGGCCGCTTCTTCGGCCCCTTGCGCGCCTCGGTACCGCTCGCGGCCGGTATCTTCGAGATGCCTTACTGGAGCTTCCAGGCCGCCAATTTTGTCTCGGCGCTGGTCTGGTCGGCCACGCTCCTGCTGTTCGGCGACGTGATCGCCAAGGTCATGGAATGGATCTGGCGGGTGATCTGACCCGCCGAACCTTGACGAGAACCGCATCTCGCTCTATAGCCGCGCGCCATGATCAACGCCGCGACCATCCTGTTCGCCCGTCGCCGCCGCCGCATCCTAGCGGTTTGGGCGGTCGATCGCGTTTGAGATCATCGTCTTTGCCGCTGGATCCGATCCGCGGCATTCTCTCTCCTGTCAGCGCGATCTGATCCGGCGGCCCCCCGAGGAGGCCCAGCAGGAGACCACGATGTACACACCACCCTCTTTCAAGCCGGATCGCGCCGCGAGCCTGAAATTCGCGGGTGACCGCGGCTTCGGCACGATGTGCGCCTTCGACGGCCAAAAGCCGGTCGCGTCGCCGCTGCCATTCTATTTGATCTACGCCGCTGACGGCACGCCGCAGGCCGCCTTTCATGTCGCCCGTCACAATCCGCTGGTAAAGCTTGCGGACGGCGCGACGTCCTGGCTGCTCGCGGTCAACGGCCCCGATGCTTATGTCTCGCCGGACTGGTACGTCTCGCCGGATCAGGTGCCGACCTGGCTCTACCAGTCGGTGCATCTGAGCGGCCCGGTGCGGCTGTTGTCGGACGATGAGCTGGCGGTGCAGATCGAAACGCTCAGCGACAAGTTCGAGAGCTGGCTGTTGCCGAAGACGCCGTGGAATTCGTCGAAGATGACGGCGGGCCGGTTCGAGACGTTGAAGAAGGCGATCGTGGGTCTGGTCATGACGGTTGAAGAGGTCGAAGGCAGCTTCAAGCTCAATCAGCACAAATCCGACGCCGACTATACGGCGATTGCCAATGCGCTCGGCGCGCAACCCGCTGCCGACGCCCGGGAGATCGCGCAACTGATGCAGGACGTGAGGCCGGAGGCTTTCGCGGACGAAACCGACAAGCTCGAAAGGAGCGTACCATGAGCCTCGCTGAGACCACGAAAGCGCCGACCCATAGTGCCGCCAAGAAGCCCGCCACCGTCTTTGTCGACGGAGGCTCCGGCACCACCGGGCTCGGCATCAATGAGCGGCTCAAGCTCCAGAACGACGTCGTGGTGAAGACCATCGCCGACGACAAGCGCAAGGATCCTGCGGCCAAGAAGGCGCTGATGGAGGAGGTCGATCTCGTCATCCTCTGCCTGCCTGATGATGCTGCCAAGGAGACGGTCGCGCTGATCGACAGCATGGGCGCTGCGGGGCCGAAGGTGCTGGATGCCTCGACCGCCTACCGGGTCGCGCCGGACTGGGCTTACGGTTTTGCGGAGCTGGCACCGGACCAGGCCGGCAAGATCAGGGCCGCGAAGAAAGTCTCCAATCCCGGCTGCTATCCGACCGGCGGCATCGCGCTGCTGCGGCCGCTCGTCGATGCCGGTCTGTTGCCGCCTGACTATCCCATCAGCGTCAACGCGGTGAGCGGCTATTCCGGTGGCGGCAAGTCGATGATCGCCAGCTTTGAAGACGGCAGCGCGCCGTCGTTCGAGCTCTATGGCCTCGGTTTCGAGCACAAGCATCTGCCGGAGCTGCAGCTCTATTCGCACCTGACGCGGCGGCCGATCTTCATTCCTTCGGTCGGCAACTACCGGCAGGGCATGCTGGTGTCAGTGCCGCTCCAGCTCGACACGCTGCCGGGCAAGCCGACGGGCGCGGATCTACAGGCCGCGCTGGCCAAGCGCTACGCGGGTTCAAAATACGTGTCGGCGATGCCGCTTCAGAACGAAGCGACCAAGGGTGGCAAGCTCGAGCCGGAAGCGCTCAACGAGACCAACATGCTCGAGCTCTACGTCTTCGCCAGCGACAAGTACCACCAGGCGGTGCTGGTCGCGCGGCTGGACAATCTCGGTAAGGGTGCGTCAGGCGCAGCCGTGCAGAACATGCGGCTGATGCTGGGCCTGCCGGAGGAGTAGAGCAGGCTGAAGCCCCGGACGCAGCGCAGCACTTCTTCAGTGATGCGCTGCAGAGCCGGGGCCCATGCTTGCTTGTCTTTCTGGGTCCGGGCTCGCGCTTCGCGCGTCCGGGACACCAAGCCTCAGTACTTCGCGACGACCGGGCCGCCGAAGCGGTAGTTGACGCGGGCGGTGATCAGGTCGACGTCCTGGCCGATGCGGTCGGTGCGCGAGGTCGCGCCGACCGGCGCCAGCGCGCCATTGGCCGTGAGCGCGACGTCGTGGTGCCCCATGAACAGGTGGTCGTATTCGAGGCCGACCGACCAGTTCTGGGCAAAGCCGTATTCGAAGCCGACGCCGATTGCGCCGCCCCAACGGGTCTCGTTGGCACCATCGAACTCGGCCCCGGCCAGACCGCCGGTACCGATCCCGCGGTATTGGTTGCTGGTCACCGCGGCGCCGCCCTTCACATAGAGTAGCGCACTGTTCCAGGCGTAGCCGACCTGGCCGGTGAACAGCCCGAAGGCGTCGATGTGGGTGCGGTTCGCGACGCCGAACACCGTGCTGTCATTCCGGCCCGAGAGATCGGCCCAGTCGCCCTGAGCCTCAAGGCCGAACACGAAGGCGCTGCTCTGCCAGCGATAGCCGATCTGGCCGCCGGCAACGGCGCCGGTCGCATCATGGCAGCCTTCGGCGATGCCGGCCGGGAAACCGGCAGTGCCGTCCCAGCAATTCCGCGACGTGCCATAGCCGCCGTTGGCGCCGATGTAGAAGCCGCTCCAATCATAGACCGCAGCGATCATCGGCGGTGCCTTGGTGTAGGGGCGGGCGGCGAGGTCAGCGGCGTTGGCCTGGGTCGCGACGGCTGCGAGTGAGATCGCGCCGAGCGCGGATATAATCTTCCAATTCATGGCTGATCCGAATCAATCAATTGCGATGCGTCAATATACGTGCAGATGGGTGACAACCTGTAGGGGTAAACCGGCGAGCTGGTCGTTTCTTCTGAAGTGTCATCTTGCGGCAACACCTGCGGTTGATGTCGGGTTAGCCGCGGAGTAGGCAGGCTGGTCGAGCGAAGCGAGCGACGCCATGGACGAGACCACGCTGCAATTCTACCGGGATAACGCCGAGGCTTATGCCGGATGGGCGAAGGCACCATCGACGCGGCTGCGGGGCTTTCTCGCTTTGCTGCCCCCCGGCGGCGCTATTCTCGAACTCGGCTGCGGCGCCGGCAATCATGCAGCCGTGATGCTGGCCGAAGGGTTTTCGGTGCGCGCCACCGACGGATCGCCCGAAATGGCCGGGATCGCGTCGCAGCGGCTCGGTCACCCCGTCGAGGCGATGCGCTTCGACGAACTCGATGCGCAACAGACCTATGACGGTGTCTGGGCCAGCGCCTGTCTCCTGCATGTGCCGCGCGAGGAACTCGCCGGGATTCTCGGCAGAATTCATCGCGCGCTCATGCCGTCGGGCGTGTTCTACGCCAGCTACAAGATGGGCGAGGGCGACGGCCGGGACAATCTCGGGCGCTACTACAACTATCCGCCGCGCCAGTGGCTCGAGGCGATATACGCCAGCGCGGGTCCGTGGCTCACGCTGTCAGCGGATACCAGCGAGATCCAGAGTTTCGACCAGACGCCGGCCAGCATGTTGAATCTCGTCGTACGCAAGCCGGCCGGCTGATCGTCAGCGCAAGCGTGACAGTCGCCCGCGCCGATCAGGCCGCGATCCATTCCAGCAGCGCGTTTTGTGCGTGGAGCAGGTAGGCCTTCGCCGCCGGGCTCTGGCAGGCGCGATGCGACATCGCGTCAGCGCTGACCTCCTGGCCTCTGGTCACGGGCGGGCAGGGCAGGAAAATGACATCGGGACGGCATCTGTCGAGCAGCGATGCCGATAGCTGATAGTCGCGCAGTTGATCCGCGCGTGCGCCCTCAGGCCAGCAGTCCGTGATGATCACATCCGCATCGTACAGCGCGCCGAGACCGGTGCTTGCCGAGAACCCAGGGCTTGCAATGTCCCGGACATGCCAATCCGCGGGGTACACTTGGGTGACCTTGATCGGCAGGGCGATGGAGGCTTCAACCCAGGAACGCAGGATGTTGGCATCGGGCGCGACGCCGACGACTTTCAGGCCGTCGAGCGTGGCTCTCCTGCTCCTGACATAAGCGAGATCGCCGAGCGTTTCGCAGGGGTGGTTCGATCGCGTTCTGGCATTGACGACAGGTGCGTCGGCGCCGGCTGCGAGCTCTTGCAGAGCTGACAGTTCCCGCGTGCGCACGACCAGGATGTCGAACCAATTGTCGAGATATTGCGCCAGATCGGCCGTTGCCTCGGCGGCATTGAACTTCACGGGTGAATGGATGCAGATGCCGCCCATTGCCTGGATGCCGAGGTCGAAGGCGGTCGTGTTCCGCCATCCGCCATCGTCGGCGATGAGCGCGACGCGCTTGCCGGCGAGGTTTTGCGGCATGGCGCGGTCGCGCCACGCCGTCGCGAAAATCTGCGCGCGATCGATGATCGACAGGATCGCGTCCGCGCTGAGATCATGGAGCTGAACGAAATCGCGGCTGGATTCGCCAGACATCGCCGCGCATCCCAAGGGCGGCGCGGTCAGAAGATCTGGAAGATCGCCAGCGCCAGCACGGCCTGCGCGAGGAATCCGACGGTGAAGGCGAGGGTGCGGAACACCGGGACTCCGAGCGCATAGACGATCAAATGCGCGACGCGCGACCAGAAATAGACGACGCAGGCGAGCACCGTCCATTTCGAGGAATAGTCGATCGCGTTCAGGATCAGCACCAGCGGAGCGAACAGCACGAGGTTCTCGACTGCGTTGTCATGCGCGAACATCAGGCGGTTCGCCCACTCGGCCTGAGGCTTGTCGCCGCGCGATGGGTTGGCCATCGCGCCGCCGAGGCCGCGAATCTGGCAGCGGTTGATGGTGTAGGGAATCCAGAGGATCCCGGTCAGGATCACTGTGCACGTCAGCCAGAACAATTCACGCGTCATAACCCATCCCCTCTAGAGTCGATGTCGTGAGCTTATACGAAAGCGCGCGCCATTGCGCTATGCGCGAACCCTGACATAGCTGCCGGGGGCGTCCTCGATCGAGGGCAATGCCTCGGTACCGACGCTGCGTGCCGGGACTTCCTCCGGATCGAGCCGGCCCAGCCATTCGCGCCAATCAGGCCACCACGAGCCCTTGTGCTCCACCGCATCCTTCATCCACTGGGCGACATTGACGTCCTTGACGTTGTCGTTGGTCCAGTACTGATACTTGTTCGAGGCCGGCGGATTGACGACGCCGGCGATGTGGCCGGAGCCGGACAGCACGTATTTCACGGGTCCGCCGAAAAATTGTGAGCCATACAGCACCGATTCCGCCGGCGCGATGTGGTCCTCGCGCGTGGCGAGGTTATAGACCGGCACCATGACCTTGGAGAGATCGAGCAGCGTGTTGTCGAGCACCATCGTGCCCGTCGACAGCCGGTTCTCCAGATAGCAGTTGCGCAAATAGTAGGAATGGTTCGCCTGGGTCATCCGCGTCGCGTCGGAATTCCAGTGCAACAGGTCGAACGCACTCGGCTGCTGGCCCTTGAGATAGTTGCTCACGACGTAGGACCAGATCAGGTCGTTCGAGCGCAGCATGTTGAAGGCCATCGCCATCTTGGAGCCTTCGAGCACGCCGGACGCCTTCATGTCCTGTTCGAGGGCCGCGATCTGCTCCTCATCGACGAACACGAGGAGATCGCCGGCATGGGTGAAGTCCACTTGCGCGGCAAAGAACGTCGCAGAGGTCACGCGCTGGCGCCGCTTCTCGGCGAGCCAGGCCAGCGTCGTCGCGAGCATGGTGCCGCCGACGCAATAGCCGGCGGTGTGCACCTTCATCTCGCCGGTGACCCGCTCGATCACGTCCATCGCCGTGAGCGGGCCTTCCTTCATATAGTCTTCCCAGCTCTTCGCACCGAGCCTCTTGTCGGGATTGACCCATGAGATCACGAACACCGTGATGCCCTGGTCGACGCACCATTTGATGTAGGATTTCTCCGGCTTGAGATCGAGGATGTAGAACTTGTTGATCCAGGGCGGGATGATCAGCAACGGCGTGCGCAGCACGTTCTCCGTGGTCGGAGAGTACTGGATCAGCTGCATCATCTCGTTCTGGTAGATCACCTTGCCCGGTGTCGTCGCCATGTTGACGCCGACGACGAGGTTGTCCGGATTGGACTGGCGGATCTTCAGCGTGCCCTTGCCGGCGGCGATGTCCTCCGCCAGCATCGTCAGGCCGCGTGCAAGGTTCTCGCCGCTGCTTGCAACGGTTTCGCGCAGCACTTCCGGATTGGTCAGCACGAAGTTGGACGGCGAGATCGCGTTGGTGAGTTGCTGGACATAGAACTCGGCCTTGCGGCGGGTCTGTGGGTCGAGCCCTTCGGCGTCGCGCACCAGCTCCTGCGCGAATTTGGTCGTGAGCAGATAGAGCTGCATCATGAAATCGAAGAACTGGTTCGACTTCCATTCCGGATCGGCAAAGCGCTTGTCGCGCGGTGAGGGTTCGATCGCGGGTTGGGCCTCCTGGCCGGCCATCCGCCGCGCTGCCGAGCCCCAGAGGTCGAGATAATTCTTGGCGAGCTTGGTCTGGAGATCGGACGAGCGGGTCGTATCTGACAGCCAGTATTCGGCGATCGAGGTGAAGGTCTTGACGACTTCGGTGAGCTCGGCCGGCGGGCGATCCTGCACCTCGCCGCTTTCGCGCGGCTTCAGATACGCGGCGAGCGCCTTGCCGCCGCTTTCCATGGCCCGCGCGACATTCATCGCGAAGGCTTCCGCATCGAACTTCGTTTCAGATTTTGTGCCGGATTTGGGCGTGTCGGTCGTGGCGGTACTCATGAAGGCGACAGTAGCGATTCATTCCGTATTCGTCACCGCGAAGCTCGCCGGTTTCGCGTTAAACACGCGCGATGATGTGCTGCAGTGCGACAAGGCTTCTTGGTTTTGTCACAATCGCAGTGCACGTCTCCGAGTGTGGGCCTTGGATGATTTCTCGCTCGTACCATTTGTGGGCAGCAATGGTTTGAGCTTGGGCAGGTTGTTGGGTTAAGCTCCCGCAGCCTCGCATGGGACGAGTAGGGGAATTCCCAGGTGTTTGCGTTGTGGGACCTGCAAAAGTCGCGGCTTGCATGCGGCGCGCTGCTAATGGCGGCGTTTGCGCTGGGCGGCTGTTCGAGCCAGCTTGCGGACATGTCGGCCGCCGACACACCGGCTCATCCCAGGGACCCCGGTGCCTATCTGCCGGTGCACGATTTGCCGCCGGACCGTGACCAGGCGATCATCCCGCCCGACCAGCGCGCCAAGATCGAGGCCGAGCTTGCGGCCGCCCGCGACCGTCAGGCGGTCGCCGCCAAGGACGCCAAGTAGAGACCGCCAATTCGGCACGGGACGGCCATCGTGGGGCGCAAGGTAATCGCTGGCGCCCCCGCCACTCCGTGCTAAAAAGACTTCAATTCAGCCGAGAGTCAGGGCGAAGGAGTTCAGTCCTTGTCGCCAAGGGTCGCTCCAAGTATTTGATTTTGAGTGATTTTTGTGCGCAGTGCGGGATCTCCTCGAAGGGCAGTCATCGCCTGTCGATTCTGTCCTGACCGGTTGCCCGGAGCCCAGAGAGCCATGGACGATTTTTACCGCATCCGCCGCCTTCCGCCTTACGTGTTCGAACAGGTCAACCGGGCCAAGGCGGCCGCGCGGAATGCCGGGGCCGACATCATCGATCTCGGTATGGGTAACCCGGACCTGCCGGCCCCGCCGCACGTGCTGGAGAAGCTCAAGGAGACGCTGGGCAAGCCGCGCACCGATCGCTACTCGGCCTCCCGCGGCATCCCCGGCCTGCGCCGGGCCCAGGCCGCCTATTACGAGCGCCGCTTCGGCGTGAAGCTCAACCCCGACACCCAGGTGGTGGCGACGCTCGGCTCGAAGGAAGGCTTCGCCAACGTGGCCCAGGCGATCACCGCGCCGGGCGACGTCATCCTCTGCCCGAACCCGAGCTACCCGATTCACGCCTTCGGCTTTTTGATGGCGGGCGGCGTGATCCGCTCGGTGCCGTCGGAGCCGACGCCGCAATTTTTCGAGGCGGTGGAGCGGGCGATCGTGCATTCGATCCCGAAGCCGCTCGCGCTCGTGGTCTGCTATCCTTCGAACCCGACCGCCTATGTCGCGAGCCTCGACTTCTACAAGGACCTCGTCGCATTCGCGAAGAAGCACGAGATCCTGATCCTGTCCGATCTGGCTTATGCCGAGGTCTATTTCGACGAGAACAACCCGCCGCCGTCGGTGCTGCAGGTGCCCGGCGCCATCGATGTCACCGTCGAATTCACCTCGATGTCGAAGACCTATTCCATGGCCGGCTGGCGCATGGGCTTTGCGGTCGGCAATGAGCGCGTGATCGCAGCTCTCGCCCGCGTCAAATCCTATCTCGACTACGGTGCCTTCACGCCGGTGCAGGTCGCCGCGACCGCGGCGCTGAACGGTCCTGACGACTGCATCAAGGAGATGCGCGACACCTATCGCAAGCGCCGCGACGCGCTGGTGGAATCGTTTGGCCGCGCCGGCTGGGATATCCCGCCGCCGGAAGCCTCGATGTTCGCCTGGGTGCCGCTGCCGGAAGCCTTCCGCAGTGTCGGCAGCATGCAGTTCGCAACCCTGATGGTGGAGAAATCCGGCGTCGCGGTTTCGCCCGGCGTCGGCTTCGGCGAGCATGGTGAGGGATATGTCCGCATCGCCATGGTGGAAAACGAGCAACGGATCAGGCAGGCCGCGCGTGGCGTGCGCCGCTTCCTTGAAAGCGGCATCGAAACGTTGCACAACGTCGTTCCGCTCGCCAATCGGCGCTAATTCTCTTCTGCAGGTTCACTAAAGCATCATGGTTGCACCCCTGAAAGTGGGCATAGCGGGGCTCGGCACCGTGGGCGCCGAAGTTGTCCGTTTGATCGAAACGCAGGCGCGCGTGCTCGCGGGCCGCAGCGGCCGCGGCATCCGCGTCGTCGCCGTCACCGCGCGTTCGAAGGGCAAGAAGCGCGGCATCGACCTGCGCGGCGTCGAATGGGTCAAGGACCCGATCGCGCTGGCCACGCATCCCGGCATCGACTGTTTCGTCGAGCTGATGGGCGGCGCCGGTGATCCCGCGCTGTCGGCGGTCGAGGCCGCGCTGAATGCCGGCAAATCCGTCGTCACCGCCAACAAGGCGCTGCTCGCCAAGCACGGTCTGAAGCTCGCCAAGGCCGCCGAAAAGCATGGCGGTGCGCTGAATTTCGAGGCAGCGGTCGGCGCCGCGATCCCCGTCATCAAGACGTTACGCGAAGGTCTTGCGGGAACCGGCATCAACCGCGTCTATGGCATTCTCAACGGCACCTGCAACTACATCCTGACCCGGATGGAGCAGGAAGGCCTGTCGTTTGCCGAGTGTCTCAAGGATGCGCAGCGGCTCGGCTACGCCGAGGCCAACCCGTCCTTCGACGTCGATGGCCACGACACGGCGCAGAAACTCGCCATTCTCGCCAGCCTCGCTTTCGGCACGAAAGTTGCTCAAAGCGCGGTGTATGTCGAAGGTATTTCCTCCATCGCGCCGGAAGATTTGCGAGCCGCCGACGATCTCGGTTACCGGCTCAAGCTGCTCGGCGTTGCCGTTCGCACCGCCAAGGGCATCGAGCAGCGCGTGCATCCGACCATGGTTCCCAAATCGTCCTCGATCGCGCAGGTGATGGGTGTCACCAATGCGGTCACGATCGATGGCGAGGGGATTCCGCCGATCACGCTGGTCGGTCCCGGCGCAGGCGGTGCTGCGACCGCATCCGCAGTCGTTGCCGATATCGCCGACGTTGCGCGCGGCATCCGTGCCAATCCGTTCGGCCGGCCCATTTCCCACCTTCGCGACACCAGGAAGGCGCCGATGGAGCGACACGAAGGCGGCTATTACATCCGCCTCCTGGCGCGCGATTTCCCGGGCACCGCGGCTGCGATCGCGACCCGGCTCGCGGAGCAGAAGATTTCGATCGAGTCGATCGTGCAGCGCCATCCCAATGGGGGCGTTGCACCGGCCGACGGGAAGGCCGTGCCCGTGCCCGTCATCCTGATCACTTATGCCACGCATGAGGACGCCGTGCGCCGCGCGCTCGCGGCCGTGCAGAAGGACAAGGTGATCAGCGGACGGCCGCAGGTGATCCGGATCGAGAAGAACTAGAGCATGCTTAAACAATGACACGGTTCGAACGAACTGTGGGTGTTACGAGTTGATGCGGGTGGAGATTTCCGTCCCAAACTGCTTCGAAGGAGTGAGCCGATGTCGACCCATATTTCAGTGCCGCCGCAAGCATTGCTCGAGCGCATTCTCACGCTGGAGATCGTGCGCGTGACTGAGCGGGCGGCGGTGTCGTCGGCGCGGCTGCGCGGGCACGGGCAGGAGAAGCCGGCCGACCAGGCCGCCGTCGACGCGATGCGCCGCGAGCTCAACAAGCTGCCGATCCAGGGCACCATCGTGATCGGCGAGGGCGAGCGCGATGAGGCGCCGATGCTCTTCATCGGCGAGAAGGTCGGCATGAACGCCGGCCCGGAAGTCGACATCGCGGTCGACCCGCTCGAAGGCACCACGCTGTGCGCCAAGAACATGCCGGGCTCGATCGCCACCATGGCGATGGCCGACGGCGGTACGCTGCTGCACGCGCCCGACGTCTACATGCAGAAGCTCGCGATCGGCCCTGGCTACGCGAAGGGCGTCGTCGAGCTCGACGCGACGCCGGCCGAAAACGTCCACCGTCTCGCCAAGGCCAAGGGCGTCAAGGCGGACGGCATCACCGTTCTCGTGCTCGACCGTCCGCGCCATGCCAGCATCATCGAGAGCGTGCGCTCGACGGGAGCTGCCGTGCGTCTCATCACCGACGGCGACGTTGCCGGCGTGATCCACTGCGCCGATCCCGACAACACCGGCGTCGACATGTATCTCGGCACGGGTGGCGCGCCGGAAGGCGTGCTCGCCGCGGTGGCGCTGCGCTGCATCGGCGGCCAGATGCAGTGCCGTCTGATCCTCGATTCCGACGAGAAGCGCGAGCGTGCCGCCAAGATGGGCGTCACCGATCCCAAGATGATCTACGGCATCGAGGACATGGCACGCGGCGACTGCCTGTTCGCCGCGACCGGCGTTACGACCGGTTCACTGCTGTCCGGCGTAAAATTCCGCAAGGACGGCGTGATCGAGACCGAGACGGTGGTGATGCGCTCCGTCACCGGCACCGTGCGTTACATCAAGGCCGAGCACCGCGAACTCGCAAAGTTCCATCTGGACTAAATCGGGACATGCGACCCTCATTCCGGGCCTGCGCCGCGTGGCGCATCCCGGAGTGATCAAGAACAAACAACATTTGGGAAGCGCGCATGTCCGATCTCTCCGCCGTCAAAGCCCTCGTCTTCGACGTGTTCGGCACCGTCGTAGATTGGCGCACCAGCCTGATCACTGACTTCATGTGGTGGGGGAAGGAACGCGGCGTCAGCGCTGACTGGACTGCGCTCGTCGACGGCTGGCGCGGCATGTACATGGCCTCGATGGACGACGTGCGCCAGCATCCCGAGCGTGGCTACGTCATCCTCGACGATCTGCATCGGCGTTCGCTGGAAAAGCTGGTCGAGAAGTTCGCGATCAAGGGCCTCACCGAGGCCGATCTCGACCATCTCACCAAGGCCTGGCATCGCCTCAATCCCTGGCCGGACAGCGTCGCCGGTTTGACGCGGCTGAAGACGAAGTTCGTGATCTCGCCGCTGTCAAACGGCAACGTCGCGCTGCTCACCAATATGGCGAAGTTTGCGGGTCTCCCTTGGGACCTCGTGATGTCGGCCGAGCTGTTCGAGCACTACAAGCCCGATCCCGAAACCTATCTCGGCGCGGCAAAGCTGCTTGGGCTCAAGCCGGAGCAGGTGATGATGGTCGCCGCTCACAATGGCGATCTTGCCGCCGCGCAGAAATACGGTCTGAAGACCGCCTTCGTCGCGCGGCCGACCGAGTACGGCCCGTTGCAGAAGGTCGATTTCGAGGCCACCGGCAATTGGGACATCGTCGCCAAGGATTTTGGCGGAATTGCCGACAAGCTGGGGTGCTAGCGCGCGGCTTTGCCCGTTCAAATCGTTCCGAATGCCACCGTCGCCTTGTCGTAGCTGCCGTCGCCCATCGTGCCGGTTTCGAAGATGCCATGCTTCTCGATCCAGTCGAACGACTGCTCGTAGATTTCGCGCGAATAGGGCTCGAACACGATCCGCTCGCCGGGCCCCCAGCGCCTGGTGTCCATGGCCGCGTGGAACCGCTCCGGAAATTCGTTCTTGTAGTAGCGCGTGAAAAGCTCCGGACGCAGGTCGATGTCGCGTTGGGCCTTCTTCAGCGCCCGGAAGTAGCGCTTGATATCCTCGGGCGCCGGATCGCCGTTGATCATGGACGCGATCATGAACGTGGTGTCGATGATCTTGCGATAGCCGAGTTGTTCCGCGAAATAATAGGGGCCGTTGAACAGCGAAGCCGCCTCGCTCTTGCCTTCGAATAGCAGCTCCATCCGGCGGAACAGCATGCCGTCCTCGAAGGTGAGGTTGATCTGGCCGGGCGCCAGATACGGCTCGAGCGCCTGGATCGTCGAATAATGACTGCCTGACTGGAAGCCGACCGAGATCGGCACGCCGGCGAGATCGGCAGGTGTGCGGATTTTCGAATCCGCGGGAACGAAGATACCCGACGGCGCGACCGAGTAGACGTCGGCGTAGAGCTTGGCGTGGCCGTTCGAGGCGGCGACGTTGACGGTCCAGTGGCAGGCACAGCTGACGTCGGCCTTGCGGCCCTTCTCGATGCTCTGGAAAGCGCCTTCATTGACCTTGTTGTGGTGCTGGCCCTCGGTCGAGCGGATCAGCTCGCGAAATTCGTAATCGAGCCCTTCGTCGCGGAAGTAGCCCTTCTCCTCGGCCACCCATTCCTGCAGGCGAAAGTGAGACTCGATCACGAATTTGGTCATGGCGTCCTCCGTGTCCGCGTGGCCGTTCGGCCGTTCGATTGACTGCAGGATAGCAAAGGGCGAAGCTCGATCCATAGCCACAAGAGAATGTTTCATATGTCGAAAATGGAATCTTCCGGGATCGACTTTCGCGACTTACGCGTGCTCGATGCGCTGATCCGCGAGGGCAGCATCACGCGTGCGGCCGTGAGCCTCGAGACTACGCAGCCGGCGATCAGCAAGCTCCTGGCGCGCTTGCGGCTGCGCTTCGACGATCCCCTGTTCGTGCGACGTGGCAGCGGCGTGCAGCCGACGGCACGTGCCATCGAGATGGCGGCGCAAATCCGCGCCTTGCTCGAGATGGCCGACCGGTTGTGGCAGGAGCGGCTGCCGTTCGATCCGGGGAAATCCGAGAAGACCTTCAGCCTGCTCTTGACCGATGTCGGCATGGTGCGGTTTCTGCCGCCTTTGGTCGCACGCCTCGCCGACGTCGCACCGCGTATTCAGGTGCGCGCAATGCCGCTCGATTCCCGGCACTTCGCCGTCAAGCTGGAGTCGGGAGAGGCGGACCTTGCGCTCGGCGCCTTGCCGCGCGCGGCGGGGCATCTTCGCTCCCAGCGGCTTTATTCGGACGGTTACGCCAGCGTCGTGAGGCGAGGTCATCCAAGGCCGGCAGAGGCGCGCACGCGTCGGGGATTTCTCGACGAGAAGCATATCCTGATCACCGCGTCCGAGACGGGCCATGCGGCCCATCTCGAAACGCAACGCATGCTGACGCGCGTGATCGCGCGTACGAATATCCTGTTGCAGGTGCCGAGTTTCATCGCGGGCGCGATCGTGGCCTCGCAAACCGACGGGGTCGCGACCTTGCCCGCCAATCTGGCCGCCATCGTCGCCGAGCCGCTCGGAATGACCGTCTTCAGGACGCCAGTTGCATTGCCGCGGATCGAGATCGCTCAATATTGGCATGAGCGCTACCACCGCGATCCCGCTCATCGCTGGCTGCGGTCGATCACGCTCGCTCTGTTCGGCAATCGCGCCTAGCAGGAGAGGGGAGCCGCCTCACGCGATCTTCAGCGTGAGCTCATTCGTCTCCGTCTCCGCAAACCCCGCTTGCAAGACCTCTTCACGCTTGTGACGCAGATGCGCGCGCAGGATGTGGGAGAGGCCTGCGCCGTCGCGGCGCTGGAGCGCGTTCAGGATGGCTTCGTGCTCACTGACGGCAAACGCCCAACGCTGCGGCGTCATCGGCGTGACGTAGCGCGCCCGGCGGATGCGCGCGGTCACGGACGCATAGAGTCCGGTGAGCACAGGATTGCCGGCCGCATTGACGATCCCCTCGTGGATGGCGCGATTGCCGCGATAATACTGGATCAGGTCGCCCTCGCGATAATGCTGCACCATCGCTGCATGCGCCGCGGCGATCTCCGCGATCTCGCCATCGGTGATGCGCTCGCAGGCGAGCTCGCCGGCCAGCGCTTCGAGGCCCTGGCAGACCTCGAAGAGATCGCGCATGTCCTTGTCGGTCAGTTTTGCCGCGCGTGAGCCGCGATGGGGCAGGAGCTGCACCAGGCCTTCCGCGGCCAGCACCTTGAGCGCTTCGCGCAGCGGCGTGCGCGAAATCTCGAGCCGCTCACACAGCTCGCGCTCGGGGATCCGCGCGCCCGGTGGGATTTCGCCGTCGAGCAGAATGTCGCGGATGCGGCCGACGACTTCCTCATGCAGCATGGGATATCTCTATTTTTGAATGCAAAAATGTTCTAATAGACGAAAGTTCGGCAATCATATCTTGATAATTCCAATTTTTGCATTCAAAAATACAAAAAACAGCAGGGATCGCGGAAATGGACCAGGCGGTAGAGACGGACGACCTCGTTTTTGAATGCAAGGACGGCGTCGGGCAGATCATTTTCAACCGCCCCCAGGCGCGCAACGCCTTCACTTTTGCCATGTACGAGCGGCTCGCTGCCATTTGCGAGCAGGCGAACGACGATCATTCCATCAAGGTGCTGGTGCTGCGCGGGGCCGGCGACAAGGCCTTTGCGTCGGGCACCGACATCAACCAGTTCCGCGACTTCAAGACGCCGCAGGACGCCATTGACTACGAGAACCGGATCGATCGGGTGCTGACCACGCTGGAGCAGTGCCGGGTGCCGACGATCGCTGCGATCAACGGCTTCTGCACCGGCGGCGGGGCGGGCATTGCTGCGGCCTGCGACCTGCGCATCGGGACCCGCAGCGCCAAGATCGGCTTTCCCATTGCCCGGACGCTGGGCAACTGCCTGTCGATGTCCAATGTCAGCCGTCTCACCGCGTTGATTGGTGCGGCGCGCGTCAAGGATTTGATCTTCACCGCGCGCCTTGTCGATGCTGCGGAGGCCGCCAGCGTCGGGCTGCTCGGCGAGGTCGTTGACGATCTCACAGCGCTCGACAAGCGTGCCGACGAGGTCGCGCGTCTCGTCGCCAGCCATGCACCGCTGACGCTCAACGCAACCAAGCAGGCGGTGGCGCGCCTGCAAAAGCGGCTGACGCGGGACGAGGGCGAAGACCTCATCCTGATGTGCTACACGAGCCAGGATTTTCGCGAAGGGCTCGATGCTTTCCTCAACAAGCGCGCCCCGCAGTGGCGCGGTCAATAGGACGTCCATGCAAAGCGATCGATCGCAATCCACCTCACGCCGCTCGGGGCCGCTTGCCGGCCTCAAGGTCATCGATCTCACCCATGTCATGGCGGGGCCAACCTGCACCTTGATGCTCGCCGACATGGGCGCCGACGTCATCAAGATCGAGAAATCGCCGAATGGCGACGACACCCGCCATTCGGTGCCGCCGAAGATCGGCGACGAGGCCGCCTCGTTCCTGATGATGAATCGCAACAAGCGCGGCATCGTGCTGGATCTGAAGACCGACGGCGGCAAGGACGTGCTGCGACGGCTGATCGCCGATGCCGACGTGCTGGTCGAGAACTTTGCGCCGGGCGCGATGGAACGCCTGGGCTTCGGTTACGAGGAGCTGCACGAAAAATTCCCGGCGCTGATCTATTGCTCGCTGTCGGGCTTCGGTCGCACCGGTCCCTATAAGCACCGCCGGGGTTTCGACCTCGTCGCCCAGGCCATGAGCGGCATCATGAGCTTTACCGGCGAACGCCCCGATGGTCCGCCCGTGAAGTGCGGCCCGCCGCTATCAGACATCACCGCGGGGCTGCTCGCGAGCATGGGCATTCTCGCGGCCTACACGCACCGCCTCAAGACCGGCGAGGGGCAGTGGGTGGAGACCTCGCTCTACGAGGCGGCGCTGGTGCAGACCTATTGGCAGTCGACCATCGCGCTCGCCGCCGGCACCGCGCCGCGCGCGATGGGCTCGGCACATCCGCTCAACGCGCCGTATCAGGCCTTCGAGGCCTCGGATGGCTGGCTCGTGGTCGGCGGCGCCAACAAGAAGCACTGGCTGTTGATGCTGGAGGCACTCGGCGCGAGCGAGTTGGCCTCCGACCCGCGCTTCGTCAACGGCGCCGACCGCATGGCGAATTTGAAGGAGCTCGAAGCGGTCCTCAGCGCCCGCTTCCGCACCCAGACGCGTGCGCATTGGCTTATGGCGCTGGACGACAAGGGCGTGCCCTGCGGCCCCGTGCACGACATGCTGGAAGCGCTGAGCGATCCGCAGACGCTGGCGCGCGAGATGGTCGTCGAGGTCGAGCATTCCACGCTCGGTCCGGTCAAGACGATCGGGCTGCCCGTCAAGTTTTCGGAGACCCCAGGCAAAGTGCGCACCGGCGCGCCAGTCTACGGTGAGCACACGCGCGAAGTGCTGACCGAATACGGGTTCGACCAGAAGCAGATCGAAGCGCTCGAACAAGAAGGCGCAATCGTCTCGGCATCCAGGGAGCGCAGGGAACGGGTCGCCTGAATGAACGTCGAGACGACTGATCGAACAAAACAGAAAAAATCAGGTGGAGGAAATCATGCGTGGGACGTCTCTATTTTTGTTGTCCGTCAGTGCGGCTGTTGTCGCAGGCACGATGCCTGCATTCGCAGCCTGGCAGCCGCAGAAGCCGATCGAGTTCGTGGCGACCGCGGGTCCAGGCGGCGGCACCGACAATATCGCCCGCGCGGTGCAGAACATCATCACCAAGTACAAGCTGACGGATCAACCGATCGTCGTCGTCAACAAGGGCGGTGGCAGCGGCGCGGAGGGCTATGTCTACGGGAAGGCGTCAGCAGGCGATCCCTACAAGGTGATCTTCGGCACTTCGAACGCCTGGCAGCAGCCGCTCGTCTCCAAGGTTGCCTTCAACTACACTGATCTGACCCCGATCGCGGCGATGGCGCAGGACGAGTTCCTGCTCTGGGTCAAGCAAGATTCGCCCTACAAGACTGCGGGCGACTATTTGAAGGCGGCTGCATCAGGCGAGTTCAAGATGGGCGGTGCGCAGTCAAAGGACACCGACGAGGTTCTGACGCGCATGATCGAGAAAGTGGGTCACGTCAAGATCACCTACATTCCCTTCAAGAGCGGCGCCGAAGCCGCGGTGCAGCTCGCCGGCGGGCATCTCGATTCTCACGTCAACAATCCCAGCGAAAGCCTCGGCCAGTGGCGCGGCGGCACGCAGCGTCCGCTCTGCGTCTTCAGTCCGAAGCGCCTGCCGGCCGGTCCCAAGATCACGGCAACCGAAGGCTGGAGCGACGTTCCGACCTGCGCCGAGCAGGGCCTCGACATCAAGCAATACGAACAGCCGCGGACAGTCTGGCTGCCCGGCAAGATCACGCCCGAGCAGGCCGCGTACTATGTCGACCTCATGAAGAAGGTGCAGGCGACGCCGGAATGGAAGGACTACATCGAGAAGAGCTCCCAGATCGATACGTTCCTCACCGGTGCCGCGTTCGACAAATTCATCAAGGAGGACCTCGATCACGTCAAACAGGTCGCGAGCGAGCAGGGCTGGCTGGTCAAGTGAGGCGGGGCGCGCTTGCGGAAGTGAAGTGCCGTTGCCTCCCGCTCGACTGGAGCCTTGCATGATCTCACGACGCGCCCTCGAGCTTGCGACGGCCATCCTCACCGGCAGTTTTGGTGTTGCCGTGGTGGTCCAGAGCCTGGACAACGGCATCGGCTGGTCGAGCGCGGGCGTCGATTCCGGAACATTCCCGTTCCTGACCGGAATCATCATCGTCGCCGGAAGCCTGTACAATCTGGCGCGCGGCGTCGTGCCGGCCACGACGCTGGCGAGCGTTCCCATCGCGATCACGTCCATTGAGTTGCGGCGGCTGGCGGGCCTGTTTGTGCCGGCCGCGATCTTCGTTGCTGCGATCCCGCTGCTCGGGATGTATCTCGCTTCGGCGGCGTATGTCTTCGCGGTGCTGGCGATCCCCCGGCATCAATCCGTAGTGCGTTCCCTTGTGACAGCGGCGGCAACGGCGCTCGCGCTCTACTTCGTGTTCGAGCGCATGTTCCTGGTGTCGTTGCCGCATGGCGCGCTTGCCGCCGCCCTCGGGTTCTGAGGGAGAGGGTGATGGACAATCTCTCAGAGCTGTTCCACGGCTTCACCATCGCTGTCACGTTGCCGCATCTGGCGCTGATGGTGATCGGCGTGCTGCTCGGCATTCTCGTCGGCGTGCTGCCGGGGCTGGGTGCGCCGAACGGGGTGTCGCTGCTCCTGCCGCTGACCTTCGGCATGCAGCCGGTCTCGGCGATCATCCTGCTCTCCAGCATGTATTGGGGCGCGCTGTTCGGCGGCTCGGTGACCTCCATCCTGTTCAATATCCCAGGTGAGCCATCCTCGGTCGCCACCACCTTCGACGGCTACCCGATGGCGCGCGACGGGCGACCAACCACCGCGCTCGCCACTGCCTTCGGCTCGGCCGCGTTCGGCGCGCTGATCGGTGTCATCCTCATCACGTTTCTGGCGTCCTGGGTGGCGCAGGTCGCGCTCGCCTTCGGGCCGGCGGAATATTTCGCGGTTTATTTCCTCGCCTTCGCGAGCTTCGTCGGCATGGGCGGCGCGGCGCCGATCAAGACCGTGGTGGCGCTCGCGATCGGCTTTGCGATCGCGGCCATCGGCATCGACACCGTCTCCGGCAGCGTCCGTCTCACCATGGGCATCGACGAGCTGGTCAAGGGCGTGAACTTCGTCGTCGCGGTGATGGGCCTGTTCGGCATCGGCGAGCTGCTGGTCGCAGTCGAGGAGGAGTTTCACGCCCGCGCCGTCTCGTCGAAGATCGAGTGGAGCGAGGTGCTCCGCGCAATCGGCCGCCTGCCGCGTCACAGCGTTGCGCTGCTGCGCAGCGCTGCAATCGGCTGCTGGATGGGCATCACGCCGGGGGGCCCGACCGCGGCGTCCTTCATGAGCTACGGTATCGCCCGCCGGTTCTCCCGCCGCGGCCGCTATTTCGGCACCGGCGAGGTCGAAGGTATCATCTCGCCTGAGACGGCCGATCATGCCGCCGGCACCAGCGCGCTGCTGCCGATGCTCTCGCTTGGCATTCCAGGTTCGGCCACTGCGGCCGTGATGATGGGCGGCCTGATGATCTGGGGCCTCAATCCCGGGCCGATGCTGTTCGTCGACCAGAAGGATTTTGTCTGGGGCCTGATCGCCTCGATGTATGTCGGCAATATCGTAGCCGTCGCGCTGGTGCTGCTGACCGTGCCTGTGTTCGCTGCCCTGATGCGAATTCCCTTCGTGATTATCGCGCCGCTGATTGTCATCATCTGCGTCGTCGGCGCCTATTCGGTGTCGAACTCCTATCTCGACGTCGTCATGATGCTCGGCTTCGGCATTGTCGGCTATCTCTTCAAGAAGCTGTTCTATCCGCTGGCGCCGCTGGTGCTCGCGATCGTCATCGGCGACAAGGCCGAGGACGCGTTCCGGCAGTCGATGCTGATGTCCAAGGGATCCCTGGGCATCTTCTTTGCCAACAAGCTGGTCACGAGCCTGGTGGTGGCGGGGATCGTGCTGTTGCTGCTCCCGCTGGTGTTGCAGCTCGCACGTCTATTTCGCAAGCCTGCGTCCCCTGCCACTGAAACACCTGCCCAGGAAAAGGTGATCACATGACCGCAAAGCCGCTCATTGCGCTGGCGATGGGAGACCCCGCCGGCATCAGCCCCGAGCTGACGGCAAAACTTGTGGCGCTGGACGAGATCCGCAGCCGTGCCCGCCTCGTCGTGATCGGCGACCGCCGCATCTTCGACGAGGGTGCACGCGTCGCGGGCGTTACGCCGGAGCTGACGAGGGTGGAGCAGGGGAGTGATATTTGTGCGGCGAAGGGCGATGCGCTGTTCGTCGATCTCGGCCATCTCGATCCCAGGGACGTCGAGCCGAAAACCGCGACGCTGGCCGGCGGAAAATTCGCGCTGGCGAACTACCGCCACGCGCTCGAGCTGGCCCGCGATGGACTCGTCGATGCCGTCTGCTTCACGCCCTTCAACAAGCAGGCGATGCGGTATGCGCGCGCCGATTATGACGACGAGATCGCATTCTCCGCGGAGGTCGCCAGCCTCAAGACGCCGGCCAGCGAATTCAACGTGCTGGGCGAGCTCTGGAACGCGCGGGTCACGTCGCACATTCCACTCAGGGATGTCGCGGCAAAGCTGTCCGGCGAACGCATCCAGCGTGCGCTGAAGCTGACCGATGCCTGCATGCGCAATGCCGGCTTCGCGCGGCCGCGCATTGCGGTGGCGGGCCTCAACCCGCACGCCGGCGACGGCGGCAATTTCGGCCGCGAGGAGATCGACATCATCGCACCGGTGGTGGAAGCCGGCCAGCGCGACGGCATTGCCGTCGAGGGCCCGTTTCCCGCCGACACCGTGTTTTTGCGCGCAAAGTCCGGCGCCTTCGACGCGGTGCTGACGATGTATCACGACCAGGGCCAGATCGCGATGAAGCTGATGGGCTTCGATCGCGGCGTCACCTTGCTCGGCGGCTTCCCCTTTCCGATCTGCACGCCCGCGCACGGCACCGCCTACGACATCGCAGGGGCGGGCGTCGCGTCGACCGGCGCAAGCCGGGCCGCCGTCCTGCTCGCGGCAGAGATGGCCGGGCGGCGCACCGGCTGACTGACCCGGCGCGCCTGTCGGGAAAATCTGGAAACTTCCGCCGTCGATCCGAGTTGGCAATCCGACAAACGTCTCCGCGTCGGAGCGGGAACATGATCAGGCAGGCGTCGCTACGCGCGGCAATGCAGATTGCTTGCGCCGTTGTTCTCTTCGCCGCGGCGGCCGCGCCGGCGTTCGCCGCCGGGATGGACGCGGCCGCGATCGGTTCGGCCCAGCCATCGAACAAGACCCTCGCGAACGAGAAGCCGACCCCGGCGGGGGTGCGTCTGCAGGTCCTGTTGGACAGGGCCCACTTCTCGCCCGGCGAGATCGACGGCAAATTCGGCGAGAATGCCAGGAAGGCGCTGCGCGCCTATGCGGAAGCACGGCGATTGCCGAGTTCGGACGAGCTCCCGGACGACGGCTGGAAGGCACTGCAGGCGGACGATCGGCCGCTGACGACGACCTACACCATCATCGACAAGGACGTCGCAGGGCCGTTCCTGCACAAGCTTCCATCAAAAATGGAGGACATGAAGGACATTCCGAAGCTCGGCTATACCAGTCCGCGCGAAGCGCTGGCCGAGAAGTTTCACATGAGCGAACAGTTGCTGGCGACGCTCAACCCGGGCCGTCAATTCGACCGCGCGGGCGAGACCATCACGGTCGTCGACACCAGCGACGGCGGGGGCACTGCGTCTGCTAAGGCCGACAGGGTCGAGATCGACAAGAAGCGGCAGACCGTAAAACTGTTCGACAAGTCGAATACGCTGATCGGGTTCTATCCGGCGAGCGTCGGAAGCGAGGAGAAGCCGTCACCTTCTGGGACGCTGAAGGTCACCGAGATCGATCCAAATCCGACTTACCGCTACAATCCCGCCTATCATTTCAAGGGGGTTCATTCCCGAAAACCCTTCAAGATCAGGCCCGGCCCGAACAATCCGGTCGGCACGATGTGGATCAACCTGTCCGCCGACGGCTACGGCATCCATGGCACGCCGTCACCGCAAAATATCTCAAAGGGGCAATCGCATGGTTGCGTGCGTCTGACGAATTGGGACGTTGAACGTGTTGCATCCAGCGTCGCGAAAGGGACGCCGGTCGCGTTCGTGAATGGAGGCGTATGATGCCTGCGCCGGTCGCGAAGGCCGCAAGGCAGATCCTCAGAGGTGCGTAAGCCAGGCTGCGAGCGGCGTTTTTCCAAGCCGTGCCTCGCCGAGTGGGACGAGGGACGTGTCGTCGATGGCTACGCCGTAATACTGCGCCTTTCGGTCCCCCACCACAGGGCGGTCATCGCCGGCCGCCTTCAGGCGCCGTGCGACGAACTCGTTGAAGGGCGCCTTCTCCGGACCTGCGAGATCAATCGTGCCGTTGAGCGGTCGCCCCGTTGCAACCTCCGCGAGGCAATCGGCGACATCGCTGGACGCGATCGGCTGAAACAGCGCCGACGGAACGACGATGTTACCGTCGGACACGCCCGCTTCGCCGATAGCGCCGAGGAATTCAAAGAACTGGGTTGCGCGAACGATCGAGTAGGGGATCGAAGAAGCCTTGACGATGGTCTCCTGTGCGAGCTTGGCACGGAAATAGGCGATGTCGGGCGATCGGTCGGTCCCGACGATCGACAGGGCCACGTGATGCTTGACCGCCGCTGTCGCCTCGGCCGCAACGAGATTGTTGCTCGAACGCTCGAAGAATTCGAGCACGGCGGCGGGCTCCCAGGACGGCGCGTTGGCGACATCGACCACAACATCCGCGCCAGCGAGCGCCGCCGCCAGGCCGTCCCCCGTCACGGCGTTCACGCCCGATCTTGGCGAGGCCGCCGCAGCCTCGTGGCCCTGTTGTTTGAGCTTCGCTACGAGCTGGGACCCAATCAACCCGGTTCCGCCGATGACCACGATCTTCATGGATTTCTCCTCAAAGTTTTCGGAGCGTGAGTTGACCAAAGCTTGCGCGTTGAGCGCGGCCTGACGCCAGCAATGGGATGCTGCGCCGGTTCAGACAAGCTAGCAAGCAGAATAGACGGGGGAATAAACGCGGGAATGAATGCGTTATTATGAAGTGCGGGATGACTTCTACCCGACCGCCGCCAGGTAGAGCTGCGTATCGAAATAGTCCGACGCGCGCAGAGCGTTGGTGACGCCGGCATCCGTCATGAAAAAGTCGCTGACCTGCTGCAACCATTTCACCACAGTGCCATCAGCGTAGAGCCGCCGCCATTCGCGAGCGGAGTAGAGTTTTTGCGCTTTGAAGGCCTCGGCGATGTCTTGGGGACGCGACGGCTTGTAGTGAGCCTGGAGCGCCTCTGCGGCAGCCGCGGGGTTCCGCACCATGTGGTCGTTGGCGTCAATCCAGCCACGGATGATCCGGTTGAGGATATCCTTGTTGCTTGCATAATAGCCCATCTGCGCGGCCCAGCCGCCGAGCACGGCGGATTGTGGATAGAAGGCAGAGGCATCCACCAGCTTCACGGCGTCCGGCAGGGCCTCGCGCACGGCGACATTGAACGGTACCCAGAGCGCGACGGCCGGCACCTCGCCGGCGATGAACGCCTTGACGGCATCAGGCATGCTGGCGTTGACGATCTCCACCTCGGACGGGGGGACGTTGTTGGCGCGTAGCGCACGGTCGAGAAAGATGTGCGCCGTGGTCTTCATGGTCGTCGCGATCCGCTTTCCCCTGAGATCGGCGAGGCGGTTTATCCCAAGCGACGGCCTGACCCAAAGCTGCGCGGTCGCCACCTCGATGTCGTTGATGAGAAAGCCCCGGCCCTGGCCGAGCGCCAGATAATTGGAAATGACACCGCCCGCCGAAGCGACGTCGATCTCTCCGCGGATCATCGCCTCGAACACCTCGGGGCCGGTGTTGAATGCGTGCAGTTCGAAATCAATCCCCTCGCGATCGAACGAGCCGCGATCGAGGCCGGTCCAGATGTGTCCGTCCACGGCGACCACATGGAGATAGCCGAGCCGGACTTTTCTGCGGGCCTGCGCGATGGCGGGTGCCCCGAGCGCCGAGACGGCCGCCAGCGCCGCGCCGCCCCGCAGTACTCGCCGGCGGCTGACAAGGCGGGCGCTCATGCCGCAGCTCCCGAATTCAGGACCGCTGTGCGAAATCGCTCGGCGTGAAACTCCGCGATACGGTCTCGAGGATAGTCGTGGAGGAAGCCGGAGAGCTTGACCAGCGTGGTGTCGGTTGCGCCGTCCTGCGCGATCGATGCAAAAACCTCGTCCCAGCGTCGGCACATGATCATCTCGGCTTTGCTGGCCTGCGCGAGCTCGCCGCGCAGCTCGCTGACCTCGATCGGTTCGGCAAACCCCTTCGGCGTAATGTTGTCGACGCTGCGGAACAGGAACGTATGGCCCACGTGCGCGCGCACCACCGCGCTCACGAGCGCGCGGGTGCCGTAGCTCTTGTTGAGGCCTTCGAGCCGCGAGGCCAGGTTCACGGTGGCGCCGAGCGCGGTGTAGTTCATCCGGTCGCTGGAGCCGACATTGCCGACCACGGCGTCGCCGACATGCAGCCCGTAACGCGTGTCGTAAGGCGGCCAGCCTTCGCGCCGAAACTCCTTGTTGAGGGCCTCGTTGGCCGCAAGGCAGGCGAGAACGGCGCGGCAGGCGTTGACGGTGTGATCGGGATCATCCGCCGGCGCATTCCAGAGCGCCATCACGGCATCGCCGATATATTTGTCGACCGTGCCCTGGTGCCGCATGATCTCGTCCGAAAGCGCTGCGAAATAACGCGAGGTGTAGATCATCACCTGTGACGGATCGGCCAGCTCGGTCTTGGCGGTGAAGTCGGCGACATCCGTGAACAGCACCGTGACCTCGCGCCGCGAGCCGCCGAGTCTGAGAGCGGAGCCGGTCTCGATCAACTGCCGCACGATCGGGCGCGGAATGAAGCTGGCAAAGCTGCTGACCACGTTGCGCATGGTGAAGACCGAGCGGCCGAGCTCCTCGATCTCGGCGATGGCGGAATGAATGCGCGGCCGTTCCGCGATGTCGAAACGCTGGATCGCGTCGGTCTCCTCGACCAGCTTGCGCAGCGGCTGCGCCATCAGCGATCTCAGCCAGAACGCAAATGGCAGCGTGGCGCCGACGAAGGCCAGCGCCAGGGCAAATAGCGTGCGGCGCTCGTTGATGATTTGCGCATAGAACTCGTCGAGCGGCGCGATCATCGCAAGCCGAATATTGGCCGAGCCGGCCGTCTCGAGCCGATGCACCGCCGCGACATAGGTCCGGCCCGCGGCGTCGTCGAAGAACTGCTGCGCCGGCCCGCCGTCGCGCCAGGACCGGATGATCGGGACCAGCGCGGGCAGTTTGAGCGCGCCGAGCTGCGGCAGGTCGTCCTGTCGCCCAGGGATCTCCGTCATCAGGCGGTTCATCTCGGGATGGCCGACGATGCGCTCGGCGTCGTTGAACAGGAAGGCCAGCCCCGATTTGCCGAGCTTCTGCTCCGCCAGCATGTCCTCGAACCGGTTCAATAGCACGTCGCCCGCAACGACGCCGCGGCGCCCTTCTTTCAGCGGCGTTCGCAGCGTGTAGCCGGGCTCGCCCGTGGCGTAGAACACGTAAGGCCCCGTCAGCAGCGTCTTGTCGTTCTTGAACGCCTCGACATACCAGGGCCGCTGCCGCGGGTCGTAGCCGGTGGGGCCGGGGACCTCCGCGACCTGGATGAGGTTTTCGGACAGATATTGCGTGACCGGCGGGCTGCCGCCCGTGCGCGAGATCACGACCAGCCGGAACGCCGCATCCTGATCGACCTTCAGGCCCGCCCTGAACGCGGGTTTGGCGCGGTCGATCACGTCCATCTCGATGAACGAGCCGTCCTCATAGCCGACATAGAGATTGAACAGCTGCGGGTTGTTGCGCAGCATCGCCGCCATCAGGCTGTAGAGCCGCGCATTGTCGGCGATGTCGGCTTCCTGGATCGGCGTCAGGCCGGACAGGATGTCGAGATTGTCGCGCACATTCTTGAACTGCTCGTCGACGTGATCAGCCCCGAGCTGCGCCACCTTCTCGATGAAGCCGCTCGCTGCCGTCCGCGTGATCGACGTTACGCGCTCGAAGCTGAGATAGACCAGTGTCAGGCCAACAAGCAGCACGACGGCTACGAACACCGTGATGATCGATGTCTGGAAGCCGATGCGAAAAACGCGTTTGGTCTTCTCCCCGGTCATCGGAGCTATGTGACGCCTCCGTCAGTACTTTCGAACAATGGGCTTTGCCGTGGCTGGTGGCGACGCGGCCTGGGAGAGCGAGAAGGTGACCCAGGTCGACCAGCTGTTCGGCCGGTTCTCGGTCTCGAGGTCCTTGTAGCCGCGGATGTTGAGATAGCCCTGGTAGCCGTCGGACATCGGGATCATGAAGCCGATCTGCGGACCGATGCCGACGGCCTGGCCACGGAAGCCGCCGAGCTTGGCGCCGGGGCCGCTATCGTCGGTGATCTGCTGGAGGAAATAGCCGGCGATGCCGACATGGACGGTCTTGCTGACGAACTGCGAGGCGGCCCAGTCGACGTGGAAATCCATGCCGTTCTGGTACTGCAGTGCGCCGTTCATGAAACTGTAGGTGAGGCCGCCGACGATCGAGAACTCATGGCCGCTCTTCGGGTCGAGATAGGTGTAGCCTGCGCCGGCGTCGACCGCGGGGAAACCAAAACTCAGATTCGCGAGCCGGCTGGAATCGTAGGTGCCGCTCGGGATATTGCCGGTGATGTAGACCATCTCATTGTGGACGCCCTGGTTCCGTTTCAGCGTACCCTGGTAGAACACGTCGGTCAGCGTGGTCCGGTTGTCGTTGACGCCGCCCGAAATGGCATTGCCGCGCGGTCCGGTCAGCGTCGCATCGATGCCGACGCCGATGTTGCCGGGCGCGGTGATCAGCGTGAAAGCGGCCTGGCCGCCGAGCACCGGCATCGCCGAGGTATAGGTGATGCCCTGGACCAGCACATCGGCATGCGCGTTGAGGCCCGCGGTCACCGAGCCGGGAATGCCGCCGCTGGTGACGAAGTTCTGTCCGCCGCCGGCCTTCTCGTTGAGATGGATGTAGATCGTCGAATAGGCCCATCCCGGCGCCACCGGCACGGCGGCTAGGCTGCTGAAGATGCCGGGAAGCCGCCGCGAAGCAGCGGTCTCCGGCTGCCGGCGGCCGGATTGACCTTGGCTTTGCCCGCGTCTTTTTTGTTCTTCATAAGGCGCTCCCTACTTTCCTGATGGCATCTGCTGGAGCGGAGCAGCGGGAACCCGCACAACGCACCGGAATCCAACATGACTGGTCGAGGTATCGATCGGCTCCGCATGGCGTGCGGCCGGGCGGTAGCGGCGGCAGTAATTTGGTGCGCAAAGATGCGAGCCTCCTTTCAGGACTTTGCGTGGAATCCTGATGTCGGGGAGGCGAGGGTCGTGGCTTGTATCCTCACCACCACCGCGCGGATTGTTCGGGATGCAGCAGGGCTTTGCGGCGTCGGCCGTGTGCCTGGCCGACCACCAGTCTGAGGTCCATTCCCAGACATTGCCGATCATGTCGTGCACACCGTAGCCGTTCGGCGGGAAGGCCATGACCGGCGAGGTACGCTCGAACCCATCCTCGCCGAGATTTTGGACAGGGAAGTTGCCCTGCCAGATGTTGGCCATGTGCTTGCCGCCGGGCATCAGGGCATCTCCCCAGGCGAATTCTTCGGCCTCGAGGCCGCCGCGCGCAGCGAGTTCCCATTCGGCTTCCGTCGGCAAATCCTTGCCGGCCCAGCGGGCATAGGCCGCCGCATCGCTGTAGGAGATGTGCACGACCGGATGGTCGTCGAGACCCCTGATGTTGCTGCCGGGGCCATACGGATGGCGCCAATTGGCGCCACGCATGAAGGACCACCACTGGCTCCAGTCGGCGAGATCGGTGATGCGCGGCAGCGGCGAGAACACCAGCGATCCCGCGTAGAGCATCTCCTTCAGCGCGCCGGGGTAGTCCTTGGGGTCCGGAACGATTTGCGCTTCAGTGACATGGCCGGTCGTGTCGACGAATTGCTTGAACTGCCGGTTGGTAATCGGTGTGCGATCGATCCAGAAACCGTCGACGGAAACGCGATGGCTCGGTGCTTCCTCGGGATAATGATGGTCGGACCCCATGCGAAACGTCCCGCCGGGAATGAAGACCATCTCGCCGGTCTTCACGTCATCCGGCAACCACTCGCAGTGATCCAGATCCGCCCGCAGCATAGTGGAAACTCCGATACGCGTAGTCCACCTGATGCTACGGCGCAGACTTTGGCAAAGGTCGACGACGGCACTTTGCCCGGCGCGTTGGACACATTGTCTGGTCCCCTCTTTTTTGGCGCTTTGAGGAGGACGACGCCGCATCGCGTCAACGTCCCTTTCTCATCGCGCGCACGTTCTCAAGCACCCGGCAACCCCTACCGCATGCGTGCTGCCATCCGCAGAGCGCATGCGATCGATACCGCTTAGGTTGCAAACGGTAACCGAAGATTGGACGGCTGTGATGTGCAGTTTGTGCCAGTACGCGCGAGCGGCCGGTGAGGCTTAATGACCCATGTCACACAAATCATCGAAATTGAAGCGCGTTGCGGCGAAAATTGCCTGCCGGATTTCGATAGTGTTTGTCTCAAAACGCGAAGGCAGATTGTCACACCCACCTCGCGTTATGGTGGTATTTCGCTCCTGCCTGCCGCAGAATTGTCGCGCTTCAGTAACAGGGTGCAGCCATGGGGCAATTCCTTCTGGTTGATTCGAAAAAGCTGGACGGTTTCGAAGGTCTTCACCAGGCCGTTCACGGCTCGCATGTCGATGTGATGCAGCTCGGCCGCGGGCGGTTGCGCGGAACGTTGTCGCATATCGGCATCGACGATTTTTCGCTCAGCATCGGCACGTTCAATGTCGGCATGCGCACGCAGCGCGTTTCCAGCGACGACAAGCTGATCATCGGGATGCTTCTCGCAGCCGAAGATCGTGTCGCGCACTGGTCGTTCGACATGCAGCTCAACGACGTGCTCGTCATACCGCCGCTGCTGGAGCATGACGGCGTTTTCCATGGCGCGTCCGCTTACGCCGCGATGCGCTTCGACATCAACGAGGTCGCTTCGCTGTTTGGCGGCGAGGCGAGGCTGAGTGATCCCGACACCTGGCGCAGCCGCGGTCATTTCCGCGCGGACCACGAGACCGGCGCGATAGCGTCACGCCGCCTGGTTCGGATCATGGCGCATCTGCGGACCCAGAAGTCCGGCCTGACGCCATCGACCGCCGATTTCTGGAAACGCTCGATCGTCGAGTGCATGGCGGCCAACGTCCTGTCGTCGCTGCCGCCCGACAATAGCGGGTGGTTGCCCTCTGCAAGACGGCTGATCCGCAGGGTCGAGGATTATCTCGACGAAGCCGGCACCCGCCCAGTGCATGTCTCGGAAATCTGCGCGGCGCAGGGCGTGTCGCGACGGACCTTGCACCGCGCCTTTCAGGAGGTGTTCGGCCTCGGCCCGGTCAGCTTCCTCCGGTACAAACGGCTGTGCGCCGTTCACTCCATCCTGCACTGGAGCGCGCCCGGCTCGACCACCGTGGCGGCCGTCGCCATGCAGCAGGGGTTCTACGAACTCGGCCGGTTTGCGCAATATTACCTTGCGATGTTCGGCGAGCGTCCATCGCAGACGCTCGGACTTGCAACGTTGCACACGGCCGGGGATGGCATCGCCAGCGCCTAACGCTCGGGACCTCGCTCGCGAACGGCGCCACCATCGCAGAATGCCGGTGTTTTGCCCGACGTGTCAAACGACAAACGAAGACCGTCTTGAAGACACCCCGCGGCTACTGTGCATGGGGTTGTTTTCACGATTTCGGGTTGGACGACTCCGGCCTTACGTGCCGCAGACGATCACGCCGTACCAGCCGAGCCCGCGATAAGTCTCGTAGCCCGGCGTCGCATGGAAGGCGATCATCGTGTCGGTGCGGTCCCGGTAGAAGCCGGAGCGCTGGCCGTTGAGCGACAGCGAGATGCGTTCGCTGAGGATGCCCTGGCCGTCGGAAGCCGCGATGACGCGGAAGTTCGAATCGACCAGCAGCACGCGGACCTTGTCGGCGTCGCCGACGCGCACGCCTTGCACGATCGCGCGCGCCTGCGGCTCCCAGTCGAAATGGATGGCGAGCACGCCGATCGGGGCGCCATTGGCCTGGCCGCCGGCGCGGACGCTCGCGCAATAGGTCGCGACCTGGGCGTTGCCGAGCAGCTGCTGGTTCTCGACGTCGCCGGCGACATAGTCGTCACCGGAATGCAAGGTCTTCGCCTCGCGAAACCATCTGGTCTGGGCGACGTTCTGGCCGACGACGCGAAAGCGATCGGCGCGGCCGTTGGCGATGACGTTGCCGTCGAGGTCGCAGAGCCAGAGGTCGAGATAGACGGTGTAGGCACCGAGGATGACGCCAAGGCGCTGCGAGGCGTAGCTGACCGCGGCCGGCGTCGGTGATGCCGCGCAATCGACCACGGCGGAATCGGTCGCCCACCAGCGCACGTCGCAGGTGCGCTCATAGAGGTTGCGGTCGATCAGCTCGACCGCGTTGAGCGACAGATCCATCATGCGCTCGCCGCGCGAACGCTGGCTCATGCGCTCGATCGAGGCGACGAGATCGCCGGTGCGTTTCGTCAGCTGCGTCTCGAGTTCGCGCGCGATGGTCTCGACCTGCTGGCCGACACCGCGCACCTCCTGCGCCACCACGGCGAAGCCCGCGCCTTGCGCGCCGGCGCGCGAGCTCTCGATCAGCGCGTTCAGCGCCAGCATCTTCATCTGGTTGGTGATCTGCTGGATCGACTTGGTCTTGTCGACCGCGATCCGGTTGACCTCCGCGGTCAGGCGATTGATCAGCGCGGAGATGTCGGAATCATCGTCAGCGGGTTCGGTGGTCGTCGGCTTGGTTTTCACACCCAGCGCAGCAGACATCGGGTAACTTCCCTTGGCAATGAGGCCAGATCTGCAATGAACTGGGAACAACGACTTACAGATCGAATAAAACTCATTTTCGAAGATTCCAGCTAACGGCCACTTAATTTGCTGTCCGCGCGGCTGCTCAAATGGTAGTCAACTCGCTCAGCATTTCAGCAATCCACCGCTTTCTGGGCCGCTGACATTGCAATCGGCCGAGGATTCCCGGTGAATCCTGCGATCGGATGCGGCCAGTCGCGCCGCTGCTTGCGCCCGGACCACTTGAACCCTCGAATCATGACGCCGCCCGCCACCGCCTTGCCCGTCGAAATGCCCCAGGCCTTCCTTGGCGTGGCGCGCTCGCTCACCGACAAGCTCTGGCGCAACCGGCTGGATGCGCGCGGCGCCGCGACGGCGCTCGCCATCGTGCAGCGCCACCAGCTGCCGGAATTGCTGGCGCGGGTGCTGGCCGGCCGCGGCGTCGATATCGACGCGGTGCCCGACTTCCTCGATCCGACCATCCGAAAACTGCTGCCCGATCCGTTCACTGTGACGGAGATGGAAGCCGCATCAAAGCGCATCGCGGATGCCGCCGCGAAGGGCGAGACCGTCGCGATCTTCGGCGACTACGACGTCGACGGCGCGACCTCGGCGGCGCTGCTTGCCTGGCATCTGCGCCATTGCGGGCTCGATCCGCTGATCCACATTCCCGATCGCATCTTTGAGGGCTACGGCCCCAACGTCGAAGCTGTGCGTGGGCTCGCGGCCAAGGGCGCCACGCTGCTCGTCACCGTCGATTGCGGCACCACCAGCATCGAGCCGTTGGCCGAAGCGAAACGGCTCGGCATGTCCGTGGTCGTGATCGATCACCATCAGGCCGGCACGGAGCTGCCGGAGGTCGACGCGCTGGTCAATCCGAACCGGCTCGACGATCTCTCCGGTCTCGGCCATCTCGCCGCTGTCGGCCTCGTGCTGATCACGCTGGTCGCCGTCAATCGCGAACTGCGCCAGCGCGGCTTCTGGAACGCGGAGATGCCCGAGCCCGATCTCCTGGGCATGCTGCATCACGTCGCGCTGGGCACCGTCGCCGACGTCGCGCCATTGATCGGCCTGAACCGTGCCTTCGTCGCCAAGGGACTGATCGCGATGCGCAGGCGCGACCATGTCGGCCATACCGCGCTGATGGACGTGGCGCGCCTCAATGGCCCGCCGGAGGCTTGGCATCTCGGCTTCATGCTGGGGCCGCGGGTCAATGCCGGCGGCCGCATCGGCCGCGCCGATCTCGGCGTGCGGCTTTTGCTCGAGGGCGACAGCGTCGAAGCCGCGCGAATCGCCGCCGAGCTCGACCGTCTCAACGGCGAGCGCCGCGTCATCGAGCAGGCCGCCGAAGCGCAAGCCGAAGCCGAGGCGCTCGCTGCGATCGGCTTGGAGGACAAGCTCGGCGTTATCGTTACGGCGTCCGAAGGCTGGCATCCCGGCGTGGTCGGTCTCGTTGCCTCGCGGTTGAAAGAGAAGTTCTCTCGGCCAGCTTTTGCGATTGCGCTCGAGCCCGGCGGCATCGGCACCGGCTCGGGCCGCTCGATCGCCGGCGTTGATCTCGGCAAGGCGGTGCGGCAGGCGGTTGCTGACGGCATTCTCCTCAAGGGCGGCGGCCACGCTATGGCTGCGGGCGTGACGCTGCGGAAGGAGAAGCTTGCCGAATTCCGCGCCTATCTGGAAGACGCGCTGGCGCGGGATGTCGCCGAGGCGCGCCATGTCAACGAGCTCTATATCGATGGCGCGATCTCGGCGCGTGCCGTGACGACGGAGCTTGCGGCCACGCTCAACCGCGCGGGTCCCTTCGGCAGCGGTAATCCGGAAGCCGTGCTGGCGCTGCCGGCGCATCAGCTCGTCTATGCCGACGAGGTCGGACAGGCGCATCTGAGGCTGCGCTTCAAATCGGGCGACGGTTCGATCGTCAATGGTATCGCGTTTCGCTCGGTCGGCCAGAAGCTCGGCAATGCATTGGTGGCCAATCGCGGCCAGCAGCTGCATGTCGCGGGCTCCTTGTCGGTCGATCGTTATCAGGGTGTCGAGCGCGTGCAGTTTCGCGTCATCGACGTCGCACTACCGGACCAGGGGCCATCCGTGATTAGATGACCGCTTCAAACAACAAAAAAAGGGAGTGAACATGGGGCAAGTTGAGGGCAAGGTCGCACTGGTGACGGGCGGCGCGTCCGGTATTGGCGAGGCCATCGTCGAGCTGTTC
Organism: Bradyrhizobium sp. LB11.1; assembly: GCF_040549385.1. NCBI lineage: Bacteria > Pseudomonadati > Pseudomonadota > Alphaproteobacteria > Hyphomicrobiales > Nitrobacteraceae > Bradyrhizobium > Bradyrhizobium sp. LB11.1. The sequence goes on along the minus strand of NZ_JBEPTH010000003.1, from coordinate 26,171 downwards.
GCGCGCGAGGGCGCCACCGTCATCGCCACCGATATCGACGAGCTGCGCGGCCCCGCGCTCGCCAAGCGCATCACCGAAGCCGGCGGCAAGGCGATCTTCCTGGAGCAGGACGTCACCAGCGAGGAGCGCTGGATCGAGATCGTCGCCGAGATCGTGAAGCGCTGCGGCCGGCTCGATATCATGGTCTCCAATGCCGGTATCGGCATTGCCGTGCCCTCGATCGTCGACATGACACTCAGTGACTGGCGCAAGCAGAACGCGATCAACCTCGATGGGGTCTTCCTTTCGGTCAAGCATTGCCTGCCGCTGATGCGCAAGCACGGCGGTGGCTCGATCGTCATGATGTCCTCGCTCGCGGGCCTGCGCGGTGCGCCGGGGCTATCGGCTTATTCGGCGACCAAGGGCGGCGTGCGGCTGTTTGCCAAATCGATCGCGATGGAATGTGCTGCGGCCGGCGACGGCATCCGCGTCAACTCCGTGCATCCCGGCATCATCGACACGCCGATCTGGGGCAAGATCCCGACTGGCGCGACCGGCGCAGGCCAGAACGCGCCGATCGATCCGGAGGAGCGCGCCAAGGTCGCAACCCCTCTTGGCCGCGCCGGCCACGCTGCGGAGATTGCCTCCGGCGTGCTGTATCTGGCCTCAGATGCCTCGCGTTACGTCACCGGCAGCGAGCTCGTCATCGACGGCGGCATGAATGCCGGCGGAGTGCCGCGGCGGGCGTGACACGCGCAGGGCAGGGTGGCGGTCGCAGGGGCTGACGCGCAAGCGCCGCCCCTGTAAAACGCTGGCGTCTCCAGCCCGAAAGAGGTCTCCGTCGCCATGGCGCACAGCCTTCACGCCTCCTCACCCGCGGCCATCCGCTCGAACCGGCCGGACCTCGCGACCGATGCGATCCGCAGCGCGCGCGAGGATCTCGCTGCCTGCTTCCGCATGGCGGCGCGCAATGGGTTTGAGGAGGGTATCTGCAACCATTTCTCGGCCGTTGTGCCCGGCCATGACGATCTCTTCCTGGTCAATCCTTATGGCTACGCTTTCCGCGAGCTGACGGCATCAAGGCTCCTGATCTGCGATTTCCACGGCCAGGTGCTGGACGGCGAAGGCGAGCCCGAGGCGACCGCCTTCTACATCCATGCCGAGATGCATAAGCGCCTGCCGCGCGCCAAGGTCGCCTTCCACACTCACATGCCCTATGCCACGGCGCTGTCGATGACCGAGGGCGATCCGCTGATCTGGGCCGGCCAGACTGCGTTGAAATTCTACGGCCGCACGGCGGTCGACCGCGATTATAATGGCCTCGCGCTCGACAACCGCGAAGGCGCGCGAATTGCATCGTCCGTCGGCGACGCCGACATCGTCTTCATGAAACATCACGGGGTGATCGTGCTGGCGCCGACGATTGCGGAAGCCTGGGACGATCTCTATTACCTCGAACGCGCCGCCGAAGTGCAGGTGCTGGCGATGTCGACGGGGCGAAAGGTGCTCCCGGTCGATCCGGCGATCGCGGCCGAAACCTACAAGCAGATGCGCGAAGGCGATTCCGAATCCGCGCGACTGCATCTGGCCGCGATCCGCCGCCAGCTCGATGCCGAAGAGCCGCAGTACCGGCACTGAGGCTACGATCCCTGCCGTAGCTTCGCCAGCACCTTCAGCCCGCCATAACCATCGGCGGGTGCAATCCCCGCGCGCTGCTGAAAATCCTTGATGGCCTTCATTGTGTCGTTGCCGACGCGGCCGTCGGTGCCGCCGGTATCAAATCCGGCCTTCGTCAGCCGCGTCTGCATCTCCTGCACCTCGGCCAGCGTCAGCACGCGCTCGGAGCCGGGGAAGGGCTGGATGAAAGGCGGCGCACCGAGGCAGCGGTCGCCGAGATGGCAGATCGCGAGCGCATAGTTCATCGAGGGATTGTAGCTCTTCACCGAGTAGAAGTTCGGCCCCAGCAGGAAGGTCGGTCCGCCCGCGACCGGCGTCCACATCTGCGCGGATCCATTCGGTTGCGGGAAGGGCTGGCCGTCGGCGCGGCTGACGCCGGCCGCCTGCCACGCCGCATAGGTTCGGCTGCCGCTCATCTCGCCGGATGCGTGCACCTCGTAGCCCCAATGTTCGCCGCGGCGCCACTTGCCGCGATTGACGAGATATTTCGCCGTCGATCCCAGCGCGTCGTCGGGCTTGCCGAACGGCGACACCTTGCCGTCACCATCATAGTCGATGCCGACATTGAGCCAGACCTCTGGCATCCATTGCGAATGCCCCATCGCGCCGGCCCATGAGCCCTGCATTTCCTGAGGCGTGCTCCAACCCTTGTCGACGATGCGGAGCGCATTGATCAGCTCTGCCTCCCAATAGGCCTTGCGGCGCGGCTCGTTCCAGGCGAGCGCGGCGAGCGAGGGAAACACTGGCGTCATGTGGTTCTGCTGCACCAGCGGGTCGCCGTAAGCCGACTCCACGCCCCACAACGCCAGCAGCGTGCCGCGCTCGACGCCGAAGTCGCGCTCGATGCGCGCCAGCAGGGCCTCGTTGTTCTTCAGCGCAATCTTGCCGTTGATGATGCGCCAGTCGGAGACGCGGCGGTTGATGTATTGCCAGACCTGCTCGTGGAATTCCGGCTGGTTGCGCATCTGCTTGAACACGCTCATGTCGGGCTCGACCCGTGCCATTGCGCGCTGCCAGGTCGCGGCCGAAATGCCCTTGGCCATCGCACGTGCGCGAAAGCCCTCGCGCCATTCGTCGAAACCGGGAGGCGAAGCAAGCACATGCGTCGGAAATGCGAACAGAGTGGCTGCGCTGAGCGCTGATTTCAGCAGGGCGCGGCGGGTGTAATTGGTCGAGGAATCAGCTTGCTTCATCGATGCAGTGTAGCGGGAAACGAGCCTTCTGGGAGCCGGTTCCTGGAACAAGAGGAACAGGCTTTCAGACGTGACGTCCCCCGGAACAAAGTGTCGCACTCCCGCATTCCCCTCGCACCACATTGGAGGAGGACAAGATGAAGAAATATCTTTTTGCTGCTGCCATGGTCATGGCCATCGCCGCTCCTGCGTTCGCTGATGAAGTTGGCGTTCATGTCGGCCCGGTCGGCGCCGGCGTGACGGTTGGCCAGACCCCTGAATACCGCGACCGCGAGCGCGATCGCACCACCGTCATCAAAGAGCGCGCGCCTGCGGATCGCACCACGGTGATCAAGAAGGAAGATGAAATGGGCAACCGCAGCAAGACTGTGATTCATCACGACAATGACTGACGGAGCCGGGCCCCGGCCGATCGCCGGGGTCCACCTTCCTCAACGAGCCTTCGGGGTGGAATGAAGATACGCGCGCATGCGGAAAGCCATGTCGTCGAACTCGACGACGGATCATGCTGGCAAATTTTTCCCGGCGATCTCGCGGCGACGCTGAGCTGGAAGCCCGAAACCGATTTACATCTGGAGCCGAGCGGCGACGGAATCAGTTCGCATGTACTGGTGAATGTGGCGGACCAAAACCGTGTGCGGGTTATCGCGGCGACTGAAACCTGGCCCGACCATGACGTTAAGGATGCGTTGAAGGGCGGATAGGTCGTCCTCTCGCGGGGTTCAAATCCCCAATTTTTGCCTATCTTTTTACGGTCGATTCGCTTCCATGTGCGCATCATGCTCACATGCGGGAGCTCTTCGACATTGTCCGAGCCAATCCTTGGCCCTTCGGTGCAGGGCTGTTGGTCGTGGTCATGATGATCATCGCAGAAAATTTCGGCCGCGGCATTCACGGCGACGGCGACGGCGACGTCGAATTCGGCGATTTTGGAGATGGCGACGGCGGCGATGGAGGAATCGACTAGGCCTCGTCCTGCAGATCGGCTGCGATGCCCGCAAGCCAGCGGCGGACCGTAATTTCAGCCTTGCTATCGAGCCCGATCACTAGGCGCTTCTCTAGCTCGAGCACGCGGTCCCGGCACGCCTTCAGCAACGTCGTGCCGCGCGGCGTCAGCGTCCATTGCTGGATGCGGCCGTGGACGGGATGCGGTGTCATTACAATCGCGCCGTCGCGCTCGAGGTTGCGGATGATCACCCCGACGGTTTGCGGCGTCAGGAAGGTGAGGCGGGCAATGTCGGCGCCTGATAGTCCCGGATACGCCTTCAGCATGGTCAGTACGGCGAATTGCGGCGAGGTCACGCCGAGATCGGCCAGCGTGCGTTCCATCTTCAGCCGCACCGCCGCGTGGGCCTGGCGCAAGAGATAGCCGAGATAGCCTTGCTCGCCACGCTTGCCTTCGCCGGGGGCGGGCACATGCACCGTAGCCTGCGCCGCTGGCGACTTGCGGGCCAGTTGCGATTTTGTGAGGTTGATAGACTTGCGTGACATATAAGAGCTCTTATACAGTGTAAGAAGTCTTAGAACAATACCAGGTGAACGGCAATGTCACACGCCCGCAGCGAATACGAGGATTTCAAGAGAAGCGCGCCGGACGCGTATGATCTGGTGCTTGCCCTGGGCCAGGTTGCGGCCAAGGCCGGTCTCGACAAGCAGCTTCTCGAGCTGGTCAAACTGCGCGCCTCGCAGATCAACGGCTGCGCCTTCTGCGTGCAGCATCACATTCTGTTCTCCGAGCGTATCCATGTGCCCGTGGACAAACTCAACCTGGTCGCGGTCTGGCGTGAGGCGCCGATCTTCTCGGCCCGCGAGCGCGCCGCGCTGGCCTGGACCGAGGCGCTGACTTTCCTGCCTGACGGCGTCAGCGAGGAGGTCTATGCTGAGGCGTCCCGTGAATTCTCCGAGACCGAGCTGATGTACCTGACGTCGGCAATCGCCTCGATCAACGTCTGGAATCGGTTTGGCGCGGCCTATCGCTGGACGCCAGCGAAGCGGCCGGTCGCGGCGAATGCCGCGGCATCCTAATTACAGCGAGGGAAGGTTGTCATGACTGCAATGAATTTGGTCACTATACAGCGCCCGGTGCCATTGCGCTCCATGGCACTGGCCGTTGTCGGCGGGCTTACTTGTGCATTCGCGATCGGCAAAGTGCTGCCGGTGACGATGGATACCATATCAGGCGCGCTCGCCCCGCTCTGCGCCACCGCCGCGGAAAGCTCGCCGCTCGACAAGGTCGAGCCAATCGGCTCCTACGCTTTGCCGAACGTTCCGGGCAAGCGCGTCACCATCGTGCGCGTATTCTACGGTCCGGGCGGGTTTTCGCGACCGCACCGGCACGCCGGCTCGGTGACGGCCTACATTACGAAGGGGGAGATACGCTCCCAGCTCGGCGGCGGCCCGGTCGAGACGTTCGGTGTCGGTCAGTCCTTCTTCGAGCCGCCGGGCGCGACGCATCTAATCTCCGCCAATGCCAGCACCACCGAGCCGGCCGAACTGATTGCTGTGTTCGTGGCCGATGAGGGCGCGCAGCTGACGACGTATCTGGAGTGACTTGTAGCCCGGGTGGAGCGAGCGATACCCGGGACGGTCACTGCGAGAAACCTGAGTCGTACCCCGCTCAGTTTTCTTCGCTGCTCGATCCCTCGCGCAGGTCTGGCTTGACCACATCCTCGGGCAACGCATGCACGACGGGCTGCGGAGTGCTCGCGATCTCCGGGCCGATCTCGCGACCACGGGCGCGGATCAGGCGCTCATAGGCCGAGACCAGCGTGAGGTAGGGACTGACCCAGATCCAGCCATCGCGGGTGAACACCTGCACGTCGAAATGCAGGTGCATCGATGTGCCGGCGGGATGGTCGAGATAATTTGAGATCACACCGATTTTCTCGCCTTCAGTGACGACACGGCCATTAAGCACCCCGTCAGCGTTCAACGCCTGCGGGTTCATGTGCATGTAGCGGAAGCGAATGTGCTCGGTGCGGCTGTTGACCTCGAGCGTCACGGCCTGGTCCTTGGAGGCGCGGATCACCACGGCGTCGCGCACGGCGACGACGCCGCGCTGCTTGGGATCGCAGGGTTCGCGGCCGTCACCGGGCGATGGGCAGTCGGCGGCGCGGATGTCCTCGCCCTGGTGGCCATAGCCACCGCCGCACTGCCAGACCTCGAAGCTGCGTGACTCGCAGAAATTGTCCCGCCAGGGATAGGCGGTCGGTCCTTCGTCCCTGTCGCGCTTGGCGTAGGATTGCGAATGAACGAAGGCCGGCGCCTTTTCCAGCGGAAAGCGGATCTGCGCATAGGCCATCATATCGGGGTGGCCGCCCTGCTTGCGATAGCCGGTATTCGGGATGATGTCGCCGCTCGGTCGGAAGCTGAAATCCGCCGACCGTCCCGCGGGACGGTTGATCACGACGGAGGCAACGTCCATCAGCGGCCGCATGCGCCGGCCGCCGGCGATATGCAGTGCCCTCAGGAAGCGCTCGGCGACAGGGTAAGCCTCCTTGCAGGCGAGCCGCCGCGGTTTGGCGACGCCGTCCAGGCACTGGATCGACACCACATAGGCGACGCCGAAGCGCGTGAAGGCGTAGCGCACATAGCCCTCGCGGATGAACTTGCGCAGGTCCGGATAGATTGTCGCCAGCGGTTTGACCGGCTCGCCCTTGCCGCCGGCGGGATCGGCGATATCGTAGACCAGCGCCGATCCCGTGATCTGAATCTCGACCGGCTTTGCGAACAGGCGTGCCGGCATCCCGTCGCCGGCGCCGGGCTCTAACGAAAAACTGGCGCTGTAGCCGGCAGGACCGGCATCGAACATATCGGCGGGGTTGAAATCGGCCTGGTAGCGCGGCAGCGCAAGCGGGGCCGGCGCGCCGCTGCGTTGCGCCTCGAGATAGGCAGCGGCATCGAACGGTAGCAGCACGGGAACGGGGCTGCGGGCAATGCCGGTGAAGAATTTTGAGGAGGCGGCGTTAAGCTGAACCAGCGCCGGCATCGCGCGCGGATCGAAGTGCGGTACCGAACGGCGCGGCACGAAGATGAAATCGCCCGCGATTTGGGGCCGACTGTTGATTTCGGTGCGGAGCTGGTCGAGTGCTGCGCGCCAATCGACGCGCAGGGTCGTGAGTGAAGGGCTGCGGATTTCATCCGCAGCGAGCGGCGTGGCGATGGGGAGCGAAAGCGACGCCAGAAGAAGCAAGACGAAGCGGAAACTCTTCCCAACCACTGTCTCGCCCCCCGGCGGCACCTGTCCCGATCCCCGGTTTCCCGCTTAGTCCTTGGCGCGCTCGGAGTAGGAGCCGTCTTCGGTCATGACCACGATGCGGGTACCAACGGCGATGTGCGGCGGCACGGTGGTGCGCACGCCGTTGGACAAAATCGCGGGTTTGTAGGACGAGGATGCGGTCTGGCCCTTGGTTACGGGCTCGGTCTCGACCACTTCCAGCGTCACGCGCTGCGGCAGCGCGATCGACACCACGTTGACGTCGTGCGTCGACAATTTGACCGTCATGCTCTCCTGAAGATAGGACGCAGCGTCGCCGATGACGTCCTTGGACACCTGGACCTGGTCATAGGTCTCCGGGTTCATGAAGTGGAAGCCGTCACCGTCTTCATAGAGATAGGTGAAGTTGCGCTCTTCGATCGTGGCCTTCTCGACCTGGTCGGTGGTCTTGTAGCGCTCGGAGATCTTTACCCCGTCCGAGATACGGCGCATTTCAATCTGGCTGACCGGGGTGCCCTTGCCCGGATGGATGTTCTCGGCGGTCACGACGACATATAGTTTGCCGTCTTGCTCGATGACGTTGCCCTTGCGAATAGAACTGGCGATGACTCTCAAAGCTATATTTCCTGCTTGCTTGGCCCGGCTCCGGCCAGGACGTGGTCAAATCGATGGGGGACTTGGGGCCTCAAATCAGACCTCGGCGCCCGTTTCGGGCCGCAACATACGCATTTTGTCGTTGAATGCCAGCATTTTGCTGGCCTGCGGGGCGGTCGGTTAATGGCTGGGGACAAGCCGATTTCGCCGTTCTGGTCGCCCTCGCGGCACCTCGATCGGCGGCCGTTCCTCCAGGCGAGGGGGGCCATTACCGGGGCTCTACGGGGCTTTTTCGCGGAGCAGGGCTTTCTCGAGGTTGAAACCTCCGTCCTCCAGGTCTCCCCGGGCAATGAGACCCATCTGCACGCGCCCAGGACTGAGATCATCCGACCCGACGGCAGCCGGGCCAGCCGATACCTGCGGACCTCGCCCGAGTTCGCCTGCAAGAAGCTGCTTGCGGCCGGCGAGGAGCGGATTTTCGAGTTCGCCCGAGTGTTCCGCGACCGCGAGCGCGGCGACCTGCATCTGCCCGAATTCACCATGCTGGAATGGTACCGGGCTGGTGCCCCCTATGACGCCATCATGGCCGACACGGTGGTGGTCATCGCCCAGGCCGCGCAGGCGACCGGGATCGGGACCTTCGCGTTCCGGGGCCGGACCGCCGACCCCTTTGCCGAGCCGGAGCTGCTGACGGTCGCGGGCGCCTTCGAGCGCTTCGCCGGGATCGACCTGCTGTCGACAATTTCGGGCAACGAGGGTAACCGTGGCGCGCTAGCTCAGGCAACGGCCGGCAAAGTCCGCGTCGCCGAAGACGACACCTGGTCGGACATCTTCAGCAAGGTCCTGGTCGAGCATGTCGAACCGCATCTGGGGCAGGGGCGTTTGACCATTCTGTTCGAATACCCGTCTCCGGAGGCGGCATTGGCGCAGGTCAAGGCGGACGATCCCAGGGTCGCGGAACGGTTCGAGGTCTATGCCTGCGGCGTCGAGCTCGCCAACGGCTTTGGCGAACTCACCGACGCCGAGGAGCAGCGCAAACGCTTCACAGAGTCCATGGCGGAGAAGCAGCGCCGCTACGGCGAGGCCTATCCGCTGGACGAGGATTTTCTGGCCGCAGTCGCCGTAATGCCGGAGGCGAGCGGCGTCGCGCTCGGCTTCGACCGGCTGGTGATGCTGGCAAGCGGCGCAACACGGATTGATCAGGTGGTGTGGACACCGCCTGCAAATGAAACGTTAAGTGAAAAATGACGAAGACCAATCTTGCACGGACATTGCGCGAGCCGGCCGAACTTGTGGCCGCGAACCTCGCACCGGCCACGGCGCTGCCCGCGCTCGAACGCGTCGCCGCGCGCTATGCGGTTGCGATCACGCCAGCACTGGTCGATCTGATCGACAAATCCGATCCCGATGACCCCATCGCGCGGCAGTTCGTTCCGACGCCGGCAGAGCTCGAGATGCAACCGGGCGAGAACGCCGATCCGATCGGCGACCACCCGCATTCGCCTGTTACCGGTATCGTGCATCGTTATCCCGATCGTGTGCTGTTCAAGCTCGTTCACGTCTGCGCGGTCTATTGCCGTTTCTGCTTCCGCCGCGAGATGGTCGGGCCCGGCAAGGAGAACACGCTCTCGGATAGCGCCTATCGCGCCGCGATCGACTACATCCGCGCGCATAGCGAGATCTGGGAGGTGATCCTGACCGGCGGCGACCCGCTGATGCTGTCGCCGCGGCGGATGAGCGAGATCATGGCCGATCTCGCTGCGATCGATCACGTCAAGATCATCCGCCTTCATACCCGTGTGCCCGTCGCTGACCCTGCGCGGATCAGCGACGATATGGTCGCGGCACTCAAGGTCGAGGGCGCGACCACCTGGATCGCACTGCATGCCAATCATGCGCGCGAGCTGACGGGACCGGCACGCGCTGCCTCGGCACGGCTGGTTGATGCCGGGATCCCCATGGTGAGCCAGTCCGTGCTTTTGCGCGGCGTCAATGACAACGTTACCGCCCTGTCGGATTTGATGCGGGCTTTCGTCGAGTGCCGGATCAAGCCCTATTATCTCCATCACGGCGATCTCGCGCCGGGCACTGCGCATCTGCGCACGACGCTGGCGCAGGGGCAGGAGTTGATGCGGCAGCTGCGCGGACGGGTGTCAGGACTGTGTCAGCCTGACTATGTGATCGACATTCCCGGCGGCGCCGGCAAGTCGCCGGTCGGACCGAATTATGTGTTGGCGGAGCAAAATACCGCAGGCGATCCGGGTGATGCGGCAACGGAAACGCGCTATCGTATCGTCGATTATTGCGGCGACGTTCATCTGTACCCGCCCGAGACATGAGTGGTGATGGGGAAGACGCCGGTTTGAGGAATGGAGGAACGGATATGAAGAAGATCATGGTGGCAGCATCGCTGGTGGTCTTGCTCGGCGGAGCGGCGGTTGCGCAGACCGGCACCAAGGGATCGACATCCGGCGGCGCGACGTCCGGATCGACGCCGCAGGCGCCGATCGGGCATCGCCAGCCGCGCGCCAGCGACGTGCCGAGCGAGAAGAGTTTGAACGATCCAAACAATCCCGTGAACAAGGAAGACGCTCTGCTCGACAAGAAGATCAAGAGCATCTGCCGCGGCTGCTAATCTATGACGATTGCGGGCAGGGCGCGAACAGCGTCGCCCCGCCCGCCTATTGCCGTACTTAGGCTGAGCGCTCGTGCAGTCCGGCGCGCGCGGTGTTGCGCCGGATCTCGACCGCATCGGCGAGTTGCCCGAGCACGGTTGCCGTGGTCGCCCAGTCGATGCATCCATCGGTGATGCTCTGGCCGTAGACCAGCGGCTTGCCCGGCACCACGTCCTGACGGCCGGCGACGAGATTGCTCTCGATCATCACACCCATGATGCGGTTCTCGCCGCCCGAGATCTGACCGGCGATGTCGGCCGTGACCAGCGGCTGGTTCTCCGGCTTCTTGCTCGAATTGGCGTGGCTCGCATCCACCATCACCAGCGGCGCGACACCGGATTTCGCCAGATCGTTGCAGGCCGACGCGACGCTCGCAGCATCGTAGTTCGGCTTGCTGCCGCCGCGCAGGATGATGTGGCAGTCCTCGTTGCCCGTTGTCGAGGCGATTGCGGAACGGCCGAGCTTCGTCACCGCCATGAAGTGATGCGGATGCGAGGCCGATTTCACCGCGTCGGCTGCGATCCGCACATTGCCATCGGTGCCGTTCTTGAAGCCGACCGGGCAGGACAAACCCGAGGCCAACTCGCGATGGATCTGGCTTTCGGTCGTCCGCGCGCCGATCGCGGCCCAGGACACCAGATCGGCGATGTATTGCGGCGTCGTCATGTCGAGGAATTCGGCACCTGCGGGCAGGCCCAGATTGTTGATGGCCGAGAGCACGTTGCGCGCGAGCCGCAGGCCCTTGTTGATGTCGAAGCTGCCGTCGAGATCCGGGTCGTTGATCAGGCCCTTCCAGCCGACCGTAGTGCGCGGCTTCTCGAAATAGACCCGCATCACGATCTCGAGTTGGTCTGAGAGTTCCTCGCGCAGGCCGGCGAGACGCTCGGCATATTCGAGCGCGGCCTTGGGATCATGGACCGAACAGGGGCCGACCACAACGAGAAGGCGATCGTCCTGGCCGTTGAGGATGGCGTGGATGGCGTTGCGCGCCGCCATCACCACACGGGTTGCCGTGAGGGTGCGCGGGACCTCCCGCATCACGTCCTCAGGCGTGCTCAGCTCTTTCAGTTCGCGGATACGAAGATCGTCGGTCGTGCTCAGCACGGCGGGCTCCTGTCATTTTGAGAACCTGCCGGCCAATAAAAAAGCCGCCAGGTCTGGCGGCTGTTCGGACTAGATGCTGCAATTTGTCAGATTGAGCGTGATCCTCCCACCGCCAGCGAGCTGTCGTAGCTAAAGTACCAATAAAAGCTGGTGGCGACGGTGGTCATGGAGCGTCATATAGCGTGCCATTGTTGGGTTGTCACCCCCCAAATCGGCGCAGTACGCGACGCGGCGCCTCAACTGTTGCTGTTGCGTGCCGCCAGGGCCATGCCGATCAGGGTGGCGCCGCCGAACAAAAGATTGATGCCGACGAGCACGCCGATCGCCCATTCCGCCGAGCTCGGCAGTCCCGTGATCACCATGAACGCGATCGCGATGTCGACGAGGCCCGAGATCAGCAGCCACGACCAGCGGCCGCTCAGCTCGCGGCGGTGATCCAGCGCGTACATGATGGTGGCGACGCCCTCGGCGAGGAAATAGGCGCCGAGTACGATGGTCAGCGTCAGCACGGCCTGCATCGGCCGCGCCAGCAGCAACATGCCCGCGAGTACGGCGAGGGCTGCCGAGATCAGCGACCACCAAAAGCCCGGTGCGCTGCGCGCCCAATACGTTACGATCAATCCGCCGATGCCGCTAACCAGGAACATCCAGCCGAGGAAGATCGTGATGGCGAGGCTTGCGAGCGGCGGCAGGATCAGCGCGGCGACGCCGAGAACGGCGAGCAGGATGCCTTCGAACAGAAAGGCCCGCCAATGCGCCTTCACAGCCTGGCTCATCGCAGACTGCAGCTGTGAAAATTCCTCGGGCGAAGTCATCGGCAATCTCCGGATCGAAACATATGGCGCTAATCTAGTACGCACACACCGGGCTTGCCATCCCGCGGATCAACCGCCGCCGTGCGCTGACGAAAAACCCTCGCCACTGGTGCGGATGCGGTTGCGGCCGAGAACGTAGATCGCGGTCGTGACGACCAGCAGCGCAAGGCCGAGCAGGATCGAGACGAAGCCGATCGGGATCAGGGCCAGCGTCAGATTGCGCTCGGGGTTGATGAGCCAGTGGTGGATCGAGGTCAGCACGAAGGCGAGGCCGAGGAAGCCGACACCGCCGCCGGCGAGCCACAACGCCCACATCCGGCGCAACTGGCCGAGCCGCTCTCGCGCGATATCGGTGCGGGGCGCGTGGTGGCGCGCGACGCGCCGCACCAGGCGCATGGCAAAGGCGATCGAGCTGAAGCCGATCAGCAGGCTTGCCGCACCCAGCCACATCCGCAAGGTCGGATCGAGATCCGGCATGCGCTGAAGCGTGAGTAGGGGGAAGTCGAACGCCGAATGCAGGGCGAGAGGTCCCATCAGCATCAAGAGTCGGCTTGAGAGGCGCGCCCAGTCGCGATGATGGCGGTTCGCGCCCAGCGCCGTGCCGGCCCGCGCGATCGTGAGATAGGCGCCGGCGATGATGCCGAGCGCGCCGTGGAATGGGACGGTGAGTACGCTGCGCAAGGCGGCCAGAGACCGCCACATCTCGACATGCTGGACCAGATAAGCGAGGTTTTCGTAGGCGGCGAAGCCGAGGCCGACAGCGGCGCCATAGACGACGGTGTCCATGGGGTTGGCGAAGGTCCGCCGCTTGGTCGAGGAGACCAGCACGATCGCGATCACCTTCACCGCCTCCTCGGGCAATGCGACGCCGAAGACCGAATGCATGGCGAGTGCCACCCAGGGATTGTCGGGCGCGGCGACCATCTTGGCGAAGGGGGCCCGGGCCAGACCCAGCAGCGAGATGCTGGCCGCGCCAAGCAGGAAGGCGGTCCAGACCTGGGCGGGGGGGCCGGGGCGTTCCTCGGCAGCAATGACAAGCCACAGCATCAACAGCGCCGGGGCGATGGCGGCCGTTCCGATGACGGTGGGTAACGCTTCAATCAGATACATCGGCGCCGAAAATGGGTTCCCTTGGTCCGCTTATCTACGTTTCCCGATGCGACCATCTGTCATGTGCTTGCTGTCCCGTTGCTTAACAAGCGCGACAGCTGGCATTCATCAGGACCGCAAAGTGTAGAATACGAGCGCAATCAATTGCATGACTGAACCAATTCGCCATCGGTGGTAAGGGTTACGCGCCTTGTCATCGGGCCGAGATTGATAAGTCAGATCAACGTAATGTGTAGGTTTCTTCGATTTACGATGCACGTGCGCAGGCGGCGAGTCCAGAGGCGGAATGACCGCACGCCCGCCAACGCTTGGGCGGCCGGTGCCGTCTAGTCGCGCTTCGTTGTGTGTCCGCGGAGCGGCGATGCCATCCGGCGGGCTCGCACCTGCTCGAACTCCCTGATGACGCGTGTGAGGTATGTGCCGAGGCAGGAGACGATGAGCAGCAGCAGGAAGGCCTGGTCGGCAGGAGGGATGTGGATCATGACGTTGATCAAGCAACGCGCATATCATGCGCTCCCGAAAAGGCCTGCGTACTGCGCAACGGCGCCTCACACCGGGCACTGCTTGCTCCGGCTCGAATCGCCGGCTCTCGCGCTTTCCGCCCTCAATGCGTAGTGAACGGCGGTGGAGCGTCGGGCGTGATGTCAAAGGCGCCGAGATGGAATTCCTCGCCAACGGTCTCGTCAGGCTCGGCCTGGTGCCCAAGCAGCGTGAATGCGGCGTGCGGATATTGCTTCCAGATATCGAGATCGCCGGCCGTAATCGTGAGCCAGCCGAACGTGTAAATGTAGCGCCCGGGCTCGGTGACCCGGCCGACCCTGTCCCAAGTAATCTTATCAACTGTGGTCTTGTCGACTGCCATCCGGTCCCCCGATCGCAAGTCTGCCCCGTACACGGCACGGACGCCAAAAGCTGATCCCGCAATGGGGCCGCGATAGGGCAGCAATACGGATAGGTCCGGACGGCTTCAGGCCGGCTTGGGCACGGCTTGGCGCGCGACCAGGCGGACGAGGTCGTCCCGCTGCTGCCTCTCTGTGAACTGCACCGCAAAGCCGTTGTCGAATTTGCGGATGACCCGCCCGACACAGGCGCCGACCGCGAGCGGGGTTCCGACGGGCGGGTCATATTCGCAAGAAATCGCGACGCCGGCCGTGGAGACGTCGATGATGAAGCAGGGATGGCTGCTGCCGTCGGCAAGCGTCAGGACGGTGTGCGAAGCCTGCGGAACGAAGCGCGCATCGCGCCGCAGCTCCTCGATACTGTCATCCTTCTGCTTTTTCTCCAGCCAGGTCAGTTTTTCCGACATCCACGCGCGACGCACCCGAGTCATGTCGAGCTCCATCAGGAAGCCCGACTTCAGCGTCGCGCTGATGGTGCACTGGAATTCGCCGAAATCCTGGAAGTAGGAGGTCACGCGCTCGCCGATCCTGCCGACAACCGGCACGTCAACCAACATCCGGAACGGCGAGACGCGGCTGGTGCGGCAGGCGAAGGTACGTAGCTTGCCCTCGCAATCGTACCAGCGAGGCAGAGAGTAGCTGCCGCCCATGTTCACTTGCACTGCACGCTGCCTGAGGAACTCTGCGACGGACATGGGCGCCAATTGTGTTTCGGATTGTTTCGGTAATTCCACGGTAGGGATCAAATTCTAAGCAAATGATACCGGCACTCAGGAGCAGGGGTAAATTTCCGGTAAATGAGCGGGTCTGCCGGGGAGGCGATAAAACGTCCCGGTTATCTGGCGCGCACGTTCACAACCACGTCAATTGCGATTGCGGCGGAGTAATCGAGGCTCTCGCCGCTTCAGCCGTTCCGGCACTTGGCGATGATGCCGTCTGCGAGGCGGATGTCATCGAGGGTCCAGTTGCCGAGCAGCGTGATGATCGCCTCGCGCCGGTACTGGTGCCGCTCGTGCCTGGAGGTTTGCCGATAGTCGATGCCGTCCTGTCGTGCCAGCGCGCGCGACACGATCGCGATCTGTCGCAGCTTCGCCTGCTCCAAGGAGCTCATGTCTCACCGCGTGGCAACGCCACCTGCTGTTGGAGGGCAGGGGTCTGTGAATCGGGCGATTCAAAACTAGCCGCACCGGCCTACAAAGACCTGACGCGGGTTTCTTCGCCCGCCTGAACGGCGGCGTTCAGGCGGGGCCGATCTGGCGCGCGCCATATGCTTCAACATCTTGACGCGTCGGTCCGGCGAATGCGGCGCCGTGCGGCGCATCCAACCCGGGGGCGTGGTTGTAGCCACCGGGGCGCCGGAGTGGTCGTCCGAGCTGGATTTGCGCTGCTCCATGGGGCGAACCAGGTCCTTCGAGGCGTGACGCCAGCGCGTTGGGAGGTTCATGCCAGGATGACGGATTCTGCCGGCGCATCGGCTCGGCTGCCCGGCTTCCCGAACGATCAAGGCAGGTCCCCCGGACGGTGTCATTTCAATAGATTGCCATGACGTGCCGTGTTGTGGCTAAGTGCGAACGCGGATGCTGCAGGATCAAGAAGCTGTCCGAAATCCAGACCTCGGATGTCAGGACGACCGTGGTTGAGAAACTCGAATTCCTGCCCAGACTTGAATCGTTGCGGGGCCTCGCTGCGGTCTCTGTCGTCGGCTACCATGCGTTCGGGCAATTCACCGACACCTATGTCACAGGCATGGCGCCTGTGGTGCTTTTCTTCGTGCTGAGCGGCTTCGTGCTGTCGCGCTCGCTGGCTCGGAACGACGACATCACAGTATTCCTGCGTCACAGGATTCTCCGGCTGTTTCCGGCGGCGATTGCGGTCGTACTGCTGTTGGCCGTGTTGCACGCGGCGTTCGGGTTCTATCTGGGATTCGGGCCCGATTTTTCGCCCCTCAACGTGATGTTGAACGCCCTGATGATCCGGCATGACATCAATGGGCCGATGTGGTCGATGACGGTAGAGTGCTTCGCGACACCGGTCATCATTCTGGCATTTCTGGTCGGCCGGCGGTTTGGCTCGCACGTCCTGATCGCGGCGATCGCGGTGCTGTTCGGGCTGTCGTTCATCGGTCCATATGCGCACCTGCTCGGCGGCTACACGAACCTCGCGCCTTTGTACGCTTTTGTGCTTGGCGTGACGCTGCACTTCTCGGGACGCGGCCTCGTGGAAGGTATCGGCGGTCTGCAGATGGTGGTGGCCGTCGTGGCCGGCGTTCTGTTCCTTTATTGCGGTCTGCAAAAGCAAACCGCGCCGATCATCTTGCTCGAATCCTGTTCATCCGGGCTGCTGGTGGCACTGATCGCGTTTGGGGGGCTGCGGCGCGGCTTTCGTTTGCTGGATCAGCCGGTGATCGGCTTCTACGGCCGGATATCCTACAGCTTCTATCTCTTCCACATGATCGGCTTGAGCGTTGCGGTCCGCATCAGCGCTATCGACGGCTGGCCCATGTCGTCGATCCTGTTGAGCATTGTCATCGGCGTGTTGTTGACGACGCCGATGGCGTGGATGTCCCGGCGTTTCATCGAAGAGCCGTTCATCGCGATAAGCCGAAAATGGCGCGACCGGCGGCGTGAGGTTTTCATAGTGACCTGAAGACGTCCGCAAGCCCTCGTGCTTGTCGTGGTGCAGATCAGGCGTCTGGTCCCGGCCATCCCGTCGGCCGCGGTGAGCCTGATTGCGGGCAGCCTGTGCGCCGCGACGGCCGCGGTAACACTGATCGACGCCCGCGCTGTCGCGCTGCAATCCTCCAGCTCCAATGCGATCGGGGCCAGGCTTTCGAAGAGCGTGGTCGCGGCCGGTTCCGCCTGCGCCAACGTCTCCGGCATGTTCGTGCGTGCGCCGGAGAACGACATGAATCACGGCTGGGACATGACGTTGCAGCTCTGGGGCGACCAGGCGATGCGCGAGAGGTTATCGAGAGGCTACGAAGCCGCCTTCGCGGTCCCGCTGTTGGACCACAACACCTACACGCACGTCCTGAAGAACAATTTTCGCGCCACGAGCTATGCAAAGCTTGCGGCGGATTATCCCTGCATCATCGTCCGCTCACCGTGGGAGCTGAGCGAGGAGACATCGATCGGATTGCTGACGCTCAATCCGGACCATTGCGTGATCGAGGGGATCCGCGTCTACACCGTCGGGCTCGCCTTCGCGAAAGTGCAGAGCAGCTTCCTGGGCGAACGGTGAGGGACATGGCGACTGCTTGGCGCTCCCTAGCGGAATCGAACCGCTCTCTCCACCGTGAAAGGGTGGCGTCCTAACCGATAGACGAAGGGAGCAAACGCAAGGCCACGTCGCATTTGGTGACAGGCCCGCTGGCCGCGCGAGTCGTGCCCGGCGGCTTGCAGCGGGCGAACGTATAGTGGCCTTTGGGCCCGTGGGCAAGCCGTTCCGGAACGCTCTTTTGAGCCCGGTGGATAGCCCCCCCGGGATCATTCGGGCGGCGATCTCAACCGTTTCTTAGGGTTCCCTGGGCTAGCGCTGGAGCGGGAGAGATCTTTAGCCAATGCCCCAGCCCAAGAAGCGCGCGGCCCGCAAATCGCTGTCGCAGCCTGCCTGGATCACGCTCGCGGGCGGATTCGCGGCGCGGCGTTGCCTGGTTCAGGACATCTCGGCCTCGGGCGCCAAGATCACCACGGACGAGGATGCGAGCCAGCTGCCGGGCGTGATCCGGATGGCGTTCGCACGGGACGCGCGGACCGGGCGGAGCTGTCAGGTGGTCTGGCGCCGCGGCAAGTCGGCCGGCGTCAAGTTCCTCTGACGGCGGCCCGGATGGCGCCTCGCGCCCGTCCGGGTTACAAGGCGGCCATGCGCACCGCCCTTCTCATTCTCGCCTCGCTCGCGGTCACCTCCACGGCCGGGGCCGAGACCTTGCGCCTGCCGCCGACCGAGCAGGCGCAGTCGGGCAGGACCCTGCCGCTGAAGGGCTCTGCCGGGTCCGCCAAGGGGACTGCCAGGGTCAATGGCTGCGCCTCCTATGGCCAGGGCTTCACGATGGTCGAGGGGACCTGCGTGAAGATCGGCGGCGCGGTCAGGGTCGACGCCGTGACCGGGCGCTGAGGGGCGGATGTCGCCGGACCTGTTGCGGCTCGATCTGCTCGTCCCCGCGCTGATGTATTGCGCGCTGCTGTGGTGGGTCGGCCGCGGGCTGTCCTGGACTGCAAAGCTCGCCACCGCGGTCGTCACGCTGGTGCTGATCGTCGTCGCTATGCTGGTCGAGCGCGGCTGGCACTAGGTCGCCACACCACTAAACGCGAAAACAACCCCATGCACAGTAGCCGTCAAGCGCAATCGTGATGCGCGCCGAAAGCAATTCCTCGCGCGCTCACCAGAGCTTAAGCCGCGTCAGCGGTCACGACATCGGCGGGGCCACATGCTGCGCAAATCCGGGCCGCTTGCCGAGCTCGGCGAGCCACCGCGTCAGGTTCGGTTGCGCCGGACGGGTGATCCCCTCGACGCCGAGCCAGCGCCGCGCATAGGCGCCGATCGCGATATCGGCGAGCGTGAACTGGTCGCCTTCCATGAAGGTTCGCGACGCCAGATGGTGGTCGGCGATGGCCCAGACCTCGGCGGCCGCATCGGCATCCCTTTGGATCCTGACCATGTCGCGCTCGGCGGGCGGCGTGCGCACGAGGCCCCAGAACACCGGGCGATCGACCGGCTGCACCATCGACAGCGTCCAGTCGAGCCAGCGGTCGACGCCGGCGCGCTTCTTCGGTGGCTCCGGATAGATCGGCGTGCCGCGCCCATGGGCCACGCAGAGATAGCGCATGATCGAATTGGATTCCCACAGCGCATAATCGCCTTCGACCAGCGTCGGGATCCGCGCGTTGGGGTTCATCGCGAGATAGTCGGGCTCGCGGGTCTTGCCATAGGCCATGCCGGCGTCGATGCGCTGATAGGGTAGATCGAGCTCGGCGAGGCACCACAGCACCTTCTGCACGTTGACCGAATTGGCGCGGCCCCAGATCGTCAGCTGTGTGTCCGGCATAAAATCCTCCCGCGCGTTTTTTCGATGTCGTAGCCCGGATGGAGCGAAACGCAATCCGGGGAGCTTCGGCTGCGGCGGCCGGTCCCGGATTACGCTAACGCTCCATCCGGGCTACAAGGCCACTGTGCGCGGGTGATAGCGGAATTCGCGGATGGGAGCGATGCGCATTGCCGTGAGCCCCTCATGCAAAAAGCTCCGCCGATGACGGAGCCTTCATTGCAAAACGAGCCGGTGCGACAAACGCAAGATGCGTTTGCGCTGATATCAATGGCCGAAGAACAGCCACAACAGAATGATCACCGGGATCGGCACGCCCAGCAGCCACAGCAATATTCCTCGTCCCATTGCGTCCTCCTCCAATTGCTTTGTCGAAGAGAGAACGCGCCGGGCAGGCGCTGGTTCCTGCCGTAAACGCCTTACCAGTGGCCGGTATTCGGCATCGACGCCCACGGCTCGGCCGGCGCCTTCGGGTCGCCTTTTTGCAGGATCTCGATCGAGTGCAGGTCGGGCGAGCGGACGAAGGCCATGTTGCCGTCGCGCGGCGGCCGGTTGATGGTGACGCCGGCTTTTTGCAGCTGCGCGCAGGTGGCGTAGATGTCGTCGACCTCATAGGCGAGATGGCCGAAGAAGCGGTCCTCGCCATACTTCTCCTCGTCCCAATTCCAGGTGAGCTCGACCAGCGGCGCGCCGCGCGACTGCGGCTGCTTCTTCAGCGCCTCGAGATCGTCCGACGAGCACAGGAACACCAGCGTGAAGCGCCCCTTGTCGTTCTCGATCCGCCGCACCTCCTTCAGCCCCAGCGCATCCTGGTAAAACTTCAGCGCGACATCGAGATTGCGCACGCGCAGCATGGTGTGGAGGTATCGCATGGTTGTTGCTCCCTTGGACGGATGGGGTTTTGCTTTGGGCCGGGATGGCGGGGGAGGAGATAGCAGGAAAATGGGGGGAGGGGCAGGGGGATCCCTCGAAGCCATCTTAGTGCGCCGAAGTGCACGCCTACAACTAAGGCGACGCTTTGCTTTCTCATTGGATTTGACGAGTGTGTGCTTACCTTAAGTTGTGATCCGGGGGAGGGGTAATGGCGGCGACCTGAGGCCATGACCAGCAAACAGGCGCTGGAGAGGGCCAAGGAATTCGCGAGGCAGCAGCGTGGCTGAGATCGAGGTCTACACCGGCCGCTATGAGCGCGAGCACGGCCAGAAGCCCGTAGGGCGCGGTTTCTGGCGCTTCACGCTGGTCTCCAGCTCGATCACGGCCAAGGATCATTCCCTCGTGCTTCAGGACGCTATGACTTACCAGAAGGCGCTTGAAGAAGCCCGGCGTGTCGCCGCGCTGCGGAAGTCAGAGCGGATCATCGTCGAGCCGTGATCCCTTGAAGGGAGTGGACGGCTGGTTGCACCCCCTATGGCTCTCGCCTAGATTGCTCGGCCATTGGAGAGAAGTTGCTGGCATGCCAATAATTGCGCTACGACGGATTGAAGTGTTCGTTTCGGCCATCTGCGTCTTGGGCTTCATCGGCGCATGCATGGCCTCGCTAAGGAGAGCCTTCGCAAAAGATAGAGCAAATGTCGTTCAGCTTCGGCTTCGCTCAAACAACGAACCGATCTTTCTCAGGATCGGCTCAAGCGATTGGGAGGTTCTGAAGCAGGTTTATTTTCTCCAGGAGTATGCCCCACCATCCGAAAAGCACGAAGAGGGAATGCGTTGCTTATACAATCGTATGCTGGCCGAAGGCCGGACGCCATGCATCCTTGATTGTGGCGCCAATATTGGCATCGCGTCGCTGTGGTACTCAAAACAATATCCACAAGCCAAGATCATCGCCATCGAACCGGAGCCATCTAATTTTCGCGTTCTTCAAATGAATGCACAGAACCACTCCAACATTCTTCCCGTCCAAGCTGCGATCTCGGATCGCATCAGTTCCGTAAGCCTTCAAAACAACGATGGCGGCGCATCTTGGAGCTGGCAAACCATCGAAACGGAGAACGGCTCAACCCCGACAGTGACCGTGGAAAGCCTCATTGCCGAGATCCCCGATGCTGCGTTGCTTGCAGTGAAGATCGACATCGAGGGGTTTGAGACAGAATTGATGCGCTCCAATACACAATGGTGCGATACCGCTCCGCTTATCGTGTTCGAATCCCACGATTGGAAACTCCCGTGGAGTGGTTCAGCTCATTCGTTCTTCGTTACCCTCACCAAGCAAAAGCGAGACTTCCTCCAGCGCGGCGAAAATACATTTTCGTATTCTCACTCGCTAGTGCAGCCCTAAAGCCAGCCACTACCCCAGCCAGCTCTTATAGAATCCGGTCCTGTCGTCCGCAGCCGCGTCGTTCTGGAACGCTTCGATGGTAGCCCACGGTCCGGCGTTTGTTCCGATGTCAGTATCGGTGATGATCTGCACGGTACCGTCCGGCAGGTTCACTGTCGCTGTGTTGCCGCTGATCCTAACGCTCGCTTCAAGCGGCACGCCAGCACTGAGCGAGTATGATCCGCTTGCAATGGTCGTCACGGGTTGGCCGTTCAAAATCTTGCCGTAGATCCAGCTCGTTCTGCCCAGCGAAAGATGGCAGCCCGAGTTCGGGGGCGAAGCGGTTGTGATCGGCTGCGTTTTCCAAAAGGCACCGAATTGCTGCTTCCGCTGAGTATTCATCGAAGCCGCAGAAGTCGGCTATCGTGAGCGAGTTTAGTGCACTCAATTACGCCGTCCGTCTAACGTGCATCGGAGCCCTCGCGCGGCGCCGGCGAACGGATTCAGTGCACCACGTAATTCTGGAAGGTAGTGTCCGATGCTAAACTTACAGATCGAGTTGTTTAGGCGATTGGAGCGATGGTACGAATCCCAGTGTAATGGAGATTGGGAGCACAGGCATGGGATAACGATTGAAACGGTCGACAATATGGGTGGTACTTCAAAGCGGAGCTTACGGGTACATATGTGTGATCGTGCTTTTGAGGAAATTCACGAAAATCAAGGAGATGATCGGAACGAATTTCTATGCAGGGTCAAAGATCAAGTATTTGTTGGTCAAAGTCCGCCCAATAGACTCCACGAAGTTATTTCGATTTTCCTGGGCTGGGCACAGAGGGCTTGAGTGACGTTACGGCTGGATTACGAGTTACGGTGAGTACGCCGGAATTACGGCGACACCGCTGCACCGTAACTCCAGGCGAGCTTCGAAGCGATCAGAACTGATAATTTGCCCCGATGCGGGCGACGTGGAAGTCTTCGCGGAAACTGGCCGTGTAGCGTGAAGGGGTCTCGCCAGGAAGGTCGGTGCGTCCAGCAATGGCCGTGACCGAGACGTCGCCGAGATTGACGAAGAGATACTCGGCCTTGATGGTCCACCGCGGAGCCACGCGCCACTCGCCGCCGCCGCCGACGGTCCAGCCGGTCTTCACGCTTGCCGACGAGCCGGAATTACGGTGACAGTGCACTAAATTGACATCTCATCGCTTCGCGGTCATGATCTGGCATGGCTCGTCTCGCTCGTGTCGTCATTCCCGGGCATCCCCACCACGTCACCCAGCGCGGTAACGGCCGGTCACGCACGTTTTTCGACGACACCGACTATGCGCTCTATCGCGACCTGCTCGCTGCAAATTGCAGGGAAGCCGGCGTTGAAGTGTGGGCTTGGTGCTTGATGCCAAACCATGTGCATCTCATCCTGGTGCCGCCCGATCCTGACGGTCTGCGCCGCGCGCTGGCCCGTGTGCATCGAAGCTATGCCGGGGTTATCCAGGCGCGACGCAAGCGTACCGGTCATTTTTGGCAGGGCCGGTTCGGCGCCGTCGCTATGGATGAGCGCCATCTTGCGGCGGCGCTGCGCTACGTGTCCCTCAACCCCGTGAGGGCGCGGCTGGTGCAGCGGGCGCAGGATTGGCAGTGGGCGAGCACCCGCGCTCATCTACGGGGCAAGGATGATGGAGTGACCCAGCTGGCGCCGATCCAGGAGCGCTTCCCGCGTTTCGCTGGCCTGCTTGGCAACCCGCCGGAGGTCGACCTGTTCGCCCAGAAGCCGCAGGACGAGCAAGGCGACGCCGACCAAAATTGAGTGCACTGTCACCGTAATGCCCATAGAGTACCGTGATTCAACGTCCGCGACTGGAGGGTAAGCTTATGGCGGATGAGAAGCGAAGGCTGCTCTGGCATGGCGCAGCCTTGTTTTTGATCGGATTGCTGACGGGGCTGGTCGAACAGCATTTCACCAATGTGAGGATGGCGTTGGCCGCTCATTTGGAGGGCGTGATGAACGGCACGTTCCTGCTGGCGGTCGGCGCCATCTGGAACGAGGTCAGACTATCGGCACGAACGAAGGCAGTGGCCTATTGGGCACTGCTCATCGGGACATACGGCAATTGGATCGTAACGACGGCGGCCGCCGTGCTTGGGACAGCTGCGCTCTCGCCAATCACGGCGGTGGGGCATGAAGCTGCGCCCTGGAAGGAGGCAATGATCACCGGCGGATTCGTATTCATCGGCTTGGCCATCATCCTGGCTGTCGTCTTGCTGCTGCTCGGGTTGCGGAGCACGGCAAAGGCGGAGTGAGGCGATGGAATTACGGTGACAGTGCTGGACTGCACTCGACTGCACCCCGTAAGTGAGAGACGGTAATTTCTGTGACAGGTTATCCTATGGCCTTCGGTGATGATGATGCCGTTGGCCGCATAGTCGCCGGTAACGATTGATGCGCTCACGGATGGGAGCACCGCCCTTGCCATCCACCGCAGGTTGCGATTAAGATTCCGTTCGGGGCGAGGGGCAATGGATAGGCGGGCATTCTTACAAGGTCTTGGGCTTGTCGCGGCATCAGCGGGCACGACCTACTGGTTTACGCGCCCGAAGGTGCGAGCCCCAAAGGGCGTTTATGTCCAGATGGGGAGCAGCATTACAGCGGGGCTTCATTCCCCCGGCTCTTACCTCACACCCGTCATCGTCGGTTCGCGGTTGAACCTGACGCCGATCAACGTTGGCTTTGACGGCGCGTGTGCTGGTGCTTACGAGCGCCCTAATGCTGATGAATTTTCTCTTTGCAAACTCGTTGACGCGATTACTTCAGGCGATTGGTCGGCGCAGGAAGGAGCGATGCCGTATCTTGGAAACGGAAACGAAGCCGCGCTGTCGAGAATTAAGACTGTCGATTTTAGCAAAGTCACGCATATTGGGATGGAATACGGGACGAATGATTTCACCGTTTGCGCCCCGGTCGAGGCATTCAAGGCGTCGTTGAGTTATTCAGTCAATAAACTGCTGACCGCATTTCCGAAGGCGCGCTTGTTTCTGATGACGCCAGCATGGCGGCTCAATTTCGAAGAACTGGACAGCGATACACACCCGGACGAACGAGGCATTTTCCTAAGAGAATACGTCGACGGGATGATTGACGTTGCACGATCAACGGGCGTGCCTTGCTTGGATATGTGGCGAACGCTCGGAATTAACGCGACCAACTATAAGAGCTTCACGCTTGACGGCACTCATCCCAACGAAACCGGCGCAAGAATAAGGGGCGAAATTATCGCCTCCTTTATATCCTCCGAGTTTGGATCTTAGCGCCGCTTCAACTATTCACAGCTCATTGTTGACTGCCAGAGGCGCGCCAGGCGCTCAGGTCGGCCAAATCCACAGACTAAAGTTTCCCAGATTACGGTGACAGTGCTGGACTGCACCCCATCAGTGTGACACGCCGATTTTGGTGATGGAACTACGGTCCAGCACGCTCAATTACGCTGTCCGTCTTCCGTGCATCGGAGCCGCGCGCGACGCAGGCGAACGGATTCAGCACGTCACCGTAACTCCAGGCGAGCTTCGAAGCGATCAGAACTGATAATTTGCCCCGATGCGGGCGACGTGGAAGTCTTCGCGGAAACTGGCCGTGTAGCGTGAAGGGGTCTCGCCAGGAAGGTCGGTGCGTCCAGCAATGGCCGTGACCGAGACGTCGCCGAGATTGACGAAGAGATACTCGGCCTTGATGGTCCACCGCGGAGCCACGCGCCACTCGCCGCCGCCGCCGACGGTCCAGCCGGTCTTCACGCTTGCCGACGAGCCGGAAAAACAGATGGCGCCCGCGGTACAGTTGAACGTAACGCCGCCAAACCCACCACCGAAAGGTGCCGCTGCTCCGTTAAACATATACGTGTCGGTCCCCGAAACCCTGCCATAGGCAAAGCCGGCGGTGCCGAACAGCAGCAGATCTTTTTGAGGCAGAAAGCCCAATCGTGCGCGGACCGTGCCCCACCACTCAATGGTTTGTTCGGCGTTGACGGTCTGGGTGAACCCGGCCCCCGCAGCGCTTAAAACGCTGGTGCCACTGCCCGCACCCTTGATGCCGGAGCCGCTGAAATCCGTCTCGAGTCCGATCAGCCAGCGCGGGTCAACTTGCCAATTGTAGCCTAATTCGACGCCGCCTGTGACGCCGCTGGAGTTGATGCCATGTGAGGCGACGGCTTGCTGACCTGGAAGCCCGAGCAGGCCGGCAAGGAGCGCCGCACTGGTCGCGTCATTGCCCGCATAGGTGGCTCTCGGATCGCCCCAGCCGCCGCCGATGTTGCCGCCGACGTAGAATCCGGTCCAGCTCGAAGCAGGCGCGATGACGGGCGCTTTGGTGTAGGCCTTCGGCGAAAGGTCGGCGGCGTTTGCACTAGTCGCCAGCGCGAGCGATGCGGCGAAACCTAACAACAACTTCATGAAATGTCCCCAGCCCAAAATATGCACCGCGGGTGCACCTTGATTCCGGATGAATCTAACGTGTTTTCGACGGGAAGGATGAGCTGGTCCCGCAAATCTGAACAGCGCGATAAGTGGAGTTTCTGCCTGACGGCGGGCAAGATTGACCCGCGAATCAGGAGAGACGATGAGCAG